>NZ_JBQFTW010000003.1:0-376935 GCF_056538865.1 Ruegeria sp. BE3 | reverse complement strand
AACCTCGCCCGCCTTGGGGCCTTCAAGGTTCACATCCATAACTTCCAAAGGTTTGCCAGCCTGAACGGCAACGGCGGCACGCGTACGCATGATCAGAGCTTTCGTTTCTGAACCGGAGCGTCGCAAAGGCCACGTTCCAGTGGAGCGGAAGGAAGGCCACCCGATCTCGCAGGGCGGCATTCCCATCTGTCCAAGAGGGCTAGTGGATCAGCCCGCTGATTCAACTTCGGCGATGTAATCGCGTTTCTCGCCGGTGTGAACCAGACCGGTATTGTGGCCGCCATGCGCCTCGGTGCCTTTCAAAACCGCGGTTCGGCGTGTGAACGTTACTTTCAACTCACCGCCCAGAACCTGACGGATCGTTTCATACTGCCACTTACTCACCTGCTTCGCTGCCGGGCGTTCCGAGATCTTCTCGAACCAGGCGCGTGTTTTGGGATGCTTGGCCCAAACGGTATCGGGGATGATGCCACCCGCCTCGTGCGACACGAATTCATGGAATGCGGCCAGATCGCCATAGCTGATCTGGTTGCCGCACAGATATTCGGTATCCTTCAACCAGTAGTTTTCCAGCAAATCCATCGCCTCGTACAGCAGGTGTTTGCCCTTGCGTACCTCGGCGGTGAAATCCTTGTCAGTGCCATAGATCATCGGCGCGAAGATCGTCCAGTGGAAGGCGCCCCCGCCTAACCGCAGCGTGTATGCGTACCACTGTACGAACATGTTGATCCGCGTACGCTCAAGCAGGTTGCCACCGAACCAATGATCGGGGCAGTCGTATTTTTCGTTCAGATAGCGTCCGATGGCGACATTTTCCCAGACCCGTAGATCGCCGTCACACAGGATCGGCACCTGACCGGTCGGGTTGTATTCATCCCTGAATTCCTGCCTTTCGTTAATGTTGGTCGTGATGTCGACGACTTCTTCCTCGTGCGGAATATTGTTTTCGATCAGGAATTGCAGCGCCGTTCGGCAGGGTTGCGAGGCTGGGTGGTGCAAAAGCCGGACTTTGTCTGTCATCTTGGGTTTCCTCTCTGTTGGACGTCCGGCTTTGCGCACCCTGTTTGACCGGGGCTGTGATACCGAACGTGTTTGCCGAATGAAGGTCAGCGCGGTGACATCATCGGGAAGCTGTTGATGTTGAACGTTAGCGTTGAGTGCGGCAATATGTCAACAAAATCCATTAAAAGATATAAAAGTATAACTATGTATAACCAATGCTAATGGACCTTGCTCACCATAGTCGGTTGGATATAGTGGAGGTGGGAGCAATTGTTTTGGCGCGGGAATTATCTGTGAGTTCAATAAGCTGCGGGAATTACCCACCCCTGCAGCAACCCGGCGTCAGATACCGCAAATATGTCACAAGGAGCGAACGTGGCCATACAACCTGATCCAAGCGCAGAGCTTCTGAACATCAAGGAAGCCGCCGCCATCCTGAAAGTCAGCGAAGCGTCATTGCGACGCTGGACCAATTCAGGACGTTTGGTGTGTCAGCGCATTGGCGTCAAGAAAGAGCGCCGTTTTCGCCGCGAGGATTTGATGGCCTTCCTTGACGGTAACGTCACGACGGATGGCGAAACCTCTCAGAATGGCCGCCCTAGCGAAGTACTGCTGGAAGGTGTGGCCATCGAATACGGCAATCACATCTGCACGCTTTACGAAAACGATCTGGGGCGGCTGAAATGGTCGGTGCCGTTTCTCGCCGATGGTCTGCGTAATGGCGACGCGTGCTTTTTAATCGCAACGGACAAGGTGCGAACCGAAATTTTGAGTCACATCGGTCAGGCGTGGGACGGGTTGCCTAATGCGATCGAAACTGGCCAACTCGTCCAAAGCTGCGGTCTGCCTGATGGTGAAGAGATGTGTCGCTTTATCGAGCGCAGCATCTTTACGGCCACCCGCGCCGGATGGCGCAGCTTTAGGTTGCTGGGCGACATGAGCTGGTGTCTGGATCTGGGCATGAGCCATGAGGAGTTGTTTGCTTACGAGCGACAATTCAATCACGAGATCGGGCATCGTCATCCCTTGGTCAGCGTTTGCCAATACGATACGCGTGATTTCACCGGGTCCGCAGTGCTTAACGCGCTGAAATGCCATGAGGACACGTTCAGATTTCCACTGTCGCGGTTCCTCGCTTCTTGAAGGTATTGGTCTTAGTGGGTATTGGGAATACAAACTAAGCCTATGCTTGCTGCGAGAGGATCAGGCGTAGTTATCCGCTAAATTGATAGTGTCGCCGTGTTTGATCAGCGTGAGCGCGTCACAAATGCCCGCGATTCCGGATCGCAGACTCGTGACATTATCCATGTACGGTATGGCCAAGTTCTATTTTGTATGGTTTGGTCGGGCACCCCGTTTGTAGGGATGCCACAGGGCTAGATGCTACCAAGCAGTAATTGCAAATCAGATTGTGCCGAGCTCAACGTCTTTGCCGCCTTTGATGACGAAATGTGCGAAGGGCCGGTCTTTCAGGTTGCCGTCTGGGTGGAAGGCGACATCCATGCCGTAACCTGTGTAATTTACTGCCGTGCCTGCACGAACAGCTTCGAGCAGGGGAACAGCACCGCCGACATCTGACCCACCGCCATTTGTGATGCTCAGGATTTCCTTGGTGTAAACCGTGGCATCCGGCGTGCCCGCCTTTTCCATCGCTGCCACGTGAACGGCCATCGAATCCGCGCACAGGGCCGAGAAGGGCAGGAAGGTACCGGGTTCGACGCCCATCAGGCCCTCGAATTCTTTGTAGGCCGCCGACGAGCTGTCATTGGTGGCTTGAAGGTGGTTGATGCCTTCGCCTACTTCTGCGCCGACGGCTTCAATGAACTTACCGCCGCCGTTCACACCGGCGCTGGCGGCGATGGTTAGGGTGTATAGTTCGGCCTCGTATCCACCTCGGAACCATTCCTTGGCGATCGAGGTAAACTGGGTGACATAGGCAGGCAGGAAGACGGCGGTGACATCTTCGCTCATAACCTTGTCGACCTCGGCGCGGAAGCTGGGCTGATCGGGTTTGACCTCGGCCTGTACCACCACTTCGCCACCACCTGCTTCGATGGTTTCCACGAAGGGGCCGATCATTGACTGGGTGAACGCCGTCTGCACCGCCAGAATGCCGACCTTCTTGTAGCCCGCCGCCAGCATCGCCTTGGCCGGGGGCACACCCCACTCGCGGCCTGTGGCCTGAAAGCGCCAGATCAGACCGCCATGATCACCTTCGGTGATCGCATCCGCCGCGCCCAGGCAGCTGACCGAGACACCTTTTTCGATGGCCAGCGGTTTGACCGCCAGCGTCGGACCCGAGCCCCACATGCCAACAATGGCGCTGACCTGATCCACGTCCAGCAGCTTGCGCGCGGCGCGCACGGCGGCGGTAGGGTTGGTTTCGCTGTCTTCGGCGATGATCTCGATCTGGCGGCCATCCAGAATGCCGCCCGCGTCGTTGATCTGGCCTGCAACGACCTGCGCCGCCTTGACGATGTTGGGGCCGTAAGATGCCCCGCCGCCGGTCAGGGGCGAGATCATGCCGATCTTTACCGGCGCGTTCTGCGCCAGCGCGGGCAGCGGCAGGGTCGTGGCGGCAAGTCCTGCCGCTGTTGTGCCCAGAAACCGCCTGCGGTTCATGATCAGTTTTGTCATCACTCTGTCCTCCTCTGAGTGGTCATGTGCTGGCGGGGACCTCCTCGACCCCCGGTTCCAGCGTCAGTTGCAATGCGTCGTTGAAACGGTTGAACGCGCCGCACAGCGCGATGCGCCAGGTCAGTTCGACGATCTGCGCATCGGTGAAATGGACGCGCAGGTCGGTGACCTCGGCATCCCGCATCCGGTTGGCGCGGGTGGTGACGGCCATGGCATAGCGCACCACCATCTTGTCCACTGCGTCCAGTTCGGGGTGATCGACCACATCCGGCAATCGGGCGATGCCTTCGGCGCTGAGGCCCGAGACCTCTAGCATCGGCGCGTGGTGCGAGATGCAATAGGTGCATTCGTTCAGCTTTGACACGGTCACCAGCGCCAGTTCCAGCGCGCGGCGGGGCAGCACCGCCTCGTCCCGCAGGTCCAGCAACATACCGAACAGGTGTTTCAGGATCACCGGACGGTGCGCCATCGCGCCGACCAGATTGCCGAATGGACCGTAGCGGCCCATCTCGTCAAAGACGGTGCGGGCCTCATCCGAAAGGGTGTCAGCCGAGAGGGGAGAAATCCGGCTCATGACAGTTCTCCGTCTTTCGCCTGCAGGCGGTATTCACGCATGAAACCCTGCGGGCGGTAGATCAAAAGAAGGATGAGGCCCACGCCGATCAGGATCAGGCGCAGTGATGCGGCCTGTCCTGCGTCCAGAAACGGCATGAGGTCTTTCAGGAAACGGGTGCCTTCCAGCAGCACCATCACCGATACCGCGCCGATCATCAGGCCGGTGTTTGACCCGCGCCCGCCCGCAATCACAGCCATAAAGGCATAGGCGGTGACGAACGCGCCGAACTGCGTGGGGTCGATATAGCTGAAGTAAAAGCTGTGCAGGCTGCCCGCCGCGCCGATGATCGCACCGCCCGCGGCAAAGGCCCGAACGCGGAAGGACAGCGTTGTCTTGCCCAGCGTCGCGGCGACCAGATCATCCTCGCGCAGCGCCCGCAGGACACGCCCGAAGGGTGAGACAGTCAGCAGTTGCGCGAAGACAAAGCACAAGGCAAAGACCGCGACTGAAATGGCTAGGAACATCAGTTCGTAATTCAGGCCCGAGGCAACGCCGGACAGCGGTCGGGGGATGCCGGGCAAGCCGTTGGCACCACCGGTCAGCCAGGTCTCGTTCAGCAGGAACAGGCGGACGGCCTCGGCAAAGGCCAGCGTGGCGATGGCCAGATAATCCTCGCGCAATCGGGCCGAGACCAACGCCACCAGCGCCGACAGGATTACGGTCACGATCACCGCCAGCCCGGCGGCGATCAGCGCGGGCACCCCGGCCAGCGCCGACAGACCCGCGACATAGGCGGCAACAGCGAAGAAGCCGAAGATGCCGAAATTGACCATCCCGGCCTGACCCCATTGCAGGTTCAGCGCCAGCCCGATCAGGGCCGAGATGATAACGAAGATAAGAATTGCGGTGAGATAGCCGATCATCTGCTGATCCTCGCTTTGCCAAACAGTCCATGCGGGCGCAGCAACAGCACCAGGACGATAATCATGAAGGCCACGGCCTGACGGTAGGTGGTAGGCAGGATCAGGGTCGACAGCTCTTCGGCTACACCGATCAGCAGCGCGCCGACGACGGCCCCCAGCGGATTGCCGATGCCGCCCAGAATGACCGCGGCAAAGACCGGCAGGATGTAGTTCCAGCCCATCAGCGGATCGACCACGCCGTCCATACCCACCAGCACTCCGGCAAAGCCCGCCAGCACACCCGAGATCGCCCAGACCGCCGCGATGACGTAGTTGCGATTGATGCCCCGCACGCCCGCCAGATCAGGGTTGTCCGATACGGCTCGCATGGCGCGGCCCAGCGGGGTGCGCATCAGAATGAACCACACCGCGACCATGGCCAGAAGCGCGACGATGACGATGGTGATCTGTTCGTTATTGACGCGCATCCCCATCCAGCGATGCGGGCGCGCCACGGCGATGTCATAGCCGCGAATGTCCGACCCCCACAGGAACCGCACCACATTCTCCAGCACGAAATAGACCCCCATCGACGCCACCAACAGCGTCACGTGGTCCGAATTGCGCAGCGGTTTATAGACCAGCCGATCCGTCAGCAGCGCGACCGAGGCCAGCCCGACCGCCCCCAGCCCGGCGGCCAGCAGCAGCGGCGCGCCGATATCGACGTTGAAGAACAAGGCGATGTAAGCGCCCATTGTGATCATCGAGCCGATGGCGAAATTGGGAAAGTTCAGCACGCCGTAGGTCAGCGATAGCGCGATGGCGGGCAGGGCCACCAAAAGCCCCGAGACCACGCCGTTCAGCAGGATATGCAACATCAGACGGTCTCCGCCGCTGCGGCATCCGCCGTACCCATATAGAGCGCGTGGATATCCGGATGGTTGAGGAAATCGGGGGCGGGCATCTGCGCCCGGACCTGACCCGACACAAGCACGATAGCGGTTTCCGAGATCACCATCGCCTCTTTCACATTCTGTTCGATCATCAGGATCGACACGCCCGCATCGTTCACGGCCTTTACGGCCTGAAACATTTCGGCCACGTATTTCGGGCTGAGGCCCGCGCTGGGTTCATCCAACAACAGCATCGAGGGGTCGGGCATCAGCGCGCAACCGAAGGCCAGCATCTGCCGCTGCCCGCCAGACAGGTTACCGGCCATGTCGCCCTCGCGGTGGGCAAGGTCGGGAAAGATGTCGAACACCCGCTCGCGCGCGGCTTTCAGGCCCTTGGTGTTCTTGGCGATGAACTCATAGGCCAGCGTCATGTTCTCACCGATGGACATGTTGCGGAACACGTTGTGTTCCTGTGGCACATATCCCAACCCGGCGCGCGCCTTGGAGGGCGCGTTCAGCCGTGTCACATCGGCCCCGTTCAGCGTGATGGTCCCGCCGCGCGGTGTCAGCAGGCCGACCAGCGATTTGATCAGCGTCGACTTGCCCGCCCCGTTTGGCCCCACGATGGTCGAGATCGCACCCTCGGACACGGTGAACCCCGCACCCTTGATGATATCGCCGCCGCTGCCGTAACCGGCGCGCAGGGCATCGACTGTCAGGATCGGATTGCTCATCACACCATGCTCCCCAGATAGGCTTCCAGAACGCGTGGGTCGGTGGTGACCTGCGCGAACGAGCCGTGCATCATCTCGCGCCCTTCGGTCATCACGTAGACGCTGTCGCACAGACGTTCGATCATCTCCATGTCGTGCTCGACGATGGCAAACGTGACGCCCTCGGCCTTGAGCGACAGGATGAAGTCGGCCAACACGCCCTCCATCGTCGGCGCGACACCGGCGGCGGGTTCGTCCAGCAGGATGACCTTGGGCGACAGCATCATGGCGCGCAGCACTTCCAGCAGCTTTTTCTGACCGCCAGACAGGTTCGCCGCCGACTGATCAGCCAGTCGCCACAGATCGACCCGCTCCAGCAGGGCGCGGGCGTGTTCGATGGCTTTCTCTTCCTCGGCGCGGATGCGGGCGCGGGAAAACAGCGAGGCGGCGATGCCTTCGCCCAGTTGTCCAGGGCGTGCCAGCAGCAGGTTTTCCAGAATGGTCAGCGCGCCCAGATCGCGGCTGATCTGAAAGGTACGCACCAGCCCCTGTTCGGCCAGCTTGTGCGGCGGAAGGCCGGTGATGTCGGTGCCGTCCAGCACCACCTTGCCCGCGTCAGGGCGAAAAGCGCCGCCGATGGTGTTGAACAGGGTGGTCTTGCCCGCCCCGTTGGGGCCGACAATCCCGGTCACCTGTCCCGTGGGTATGTCAATTTGCCCGACGTTCAGCGCCTGAAAGGCCCCGAATTTCTTTGTCAGGCCTGAAATCTTCAGCACGCGTCTCCTCCCGTGTTCCAGGTTTTCTGCGCCTTGCCGTCGGTCGCGTAGGTCAACCAGTAATCCGACAATTGCTTGGGTGTGTGTTTGATGCGGTGGCTCAGCAGCGCCTGTGCGCAGGCGGCCAGCTGCGCGGCATGCGTCGGGTCTTGGGCCAGATTGTCGTGGCAATGCGGGTCCGCATTCAGGTCGTAGAGCAGCGCGGGTTGCGCCGGGAAATGGATGTAAAGCCAATCCCGCGACATCAGCGCGGTGAAACAGCAGTCGTCCACGTGATCCGGCAGCAAGCGCTTCAGATCAGGGTTCAAGCGGAGCTCGCGGAAATCGGTCTCCCACACCGTATGCCAGCGCCAGTTCTTGGGCGGTTTGCCCTGCAGGAACGGGGTCAGGGAACGCCCGTCGCATTGCGGCGCGGGCTGGCCGATCGCATCAGCGATGGTAGGCAGGATGTCGATGGTTTCGGTGAATGCGTCGCTCTCGGTGCCGTGGCTGGCCGGATGGCGCGGATCTCGGATCATCAGCGGCACATGGAACAGGCCAGGGAACGGCCCGCGCCGCCCATAAATCCAGTTTTCGCCCAACTGGTCAGCATGGTCCGAGGTGAAGATGATCAGCGTTTCGTCATACTGCCCACTGGCCTTGAGATCGGCGATCAGCGTGCCGAATTTCTCATCCACCTCGGCCATGTTCCCGTAATAGGCGGCACGCATCTTACGGTCGTGGTCGTCGGTCACCTGATCGGATGTGAGGTCGGTGCGGAAATAGCGCTTGGCCCCGTAGGCAGCAAGAGATGCGGCCAGAAACGGGTGGCTTTCGGCCACTTGCGCGGGGGCATGGAGTCGTGCCGGAGTCGTCAAGTTCGCGGGTTCGAACAAACGATTGAATGGTTCGGGCGCAACCATCGGCGGGTGCGGACGCAGGCAGTTGAGGTTCACGAACCACGGTTGCGTGCCCATCTCGGTGATGTATTCCCGCGCTGCGCCAAACATGAAGGCTGTGTCGCTGAATTTCGCCGGGTATTGGCAGGGTGCGTCCGGCTGCGCGGGGTCATAGCCGCCCCTGGGCAGAAAGACGCTTTCGGGATCGTCGTCCTGTTCGATCTCGACACCGTGCTCCTGCAGCCAATCGCGCCACGCGGCAAAACCGTCGTGGTAGAAGAAACCGGCGCGAGTTTCGAAGCCGGGGCAGACCCAAGGCTGCAATTGCGCGGCGTTCTCAGGATCGTTGGGCGTATCGGTGTAGCCGAACAGAACCGGCGTGCGGTCGCTTTCTGCCACAAGATGTGCAAGGGTTGGAACGCTGGCAGGCAGCGGAGTTTCATTGCTGACCTGCCGGTGGTTCATCAGATATAAGCCCGTCAGCAGGGAGGCCCGCGACGGCCCGCAGGGTGCGGCCTGCGCGTGATGCCGACGGAACGACATCGCCTCGGCTGCGAAAGCGTCCAGATGCGGCGTTTTCACATCCGGATGCCCCCATGCGGCAATAGTATCCCCACGCCACTGGTCAGCAATGACCAGCAGCACGTTCCGAATTGTCGCCATTTTTCTCCTGTTTTCTCTAGCTCTTATCCTCGGCCATGGCCTGGATCGCGTGTCTGAAAGCGTTCTTGAGCGACGCCATCATCTCGGTTTCGAATTGTGGGCTGTGATAGACCAGTGATTGTACTTTGAGGCCGCGCAGGGCACAGAGCACTAGGTTGATACAATCGCGAATAGCCTCTTCTTCCCAGCCTTGAGCGGCGAAGGTTTCGTGCAAGATGGCGTAGTAGCTGTTGAACAGATCCCGCAATCCCTTGGCCACGGGTTCGGCCAGTTCTGCATCATTTCGCGCGGCCAATGTCAGTTCCAAAGAGGGGAGCACGACGTCATCGGCAAACATGTTTTCCCAAGCGCCATCGACAAAGGCATCGACATCAAATGCGCCATCCTTGAATTCGGCGACCAGCCCGCGCAGGCGTTCAGGCACTTTTTGCCATAGGTCGATCGCTGCATCGAGCAGCAGGGCGTTACGGTTGGGATAGTGATGAAACATCGCCCCACGGGATACGCCGGCCTGGCGGCAGATCTCGGGAGTTCCTGCGTTGCGGAAACCTTTTTCCATCAACGTCAGCAATGTTGCGCGCCGCAATCTGGCGCGCATCTCTTCACTCTTCTGTTGTTGTTTGCTTTGGGTCATAGGCTTTCGAATCATCCTCGGGGTCGAGGTTGATTTACGTTAGGGCGGCGTACACGTCTTGGTCAAATAAAAAACAGTCATGTATGTTTTTTATTTAATGCCGGAGCAGGCTTTCGTTGGAAAGGGCCGTTTGCGATGACTTTGCCAACTTATTGCAATTCCAAAGAATTCACGTTGCCGAAAAGGGAATAGAAGCACCTTTAGTGGTAATCGTAATTGGATTGCGAAATCGCTGAATTGGGGGCTGACTGCTTTGCTGATCCGATGGCGTTGTGTACCGGTATTTCGCATACAGCCAGATCGTAAACAGCCTCGGTCGTTTCGGTAGGCATTTATAAGCAATCGAATCTGAGGGCTTAGGTTTGGTTGGTGCTGCAGCTACGAATCTACTTCGGTGATCATCGCGCATTGTAGAAAAAAACCTGCTCAGGGTTTGTGGAAAACGATCAACAAAACCCGTTAAACACGCTTCAAACAAAGAGGCCGATCCGCTTTGGCATTTCCGCAAGCAAAGGCTTGAGATACAAGCTAGAAAGTAATCTTAAGACCAGCGCCCAGCGATATTCAACATACAGGTATCTTCTTGCCCAGCGGACTAGCCCCAGCAGAACTGATCGCCATCCTGACCGCCGTGACTGACAATCAGCCACGCGTCATGACGTTGCGCGGTGGCGAGGCGCTGCCGTCTGGTCCCTTCGAGTCTTCGCATCGCAGCCTTCAGAGTGGTTTGCGCGCCTGGATTGAGGCGCAGACTGGTCATCCGGTGGGCTATCTTGAACAACTCTACACTTTTGCCGACAAGGACCGTGATCCGCGTTCTGACACTGCCGATGTTTCGCAGCGCATATCGATCAGCTATCTCGGTTTGGTGCGAGAGCAGGACGCCGCCGGTGCGGGACGTCCGGCCTGGCGTAGTTGGTATCAGTATTTCCCCTGGGAGGATCACCGTGATCGCAGTCCCGAGGTATTGCCGCATATCACCCGGCGTCTGACCGAATGGGCGGGCAGTGATCCATTGCTGATACAGCGCGTCGATTATCTTTTTGGTCTTAATGGCAAGACCTGGAACGAAGAACTGGCGTTGCAGCGTTACGAATTGATGTACGAGGCCGGATTGGTCGATGGTGCAGAGTTCGGTCGTCCCATGGCAGGCGACAACCGTCGCATCCTCGCCACCGGCATCTCGCGCCTGCGGGCCAAGATCAAGTATTCTCCGGTCGTGTTCGAGCTCATGCCTGAGAGCTTCACATTGTTGCAGCTGCAACGCACGGTCGAAGCGCTGTCAGGTCTGCACCTGCACAAACCGAATTTTCGCCGCCAGATCGACCAGCAGGAGCTGGTTGAAGAGACCGGTGAAATGTCCAGCGGTACCGGCGGGCGACCGGCGCGTCTGTTCCGCTATCGGCCAGCTATTCTCGAAGCTCGTATGTTATCAGCAGCAAGGTTACCGCTCTCAAGGTCGTGAGCCTTGCTTGACATAATCTCGAATCGAGAATAATCACAGCTTCGATGTACTCGAATCGAGTATAAATGGAGAAGCCAATGAAAGATTTCCATCTTCCGGAGCTATATGACCGGGTCAAGCAGATCATTCCGCCACCTGAATGGATGCTGTTTGAAGAGGATCTGGAAGCCATCCTCGAACTCAAGCGCGAGAAGAATGCGGTTATCCTCGCCCACAACTACCAAACACCGGAAATCTTCCACGGTGTGGCTGATATCGTAGGCGATAGCCTTGCCCTTGCGCGCGAAGCCGTCGAGGTCGACGCCGATGTTATCGTGCTGGCGGGCGTGCATTTCATGGCTGAAACCGCCAAGTTACTAAACCCTGAAAAAACGGTGCTGATCCCGGATACGGGTGCGGGTTGTTCATTGGCGGATTCGATCACGCCCGAGGATATTGCCCTGTTGCGTGAAGCTCATCCCGGTGTGCCCGTGATCACCTATGTCAACACGTCGGCAGCTGTGAAGGCAGCATCGGATATCTGCTGTACTTCGGGCAATGCGGTGAAAGTGGTGGAATCCCTCGGGGTGCCGCGCGTGCTGATGATACCGGACGAATATCTTGCCAGAAACGTCGCCAAAGAAACCGATGTAGAACTGATCGCCTGGCACGGACATTGCGAAGTGCACGAGTTGTTCACCCCGGAAGACGTACGCACGATGCGCGAGGCGTGGCCAGGCGTCACCGTATTGGCCCATCCCGAATGTCCGCCCGATGTGGTGGCCGAGGCGGATTTCTCGGGCTCTACCGCGGTAATGTCGGATTTCGTCGGCGACAAGAAACCGGCGCGGGTTTGTCTGCTGACCGAATGCTCCATGAGTGACAATGTGGCGCTGAACCACCCGGATGTGGAGTTTGTGCGTCCCTGCAACCTGTGCCCGCATATGAAGCGCATCAGCCTGCGCAACATCCGCGAGGCGCTGGAGTTTGGGCGTCACGAGGTCACCGTTGATCCGGCAATCGCCAATGATGCGCGCCGCTCGGTAGAACGGATGCTGGCGGTGAAATGATCCGGCTGGAAGGGCTTCATGGCCGAACCGCCATCGTCGGTGGCGGCATCGCCGGGCTGATGGCCGCGCTGGAATTGGCACCGCAACCGGTGGTGCTGATCACCCGCGATGGGTTGGGGCAGGAATGTAGCAGCGCTTGGGCGCAAGGGGGGATTGCTGCCGCCTTGGCGTCGGACGACGATCCTGCATTACACCTGTCCGATACCTTGCGAGCCGGGGACGGTCTATGTGACCAAACTGTCGTCTCCGGCATCCTGTCGGAAGCGAGGGAGGCGATCGCCGTATTGGAGAACCATGGCGTTCGCTTCGACAGAGCCGCAGACGGCGCCTTTGCATTTGGGCGAGAGGCAGCACATTCGCGCCGCCGCATCCTGCATGTTGGCGGCGACCGCACCGGAGCCGAAATCACGTCAGCCCTGACGCGTGCCGTGCGACGATCTCCGTCGATCACCTGCCTGACCGGTGTCGAGGTCCGGCGGTTGATGACAACCGACGGGCGCGTCAGCGGCATTCATCTGCAAAATGGTGATCATGCCGAGGTTCTGCGCACCGCTCAGGTCATCATGGCAACTGGTGGCTGTGGCGGTCTGTTTGACGCCAGCACCAACCCTTCGGGCAATATCGGTCAGGGCGTCGTGATGGCCGCACGTGCGGGAGCGGCTTTGCGGGATATGGAATTCGTGCAGTTTCACCCCACTGCACTCGATAGCGTGCGAACACCCTTGGCTTTGATCAGCGAAGCCGTGCGAGGTGAGGGTGCCACACTGATCGACCAGACTGGCACGCGCTTCATGGCGCATACTCCGGATGCGGAACTGGCCCCACGTGACGTGGTTGCCCGTGCCGTGCATCGGGTGATTTCGGAAGGTGGAAAGGCGTTTCTCGATGCGCGTGCAACGCTTGGCTCTGGTTTTGCACAGCGTTTCCCCAGCATTCACGCCCTGTGCGCCGCCCATGGTATAGACCCCGTGCGCGAACCGATCCCGATACGACCGGCAGCGCACTACCATATGGGCGGTATTGCTGTCGACGAGGGCGGGTGCAGTACGCTGCCGGGCCTCTGGGCTATTGGCGAATGCGCGGCCACGGGCTTGCATGGTGCCAATCGCCTCGCCAGCAACTCACTGCTGGAGGCGGTGGTGATGGGGCGTCGCGCTGCGCGCAGCATTGTCGGGCGAGAGATGCAAATCCTTCTGACTGCGCCCGAACCTGAGAGGTTGCCTAGGACAGATCTCAACTCGGTGCAGCCTCTGGCTTCGCAACATCTGGGCGTGATCCGTAACGGGGTGGGGCTGCGTCGTGCCATCTCGGACTTGTTGCCGCTGGTTCATGCGGGCGGACGCGCCTCTGATGCAGCTCTCGTCGCGCTTTCAATTGCGGTTTTCGCCGAACGACGCTGTGAATCGCGCGGCGGGCATTATCGCAGTGATTTCCCCGAACCAGCAACTGCAGCGCAATCAAACTTGATGACATTGACCGAGGTTTTGGCCCGTGCCAACTCGGTCAGCGAACACCCCTTGCCAAGGACTGCCTGAACCATGACCCACATGCCCCTTGCACCGTTGCCCCGGCTGATGCTTGAACCAATGATCCGCCGCGCGCTGGATGAGGATCTGGGCCTGGCTGGTGATTTCACTTCGACCGCTGTTATTCCGGATGATCATTTCTCGGAGGTTGTGGCCCGGGTGCGGCAATCCGGATGCATTGCCGGATTGGATTGCGCAGAGCTTGCCTGCTCACTGGTTGATCCGGCTATCACAATGACCCGCCATGTCGAGGACGGCGACCCCGTCGCGCCGGGCACGATCATCGCCACGTTCGAAGGTCCATCGCGCAGCCTTCTGATCGCCGAGCGCACCGCACTCAACTTCATGGGACACCTGTCGGGTATCGCCAGCGTAACCGCCGATCTGGTGCACCGCATCGAAGGTACACATGCCGCCATCGCCTGCACCCGCAAGACCACCCCCGGTCTGCGCGCGCTTGAAAAATATGCGGTGCGTGCAGGCGGTGGCATGAACCACCGCTACTCCCTGAGTGACGCAGTGCTGATCAAGGACAATCACATCGCCATTGCCGGGGGCGTTGGCCCGGCCCTGACCAGAGCGAGGCATACGGTGGGCCATATGGTCAAGATCGAGATCGAGGTCGATACGCTGGAGCAACTGGCCCAAGTGCTGGAGATCGGTGCCGATGCGGTGCTTCTCGACAACATGAATCCGGCAACCCTGCGCAGTGCGGTGGAGATGATCGACGGGCGAGCCATCGCCGAAGCCTCGGGTGGGATCACCCCTGACAGCGTGCGGGCCGTGGCGGAAACCGGGGTCGATCTTATTTCAATGGGTTGGATCACTCATAGCGCGCCTTGCCTGGACATCGGTCTCGATTTCGTCGCGAAGCGTCGCTGACGTTTCCGCAGGCGTAGGCGCCGTTGAATTTAGGGATCGCTGCAGATTGCGGACCATTGCAGGCAGGGCATCATTATCGCTGAACCCGTCCCGCCTAGATCACGGGTGGCACCTTCGATACACAGATGATGTGCTGCGGCAGGCGTATCAATGAGCCCTCGATGACGGGTGCGCCAGGTATCATGGCGGTAAAATGCGTGCCGTCGGGGTCGAAGGTGAGCCGCATATCGGTAAACGCAAGAACTTTGCCCATCAACGGATAGACCGCCTTATAGGCACTTTCTTTGGCGCAGAATATCTCTATGCCGCGCAGGTTCTGTTCGACCGCTGGCTGAGCTGCCAGCCAAGATAGTTCGGCGGGCGTACAGATGATATCGAGCATCTCACGATCCAGAGGGGTGTTGGGTTCGACATCCACGCCGATACCCTGCGCAATCTGAGGTCGGGTGACGAGGGCGATGCAAAGATCGGCGCAATGGGTGATTGAACCGATAATGCCCGGCGGCCAGATCGGGCTGCGGTCAGGTGCGCTGGGGATGGCCACGGCAGGTTGGCCGATCTGATCCAGGGCTTGCCGGGCTGCCACGCGCCCGGCAGTGAACTCAACTCGACGGGCCTTTACGGCGCGGGCGATTGTGGGTTCTTCCTCCGGCAACAGCTGCCCGATTGAGACGGCTGGGTCGGTGACAGCGATCCCCACACCTGCACCGAGAATCCGGCGCAGGGGGGCGATGATCGCATCCGGGTCGATCATACCGATGTTTGGCGCCGGGATCGCATCTGTCGACGACGGGCCATCGCATCGCTGCGCTCAGCAGCGCGTTCTGCCTTGGCCGCGGCAACCTCTTCCGCATTTTCTGCCGGGGCGGTGCCTTCGGTTTTCTGATCCACGACGTCAGCAAGCGCGGATAGGGTGGGGCAGCGGAAGATGTCGGTAATGCTGAGCGATGGCACGTCCAGCTCGGTTCGGATCTCGCGATGCGCCTGAACCGCCAGCAACGAGTGCCCGCCCAGATCAAAGAAGCTGTCCCGCCCGGTCACACCGGTGACGCCCAGAATACGTTCCCAGATCGCAGCGATTTTTTGCTGATTGCTGCCACTTGCTGCGGGCTGAGCCGCGCCCACGGGGCTGCTGACCCGTCGTGGCGCCGGGGCGGGAAGGGCCTTGCGGTCGATCTTCTTGTTCGGCGTTAGCGGGAACTGCTCCAGCGTCACAAAATGCGCCGGGACCATGAAATCCGGCAGTTGCGCAGAAAGTGCTTCTTTCAACGCCGTTTCCACAATGGGTGCATCGGTGATCAGATAAGCGACCAGTTGAACCACCGAAGGCGTATCTTCGCGGGCGATGACGACCGTTTGGCGAATGCCCGGGCAGGCGTCCAGCAAGCTTTCGATTTCGCCCAGTTCGATGCGATAGCCGCGCAGCTTGACCTGATGGTCGGCACGGCCCAGGAAGTCCAATTTGCCATCGGCGCGCCAGCGAACCAGATCGCCCGTGCGATAGAGCCGCTCGCCGGGCAGGCCCGAGAATGGGTCCGGCACGAACCGTTCGGCCGTCAAATCTTCGCGCTGCCAATAACCACGCGCAACACCGGCACCACCGATGTAAAGCTCTCCGGCCGAGCCGATCGGAACCGGGTCCATGGCGTCGTTCAGAACGTAAACCTGAGTGTTCGCAATCGGGGTACCGACATTGACCACACCGGCAACAGGTTCTGCCATTTCGGTGGTGGACCATATGGTGGTTTCGGTCGGGCCATACATGTTCTGTATCTGCGCCTGCGTGATCTTGTTCAGCTCTGACACCAACGCGCCGGGCAAGGCTTCACCGCCGACCATCATATGTTTCAACTGACCCAGCGCATAGCGCGCCTCGTCATTCATTACCAGCATCTGCGCCATCGAGGGGGTGCATTGCATATGCGTGACCTTATGGCGGATGATTTGCGCAGCGATGGAATAGTCGTTATCGTCCAGCGCGGTTTCCAGATTTGCCAGCCGCAGGACCTCGGCCAGTGGGCGCAAACCGTCCAGCACTTGAGGGACTGGGATGCCATAGTCGATCAGGCATGTGATCTCATCGACGCCGATGCGCTTGAATTCCTCGACCCGTTGCAAACAATCCTCAATCGTGCCGAACAGGCCGGAATCTTCGAAATAGCGCTGGAAGGCGAAGTCCAGAATGCCTTCCAGCTCATCCTCGGAGAGGCTGCCAAGGTCCAGTTGGAACGGGTTGGTTACCCCTTTGGGTTTCTTGAACGCAGGGAAAGCCCACGCGTATTGTTTGATCAGGCCAGCAGCTGCGCGCAGGTAATCCTTCATCGGCTCGCGCGCGACCTCTCGCACCGCTTCGCGGTCTTCGCCGACGAACGTGTGCAGCATCAGGGTGACTTTGAAGTCTTTCGGGTCGTACCCGGCCTCGCGCAGCGCCTCATGGTAGATGCCGATCTTCTCCGACACCTCTTCGATGCTTTGGCCCAGAAGGTGGGTCAGAACATTGGCGCCAATGGCGCCTGCCTCGCGCCACGTATCGGGGTTGCCCGCTGTGGTGACCCAGATCGGAAGGATCTTCGACACCGGGCGCGGTTGGGTGACGACGCCGTGCATGTCGCCGGACTTGGTAGGGAACTCGACCGTTTCCCCGGCCCAAAGCTGGCGCAGGGTGGCGATGGATTCCAACATCGCAGGCTTGTTGTTGGGCGGAGTGTTTTCGGGACGCAGGACGAAATCATCGGGCTGCCAGCCCGACGCAATGGCAAGCCCGGCGCGCCCGTTGGTCAGGTTATCGATCACGGCCCATTCTTCGGCAATCCGGGCGGTGTGGTGCAGGGGTGCCACGCAGCTGCCTGCGCGCACACTGATATTCTGCGTGACGGCAGCCACGGCGGCACCGGTCACGGACGGGTTGGGGTAGGGGCCACCGAAAGCGTGGAAATGGCGCTCGGGCGTCCAGACAGCGCAGAAACCGTTCTGATCGGCAAACTGCGCGCCTTCTAGCAGCAGTTTGTACTTGTCGCGCCCGACGCCGTCATCATTGCCCCAATAGAACAGGCTAAACTCCATCCCGCGGCCCGTGATGGCCTTGGAATAATCCGCGTCGCCTGCAACCAGTGTGCGGTTTTCGTCGTCGCTGAGAACGATCTTGAACCCACGCGCCAGCGTCCAGAACAGCTCCAGAACCGAGATATCAAAGGACAGGCTGGTGACGGCCAGCCACACGCCGGGGGGGTCATGACGGATGCGCCCGTCCATGCCGGTGAAAAAGTTCGCCACATTGCGATGTTCGATCATCACGCCTTTGGGCCGCCCTGTCGAACCGGACGTATAGATCAGATAGGCGAGATCATCAGCGCTGACGCCGCTGTCGATATTCTCAACCCCGGCGGCGGCAATGCGGGGATCGCTGTCCAGTTCCAGAACCTGAGCGCTATGCGGGGGCAGATTACCGGCAAGGCTTGAATCGGTGACGACAACGGCCGCTCCGCTGTCTTCCAGATAAAGTGCGACGCGATCCGCTGGATAGGTCGGGTCGACGGGAACGTAAGCCCCGCCCGCTTTCAGGACAGCCAGCGCGCCGATCAGCAGAGCGGGGGAGCGGCGTGTATGCACGCCAACCAGAACTCCGGGTTTGACCCCCATATCTCGCAACACATGCGCCACGCGGTTCGCGGCGGCGTTCAGATCGGCATAGCTGTAGACCGTGTTCTCAAAAACCAGCGCTTCGGCGTCAGGGGTGCGCGTGGCCTGCGCCTCGAACAAATGATGCACGCATGAGGTCTGGTCGTAGTCGGTTGCGGTCGCGTTCCAGTCCAGAACGATCTGCTGCCGCTCGGGATCGGGCAGAATGGGCAGGTCGGCGACGGGGCGCTCGGCCATGCCAGGTTCGGCCAGCGCGGCTAGTAAGCTTTCCAGACGGGCCGAGAACAGGCGTTGCGAGGTCTCGTTCACTTGACCACCGTCGGCGATCAGGATCACCTGATCTCCGTTTTGTGTCAGAGTCAGACTGGTCCCGGGAACCAGCCCCGAAGCGACGGAGTTGGTGATGCCGATCTGCGGCGTCTGAACCGGTGCCGGGACACGGGCGGGCAGATCACAGGCAAACGGCCCGCGCACCTGAGCGTTGGCGCGCTCGGCATCGAATTTGGCGCAAGAGGCGGCAAAGCTGCTGCCCGTGCTGAACCGCACCGGAACCCAAGGCGACAGATGGGTGCTGTCGCCCGGCATCTGTTGCGCCAGATCGAGCGTATCGCTGTCGGCCAGACGGCAGAACAACGCGGCCAGCGCGCCGTTGATCTGCGCTTCGGTCACGCCTGCGGGGACGTGCAGCGTTTGCATTCGCGGCGCGCCTGACGCGGCGGAGGCGTCGATCATCGGAATGTCGGGATGGCTGAGCTGCTCCAGATCGGCCCGCCACGCGGGCTCCGAGGCGAGCGTCGAGGTCAGCTCTTTGCTCAACGCTTCAGCCTCTTCAACCGAGGGAGACGCTAGGGCTTTGCTGCCATTCGTGACCGTATCAGCCGAAACGGTCGCACCAAAGCAATCGCGGAATCCACTCAGCGCGACCGCGCCGTCAGCGGTGGCGATGGTCAGGCTGTCTTCGGTGCGCGACAGGATGGTGCCGGGGGTTTCGATGGCATCGGCCTCAGCCACGTCAGCCTTGCCAACCAGCCAGATGCGACCGCCGCGTTCCAGCTTGGCGCAACTCAGCGGGTTCCAGTATTCGCCGTGATCCAGCGCACGGACCATTGTCGCAACTTCTTGTGCCGATTTGATGAAATCCAGCCGTCCTGCTGCCGAAGGGCGCGCGTCTTTGGCAAAATAGCTGCGCAGGCTCAGGTCCTGTTTGGTCAGCGTGGGATGGTCACTTGCCAGTGTCCCAATCACTTCGGGAAAGCTGTCGATCGCAGCGGCATAGCATTTGGTGTTCAGCGTCAGCGCCGTCTCATTGGTGTCGATATCGAACATGCGCTGGGCGATAATGTCGCCTTCGTCCACGCCACCTGAAATCATGTGCCATGTGATGCCGTGCCGGGTCTCGCCGTTCAAAATCGACCATACCGGAGCGTTCAGCCCTGCATAACGCGGCAATGGGCCGTCGTGAAAGTTGACCGCGCCTTTGCCCGCTCGATCCAGCAGCGATTGCGGCAGAAGATCCAGATTGGCAATGCTGAGTAACCAGTCGAATGAGGTCTCACCCAGCCGGTCCTGCAAATCTTTACCAGGGGCATGAACGGGTTGGCCCTCAGCCTCAGCCCATGCGCGAACGTCGTCGTTTCGGGTCACTACGCCCTGAATGCCGTGACCCGCCTCGCGCAGCATGGTTCCACATTGAATCACAAGGGATTCGTGGCCGATCAAAAGCGTGGTAAACGACATCATTACTCTCCAACAACAGGTTCTGGGGCGCCGACCTTCCTGTTACGGCCCAGCGCCGCGCGAAATAGCGCACGGGTATCATGCCAGAGTAGGGTCAGCAGAAAATAGGGTGAAACGCCGCGTTCCTTGCGGGTGATCAGGCACCGTAGCCAATGCAGGAACCCACCTGCAAGATGGGCCAGAGTGGCACCAGCCGCGTAAAGCGCGCCGTGGTTTTTGACAAAATAGTGCAGCCTTGAATCGTACCAGTATCCGGGCACGCGCCTCCACGTTTTCATACCCGTCGAGGCCGAGCCGATATGCATGACCTCACTGTTGCGCACATAATCGGTGCGATACCCGGCAAGGGCGGCCCGACGGCAAAGGTCGGTTTCCTCAAAATAAAGAAAGAAGGTTTCGTCAAACAGTCCGATCTTGGCCAACACGCTGTCACGCATCATCAGGCTGGCCCCGGCCAGCCAGTCCACAGGCTGCGTTTCCGTCGGGATCGGGATGGGAACGGCCCTGTGGCCCAGCAGCTTGCTGACGGGCCCGAAATTGATCGAGCCCTCAAACTCGCTGGCGATCGAAGGAAAGCGGAAGCTGGTCAGATGCGGCTCTCCATCGTCGCCGTAGATATAGCTGCCCGCGAGCCCGGCCTCGGGCGTGGTTTCAAGATGGCTCAGCAGGATGCGGATTGCATCCGGCGCAGGGAAGGCATCCGAGTTGACGATATAGCAATAATCGGGCCGCGATCCGTCGCTTAGCCCAGCGCGGATGCCCACATTGTTGCCAGCACCGAAGCCGCCATTATGGCCGGATTGGATCACCCGAACCTGCCCGTCCTTGTCCCAGCCTTGTTCAGTCACATGGGTCAGAATCGTCTCGTAAGACCCATCCTGCGAGTCGTTGTCGACGATAATGATCTCACCCTTGATACCTTCCATCGCGGTACGCACGGCTTCGGCCGCGCGCAGGGTCATTTCCGCGGTTTTGTAATTCAGCAGAACGGTCAGGAGGCTGGGGTCAGACATTTTCTCTCCGCCTCATCCAGGCATCGTTTCATACGTGAGGCCAGAACGCGTACATTTGGTTCCAGTACCATCGAGTCATGGTCTCCGGGCACCTCGAACACCTCGATTTTCGGAGCCCATGGGGTCCAGTCATTGTCCGGGGTGATGTAGTCGCGTTCGTGGTTGATCAGGCGATCCGGGGCCACCTTCCATTTCGCCACCAGCGGTGGACGGAATAAGGTTAGCGGGCCGGACCACGGTTTCAGCGGATAAGAGCCAACGCTTTCCAGAAACGCCTCTTCTATGGCAGCGTTGTGGAATTGCTGGCCTTCGGCTTCCGGTTCTTCATCAGATTTGCGTTTCTCCATCTCCCACGCGATGCGGTTCTTGGCCCATTCAACAGGGTAGCTTGGGCCGCGTTCGCGCAGTTCCAGAAGCTGGATCATGATCCGGTCGCGTTTGCTGATTGAGGGCCGCACCGGCAGCGGGGTGTCGAGCATTACCAGCGCGCTGACTTCTTCGCCCGCCGCTGTCAATTGCTGCGCGATCTCATAGGCTGTGATGCCACCGCCCGAGAAGCCGCCCAGCATGTACGGTCCTTTTGGCTGAACCTGCCGCATCTCGGCAATATAATCACGCGCGGCCTCGCACAGGTCGCGATGGGGGTCTTCATCCCCGAACAGTCCACGCGCCTGTAGACCATAGAAGGGCCGGTCGGTGCCGATCAGATGCGCCAGGTGACGCAGGTTCAGCACGTTGCCGAACATACCTGCGACAAGGAAGAACGGCGTCTTTGGTCCGCCCTCGCCGGTGTGCATCGGCACAAGATGAGTGAACCTCCGTTCCGGAGTGGCCGGGGCAGCCGCTGGTGCTTCGCCACCACCTCCTTCGGTCGGAACACCGCGTGCGGCGATCAGTTCCGCACATTTGCGGATTGTCGGAGCTTCGAAGAGGACCGAGATCGGGAAATCCACGTTGTAGGTTTTGCGGATTTGCGCGAAGAGACGCACGGCGATCAAAGAATGGCCGCCAAGATCGAAGAAACTGTCTTCGACCCCGATCTGATCGACGCCCAGCAGTTCCTGCCAGAAGCCGGCCAGCCGGATTTCGATATCATTTTCAGGGGCCACGTAATCCGAGTCTAGCTCGGGCCGTTCAAACTTCTGTTCCGACCCGGCGGCATCGGCATTGCTTTCACCCGCCTGCGCCACAAGGCCATTCAGATCAAGCGAGGACAGGATGACCTGCGATTGCTTTGCTGCCAGCGCCCGGAAGAACAGATCGGCCCCTTCGCTGGCCAGAATACCCTGCGACAGGTTGTGGCGCAGACGTTCCTCGGCTGGCGACAGCGGGGCCGGAGTGTCCAATTCGCTTGTCTGCGCGGTCGGAGCCTCGGACGCAGCAAAACCGGCGGCCTCTTCCATGCGGCGGATCGAAAAGCCCTCGACCTCAACGCAGACGGTGCCGTCTGGGGCAGTGATCGTGACGTCGAAACTGGCGGTTTCACCATCAGCCCGGTTATCGCCCGCATTGCGCACCCAACTGACGATTTCCGCAGGCAAGGGTCGGTGAACACGGACTGATCGGTATGAAACAGGCACCCACAGGTGGGTCGGCTCATAGCCTTCGATCAGCGCCATGGCCCAACCGGTTGCCAGATCCATCAGGCCGGGATGCAGGCGATACCCTGTATCAAGATCGCTGCGCAGATCATCCGTCAGGGCCAGATGTGCAATCCCCTCACTCTGTCCAAGCGCGGTCGAGGTCAAAACACGCCAACGCGGACCAAAGGCCAGATGCGCCTCTTGGCTGGACCGCAGGCGCCCACCTTCGGGCGCTTGCCGCGGATCGGAGCAGCGCGCGGCAATCGCGGCGATATCGATAGGATCGGGCGTGGGTAGCGGCAGCAGAGACAGGCTGGCCTGCGCGTTCATTTCAAAGCCGTCACCTTCGGCAGCGCTTTCGACGACCAGATCATAACCAACATCACTGCGCGGCAGGCGCAGCTTAACCTGCTGATCTTTGCTATCGGAAACCGCGAGCGGGCGCAGGAAGTACAGATCCCTGATCTCAAACGGAGTGATCTCACCCTGCGCGTCCATCGCCTCGGCCGCCAGTTCAAGATAGCCGGTGCCGGGGATCAGCGCGTCACCTGCCTTGGTACGGTGATCGTTCAAGAACCAGCGGTCTTTGGCAGAATAGGTCGCGGTGAAGAGCCGGTTGCCCGAGGGATCGAATGTGGCCTCATCCAGCATCGGAACAGAAGCAGGCTCGGTCGGGGGTGGGGTGCCGCCCGTGCGCGCCTCCATCGCGTCGGCAGCCATGCCGACATCGGACCAGATGCCCCAGTTGATCGCCAGCACTTGCGTTTTGTCCCCGGCGCGCGCGCGGGCGTAAGCGTTAAGGTATTCATTCGCCGCCACGTAATCGACCTGACCAATCGAGGCAGTCGCTGTCGAGGTCGAGGAGAACAGCACCAACCAGTCAAGTGTGCCATCAGGGAACAACTGGTCTATGACCTGCGTGCCGTGGAGTTTTGGGGTAAAGACGTCTTCGATCTCCATCATGGACTTGGTCATGATGGGGGCGTCGTCGATCAGACCGGCTGCGTGGATGACGCCATTGATCTGGCCAAACTCGGCTGTCACCTGATCGATTGCTGCACGCATATCTTCGACATTCGAGACATCGGCGCTGATCGACAGGACTTTGCCGCCAGCAGCCTCCAACGCCTCAATCGCGCGGATACGGCGGGCTGTGCCATCTTGTGGCGCGCTGTTTTGCAGGATGCGGGGCCACTGGTCACGGGGCGGTAGAGCGCCGCGCGAGACCAGAACGATATTTGCCTTGCAGCGATTGATGAGTGACTCGGCCAGCGTCAGACCAATGCCGCCAAAACCGCCGGTGATCAGATAGGTGCCGCCATCGCGCAGTGGCAGATCCTGAGGCATCGGATCGGGCAGGGTTTGAGTACGGTATTGCTGATCCATCCGCTTGCCGCCGCGCAGGGCAGCCGTCCAATTTCCGGGAGTGGCCAGCAGGTCTTCGAGTACCTGATCGGCCAGTTCGGGCGACGGGGCAGGAGCTTTGCGTTTGCCGTTTTGCTGCGGCAGGTCGATGTCCAAAACCCCGCAGGTGATACCCGGATATTCGCGGGGGATCACGCGGGCAGGGCCAGTCAGCGTGGCCTTTTCGGGATGGGGCAGGCCTTCGTCCCGGACCTGAAACGCGCCAGAGCTTAGGATGCTGATATGCATCGGGCCCGAGAGGTCCTCTTCCCCGATGGCCTGCGCAAGGAAGAACAGGCTGAAAAAGCCCTGCTCAAGATTGCGATGGAAGAAGCTGCTGCCGGGACGGAAGCTCTCGTCCTGTGTCAGCAGCCAGCCGTGCACGATCCGGTCGGGAACGCGGTCATTAGCTGCCAGATCGGCAAGCAGCGCCTGATACCCTTCGCGCCCGCGTTCGGGGGCAAGTCGATAGGTATCAGCATCAATGCGTGCAAACGCATCGCCGGCGGTGACGAGGGTCACCGTATGTCCGGCTTTGCGCAGGCGTTCGGCCAACCCGCCGCACAGCCCGGCCTCATCCGCGAAGATCAGCCAGTTTTCCTGTGTGCTATCCGACAGATCGCCCGAGACATCCACATCACATTCGGCATATTTGGGCGACCATGCCACGCGATAGCCCCAGTCTTCGGGGTTTTCGGTCCGCATCAGCCATTTTTGCGCGCTGTCAGACTGCACCTTGCCCGGCTCGATGAAATAGGGAGAGCGCTGGAACCGATAGGTCGGCAGCGGCACCCGGTTGCGCCGTGCCTCGCCCCAGATTTGTGCCCAATCAAACGTTCCGCCAAGCGCCCAGACACGGCCCAGCATCGCCATGAAATAGGCGTCATCAGCGACGCTATCATCCGGGTGGCGCAGGCTGCCGATCACTTGATTGGCGTCAACCTTGTCATGCTGTCCTGTTAGAGAGGCCAGCGCTTTGCCAGGGCCAACCTCGATAAAGATACGCTCAGGGTTTTCAGCCAGAGTGCCGATGCAATCAGCAAAATGGACGGTGCCGCGCAAGTGACCGACCCAGTATTCGGGATCGGTAGCCTCGGTTTCGGTGATCCAGGTGCCGCTGCGGTTCGAAGGGAAGGGAATCTGTGGTGCGTTGAGCTTGATCGACCGCAGATAATCACCGAAATCCTTCAGGATCGGTTCCAGCATCCGCGAATGGGCGGCGATATCGATCGGGATGCGCTGACAGTCGACATCCTGTTTCGCCAGTCTCTGCTGCAGGTCATCCAGTGCGGCTTGTGGGCCGGTGGCGACTGTCAGGCCCGGCGCATTCACCGCACCCAGATCAAGGTCATCCCCTAGCAGCGGGCGCAGCTCATCCGCTGGCAGCGGCACGCTGAGCATCCCGCCCGCAGGCACCGTATCGAACAGCTTGCCGCGCAGATGGACCAGCCCGATGCAATCCTCAAACGACATCACGCCTGCGACACAGGCCGCCGTGTTCTCTCCCATCGAATGACCCACAAGGGCCGCCGGTTCCACGCCCCATGACATCCAAAGCTGCGCAAGCGCGTATTCGGTGATCATGATCAGTGGCAGTTGCACCGAAGGGGTCTTCAACCGCTCATCCGCCTCGGCCATCTGATCCGGCTCGGGCAGCCAGATGGCGCGGATGTCGTAGTCAAGCTTGGGCTGAAGGATATCCAGACCCTTGTCCATCCAGTCGGCAAAGACCGGTTCGGTCTCATAGAGATCGCGCGCCATGCCCGCGTATTGCGCCCCGCCGCCGGGGAACATGAATACATGGTCGGGGTTGTCCGAGATCACCGTATGAGTGAACACGCGACGCGGGTCGTTTTCTTCCAGAATCGCTGCGGCTTGTTCGTGCGTTTCAGCCACCACAACCCGGCGTTTTTCAAACGCGCGCCGACCCTGTTTCAGGGTCCAAGCCACATCTGCGAGGTTTTGACCGGGGTTCGCGCGCAAATGCGCAGCCAGCGCTTCGGCCCCTTGATCCAGCGCCTTCTTGCTGCGGGCCGAGACGGTCAGCAACTGGAACGGCCAGTCCGAAGGATCAGACTCCTGCCGTACCGGTGCCTCCTGTAAGATCGCATGCGCGTTGGTGCCCCCAACACCCAACGAGTTCACACCGGCCCGGCGCGGGCCTTTCTGCGGCACCCAGTCAGTCAGCGTGTCGTTGACGCGGAAGGGGCTGGTTTCAAAATCAATTGCCGGGTTGGGCTTTTCATAACCAAGGCTGGGCGGCAACTGACGGTGATGCAACGACAGTGACGCCTTGATCAGGCTGGCCACACCGGCGGCTGTATCGAGGTGGCCGATATTGGTCTTCACCGACCCCAGACGGCAGAACCCGGTTTCCTGCGTGGTTTCCGAGAACGCTTTGGTCAGCGCCGCCACTTCGATCGGGTCGCCCAGATAGGTGCCCGTGCCATGGCACTCGACATAGTCGATCGTGTCGGCGGTCACGTCCGCCATCATATGGGCCTCGGAAATCGCGGCGGATTGGCCGTCGACCGAGGGTGCGAGATAACCAGCCTTGGCGGCCCCGTCATTGTTGATCGCCGTACCGCGGATGACGGCCCAGATATGGTCCCCGTCCTCCAGCGCATCCGCCAATCTGCGCAGCACGACGACACCAGCGCCCGAACCAAAGACGGTTCCCTGCGCACGGTGATCGAATGCATGGCATTGGCCGTCGGGCGACAGCACCTCGCCCTCTTTATAGATGTATCCTCGGTTCTGAGGCAGTTCTATGGTGACACCGCCCGCCAGCGCCATATCGCATTCGCCGGTCATCAGCGCCTGCACGGCATAATGCGCCGCAACCAACGAGGTTGAGCATGCGGTCTGCACATTGACGCTGGGCCCCTTCAGGTCCAGCACATGACTGACACGGGTGGACAGGAAATCCTTGTCATTGCCGGTATGGCGCAACAGGAACATACCCACATCATCGACCAGATCCGGGTTTGAGCAGACGTTGAAATAGAAATAGCTGCCCATTCCGCAGCCCGCGAACACACCGATGGGTCCGGGAAAGGTCTCGGGCGGGTGGCCTGCGTTCTCCAAAGCTTCCCATGCGCATTCCAGCAGCTGCCGGTGTTGCGGGTCCATGATGGCGGCTTCCTTGGGCGAGAGGCCAAAGAACTCGGCATCAAACCGATCGAACCCGTCGAGCGGTGCGGCAAAAGGCACATAGTCAGGCCGTTTCAGAAGATGAGGTGCCTCGCCCGAGGCCAAAAGGTCTTCCTCGCTCAGGCGCTGTATCGATTCAATGCCGCCGCGCAGATTAGACCAGAATGTTTCAATCGAGTCGGCGCCGGGCAAATGCGCCGCCATGCCAACGATCGCGATATCACCATCTCTGGCTGAGTTATTCACTTTTGAACCGTCCATAACCTTAACCGAGTAACCTTTGAACGTATTAATTCCTGTACCGCATAATGCACTTGTTGCCTGGATATCTATGAACAGTATCACGGAACTTGCGGTGGTTTCCGATCAGTTAGCCCTTCCCAGATCTGAAGCTGAACCAATAATCCCAGCTTAGCGAACGAAATAGCCTGAAATATGGCCAATCCGGCGGTTTCTTCAAGCTTTCCCAATCTGTCAACCAGCAGGTGCCTATATAGGAAACAGTTTTCCAATTGACCACAGATTGTCGAGGCCTTTTTGGTGAGTGCCCCGCTTAAAAACCTGCTGATGGCGACATGTTTCGCGACCTGCATTGAGTCAAGACGACATTGCATGAAGCGCTCGCCTATAACCAGACCGGCACATTCGGAAGCTCGCCGTTTCTGGCGCTGGCTGCCGTTCTGCCCATAGGGTTTTCTGCGCTGATGTTTTCGACTGCCGAAAAACCCTTCATGGCAACGCGGAAAAAAGAGCGTCGCGAGCTCAACCCAACGATCTAGGTTTTCAGAGAAGCTTGGCTATCGCGTCTGCGTTCAGCCAGACGGCGCATAGGCCAAGGCCAATCCCGATAACGCCAAAGACCACGTCATGTAGTGGGTCCCATGCTTTGTGCCGTCGCGCCAGCAGGGCCAACATCGGAGAAACGGCAATATTGGCGATAAATTGTCCCGCCAACGCGCCGATAATTCCAAACTGGCTTACGCCGACAAGAAAGAACGTGATCTGTGTGGTCGATCTTGCGACGACATACAGGCAGAAACCACGGGAATCGCCAGCTGCCAGAGCTACCCGGTCATAGGTCTGAAGAATCACGAGTGGAGTCATTGCGACCGCAATAAGCGTGGCGATACCGCCAGCATGGGAGTACCGGGGGTCATATAGAAACGAAACGATGATCGGTGCCAGCATAGCGAGGATCAGAGTTATGCTTAGGAGCGCGCCAGTGACCAAGAAGCGCATTTTTCGCAGCTCGCGAAAGTTTTGGGCTGATTCTGATGGCGGCTTTTCGCGGTACAGTGGGATCAAAATACGCCCCAGTATCGCGTCTCCCAGAAGAAACGGGAAGCTGGCGATGAAGAAGCCGATACTGTACAGACCGAGCATTTCGATGGTCAGAAACTTCCCGAGAATGATACGATCACCCTGAGTGGCGATGAAACCAGCAATCGTACTCACATAGATCCATTTTCCAAAGTGAAAGAGCTCGCTAACCGATTGATTTTCCCAGCGGAAATGATTGCGCTCGCCGACAAGGAATAGGGTATAAAGTGTGACCTTAGAGGCGCTGGCGACGATTATGCCGACGACAAGAACCCAGATTGACTGGAACACCAGCGCCAGAACAACCATTACGATAACGCCGATGGTCTGGCCGAGGAAGTCCAGCAGCATGACCCGACCGATCATCAGGTGGCGACCTGCGGTTTCCACGGTCGTGGGTTTAAGCCCATCGATTAACAATGAGAGTCCCGCGACCGGTAGCATCAGTGCGAGCGCGGGTTCATTGTAAAACTTTGCTAGTGGGTAGGCGAGCGCGCAGCTTGCCAGCCACAAAATCGCACCGCGAGCGACCTGCATAGTCCAAGCTGTATTCAGAAAATCCGGGTCGTCGCCGCGCTTATTTTGTTGGATTGAAGGGCTGATCCCCGCGTCCGACACCATGGATAGACCAATCATCACTGCGACAATCAGTGCCATTATGCCGAAAGCTTCGGGGAAAAGTAGGCGTGTCAGGATCAGGTTCGACGCAAGCCGAACTGCCTGAGTGCCTCCGAATGAAAATAACGTCCACAAAGAACTGCGCAATGCTCGCGCATTCAGACCCTCACTGAAGAGCCCTTGCTTGTATCGCGTTAACATATTGAACCTAATATAACCTGAACACTACTGTACGAATAGATTTCAACTCGCTTAGCAATTTTTTTGCTCGAAACTACCCTTAAAATATCAATCTGGCATTTTTTTGATGATCTTGCGATTCTTGAACAATCGTGGGGCCAGTTGTGTATCATTAGTGGACTCGGTATGGGAGAGCGTGCTGGCGAACTCGAATGCGCCGCTAAATAGTGTTACGTATTGAGTGTTCAAAATATGACCATGACCAGGGTTTAGTCCGCTTCATCCAAGGAAGTGGAATTGCGGCTTCTAACTTTATTTCAGCAGCGTAATCACCGAGGCCAATCATTAGGCCGAGTTATTGTGACTTAGAACATAGCAACGAGATAGCGAATCTGGAAGAAGATGCCTCAAACTCGCCGTTTTTTGGTGTAACATGGTGCAAGCGGTGTTTTAGTTTGTGTCTACGCCGTAAGTGAAAGAGTGATCACGTTGAACATACGTACTGGCCATACGTCCGGTAATCATACGACCGGCAGCTCATTGGATATTTACACGGACCACTTCGGGTTGACCGAGCGGCCGTTTTCGCTCGTGCCTGATCCCGAGTTCATGTTCTGGTCTGCGTCTCATCAACGTGCGTTTACCATGCTGGAATACGGAATTTTGACTCGCGCGCCGATAACCCTGATTACGGGCGAGGTAGGCTCGGGCAAAACGACGCTTGTGCACCATCTACTCAAGTCGGTGGGTGATGACGTCAAGATCGGATTGATTTCCAATGCGCATGGTGACCGGGGTGAGCTTTTGCGTTGGGTTCTTATGTCACTGGACCAACCTGCGCCTGCCGGGGGTACGTATGTCGACCTCTTCGCGGCTTTTCAGGCCTATCTGATTGATCAGTACGCAAGCGGGCGCCGTGTGATCCTGATTTTCGACGAGGCTCAGAATTTGAGTGTCGAGTCGCTGGAAGAGCTTCGAATGTTCACCAATATCAACTCGAACAAAGATGAGTTGTTGCAATTGGTTCTGGTTGGGCAGCCGGAACTTCTGGATATGATCCGACGTCCCGAGATGCGTCAGTTTGCCCAGCGGGTGGCTTCGAGCTTTCATTTGACGGCGATGGATTCCAAAACGGTTCGAAAATATGTTGGGCATCGGCTGGCGATAGCGGGTGCCAAGCGCAATCTGTTCAGCCGGGCGGCCACTGATCTGGTACATGAAGCCACCGGAGGCGTCCCGCGGCTGGTCAACCAATTGTGCGATCTATCGATGGTTTACGCGTTCACACGCGGCAACAAGAGTATCATTGGGCACACTGTGCAGAAGGTTCTGGATGACGGTGCCTTTTTCGCAGCGCGCCAACCAGAGCAAACAGGCGACTTTCAGCTATGATGAGTGAGTTTCGGTTTTATTTGTCGCTTTTCTTTCGGCGCTTTCACTATCTGGCTTTGATAGTGATTGGCTGCACGGTCGCTGGTCTCGTGCTGGCGTTCACCTTGCCGCCGGTTTATCGCGCACAGGCGCGCCTGGTTGTTGAATCGCCGCAAATCCCCGGTGAGCTCGCTTCCTCTACCGTTCAGGCGAGCGGAATTGAAATCCTTGAAGTGATCCAGCAGCGTCTCCTGACGCGTTCGAAATTGCTGGAATTGTCGGACAAATTCGGAGTCCACGCTGATCAACCCGACCTGCCAGATGATGTAATCGTCGCCGACATGATCGAACGCATCACCATTGATCTTCCTCTGTTCGATTTCAACAATCGTGCTTCCTTTGTTCGGGTTTCCTTCGCTGCGCCAACCGGTGAGATTTCTGCGGTCGTCACCAATGAGCTGGTCGACCAGATTCTTGAGCAGAACATCGAGATGCGTACCAGTGCAACCAGTCAGACGCTGGCGTTTTTTGTGAGCGAAGTCGCGCGATTGGATAAGGAGTTGGGCGAGCAGGGCGCGCGCATTCTCGAGTATCAGGAAACCCACAAGGACGCCTTGCCGGAAAATCTGGAATATCGACGTAACCGTCAATCATCGCTTCAAGCGCGCGTGCTTCAGCTGGATCGGGAATTGTCGGGCCTCAGAGATCGCAGGGCGCGTTTGGTCGAGGTCTATGAGCGCACGGGCCGTCCGGATATTCTGGGTGAAAGTTTAACCCCCGAGCAGCGTCAGTTGCGGCAGCTTCAGGATCAGCGCGCTTCGGCACGGACCATTTATTCGGATGACCATCCCCGGATCAAATCCCTTGATGCGCAGATTGCCGCGTTAGAAGCAGCCAATATTCAGTTAGGGCTTGGGACTGAGACGGCTCCGAATATTACGGCGTTCGAACTGCAGCTCTCGGATATCGACGGGCAAATTGCGTTTATCGAACAAGAACGCGCCATCAATGAACAAGATATCGAAAAACTGGCGGTTTCGATCGAAGCGACACCAAGAAACGCGATTACACTTGGAACGCTTGAACGTGACTATGACAACCTGCGGGATCAATACGCTCAGGCTACAGCCAGCCTTGCCGAGGCCAGAACAGGCGACCAGATTGAAGCCCAGTCGCAGGGGCAGCGCATAACTGTAACCGAATTGGCTACGATCCCATTGCATCCGGCTGACCCGAACCGCAAACTGATCGCCTTTCTGGGGTTGGTGGCCGGTATCGGCTCGGCTGCCGCATTGTTCCTTCTGCTGGAAGTTCTCAACAACACGATACGACGGCCAAAGGAGTTGGAGGCAAAACTCGGCGGACCCGTCTTTGGTTCAGTTCCATATATCAAGACAAACGAACAGGTCGCGATGCGTAAAGGGGTGATCGCGGTGACCGTTCTGGTGCCTGTTATCGGGGGTTGTCTGCTGATCTACCTGATGCAGATAGACTATGAGCCGCTGGATCAGATCATATCAATTGTAACTGACAAATTGGGCATCGGTGCAGCATCCGAACAGTCCGGCAACGGCTGAAAAGGTATTTTTTATGGAACGCATTCAATCCGCAATTCAGAAAGCTAGAGCCGCGCGCGAGAAGACGTTGTCTGATGTCGCAACCGCCGAGCCTGTGAATGTCGCGGTTCCCCAAAGCGAGATTGCAGAACCCAACCCGGTCAAGGATACCGACAAGGCTTGGGCCGATTTGCCCCGGCAGGAATTCAGTGCCAAAGCCTTGAGACGCGCCCGCGTCGTTACGGACCAGCCGGGCGATGATTCCAGCGTATTCGACGGCATGAGAACCAAACTGCTTCATGAAATGCGCAAAAACGGTTGGCGTCGCGTTGCGATCACCTCACCTGGCAGCGCTTGTGGTAAGTCGACATTGAGCCTTAATCTGGCGTTCGGGTTGGCCCGACAGCGCGATATGCGCACAATGTTGATAGATCTCGATCTGCGCAGACCGTCCATTGAAAAGATGCTTAATCTGCCTGAGAAACATGCCTTTGCTCTGGCCTTGGCAGGTACGTCAGATCCTGAGGAGCATATGTTCTGCTATAAGAACAAGCTGGCCTTCGCCACCAATCGCAACCCTGCGCAGGACCCATCTGAACTGCTGCAAGGCAAGGATGCGGCACGGGTGATTGACGGGCTCGAGGCGCGCTATAATCCGGATGTCATGATCTTTGACACGGCACCTCTGCTGACATGCGATGACACAAACGCCTTTCTGGACCAGATCGACTGTGTGCTGCTGGTCGCAGCAGCTGAGACTTCTACGGTCGAAGAGATGAAGAAATGCGAACATGAGATTCGCGAAAAAAGCAATCTTCTGGGTGTGGTACTGAACAAGTGCCGCTATCTGGAAAAGCCCTATACCTACGGCTACTGAGAGTGACGTCAGATCCAATCCGGAAACGCGGCGTGGTAAGCCAGGAGGTAGAAGCCTGATGATGTGGTCCGATGATCATTTGCGCCGCATTCGGGCCCAGTTGTTGGGTAAGGACTCAGATAAGCTGATCCAGCTCATGCTGCAGAAAAGCCTGATGGCCGAACCGGATTCAGGGCTGTCTGATACAGTTCGCGTTGCCGAGGAACTTGAGTGGCTTGATGCATCGTCAGGCAGCTTGACGACTATGGGCCGTTTGGCATCGGATTCATGTCGCGAGTATGCGTTCTGGCTGGATCGGAACAAGGCCTTACCCTTTGAGGGGTTCGCGCCACATTTGACGGCAGAGTACTTTCGCGATCGCAACGTGATGGAGATTGGCTCGGGGATGGGGGCCAACCTGTTGTCTCTGTCGGCTGTTGGCGCTGGGGCATTCGGGATCGAACCGGTTGCGGCCTATCGCCAGATGGGTGCGATTTTCTCGGAACGCGAAGGTCTGCCCATAGCCACAGTTCATGATGGTCAGGCAGAGCAAATACCGTTCGCCGACGACCACGCAGATTTGGTTCTGTGCGTTTCGACGCATCAATATTTTGATATTCACCCTGCTCTGAGTGAGATCAAGCGTGTCCTGCGGCCAGGAGGTGAATTGATCATCATTGGGGGAACGCTTGGTGTATATTGCCAAGAAAACCTACCGGACCTTCTGCGCGGCATGGGTCAGGCAAAGGCTTATGTTATCACCGTGGTGAATACACTTAATTACATGACTATGGGAAAGCGCCTCCTTGTACCGCGCGGCGAATTCTCGACCTCGCGACCGATTTATCCCAGTCGCCGGGCGATGCAGCGATGGCTGTCGTCAGTCGGATTGAAGGAGGCATCACCATCATGCAGGGTGGAGGGTGAGACCTGTTTTCATTACATTTCGGAGCAATAAATTCAGCAACAGTGATGGTGTAATCTCCACAGTGTTGCAAAAAGAAGATCAGTTTTTACGCAGCCGGTTAATTTCTTGAGGCTGTCATGTGTTAATCCTAAGGTAGAATTGTTTTAGTGAGTAGTCATGGTCATGCAGGTACTTAGCCACAGGGGTTATTGGAAATCACCGGAAGAGAAAAACCTACCGGTTGCTTTCAGGCGTTCATTTGAACTGGGTTTCGGGACAGAGACGGATTTTCGTGATCTTGCCGGGGCTCTGGTGGTGTCTCATGATCCTCCAGTTGATGGTTGTATGCTCGCCTCTGATATGGCCGAAATCTATCGCGATCTGGGGCCCAATTTGACGTTAGCACTAAACATAAAGGCCGACGGTCTGACCGACATGGTGCGCGATTTTCTGGACGCTTATTCCATTCGCGATGCCTTTGTCTTTGACATGTCCGTCCCAGACGCCTTGCGCTGGCTAGACTCGGGTATCCCCGTTTTTACGCGGCATAGCGACGAAGAAATGGACCCCAGTTTTTATGATCGCGCGGAAGGGGTTTGGCTGGATGCGTTCCGCTCGGACTGGTGGGATACAGCTATCATCGCACGCCACTTGGATGCGGGAAAGCGGGTCTGCATCGTGTCGCCTGAACTGCATGGTCGTGATCATCGCCCGGTATGGGAGATGCTGCGCGGCTCGGATGTGCTGGGTCATGAAAATGCCCTGATTTGCACCGATTATCCTGAACAAGCCAGAGAGTTTTTCAATGACGATTGAAGCCGTAGTATTTGACATGGACGGCGTGCTGATTGACGCTAAAGAGTGGCATTTCCACGCTCTGAACCGAGCGCTGGAGCACTTTGGATATGAGATTTCGCGCGCCGACCATCTATCCACTTTTGACGGGCTGCCAACGCGTGTGAAGCTGGAGATGTTGTCGAAAGAGCGCGGTTTGCCGCGTGAATTGCATGGGTTTCTGAACACGTTGAAGCAGAAGTTTACGATCGATCAGGTACATCTGAACTGTAATCCGATCTTCGTGCATGAATATGCCCTCTCCAACCTCAAGGCGCGTGGTTACAAGCTGGGCCTAGCCTCGAATGCGGTGCGCAGTAGTGTCGAGCTGATGATGGATCAGGCTGCGCTGTCCAAGTACCTCGATGTGATGCTCAGCAATGAGGATGTGAAGAAGGCGAAGCCGCATCCCGAGATTTACCTGACCGCCGCCGAGAAGCTGGGTTTGAAGCCTGAGCAGTGCTTGGTGGTCGAAGACAATCCGAACGGGATCAAAGCTGCGGAAGAAGCAGGATGCCCCTTGCTAGTCGTTCAGACCGTATTTGATGTGCAATTGGATCGTATTCTTGATGCCATTGCTCAGGTAGAGGAGCGCGCCGCATGAAAATTGTGATTCCCATGGCAGGCGGAGATGATCTGTTCCGCAAACATGGCTTTCCTTTTGCAAAGCCGATTATCGAGATCGACGGCCGTCCTTTGATTGATCATACGACCGAGCCGTTGACCAGTATCGCCGGGGTCGAGTTTGTATTTATCGTGCGCAAGGAAGATGACCTTCGGTTTCACCTTGGAGATGTCCTGCGTTTGCTGATCCCAGGATGCTCAGTCGTGCGCGCGGATGGCAAGACGGCAGGTGCAGCTTGCACTGCGCTTTTAGCCGTTGCGCATATGGACAATGACGAAGAGCTATTGATTACCAATTCCGATCAGGTTTTGGCCTTTGATGTTGGCTCGGTAATCGACGAATTTCGCGCGCGTGATCTGGACGCAGGAACGGTTGTCTTTGACAGCGTTCACCCACGCTGGTCTTTCGTCAAGACCGACAAAGACGGGCTGGTGATCGAAGCCGCCGAAAAACGCCCGATCAGCCGCGACGCGACTGCAGGGATTTACTATTTCCGAAAGGGTGCGGACTTTGTCGAAGCGGCGAAAACCATGATCCTGAAAGGGGCTGATGTGAATGGCGGGTTTTTTGTTTGTCCGTCCTTCAATGAGATGATCTTGTCGCAGAAACAGATCGGGATTCATCGGATTGATCGTGACCAGTATATTTCATTGGCCACACCGCAGGCGGTTGAAGAATATGAGCAAGAGCTGGTGGCGCGCCGAAAGGCGGTGCGGCAATGAAAACCTTCCGCCTGAATGACATGACTAAAGGTTGGTTTGTCGGAGATTTCGACCCGGCTGTGCTGCGGACTGAAGCCGCGGAGGTCGCTGTGAAAAGCTATGATGCAGGCACTCTCGAACCACGCCACATGCACAAGATTGCACCCGAAGTGACATTGATTGTTTCGGGCCGCGTGCGGATGAATGATCAGGAATATTCGGATGGCGATATCATTCTGATTGAACCAGGTGAAGCCACTGATTTTGAAGCTCTGACCGATACCACGACCGTTGTCGTGAAACTACCCAGCATAGCAGGGGACAAATATCTATGTTGAACATCGTTGTGCCGATGGCGGGTCGTGGCAGCCGGTTTGCGACTGCTGGTTATGATTTGCCCAAACCACTGATCCCGGTTCACGGGTTCCCGATGATCCAAGTGGTGATCAAAAATCTGACACCGAGCACTCCGCATCGTTTTACGTTTTTGATCTTGCGAGACCACGATACCGAGTATGGTCTAGCTGACAAACTGCAAAGCTGGGCACCAGGCTGTGGTATCATCTATGTGGATGAAGTGACCGAGGGCGCGGCGTGCACCGTGTTGCTGGCACGCGAGGTGATTGATAATGATAACCCGCTGATGATTGCCAACTGCGATCAGTACATTGATGCAAGTATTGATGCATATCTGTCTGATATTGGCGATGCTGATGGGTTGATCATGACGATGTGGGCCGATGACGATAAATGGTCCTTCGTGCGCCGGGACGATAGCGGGCGCGTGGTCGAAGTGATCGAAAAGGTTGTCGTCTCAGACGAGGCGACCGTGGGCATCTACAACTTTGCGAAAGGTTCGGATTTCGTTGCGGCGGCGGATCGCATGATAGCGGAGGATATCCGGGTGAATGGCGAGTTTTATGTGGCTCCCGTTTATACCGCCATGGCGGATGCCGGTGCGCAAATCGTATGTCATACGATCGGTAAGGTCGGCGCTGGAATGCACGGGATCGGTGTGCCGGTTGATCTGGATGCGTTCCTCACATCTCCGGTGTCGCAGAAGGCCATCAAGGGGTTGGTTGATGAATAACGACCCACAATCTGATAACAGCCTGTTTTTTAAGGTTTGTCGACGGATTTTGATGTGGACGTTGCGCCAAATGAATCATCGTGGACAGGCCTTTTTGACCTATACAAGTCGCCCGAAATTCAGCGCTCAGATCGCGCCGATGGCCGAGCCTGAAAAAGATCTTGGGCCGATGGCGATTGTTATGCAGGGACCTATTGCCGAAGACGATGATGTCACGCTGGAAACAATGCGCATTTATAGGCGGACAATGCCTCAGGTCCGGCTTTATCTGTCGACATGGGATGACACCCCTGAACGTTTGCTAAACGCGCTGCGGCAGGAAGGGGTCAAGATTGTCCTGTCGGCCAAACCTGATATGCCGGGTTTTTCCAATGTGAACATGCAACTGGTCAGCGCCGGAGCGGGGGTTCGCAAAGCGCATGAGGACGGGGCGGAGTGGATTCTGAAAACGCGCACGGACCAGAGACTGTATCGTCACAACGTGATGGGTTTTTTGGCCAGCATGGCGCTGACTTTTCCTCCCAGCGGGGGCTTTGATCAGAAGCACCGCATAATTGGCGTCGGACATGGCACGCTGAAATACGCACCCTATCATTGGGGCGATCAGACTGTTTTCGGCCATGCTGAGGATATGCTGAAATACTGGACACCGGACTTGGTCAGTGCTCCACCGCCAGACCACTTCCCCGAGGCGGTCTCTGACATGTGGGATGAGATCCCAATTGTAGAGATGTGCAAACACGCGGTTGCGGAAAGCTATATCGCGTCAAGCTTTCTGACGCGGATCGGACGAAAGCTGGACTGGAGCGTCGAGGATAGCTGGGCTGCCTATCGCGATTGTTTCGCGGTCGCCGATTACGGTACAACTGATTTCTTCTGGTCGAAGGTACAGACAGGTACCTTGCGGGAATTTGTTAACCGCTATGATCTGCGCTGGATTCGGAATGAACTGACATTTTCAGACTGGATGATGCTTTACGCCGGGGCTGTGACGTCCGCGGACGCACGGAAATATGAAAAGGCGCTGTCTTTGAAGTTTATGGACGTCATTGAGCTGGAGACGACAACCTGAACTTGATCGCTGAATATTCCTGTTTGTGAAACAATGCTTGGATTTATTCAGATCAAGTAATGGTGCAGGTTCAAATGAGCGGAATTTGGTTCATATTAACTCCGCTTCCAATCATTATAGGACCGCTTGGGTTTGGCCGGGACTAGAATTGTATATGAATAGGCTCAGGGCTCATAACCAATAACTGACGAGAGCCGCGAGCGCGATGGCTGACAGGAAGTCCTTCGGGCATCTGTTGCCACACGCCTCCAGTCTTTGAGCCTACCAAACATGTTCTCCATCCGGTTGCGGCGTTTGTATCGGCGCTTGTCATACTTCACCGCTTTCTTTCGCTGTTTCCGGCGAGGGATACGGGCACGTATCCCTTTGTCTTTCAACGCTTCCCGGAGCCAATTGGCGCCATACCTGCAGTCTCCGAGTAACCATTCGACATCCGGAAGGTAAGCCCAAATGCCTTGCGTGCGCTTCAGGAAGAGGGTGATGTATTCGATTATGTCCTTGCCAGCGACATCCAGTATATCGCGGATTGGAGCGGGATAGCTGACTGGCCGGTGGCTGAGGATGATCGCGACAAGCCATTTGCGAGCGTCTTCGAGGTTTTGGTGAAAGACGAAGCGGCTAATCTGGGTGTTTTGAAACGCAATTCAGCCCCGTCATCCAGATGGGGCCTCAATACCCGATAAATCGAAGGCGCATACGGGCGAGGCTGTCATAACGTCCCACCAGCACGCGCGGGATCGCATAAGGGTTAACCTGCAGAGGATCGCATAGCTCTGATCCGAGCGCTGTTGCCGATGTGAAACCGGCCTGTTTCACCGCGTCTTGCAGCGCTGGGCTGTGGTTGCCGTTTGGATACGCAAAATGGTTGATGGGTTGTTCCGTCCACTTCTGCAACAGCTTCCGGGAGTCTTGTATACTTTGCATGGCTTCATCCAGCGGAATTTGGTCCAACAGGTTGTGGCAGTGACTGTGCGCACCGATGGTCACGTATGGCGATTGCGCCAACTCTCGCAGCTGCTCGCGCGTAAGCGGCGCAAGAGGTGTGACATCGACCTGAGATGGTCCGGCCTGTTGCAGAATTTCAAGGGTCAAAGCTTCGCGCAAGTCCGGGGCGACAGTTTTTAGCGTCTCTAGGATATCCGAGATCACCATCCATCTTGTAGCACCTGTTTCAGGGCCGATCTGCCAAGTTTTTGGCCCGTCGGCTTCGACGCGGATGGTCGTGACCCCTGGGTTTTGCAAGGCGTTCATGATCCGGTCAAACCAGTAGGGTTGTCGGCTTTCGATTTGCGCGGTCGCAATATAGAGCGTGACGGGCAGCGCCTCGGCTTCGACAATTGGCAACAGATGAGTGAACAGCCCCACATCTCCATCATCGAAGGTGATTACCACCCGGGGGCGCGATGCCGGGGCAGCTGGATCAAGCGCTTGATCGAGGCTGACAATATCGAAGTACTGACGCAAGAAAGCGATCTGCTGCTGAAAGTCCCGTGCGCGCGCAACGGTCCACGCATCCATCACCTCGGTATCCAAGCCAAGCGTGTGATAGCACAAAACCAGTGTTGGATTGGTGCGCAGGGCATGTGAACGCATTAATGTATAGGCTGGTCCGGTGCTAAGGACTGACAGTGCCGTTTGTTTCAACACTCCCATCGATCAGACCTGACCCTGATACAAGGCGCGCAGTTTTTCGACCTCGTGGGTAATGCTGTGACGCGCCGTGACCCGATCTAGCGCATCTTGGCCTATTCGCTTTCGGTCTTCCGCCGAAACGGACAGGGTGTTGCACATGGCTTCTACCAGAGAGCCAACATCTCCGGCCGGTACCAGCCATCCGGTCTTTTCTGGCTGAACCAGTTCGGGTATGCCGCCAACATAGGTTGATATGACGGGTCGGGCTTGTGCCATCGCTTCCATGATGACCACGGGAAGCCCTTCGATCAGGCTGGGCTGCACCAGAGTGTGGCAGTTTAGAATCTCGTCCCGAACCTGCTCTGAAGAGATCCAGCCCGTGATCCGCACCGCGTCTCCAAGACCCAGTGCTGCGATTTTATGTTCGATGGGCGCGCGAAGTTCACCATCCCCAGCCAATACCAGCCGCGCCTGAGGATGCAGTTTCAGAACTTTAGCGAAGGCATCAAGCAAAATCAGATGGGCTTTCTCGGGGCTGAGACGGCCAATGCACAACAGGACAGGATCGTCGACCACTTTGATCAAGGCAGGATCGGCAAAGGCGTCAGATTCCAATCCGCAATGAACAACTTTGAGTTTTGACCAGTCTTCGGACGCGACATGGCGCATCAACTGGCTGCGGCTGAAGGCGCTGATCGCAACGGTAAAACGTGCATTTGCGACCTTGCGGTCAAAGGCCAGTTTAGGTGCGTTGTCCGCTTCATCCATGCCGTGGATGGTAAAGCTGTACTCGGGGCCGCCTAATTGGCGGATCAGCAAGGCGACCTCTGCAGGGTTTGTGCCGAAATGTGCATGCAGGTGCGAGACCGGGTTTTCGTCCAGCCAGAGTTTGATCTGGCAGGCATGGGCGAGATAGATCAGGTGATAAGGCCAAGGGCGCATCGCGTTGCGCGACATGGACAGCGCAGATTTCAAAGCACGCCAGAATGGCCGGGGATTGCGTTGGGCATACTTGATTGCGGTCAGCAGCAACCTGCCTGCGCCATTTCCTAACGTATAGCGCGTTTTATGGCGCTCGGTTTCGTCCTGAGGGTCGGCGACTTCGGCATCCCAGCCGCGAAAGGCAAAACGCTCGACCTCAACGCCCTGCTTTTCAAGTTCGTTAATTTCACGCCGAATGAAGGTGTGACTTACTTTTGGATATTGGTTTGTCAGATAGGCCACACGCATTTGAAACACCTTAACACTAACTCTTCAAAGCCGCTGCTCGGGACCGAGGGAATAGGATCGAGTTCAGATCATCATTCTGTGGCGGCATAAGGGCAGAATGCTGAATTTTGAGATATGATCCAGATTTCAACGTATCGAAATATGCTATTTGTATTCGATAATCCCCGCTGGTTTCCCGCGCCATTGCCTGAGTTGGTATTCCAGAACGCCCATGGCCTCGGGGAAATTGCCTAGCACGAGAAAGAACGCATATTCCCACGCGGTTCTGTTTCCAGGGTTCTGGCGCAAGGCGATACGCAATACCTGAAGGGGAAAGAGCCCAAATCCCAGAAGTGCCCAGGGCGATATCAAAGCAGCCGCCAGCAATAATGTCAGGGGGAGCATTACGCCCCAGGCCAGAATGCGTTTGACCGCTCGGACGCTGTGGCGCTCCGGAGGGGCGCCATGCAGTGCGGCGCCTTCGGCAAAGGCATGGCCACTGCGTCGGGCCCGTTTCCACCATTGGCTCAGCCGGGTCATATCTGCATCGTGCAGCGTCATCTCTTCATCCAATCGCCAGACTCGCCATCCTTCGGCCCGCAATCGCACGCAAAGCTCTGGCTCTTCTCCAGCAATCATGGTGTCGCGGTAGCCACCGACCTGGCTCAGGGCCTCTACACGCATCATCGCGTCCCCGCCGCAGGCATCGGATTGGCCCACTGGGGTGTCCCATTCCATATCGCAAAGCCGATTATACACCGTGCCATCAGGAAACCGCTCGCGCCGTCGACCGCAGACCACGGCGGTTTTGGGATTTTCTGACAGAAATTGCGCGGCGGATTGGAACCACCCTGGCTGAACGACACAATCTCCATCGACGAACTGAACGAAATGGATGTTCTTATCAGCGATTAATGTGCGAAACCCGGTGTTACGCGCGCGCGCAGCTGTAAAGGGCTGATCCAGATCGAGCTCAACCACCTCAGCACCAGCTTTTTGTGCGTTTGCGAGGCTGTCATCGGTCGATCCCGAATCAACATAGACGATTTTTCCGATATTTGCGGGAATCGAATCTAGGCAGGACACCAATCTGCTGCCTTCATTTCGCCCGATTACGACGGCACCAATGCCTGAAATCTCATCCATAGCGTCTCCGGACGTAGGGAAAATCAAATAAAATCGGCGTGTTTGTGCCCATATGGCAAAAAATTGCGCTGCAAATTGCTTGTCGTCAACGTTGTGCCGATCCTTAACTTGCACTGTCAAGCAAATTGAAACAGTTCAGGGTTAAGGATTGCGGTTGTACCGCAGTATGATGGGCGAGCAGTAACTATGTGGAATCATTGGGGCATTAGCGCCATGCAGCGGCTTGAGTGCGCGCGTGGAATATTGTGCCTGAATGGTCGTCCAGAAGGCCTGAAAAAGGGCTTCAAACACAGTACGCATGTTGTTCCTAGTATGTGGGCGAAGACCGCGGCAGCTGTCGCCCGACATAGTTTTGCCGCACTTGAGCCTCGCTGAGGCCAGCAAGTGGAAACAATCATCCCGAAACATCGGGATTTGAGCAAACGGGCGTAGCTATGAGTCTGAACGCAGAATATTTCACCCTGAACTCGGGATATACCGGGCTGGCGGATGTCGATTTTGATGCAGAGCCAACGGCGACATCGACGGTCGATGCCTTGGACATCCAGCGGATGCGCGGAGCATTCTGGGAGGGTGGTGCGAAGAACTACTTCGCGGCGCGCTATTTCGGTGATCTCAACGTGATCGAAGCTGGCCGGTACACGTTTTATCTGAAATCCGACAGCAACGCGATGCTCTATATCAACGGTGAGTTGGTTGCTGAAAACGCCGGTGGACGGGGTGGTCGCAACAGTGAGATTACCTTGGATCTGGATGCTGGCGCTCATGACATCGAGATTCGGTACTTCGATGGCCGCGGTCGGTCGACCCTGCAGCTGGAATGGGAAGGCCCTGACAGCGATGGGAAGCGCGAGACCATCACCGGTGATGCACTGTCGAAGGGCGAGAAACCCGTAGACGTGGATCAGACCGATGGCGATGCGGGCGACAATGGTGACACAGATAGTGGCGACCAAGGTGCGGGTGACGACACGGGCGACCAGGATACCGGCACTGATACCGGCGACCAAGACGCAGGCGATGATACGGATACCGATACCGGTGACCAAGGCGCAGGCGACGACACGGGTACCGACACCGGTGACCAAGATGCGGGCGACGACACGGACACTGATGCCGGCGACCAAGACGCAGGTGACGATACGGGCACTGATACCGGCGATCAGGGCGCAGGTGACGATACGGGTACCGACACCGGTGACCAAGGCGCGGGCGACGACGCAGACACCGATAACGGCGACCACGATACTGGCGATGATGGCCACACTGGCGACGGTGATCAAGATACAGATACCGGAACCCAGACGGGGCGTCAGGGGCTGCGGGGCGAATACTTTATTTTGCCCGACTTCATCAGCAACCTGAACGAAGTTGATTTTGATGCAACGCCCGACGGAGAAGGATCCGTCGAAAGCCTGAGTTTCATGGGAGGGCAGGACCCGTTCTGGGAAGGCGGCCCAAACGATTTGTTTGCGGCGCGATATGCAGGCCAACTCAACGTGCAAGAGGCCGGGACGTATACGATCTATCTGACATCGGATGACGGTTCGGTTCTGTATATCGATGGCGAGCCTGTAATCGACAATGATGGATTGCATGGGACGCTTGAGCAGCGCGTGTCGCTGGACCTGTCGGCCGGTGTGCACGACATCGAAATCCGCTATTTCGAAGCCTATGGTGAAGCGACACTCCAACTGGAATGGGTCGGTCCGGACAGCGATGGCCAGCGCGAAGTGATTGGTGGCGAAGCGCTGGGTTACCCTGAAAGCACCAGCGATGACGGAGATTCCGACAGCGGTGACCACGGCGCAGGTGATGATGACGACGCTGACAGTGGTGACCAAGATGCGGGTGATGATGACCACACTGGTGATGGTGACCACAGCACGGGCGATGACGATTCCGATTCTAGCGATGGCACGGGCGCAGGTCGTCAGGGCTTGCTGGGCCACTATTTCCTACTTTCAAAGTCGGTAGATAGCATTCAAGAGATCGATTTTGAGGCGACACCTTATGGAACGGGTGCGGTGGAAAACCTGAGCTTCATGAATGGTCAAGAGCCGTTTTGGGAAGGCGGTCCGGGCGACTTGTTTGCAGTACGTTACTCGGGCAACCTGAATGTGCAGAAGGCGGGGACCTATACGTTCTACCTGAACTCGGATGATGGCTCAGCGCTTTATATCAATGGTGAGCCTGTAATCGACAATGACGGCTTGCATGCAACACGTGAACAGCGCGTGACACTGGAGTTGTCGGCGGGTTCGCATGACATAGAAATCCGTTATTTTGAAGCTTATGGCGATGCGACACTTCAGTTGGAGTGGGCTGGTCCAGATAGCGATGGTCGCCGCGAAGTGATCGGTGGCGACTCGTTGAGCTATTCCGAAAGCACGAGTGATGGTAGTCACACGGGTGGAGATCATGACACGGATGCTGGTGATCACACTGGCGGTGATGACCAAAGTTCAGGCGATGACGGCCACACCGGCGGCGATCATGGTACGGATGATGGCGACCACACTGGCGGTGATGATCAAAGCTCAGGCGATGACGGCCACACCGGCGGAGATCATGGCACTGATGATGGCGATCACACCGGCGGTGATGACCAAAGCTCGGGCGATGACGGCCACACCGGCGGCGATCATGGTACGGATGATGGTGATCACACTGGCGGTGATGACCAAAGCTCGGGCGATGACGGCCACACCGGCGGCGATCATGGTACGGATGATGGCGACCACACTGGTGGCGACGACCAAAGCTCGGGTGATGACAGTCACACCGGCGGTGGCTCGCATGGTGGTCATAGTGACGGATACATTCCACCACCTACAAGCCCTGATGAGGTTGACGACTACGTAGCCGCAGTGATGGCACAGCCCGACGCGCATCCACATGGCGGGGATGAAAGCCGTGCGGTTGAGCACGTGGCGCTCATGGATCTCGTACCGCGTTCAGAGGCTACCCATGTCGCGATTAGCGACGGTGACTGGTTCGACCCGAATACATGGCATGAAGGCCGGATTCCGGATGCGGGTGCTCAGGTACTGATCCCCGAAGGTATCTCGGTCGTTTATGCCGGCGAAAGTGACGAGTCCCTTTTCACCGTACGTGTGGATGGCGAGCTTTCCTTTGCGCATGACGCAGACTCGAAGATCCTGGTGGACACCATGGTTGTTTCCGGGACGGGTCGTCTGGAGATCGGAACCGAAGAAAATCCGATTGCCGACGATGTGGATGTTGAGATCGTGATTGCCAACAATGGTGATATCGATGTCGGCTGGGATCCGATGCTGTTGTCCCGTGGCGTAATCTCGCACGGACAGGTCGAGATTCATGGCGCTGAAAAAACCAGCTTCCTGACGGTTGATGATGCGCCGATGGCTGGCGACACTGAAATCACGCTGAGTGATATTCCCGAAGGCTGGCAGGTTGGCGATAGCATCGTTTTGACGGGTACACACAAGGAAGGCTGGTACTGGGATCAGGCGGCTGGATCGGTAATTCATCACGAAAGCCAAGATGAAGAAGTCGTTATCACTGGCATCAGTGGAAATACGATCACTATTGATCGCCCGTTGGAACACGACCACGATACGCCGCGTGACGATCTTTCCGCTTATGTTGCGAACACTTCGCGCAATATCACGTTCTCCAGTGAGGATGGCGAAGATACTGCTGTTCACCACCGCGGGCATACGATGTTCATGCACTCGGATGATGTGGATGTACGCTATGCCGCCTTTGACGATCTGGGACGGACCGATAAGTCGGAGCCGGCGTTCAGTATCGACTCGATTGGCACTGTACAGCCAGATTCGAACGTTCAGGGCCGCTACTCTTTCCACTTCCATCGGACCGGGATCGAAGATCGGGATGATCCCGCGATTGCGATTGGTAACTCGGTCAGCGGATCTCCGGGTTGGGGATTTGTGCATCACGATAGCAATGCGACCTTCACGGACAATGTGGCTTGGGATATCTTTGGTGCCGCCTTTGTTGCAGAGGATGGTAATGAGACAGGTGTCTGGTCACGCAATATCGCAATCAGGACCGAAGGCGTGTCCTACGGCGAATCCCAGGTAAAGCTGCAAAGCGATGTTGAGCGGCATGACAATGGGCGGACCGGCGAAGGCTTCTTCTTCGCTGGGCGTCTGGTTGAAGCCTCAGATAACGTGGCTGCAAATACCACGCATGGATTTGTCTGGATGACTCGCGGCCAGCTACGTGACCCGCTCGGTGAAAACCTGGATCAACCTGAACTTGCCTATGGCAACGAGTATTTGCGCCTTGACCAAGCACCGATCCAAGGGTTCGAGAACAACGAGGCCTTCGGCACTGAAGTTGGCCTGATCGTGATCAAAAATGGTCCGGATCAGAGTCATGATGTCCGATCGGTTATGGATGGTTTCACGAATTGGGAAACTACTCGTGGCGTCGACTTGTCTTATAGCTCCCACTACACGTTGATCGATTTTGACCTCTTGGCCACTCAACAACCTGGTCAATATCCTGAAATCGGCTTCCAATTGGGCGGAAACGCATTCGATATCGTCTCTAACGGTATGACTATTGACGGCTTTGCAACTGGAGCGAACCTGGATCAACCCTTCCATTTCGGTTCGAATGGCGAAGACTACGACGATGTGTTTATCGATCTGGTCATGGCAAACAACGGGACCAACTTTGTCGGGTACAACGAGGATCGCCATTCGATCCTGAGTTCAGATGATCTGGTTGAAGGCCGGCTTGGCTTTGTTCTGGAAACGGATACCGTAATCTCTGAAGGCGAGAACCTCCATCTCAGCGGTACAAAAACAGATTCGATCGGTAGCCGGGATCGTGACTTCGAGGGTGATCAGCATATTCTATGGTGGCACTGGGATATCGCTCAGTTCATTGCAACCGAGGGGTACTACAAGACTGAATCGGGCGAGAATGTTCTGTTGCTAGAAGACTTCGTATCAGATCGTGCGACCGGTGAGCTTCATAAGATGACCCACGTCATCACGCTCGATATGACGGATCAGCAGATCGCGAATTCCTGGTCCATCAATGATTGGGGCGGCGCGCAGTATAACGGCGTCGTGTCGTTCGACAATGTGAACCCCACTGCACAGGATGACTCGGCGTCAACGAATGCTGGTATGGCGGTTTTGATCGACGTTCTGTCGAATGACTCGCATGCTGGTGGCGATGACCTGCGCGTCGATGGCCTGTCCACGACACCGAACGGCAATGTTTATGTTCAGGATGACGGGCAGTTGCTTTACGTCCCGAACCCGGATTTTGTCGGAGTTGATACATTCGACTATTGGGCCGGCGATGATGATGGGGACTTTACCCGCGCGACCGTTACGGTCGAGGTCTTCGATATGTAATTGAAGAAGAGCCCGGTACATGATTTCGACCGGGCTTTTCAAAACTTGCATCAGACAAAATAATAGCGGGCTCTGGTTTCTCAGGGCCCGCTTTTTTATGGTTCAACGTTTGTATTGAGGTTTTTCTGTTCTCGAGGCAGAGGCTATACGGGGTGAAACTGCAATTCTTGGTCGCAAAACTCGAATGGCGGCGATGGCAAGAAATACAACTATTCCGGTAGCAGAATAGATCACCAAAGCGACCCACACACCAAAGCCCATCGCTAGTGCGGTGATACCCGCCAGCAAAGCAAAGCAAATGGCAATTCCCAGTGCCCCAACCACGTAGTAACCTGCGCTCCGGCCTTTGAAACATGTCTATCTTGAGTAGATGCACCTACCTTGACCACGAACAGAGTCAAGTTAGATGGGACTTCATACGCGCAATGAACCGCCGGTGAGCGGCGAGTCTTTGCCGTTCCTGTCCTTGTTCAGCTCCGCCTACACTTTGTCAAAAGACTGAGGCGATGATCAACGTAAAGTAGAAGTTCAACTTCTCCCTCAGTTCGAGCAAACAACCCCTTGTGATCTATACATCAACGATACGGCACGAGATTGAATTCGGGCTTTGCCTTGGTTTGAACCAGATTATCTATTACCAGCGTTTGAAAGCTGCCGTCGCTTTTGCAACATGACTGGTTTTTTGGGTTCAATATGTTCTGAATTGTTCGATTTATCAGTAACATCGCAACAAGAGTGTTTTGTATTTGTTTATCTCACCGAAGGGAATTTCCGGCCTCGACGCCGCCGCCATCGGATCATTGAGAAAGGGTTGAATAATGAAGGTGGAATTGACGCCGCTGGCCGGGCTTGTGATCCTGACGCCTGATCGCTTTGCCGATGAGCGCGGGTTCTTCAGCGAAAGCTGGAATTCTGCGCGGTTGCGCGAACACGGGATCAATGTGGATTTTGTGCAGGATAATCACTCACTGTCGCGCCAGTCGGGTACGGTGCGCGGCCTTCATTTTCAATCACCTCCTCATGCACAGGACAAGCTGGTTCGGTGCAGCCGGGGAAGGTTGTTCGATGTTGCCGTCGATATCCGAAAGGGAAGCCCGACATATGGTCAGTGGTTCGGTGCCGAGCTGAGTGCAGAAAACGGGCGCCAGATGCTGGTGCCACAGGGATTCCTGCATGGGTTTGCCACATGCGAACCGGATACGGAAATCTGTTACAAGTGCAGTGACTACTATGCGCCTGAGTGCGATGGTACGGTTCGGTTTGATGACCCCGAGATCGGGATCGATTGGAACCTCGGTGGACCTGCGATCTTGTCGGCGAAGGACGAAAGTGCGCAGCGTTTTGCGGAGTTCAAAAGCCCCTTCGCGTGGGAAGGATAAGTTATGAAGTTGTTGGTTACTGGTGGGGCCGGATTCATCGGGTCTGCAGTGGTGCGGTTGGCCATAGCGCGTGGGCACGAGGTGGTGAACATAGACGCTCTGACCTACGCGGCATGTCTGGAGAATGTGGCCAGCGTTGCCGATGACCCCAGGTACAGTTTCGTTCACGCCGATATCCGGGATCGCAGTGCTATGGATAAAGCGCTTGAAACGCACCAGCCTGACGTAATCATGCATCTCGCGGCGGAAAGCCATGTGGACCGATCCATCGATGGCCCCGGAAATTTCATCGATTCCAATATTTCCGGGACTTACACGTTGTTGGAAGCTGCTCGGAAGAACTGGATCGCTCGTGGCAAACCTGAAGGGTTCCGGTTTCACCATATCTCGACGGATGAGGTGTTTGGCAGTCTTGGTCCGCACGGGTTGTTCACGGAAGATACTCCTTATGATCCCCGCAGTCCCTATTCTGCCTCCAAAGCGGCGTCGGACCATCTGGTGCGTGCTTGGCATGAGACATATGGCTTGCCTATCGTGCTGACGAATTGCAGCAACAATTACGGGCCTTATCATTTTCCTGAGAAACTAATCCCGGTGGTGATCCTGAACGCCTTGGCGGGTAAAGCGCTACCAATCTATGGCACTGGCTCGAATGTGCGTGACTGGCTCTATGTCGAAGATCACGCGGATGCGTTGCTGCTGGTGGCCGACAGGGGGCAGAACGGTCGATCCTACAATATTGGCGGCAACAACGAACGCTCTAATCTTGAGCTGGTGCGTGGCCTGTGCGCCATCCTGGATGAGTTGCGTCCAAAACCGCAGGGCAGCTATGCCGAGCAGATTACATTTGTGCCTGACCGGCCCGGTCATGATGCGCGTTATGCAATCGATGCGTCTCGGATCTGCGATGAGTTGGGCTGGAGCCCGTCCGTAACGCTTGAAGAAGGGCTGCGCCGAACGGTCGAGTGGTATCTTGCCAACGAAGAATGGTGGCAGGCGCTGCTGGACCGGCACAATGTCAGCGGCAGGTTGGGGGTCGCGACGTGATTTTGGTCTTTGGCAGCTCTGGTCAGCTGGCGTGCGAACTGGCGCCGTTGTCAGAGGTCGAATGTGTGTCGCGGTCTGATGCCGATCTGACGGATCCCGATGCATGTTCTGGAATCATCGCAAACAGAAATCCCACCGCGGTGATCAACGCGGCCGCATATACAGCCGTGGACCGGGCAGAAGAGGAAGAAGAACTTGCCACCACAATCAACGCCGCCGCGCCAGGGGCGATGGCAGGTGCATGCGCTGTGCTGGGCATTCCTTTTGTCACGATCTCGACGGACTATGTTTTTGACGGCAGCGGGCAAAAACCCTGGAACCCGGCTGATCCAGTCAATCCTCTTGCGGCCTATGGGCGATCTAAGCTGGCCGGTGAGCGGGCGGTCGCTGCAACAAACGCTCAGGCCACAGTTTTACGTACGTCCTGGGTGGTGTCATCGCATGGGAACAACTTCGTCAAGACCATGCTGCGCTTGGGAGAGGCGCGCGACCACTTGGCGGTGGTTGCAGATCAGATCGGTGGTCCAACTCCGGCACGGGATCTGGCACAGGCTTGCCACCAGATCGCATGTCAAATGCGTGCAGATCCTCAAAAGCGTGGCCTTTATCACTACGCAGGATATCCCTCCGTCAGTTGGGCTGATTTTGCGCGCGAGATTTTTGATCAGGCGCAACTCGATTGTGATGTGATTGATATCCCTAGCTCTGATTACCCCACACCGGCGCGCCGCCCCTTGAATTCGCGATTGGACTGTGCGGATACTGAGCGGGTTTTTTTCATCAGCCCTCCAGATTGGCGATACGGGCTGGCCGATATTTTGAGTGACCTGAAGGGATAGTACCAGTGACGGAACGCAAAGGGATCATCTTGGCCGGAGGATCGGGCACGCGCCTTTATCCAATCACCGAAGGTGTGTCGAAGCAGCTTTTGCCAATATATGATAAACCGATGGTCTATTATCCGCTCAGCGTTTTGATGTTGGCGGATATCCGTGAGATCTGCATCATCACGACGCCTCAGGATCAAGAGCAGTTTCAGCGCGCGCTGGGTGACGGCAGCCAATGGGGCATATCGCTCAGCTATGTTGTGCAACCCAGCCCGGACGGGTTGGCACAAGCCTATATTTTGGCAGATACGTTCCTAAGCGGTGCCCCAAGTGCAATGGTGCTGGGTGATAACATCTTCTTTGGTCACGGTTTGCCCGAGTTGTTGCTGAAGGCCGATCAGTCTGCGTCCGGCGCAACGGTGTTCGGGTATCACGTGAATGATCCGCAGCGTTATGGTGTGGTCGATTTCGATGATCAGGACCGCGTGCGTGCGATCATCGAAAAGCCTGAGTCTCCGCCATCGAATTATGCCGTGACGGGGCTTTACTTCCTGGATGGATCAGCGCCCGAACGTGCACGGAAGGTGGTGCCGTCTGGTCGGGGTGAATTGGAGATCACCAGCCTTCTGGAACAATACCTGCTTGAGGATCAACTCGAACTCATCCGCATGGGTCGTGGATATGCCTGGCTTGATACTGGAACACATGGCAGCCTGCTGGACGCAGGAAATTTCGTTCGCACGCTGCAGGAACGGCAGGGGTTGCAGACCGGATGCCCCGAGGAGATTAGCTATCAAAAAGGCTGGATTACGCGCGAACATTTGGCCGAACGGGCCGAAGCGCTCGCGAAAAATGGTTACGGTCAGTATCTTGCCAATCTGATCGCGGGTTGAGCCTGCCCGGCCTTATCCTTGTGGAACGCCGGTTGGGGCATAGTTGGTGACAACATCCCAGACGATTTCCTGCATCAGGAGCGCGACTTCAGGCCCGGGGTCATCCGCGTCGCTTCCGTCAGCCCGTTTCAATTGATGCGGCAGTCCCACAGGTGATTTCTGGTAGAGCACCGCGTAGTGGGTCAAGGCCACCAGATAAGCCCCAAGATCGTTGTAGTGGATGCTATCCTGCGTACCGTCATCGTTTTTGGCAAAAAGGTCCTCGCGGCGCTGGATCGGGCCGACGCCGCCCCGATCTTCGACCTCACGTACGAAACGGGCAAAGACCTGACCGGCCGGGATCACATAGATCGGGTTGGGCATGTCGTCATAGGCCATTGCGCGCTGTAGGATTTCCGTCTCCCAATAGCGGTCAAGGTCCAGATCCAATCGTTCGAGCCAACCTTCCTGATCGTCCAACGGATGCCAGGTCTCGTAAAGATAAACGCGCGTATCGGGATTGGCTTTCCAACCGGCCTGTGCCCAGCGATGCAGATAATCGCCGCTGTCCATGTATTTGATTGCATCGCGAATTTCGACCATCTCGGTCAAAACCAGCGCGTCATAATCACCTGTCGCGACGGCCTCATGCGCATCGCGGTACCGAGGATGGTCGTTTTCGACATCGAACCCGTTGATCACCTCATCAGGTTCCCAATGCGCCTTGAGCGCTGTGCCCCAGCCCAACTGACTGTTATAGCTGTGACCTTCATCAGCAAGCTGTTCGAGCATGAACGGCATGTTGCGAGCAACGAGGCTGTGACCGATGTGGAATACCGCCTGAGGCCCGGGCGAAACATGAACGGGGGTTTGGTAGAGTTCGTTGAATTCTGATTTCTCGATGGGTTTGGGGCTGCCGCATTTGCCAAGGCTGCCGCAGGCGGCAAGCGTCAACAGAAGGCCGGGGGACATAAACCGTTTGAAACTCTTAAACATCACATACCCTAATTTAGAAGTATCGAGCCTGTATTACTTTTCGGATATAGGTTTGCTCGCTGATCCTGACAAAACTATTTTTTTGACATGGGCGCGGTAATAAATGTGCTGCAATTAAATTGAAACGCCCCTGGTGACGCAAAGCGAGAAAGTCGCCAGAGGGGCTCTAATCGTTGGCTAAAACGTGGCATTCGCCAAAGACTACACCCCGAAACGCGAAGGTGTGATCTTGATAACGCTCAATGATATGAGCACTTTGCTTGTAATTGTTCGGGTTCTTGATCATGACCCACCGATTTCTGTGATCAAATCCGAAAAAGTATTCCGTCACCAGGTAGCCCGACGGAATACTTGATCACTGGTTCTTGGGGGGGCGTGTCAGTAGCCCGTTGCCCGTACGACAACACCAACGGTTGCGTAGAGAATACCAATGTCGGTTTTTAGGGTCAGGTCTTCGGCATACGACGTATCGAAGTCGGCACGGCTGGCGAAGGTGCTCGCATTGCGTTCGGATACCTGCCACGAGCCGGTCAAACCCGGGCGTAGCGAGAAATAGGCTTTGCCCGGATACAGAGCACGCTGCTCCGGCATCATCGGGCGCGGACCCACTAAGCTCATCTCACCGATGAGTATGTTCCACAATTGCGGCAGCTCATCGAGGGATGTTTTGCGCAGAATATGACCAAACGACGTGATCCGAGGATCATCCTTGAGCTTCTGAGTCTGTTCCCATTCCAGCCGCGCCAAGGTGTTCTTGGCCAGGTAATCTTCCAGAAGAGCATGTGCATTCGGGACCATGCTGCGCAGCTTCCACATGGTGAAGATACGCCCATTCTTGCCAACACGGCGTTGCCCATAGAACGGGTTGGCGCCATCCGTCGCGACGATTGCTGCAAGCACCAGAACGATGGGCAGCACAATCGGCATTGCGAGCAGCACGATTGCCACATCAAGGACGCGCTTGAACAGGTTTTTGTAAATTCGCGTGGGGTTGGTCGAATTCCGACCCGTCTGTTGAACAACTTTCCGGTGACCACGCTTACCGGGAATACTCGTATCCTGAATAGTCATTTTTTTAACTTTCAAACCAAAGCCGAAATATGGCCTCACCTACCTGACACACACCAAGCCATTCAAAACAACGTGACCCAGCAACACTTACACATATATGAGCATTCGTATCCGGATCAAGCCAGCATGATTGCTCACGATTCATGTTTACACTATCTTAACGAACTCTACAAATGTGCATTGCCACAAAAAAGGTGAATTCTTGTCTTCATAGGTAGTAAGTTTTGTCCGAACTGCCGCATTGTTTCCAGATAGATGGCTTGCCTCGTGTTATGGTTGATCCAAGCATGCTGGAAACCCGTGCTTTATTCCTCTTGGTGGGCCTGAAATCGCCATAAAGCTGATGGGCACAAAGATTCGGTTGCGCGGTATCGCATGTCAAAGTTCTTGGTTCATTCTTATCTCAGACGCGTTTCTTACGGATGTTGAGCGGATATTGCGACGCGGCGTGCTGTGAGGCGATATCTGCTGTGTCAGCAACCTGCTCAGTCTGAAATTGCCTGCTGGTAACGTATCCGGTCAAAGAACCGGCTATCAGCCACGTAATAGGCGTAAGGCCTGAGTTCGGAATAAGATCAACGAGGTTTGCAGCCAACGCAAGGCTCAGACCCGCAGTGGCATAAGGTATCGGCCTTGGAAGTCCTTTTGACATCCAGAAGAACAAGGGGAATGTTAACAATCCGAAGCGAGTTATGTAACCAAGCCAGCCAAAATGCCCGAAAAACGCCACCCATATACCGTCAATTATGACGATGTTTCGACCAGTCTCGGGATCAAATAACGCGTTTCGGTCATAGCCGCCCCATCCGAGAAGCGGTTTTTCTTGTGCGCGATCTAAGAGGAGATTTTCGTTTGCGATGCGAAAATCAAAAGAGGCTGCACGTTCGGGATCAATAGTGTTTGCGAGCTCTGATATATGCTCGATGGGTATCCAACCCAGACTGCGCAGCATTGGGAAAATCAACACAATGACTCCGATAGTGGTTGCCACTCGCATCATGGTGCGGCTGCTTGCCAACAGAACAAACGGTAGCAACACCAGTGTAATCATCAGCGCACCCAAGGATTTCACAAAAAACAACGTAATCAACATCCAGACCAATGCCAGAGACCAGATGAGCGAGTTGGACGCAGTAAGTTTTGAACGCCTCAACATTGCCGCACAGGCAATGGTGGCCACAGAGAAATATATGCCCAAAACCAATCCATGGGTAAGAAAGACAAGTGGGCGAAACCCTCCGGCTCTAATGTGTTGGTCAAAGGCATGTGGGAAGAAGCCGTAGATCCATACATTCAATTGCGGGCTCATACGAACTTCAAAAAGTGATGGCAGTGAGTAGAGCAGCCCGGCAAACGCCAGCAGACCAAGCAGCAACCGATGATCTGTTGCTGATCTAAGATATCTCCAACCCAATACATAAGGTATAACCATCGTCAGTGAGCTTAGGATGATCGAAAACGCATCATAGATGCGTAGTGCAGGTAAGAATATTGGCCCGATTTGCACAGGCGCTTGATTGGTCAGAACGGTGCCGAACGCAGCTAAACACATAACGATTATCAGGGCTAGGACGGTGTTCGTGCCAAACTTAGATGTCGAATGCGCAACATATTTGTCATCGGCAGTGATTGTTGCACCAGAAGAATTGGTTGGCCTGTCTTTCAGAACGACAGACAAAACAAGAGCGGTCAGCGCAGGCAGAAGCGATTTGTCGATCACGGGCAAAAGCGGCAGGTCCAACTCAACCTCGTTCGGCAGGAATAGGTAACCGGCAATGATGGTCAGGATGATGGCTTTGTTTCGTTCCAAATTCAGGAACAAGATCAAAGCCACAACTGGGAACGAGTACAGAACAAAATGTGCGAATAGATTTGGCATTGGAGTTCTGTCTTTCGCGAGCTGATACGCTGCTAGGGCTGTTGGGCGGCTAGTGAGGTGCCGGATTTAGATGCACATCTTCTTGACAATAGTTCGGGAATGCAACGTATCACGGTCATGACCAGCGCCCAAATGGGTTTCACATAAATCACGTTCTTGCGTTTTGCGGTCGCGCGGACGATGGCCGAGGTTAAGCACATCGAAATCGTGCAGAGTGACTTGAACTTGATACCTGATCTCAAGGTCTTCTTTGGCGGTGATCAGGGATTCCGAATTACGGGCGGCCAGTTGAATGGGATGTCCAAGCGCCGCGTAGCTGTGGGCAGTCGCAAGGGCGATATCGGAGCGCGCGCCAAGGATTAGGACCGGAACATTGCTCATAGTTTCAGCCTTTCTGATTGTACCGAGGCAAAGCCTTTGCGCCCATATATCCGGTTCCAATCCATGATCGAGTCCAGCGGGTAAAAGTAGCTGTTCCAGTTCACATAGCTGGTCGCGCTGCCACGTTGACCGTTCCAGTAATAAAGCGCGTTAAACGCCCGGACAGAATACTTGTTCAAACAAAAGCCCGGGAAGTTGAATGGAACCCTCAGTTTTTGGGCGGCAACGGAAGGGAAGGGGTTCGTGCTGTGCTTGCCGGGTAATTCATCCCACGTTGCACGTTTCCCCAGCATAACCAGAGACCGCCCCAAAGCGTCGCCAGTGCTTAGGCAATCGATCCATGCGACCGAATAGGTGGCATCGAGAGATCCCTCGAAAAGATCAATCGCCGCATCGAGGTTCTGCGCGACGTGGGTTGTTTGCCGGATCCAGCCGGTCTCCACGGGTCGCAGCCGCAATGCGACGCGTAGGATCACGCCTGTCAGGCCCATCCCGCCAATCGTCCACTCGAACAGCTCGGAATTCTCGTTGCGGGAACATCGCGTCACCGTACCATCGGCGATCATCACGTCGAGCCAGTCAATACAGTTCCCGAATGATCCATAGATATGGTGGTTCTTACCGTGCACATCGGCAGCCACCATCCCGCCCAAACTTACGAAACGGGTGCCCGGTGTCACCGCCGGAAACCAACCGCGGGGCAAGAAAGCTGCGATGATATCGGACAGCAAGACACCAGCTTCGGCAATCAACTGGCCGCTCTTGGGATCGAATGACAGCATGTGATTGAGCTTGCGCATTTCGATCGTATTGGTGCGGCTTAGCGCGCTGTCGCCATATGCGCGTCCGTTTCCTCTGGCGATGGCGTTTGATGCCATCACGGCCTGTCGCACCTCGTCTTCGTTGCCGGGTTTACTGATATCGCAGTCGACCACCGTGTAGTTTCCCCATCCAGAAAGCTTCATCTGGAAGCTCCGATCGAAAGCGAAGAATCGGTGAAGACAAACCGACGATCCAGATTGAATTTCACAACGTACCCAATCGCCAAACCCAGAACGGCCCCAAGCTCTCGCATGAGGTCGGTTTGCCAGATCAACCAGAATGCCGTTTCCATACCCCAGAAGATTGCGGTGGTGACAATCCCCATCGCGGTATAGGCCGAAAACTTCTTGCTGTGGTCGGACACGCCTGCACCCAGGTCGTAGAAGATCCAACGCTTGTCCAGAACGTACTTCAGCACTGGCCCTACTGCGGTTCCAACCAGAATCGCGGGGATCAACGCGTTATCGCCGATAGTGGCGAAAACGACCCGTTGTGCTCCAAGGTTGGCGAGCGTCGCGAGGACAGCAAAGAAGGAATAACGTAGAATGAGCGTTCGCAAACTCACAATACGGTGCCTCCTAACGCCAGCGCGGCAATCAACAGAAAGCGGATCTGCCTGTCGTTTGACAGCCGCCAGAGAGAAAAAGAGAAAGATCAAAATGCGAGCAGCAACATCGACAATACGGTTCCAATAGCAACCCCGCCTGCGACGATCCGTACGGTATAGAGACCGGCAAGCATACAAACACCAACAATAAGTTTGCGTTTCAGCGTGATGGAATATGCGGTGGTGATCCCGAAATAGATCAGCATCACCCCGAAGAACGCCAGATTGGTCAAGGCGGCCAGAAAAAAACCACCAAACAACAAGCCATCCAAAGCCCATGCGAAACCGGGATTGCACCCGACGCAAAGGGGCGATTGCGCTTTCGGGGATGCGCGCGATCGGCCTTGAGGTCCAGTAGATCATTTACGACATAGACGCTCGAAGCGATCAGACAAAAGGACATAAAGGCGAGCAGGCTGTCGCCGATTATCTCGGGCGCAAAATTATGCGCGGCGATCATCGGCAGAAACACTAGGATACTCTTGAGCCATTGATGCGAGCGTAGCGCTTTGAGATGGGCCCTGCGTGAAACGGTACCGGTTATCAGATGTTCAATGGTGCAGCCTAGACGAGCCACTTTGCCACCTGCCGCATCCGAGGCGTTTACTGTGGCCGCCAGATCGGCGCTGCTGTCGCCAATATAGGCAAAGCCGTTCGCCCCATATTTTTTGTTGAAGAAAGCTGGCCTTGTTGCAGCCCTTCAGACTTACTTCCCCTTCCGAGCCGTAAACCTAATCTAACAGGCCGATAGGGGTCGCAATCTGGTCTGCGATGCGCTAGTCCGAGGCGGTCACCAATGCCACCTTCTTTCCCGCGTCGCGCCAGGATTTGATATAGTCCATGACTTCTCGATCGTAGGGCAAAGCATCGACCTGAACCTGACCTTTGTCTTGCAGAGCCGCTTTCAATGCGGCCTGACCTTTGATCAATGCAAGGGGCCTGCGAACAATGTGCTCGAGTCCTGCGAGAGTGCAGACCAGAAAGTTTCGTGCAGCATATCTGATGCGATCAGGGTTCCATCCAGATCGACAACCCGAACCGGATCGACAGACTAGGTTCCTTCGCTGTTCGAGAGAGCCGCCTGACTTGTCATCTAATCCGCCTCCGTCAAAAAGCGCCAATTGCCGGTGCACATATCTTCGAGATCAAGTTGTGCTTTGAAGCCAAGGATTGCCTTGGCTCGTTCGATTGCGGCGCAGGAGATCGCAGGATCACCATCGCGACGTTCCGTGATTTGATAAGCAATAGGGCGGCCAGACACCTGTTCATAGGTCTTGACGACATCCAACACACTGTAACCCATACCTGTCCCCAGATTGACACAGTGATTGCCAGTTTCACCGAACAATGCGTCAAGCGACAGAACATGACCCCGCGCCAGATCGAGGACGTGTATGTAATCGCGGATTCCTGTGCCGTCAGGGGTCGGGTAATCGCCGCCAAAGATCTTGAGCTCGATCATCTGTCCTAGCGCGACCTGCGCGATGACCGGCACCAGGTTGGTTGGCGGCTGGCTTGGGTCTTCGCCGATCAAGCCCGATGGATGTGCACCTACTGGGTTGAAATAGCGCAGGATGCCAATCCGCAGTTCGGGCGATGCATTGGCAAGGCTTGTTAGAAACTCCTCACCCACACATTTTGTCTGCGCATAGACGCTCTGAGGTGAGGCTGGAGTTTCCTCGGCGATGGGCATCGTTTCCGGGTTGCCGTAAATCGCTGCGCTGGATGAGAACACTATGTGCTTAACGTTATGCGCCTTCATTGCAGACGCAATGTTGTAGAGACCGATGCAATTCGTCTCAAAATAGCCCATCGGGTTGCTTTGACTCTCAGGTACGCTTTTGAGAGCGGCGAAATGTACGACCGCATCGAACCTACCGGCTGCAAATACCTGCGTTACCTCGGCGGCGTTTCGAATATCACAATCAAAAACGCGCGTGGGGTTTTCGGTGATCTTCGCCAGCCTGTCGGGTACGTCCCTGCGCGCATTTGCGAAGTTGTCCAGAATCCAGACGTCATAGCCAGCCTCGTTTAGGGCCACATAAGTGTGCGACCCGATGAAGCCTGCACCACCAGTCAACAGAACACGTTTTTTGTTGGCTTCAGTCATCGTCCACGGGTCCATTCCATAGTGCTGGGTCCCATGCGAACAAAGATTTGTAACGTCAAATAGACCATAAAGCTAATAGGCGCTTCGAATATCAAACGCAGAAGTTCCGCTATGGTCAGTGGTTGTTTGGTGTCATTGCGCATGAGTTCGGGGTATAGGCGGCGGATTTCTTCCACACCTGCATCCTGTCGGCGTCGGACACGGATAAGGTTGCGAAAGCCTTCGACCATGGGCCAGTGATATTTGGCAGGCACTTCGACCCGTTGGTCGGGTGAAAAGCTCAGCCGTACAAACGTATCATCCGAAATTATGTCAGGGAATTGCCCCCAACATTTCCTGCCTTCCGCGTTTACCGAGAAGACGCCGGCCCCAACGGCCCCCCCGCGCACGAATGGCAGACGAACCCAGAAATCTGAATATCGACGCGTGACCCATGTTGTCGGCGGGGCTACCTGCAAAGTGCCCGTCGCGTAGAGCGGTCGCGGCTGATCCAGAACCGCGCGCAACTGTCCCAATAACTCCGGATCGCAGCGCACATCGGCATCCAGATAGATTGTCGAGCAACCTGTCTTGACCATGTCACCCTGATTGAATGCGTTGGGCTTGCCCGGCTCGTCGATTTTGAGCAGCACCAGCCGCCAGTTGCGATCCTCGAAACGTGCTCCATAGTTCGAGACAATCTCGACAGTCCGGTCAGTGCAGGCGTTTGCGGCGACTATGACCTCAACACGCCCAGCGGTTTGATCCTGTTGCAACAGAGCGTTCAGGCAGTCGCCGATATACCCCTCTTCATTATGGGCAGCGATATTGACGCTCAGGATGGCGTCTGGGTCAGTCGTGCTCCAATCCTCGCCGGACAATATGATTTGCTCGGAAGGCATCGCTACTTGTCGCCAAAAGGATCACGATAGACCCCGAGTTTTTGTTTGAGCAGTGCCCACAACACAGGTGGTTCGTGCACGACATACCGATGCCAACGCTGCCGTGGTTCTTTGACTAGACGATAGAGCCATTCGAATCCCCATTCGGTGATCCATGATGGTGGGCGCTGGAAGGTGCCCGCCTCATAGTCAATGGTTCCGCCCAACGGCAAAAACAGCCGTATGTTGGGCATTCGGTCGCGGTATTTCATGATAAACTTTTCCTGACGCCCACCGCCAAGGCCCACCAATAGAACACTCGCGCCGGAGTCGTTGATCCGTTCGATCATTCGATCGATTTCGGCGGGGTCGTTTTCATAATCAAAGGGCGGGGCATCTGTTCCCACAACAAACTGACGCCCTGTCTTGGCGTTTATGCGTTCGGCCGCGATGTCAGCGATCCCTGGCTTGCCGCCGCACAGGAACACGGTCACGTCCGGGTTGTCCTTGTGGTGCATATAGAATTTTGGAAAATAGTCTGACCCCGAGACCCGCTCAGACACCGGGGTTCCAAGAAATTTGGTTGCGAAATACAGAATCTGGCTGTCGCAAGTGATTACGTCGAACTTGTCGAAAATCTCAAGAAACTCGCGATCCTTTTGCAGCTTCATGATCATGTCGACGTGCAAGGTCAGGATCGTGCCTTCGTTGAAGTTCTTGACGAGATCGTCCATGGAAATGTCATGGACGTAGACATTCAGCACGTCGACCCGAGGATAATCGTGGCCAGTGGCCCCTTCGGTCATACCGATCGATGTTCCGTCAGCCATCACTCGACCTCTCCCATGTAATGATCCACCAACTGTTTCGTATGGCGGATGTTACCTGCGCTGGACGCTCCAAAAACCAGCGCTTCAACCCCCGGAAGGCCCGCGATCCACTCAATCGCTTCTTCGGCAGGGATGGCCCCAGACGCATAGACAGACATGGCGATGGCCCGGACCCGGCCTGATTTGAGCGCTTCGAGATAGGCATCATAACCGCCCGACATGCGAAAGCCGATCTTGTTGATGTTCGAACATATGATCGGGCGCTTGATACCTTCAGATTCCAGGGCCTGAAGCAACATCGGCATGTTCATCGTTATATAGGCGGGTTCGGCCCCGTGTTTTTCACGGATGTGATCGTCGAAAATGCGCAAGGCGCGGGTAAATCCCATCCCCAGCAGCAGATCAGTGAAAACGTTTTGAACGAAGATGACCGGGGTTTTTAGCCCGGCAAACATCTTCATCTCCATGTCGATCAGAACCTTTGCCATTCCATCGACTTCTTTTGTGGCCAGCGCTTTACCTCCGGCCAGTGCAGTCGAAAACAATCCGTCATCGGGCATAAACTGCCGCAAAGCGCCGATCATACCATGTTCGGTGACAGCATTTGCGTATTTGTGCGCATATGGCATGCATGGATAAAACGTGAAATCCGAGTATCGGGAGGGATTGGCCCGAACACGATCTGCAATCTCAGAGATCCTGTCGTGAGTGGTGCACATGAAGGTGCGCACGCCCGCATCATATGCGATATCCAGAACGTCCATGATCGCGTCGGTTTTCTGAAACCGCATTGCTTGGGCGCGGGCTTTTTCTTCGGACATGTGGTTGATGCCGAAGAACTGATTGTCGCCGAACAGCAGTTTATCCATGATCACGCTCCCGTCCGACGGAACCAGCCGCGCTTGGCCGGTTCGGCGGCGCGTGGTTTGGGAGGCTCGCCCACGGACGCACCGGTTTCGTTGTTGTGAATGATCATTGCCATAGTTCGGTCGGTTTCGACGCCAGACTGAAAGTCATTCTCGTGGGTTTTAGGAGCACCGTCCCGAATAGCGCTGATGAAAGCATCCAGTTGCGCCGAATATTCTTCACCTCGCAGGTAGAACCAGACCTCATCGGTCAACCCGGTGGTATAGCGAACGGTCCAACCAGCCTCGTACTCGGGTAATGCATCGACCGGTTGGCGCAGGTAAAGCTGGCATTCCTGACGATCCGCATTCACGCGCCCGTTGGTACCTATGACGCTGATTTTGGTCGACATCTTGCGATGACTTTCATCGCACCAGTTTACTGATAGCTGAGCTGTCGGTCCATCTGTCCAGCGCAGCGTACTAAATACCTCATCATCTACATCGGTCGAAAAGACTGAATTCATTGCCGAGCCGCTGACTGTGTCGGGGACACCGAAACACCAGTTCAACAGATTGATTGGATGTGCCGCATAGTCATAAAGGCATCCGCCACCCTCAGATTTTTTGGTGCGCCAGGTTTGACGTTTCGGACGTAACACGACAGGGCCGTAGGCTTCGGCCAACACATGCGTGACCGTTCCAAGGGCGCCACTTTGCAGAATACGATGCAGTTCCCGAAAGGCACCGACATAGCGATAATGATAGCCGACCTGGTTGATCAAGCCCTTTGCGCGTGCCACATCGGACAGCTGTTGCCCTTCTTCCCAGTCCAGGCAGAAGGGTTTTTCGCAGAAGACGTGTAAGCCTTTATCAAGTGCTGCCCGTACCATCGGCCCATGGGCGCGAGAGGGCGTGGCGATTACGACGGCGTCCAGCGCTTCGTCTGACAGCAATCTGTCATAATCCTTGTAGATTTTTGCGGTGGTGTTTTTGCTGAGAACATCCACCATGAATCCGCTGGCGTCACATGCAATGGTTTCTGTGTCAGGATGGGCGTTGACGAGCGCATAATGGGAAAGGCCCATCTTACCCAGGCCAACAACGGCAATTTTCAGATTCCTGTCCATGTATACATGGCCTTTTCAATCGGGAACAAAATACGAAGTACTAGATCGGTGCCAAACGAATAATTTGTGGCTACATTGCGCACCGACTGAACAAACGCCGAGATCGGCGAACATTTTCTATGATCTCCTACCTATAAAACTTAAATCAAACTTACTCTGAACATATCCATGGACCTTAAACAATTTCCCCGTAACTTCTTCAAGGCTGTTGGGTGAAGGGCCGTCCAATATTTGTCCAATCCTGACGTTAACCCTCTATTGTTTCCCCCTTAAATTGGCTCCAGAGGTCGCGTTATCAAAAAAATATTCAGGTCTATTGGACCGATATTAAGTCCCTTGACCGAATTCTGGCTATCTACCGATCCGGTTGTGCGATGGGTAGCGCGCGTTCCGGATCCGAATTGCCATGGGCTTTGGTCGCAAGGATCATCGCGCCGGTCAAAACGCAAAGGGCCCCAAATCCGCTATAGATCAAAAAAGCGGTCCAAATGGGCATGCCGCTAATAAGACCGATAAATCCGGCCAATGCACCGAGCAGAATTCCAGAGAAGATCAGTCCTGCACTCATCGAAGCGTCAACCTCTTTTCGGATATAGCGAGTCAGTCAAGTGACGATTTCTGACACTCAACACAGGAAAAGAGGCAAAATTATGCCTCAAGCAGAACATCGTGGCTTGCCCTGGGGTCAAGTGTTGCCTTTTTGGAAGTAGTAGCGGGGGAAAGTGACCATTTTCTTAATCGAATTGTAGCGTTTGACTCGAATCACGTGCAATGTGGCATTGCCACAGGGGTAAGGTCCGTCCAGCTCGTCAGACACATGGCGTCGAGGGAACGTGTGCGCAGGAATAGTATTAGGGAGAACTTGGCTTATGAGGCCCGTATTTACGCTGCTTTTTTCATTTATCGCCGGTGCATTGGTTGCCGTACCCGCACTCGCGCAAAGCAGCTATCGTATTCAGCCCGGAGATGTCCTCAGTATTAACGTATTGGAAGACTCAAGCCTGAACGATGAAGTGCTTGTTCTTCCTGATGGTCGGATAAACTTGCCCCTTGCCGGTCAGCTTGCAGTTGCCGGACGAAGCGTTGGTCAGGTCGAAGATTCTCTGGCCACCCAGCTTGAGCCAAATTTTGCATCGCGGCCCACTGTGACGGTGTCGATCGCTACCATCGGCGAAGCCGAAGATCCCGATCCGATTCTGGTTTACGCGGTGGGCGAAGCGGGTTCGCCTGGGCGCTACGAAGTGCCACCCGGTACGACACTGTTGCAGTTTTTTGCTGAAATGGGCGGATTCTCACGCTTTGCCGCGACCAAGCGCGTCATGTTGCGGCGTACCGATAAAGCAGGCAACGAACGGGTTTTCCGGTTCAACTACGATGCCATCTTGGACGGTACCGGACAGGGTGCGTCGACACGTCTGGTGGATGGTGATGTGGTCGTCGTACCGCAACGACGCTTGTTTGAATAATACGCGAAAGTTGGGGCAGTGACTAAAGACGAAAGGATCCACCGGTCAGGTGCGGTTGTCATAATTGCAGCGTCCTTGACCGCGAGCGGAGTACAAGGTCAGGAAATTCCGGTTGAGCCAGGTGGCCTGGAGCTGCGTTTTGGCATCGCCGAACGCTTTGAATATGGCCGCAACCTTGCGCTTGATGTACCTGATCCGGGAAACGGCTTCATTGCGTCAACGATACTGTCCTTTGGTCTCTCCAGCGAAACGCGCTCTCAAACGATTGAGCTGGATGCAGTCACCGGCCTGCGCTTGCAGGATCTGCCAGACAGGGAAGACAGTTTCGATATAGGCGATGCGCGTCTGGGTTTTGGATATACTCGCGAGGCTGCAAATGCTGGCTTGGAATTGGAAGCCGACTACTTGCGGTTTGACATCGGATTGCTGCGGTCATTGTCCGATTTCGAGGATGAGGATGGTTTTATTGTATTGCCTTCAGATTTCTCGGATCTGACGGGCGAAGGGACGCGCAGCGAATATTCCTATGGCTTTTCGTTCGATGGCGGGCGGCAGAATCTGGTAGGGTACAGCTTCGGTTTGGCCGGTTCAGGCCTACGATATACGGATGCGACAGATGCTGGGCTTGTGGATAACGACCAGATTGGTGGTGATGTTGGGTTGTCCCTCGCGTTATCGCCGGTCACAACGGTCAGTGTTGATTATGCGATCGAACGGTTTGAAGAAGATGACGATGAAGAGACCGAGCGCGATACCGATGCAGTGTCTTTGGGTCTGCGTCATGAATTTTCAGCTCTCACCCGACTTGAGGCCTCGATCGGATACACGGATATTGACGAACGACAGGTGATTTCTGGCGACTCCAGCGAATCCGGCCTAATCGGTAGCGTTGGAGTGGTACATGATGTTGCCAACGGCTCTGCATCTGCGCTTCTTGATACCAGCCGAACAATTTCCGGCCGTCTCGATCGATTCCTTCTGGGTCGTAGTTTTGCGGTGCCAGACGGGGACTTTGCTGCGACTTTAGGCGCGGCGCGGCGCCCCAGTGGCACGATTGATGCAATTGGTTCGCTCGCCTTTGACAGGGAGTATGGCCCAAACACTCTGCGTGTCCGTTTGAGTCGCGAAATCTTGTCTGATGACGAAGATGAATACTTCGCTGCGACGGTGATCGATGTGGGCTATATCTGGGGTCTGACACCATTTTCGCAGTTTTCGCTGCGTGCCCTCTATGCTGTTTCGGAAGCGACGGATTCATCGACTGGGGTAGAGTTTTCGGCGATCAGTGCGGTTTACAGTCATGATATTGGTCAGGATTGGAGCCTGAATACGGGTATCGACTATCGCGTACGCGATGAAGACGGCCTTGATCGCGCAACCAGCCCGCTGGTTTTCTTCGGTATCGGAAAGAGCTTTGTCTGGCGTCCATGATCTCTTCGTCGATAGATCGAGAGTGATGGAATCGATACACTAGGCTCAGTTGTAAACGACTAATTTATCAATTCTGTATCGTGAACAGTGGGCGCAGAGATGTTGGATTGTATTTTAATCGTGCACTCTGAATGTGAACAATCACACGTTGTGTCGATTTTGTGAAGTTTTTTGGTCACGCTGTTCGTTTTACATGTTATCAAACGTTATGTTGATTTTGGCGTGTGCGTCAAAAACTCTATGCTTCTCTGAAGCTGGTTCTGATGAGCCTAAGTATACTATGGAGTAGGATAACCAGTCGTCCGGATGCCAAAAGATGCCAACATTCAAGCGGATCAGAAACTGGCAGAAGATAGGACGCTAAGGTTCAATGTGCCTGCTTTGGCAGGCAGGGAATTTGACTATCTTCAAACGGTTCTGGCAAATGGGCATCTTGCAGGTGGTGATCAATTCACGGTTGCATGCGAAGCGCGTCTGCGTGAACTGACCGGCTCTCTCGAGGCATTCTTGGTTCACTCCTGTACCGGCGCGCTGGAGATGGCTGCAATTCTGTGCGATCTCGTGCCCGGGGACGAGGTCATTATGCCATCGTTCACTTTTGTATCCACGGCCAATGCAGTGGTGTTGCGTGGGGCAGTTCCGGTATTCGTTGATGTCGACCCTCGGACGCTCAATCTTGATCCCAGTGCCGTTGCTGCTGCTGTCACCAAACGCACCAAAGCAATTTTCGCCGTGCATTACGCGGGTGTGCCAGCAGATATGGTGTCGCTGGCCGAGATTGCGCGTAGCCACGGGTTAATTCTGGTCGAAGATGCGGCGCAAGCGCTGGGGTCGTCTTATTATGGACGTCCTTGTGGCAGCCTTGCTGACTTGGCAACTTTCAGTTTTCACGAAACAAAGAATATCACCTCGGGAGAGGGCGGTGCATTGACCGTCAATCGACCTGATCTTGTCGAGCGGGCTGATATCATTCGCGACAAAGGTACAAATCGCGCCCGGTTCCTCGAAGGCGCTGTCGATAAATATACCTGGGTCGATATCGGATCGTCATACACACCCTCCGAGCTTGTTGCCGCCATGCTATTCGCGCAGCTTGAGCAGGTTGAACGGGTGAGCGCAGATCGACTTACTACTTGCGACCGTTATCGCGCAGGGTTTGCCGATCTCGAGCGCATCGGACGGATTGAATTGCCAACCGTTCCCGAACATTGTCGCGGCAATGGGCATCTGTTCTTCTTGCTGCTCCGGGATGCTCAGGACCAGAAAGCCTTCATTGCTCATATGCGGGGACACGGAATAGAAACACCATTTCATTACGTCCCGCTTCATTCCACACCTGCTGGACGGCTTCATGGGCGCGTTTCGGGTAGCTTGGCGGTGACCGTTTCCGCATCGTCAAGATTGGTACGCCTACCACTGTATTTCGGAATGAATGTCGAAGTTGACCGAGTGATCGATGTGGCACGCCAATATCTGACAAACGGCGTAACTGCTCGGTTCAGTGCTCAGAATATTCGCTGTCTGCCTGAAAAGCTGGGTTGAAGCTCGAGTTCACTAAGCCGCGTGTTTCATCTTGCGCTTGGCTCGTTTACAGAGCCTATTGATTTCAAACATTTATATAGTCTGGAATTTCGATGGTTCAGGTGTCTTGCGTCGCAAATTATGACAGCAGCGAATGAAATTTTGTTATTCTCCAGCTAAAAAGCGCAGCGCGCGCCGGATGGTGGGCTGATTATGACGCAGAAGTATCCGGAAGGTGCACAGTGTTTTGCTAATCACTAGCCGGCTTCGGTTTGCGGGCTGGTTGATCTTTACGAGACGCCTACAGACGATATGGACCGCGTTGTGGTGCAGCCCGAGAGAATGGCTTTACCCTTGGAGTTCACCCGCAAGGGAAAGCAGCATTAGAAACACGTCTGAGGACGGCAGCTGTGGCGTTGGGTTTTTTGTCCAGTTGGCATGTCACGATTGCGGATGCCTGTTCGGCGGTGGGTGTGCCTTTTGTTTGCACCACGGAATATTCGTCAAAAACGGAGCGACAAGTCGCTGCGCCTGAACTGACCGGTGCACCGTTTCGCCATGCCCGGCGTTTATTGTGGCTCCGCGGTGAAGAACGTCGCCGACAGCAGCTGTTACGTCGATTGGCCGGTTTGCAATGCAGCGGGGCGCCGACTTATGACCTTTATGCGCAACACGTCCCATCGGCGGTTTTGTTCTTTGATAATCGTGTTCTGTCCAAAGATGTGATTTCGGTTGACGAGGTGACGGCGCGTTCAGCTGCATTACTCTCGGGCCGCCCAATTCGATTGGCGTTTGGCGGGCGGCTGATCCCGATGAAAGGCGCTGCCGGGCTGCCTGAAGTTGCCGCTGAGCTGCGTCGGCAGAACGTGCCTTTTGAGATGAGTATCGTCGGCAGCGGACCGCAGGAGGCAGAAATCGCCCGTGACATCCAGCGGTTGGGGCTACAGGACAAAGTGTCTCTGTTACCGCCGATGGATTTCCGTCACGGTTGGATTCCGTTCCTGCGTGAAAACGTGGATCTGTTTTTGTGCACCCATGTTCAGGGCGATCCTTCAAGCACTTACCCAGAGGTGATGTCTTGCGGGATTCCCATCGTCGGATACGATAACGAGGCGTTTTCAGGGGTGCTGACGCGCTCTGACGGCGGCTGGTCTGTGCCGGTGGGCAAGCCAGACAAGATGGCTGAGGTCGTTGCCGGTCTGCACGAAAATCGCGAAGACATTCTGAGCAAAGCCTGCAATGCGGCGCGCTTTGCAGCCGAGCATTCGTTTGAAAAGACCTTCCTGCGGCGCGTCGAACATCTGCGCGAGGTTAGTCGCCTTCCGTGACCCCAGGGCAGTGCCTGCCTCAATCAGTCGCCGGCGCCCACACCCACATAACTGTCAAAGCCTGCATTCAGGACCATAGCTGACGAGTAGATGTTGCGCAGATCGACCATTCGGGCGGATTTCATCGTCTCGGCCAATTCGCTCAGGTTGAGGGCGCGGAATTCGTTCCATTCGGTCAGTAGAACCACCGCATCTGCGTCTTTAGCGGCTTCATATGGATCGTCCATCCAGCTGACGCCGGGCAGCAACGCCTCCCCCTCTGACCGGCCCTGAGGGTCGACCACGCGTACACGCGCACCACCGCCGATCAAAGCAGGAACGATGGTCAGCGAAGGTGCATCGCGCATGTCATCAGTATTGGGTTTGAAAGTAACGCCGAGAACTGCAACGGTCTTGCCGTTGAAGCTGTCGTCGCAGACGTCACGGATTTTGTCGACCATCCGCTTTTTCACTTCATCGTTCACACGCATGACAGTTTCGGTAATCTGCATCGGATAAGCGTGATCCTGACCAATCCGAGCCAAAGCGGCGGTGTCTTTCGGGAAGCACGATCCGCCGTAGCCCGGACCGGCGTGCAGAAACTTGTTGCCGATGCGCCCATCCAGACCAATCCCGCGTGCGACCTCTTTGACGTCGCCTCCGGCGCGTTCACAGAGGCCCGCGATCTCATTGATGAAGGTGATCTTGGTCGCGAGAAAGGCGTTGGCTGCGTATTTGATCATCTCGGCACTTTCCAGATCGGTCGTCAGGATCGGGAAGTCACGCAGGTAGAGAGGGCGATAGATCTCAGCCATCACCTCGGCGGCGCGTTCGCTTTCGACGCCGACAACCACCCGGTCCGGACGCATGAAATCATCAATCGCAGCGCCTTCACGCAGGAATTCGGGGTTCGAGGCGACGTCGAACTCGGCTTTCGGGTTGGCTGCGGCAACCACCGAATGCACCTTGCGGTTAGTGCCAACTGGGACGGTCGATTTGGTGACGACGACGGTGTAGTCGGTAATGGCTTGCGCGATTTCTTCCGCCGCAGCCATGACATAGGTCAGGTCCGCGTGCCCGTCACCTCGCCGTGTCGGAGTGCCTACGGCGATGAAAACCGCATCGGCACCATCGACAGCGCTGACCAGATCTGTGGTGAAACTCAAACGTCCGGCAGCCACGTTTTTGGCCATCAACACATCAAGGCCGGGCTCGTAGATCGGCACCTCTCCGGACTGCAGCATCTCGATCTTGCGTTCGGATTTGTCAACGCAGATCACATCATGGCCAAAATCGGAAAAGCACACACCTGAAACCAGACCGACATAGCCGGTGCCAATCATTGCAATACGCATTCTTCAAATCCCTTTCCTTGACGAGCTGCCGCCCGGCACATCCTATCGTGTTCGCGAACCCGACGGATATTCAAAACCGTTCTTTCGTTGAGACCGAATAAGCGCTTAGCGGGGCGGTATTCAAGGTGATATTGCCTTGGCCATCGACGATTGCGCCAACTGTCGCCAAAAATGGCGAAGGATGGCTGATGGGTTTACCGGCGTATGAGGTGGACGAGCGTAAGACCCTAACCAGCCAATAGGGCTGGATTGGATTTCTGATCACTCGGTGACAGCCCGAACTTGCGCGAATACTCGCGGCTGAACTGCGTCGGGCTTTCGTATCCTACTTCATACGCCGCTGAAGCGACCGAAGTGTTTCCCGATTGAAGCAACCGCCGCGCCTCAAGCAGGCGCAGGTCCTTTTGATACTGCAACGGTGTCGTCGAGGTTACGGTTTTGAAATGTTCATGAAAGGCCGACAAGCTCATCCCGGATTCAAGCGCCAGATCAGCGACCGGGATGCTGGTTTTGTAGTTGCGTCGGATCAGAGCGATCGTCTTTGAGATGCGGCTGGCAGGGCTTTCATGCCGCAACAGCTGGCGCAGCATCCCTCCGTGGCGGGCGCGCAGCAAGCGGAAATGTATCTCCTTCAGAACCAGCGGTGCCAGGGCGTGGGCTTCAACCGGGTCGTGTGAAAGGCGGTAAAGGCGTGCGACCGCATCAATCAACGCCTGATCTGAGGCGGCGACATTCAGCGTTTGAACGTCTCCATCTTCGAAGTCTCCGATCTCATCCACCAGGCTACGGACGAGGGCGAGATCCAACTTCAAAGCCAGCGCGGCATAGGGTTCATCGGCGCTGGCCTTGATGACGGCGGCTTCGACGGGTACGGCATGGCTGACGATCAGCGTATCGCCTGCACTGTAACGGATCACACGTCCGCCAATATATGCCTCTTTCGCACCTTGCAGGACCAGGCACATGATCGGTTCGTAGAATCCGGCGGCGCATTCGGTGGTTTCGTGATTGCAGAACGCAAACAACCCTTCAACGCCTGTCTTGCACCCGACGCCCATTGCGCCTTTCGAACGCACTTGTTCGAATACGTCTGCCACCAGACTTTTTGATACCATCGAGAACCCTCCTGTCCTTTGGAAATATAGAGGTTTCACACGGCCTGAAAACAATCTTCCACCGCTTGTCGGAGGAATAGGCAGATCATTCGGAGGATAAGGCAGCGCAATCGCCTCTCAGCACACTACCCTTATGCAAGGCCAAAGGCAGGAGGGTGGCATGTACAATCAGGCGATTGAGAAAGGTGGCCTTGCCGTTGTGACCGGTGCTGCCAGCGGCGTTGGTCTTGCAGCGGCTGAACGTTTTGCGCAATCGGGCCTCAGCGTCTTGCTTGCGGATCTGCCCGGAGAGGCGTTGGAGCAGGCAACATCGCAGCTCGAAGCTATCGCGACAGGTGGCGCGCAAGTGCAAGCGGTTCCAACGGATGTAAGTGATGTGGATGCCGTTCAAAATCTGGCCGATGCTGCTTTTGCATCCGGCGAGGTGGCAGTGTTGATGAACAACGCCGGTATCGCTCGACCCAGTGGCAGTTGGGATCACCCTGATGCCTGGCGCAAGCTGATCGAAGTTAATCTGTTTGGCGTCATCAACGGGGTTCAGGCTTTTCTGCCGAGTATGATCGAAGCTGGACGCCCGGCCGTTGTGATCAACACCGGATCGAAACAGGGCATCACCACACCGCCCGGCAACCCGGCCTATAATGTTTCAAAGGCCGGGGTTAAGGTTTTGACCGAGATGTTGGCGCACGATCTGCGCGAGGTCAACGCACCCATCTCGGCTCATCTCTTTGTACCGGGTTTCACTTATACTGGCATGATCGCGCGGCATATCCCCGAGAAGCCTGCCGCGGCTTGGACCTCGGAGCAAACCATAGATCATCTTATCGCGCGCGTGTCCGAAGGGGATTTCTACATCCTGTGCCCGGACAATGACGTCTCGTCCGAGCGGGACAAGCGCCGGGTGTCCTGGGCTTTGGGCGATATCCTTGAGAACCGTCCTGCCTTGTCACGCTGGCACCCGGATTATGCGGATGCCTTCTCAGAATACGAACAATCAAACTAACCACTTGCCAAAAGGGAGACCTTGAAGCCATGGCAATCGAACTGAAATTGAATGGCCAAACGCATAGCGTCGAGGCCGAACCGGGCACCCCGCTCCTGTGGGTGATCCGGGATGAGTTGAAGCTGACCGGCACCAAATTCGGCTGTGGTGTCGCGTCCTGTGGGGCGTGCACCGTGCATATGAATGGTGAACCGGTCCGGTCTTGCCAGACCTATATCGAAGATGTCGAAGACGCAGAAATCACCACCATCGAGGTGATGGAGCAGGACAAGATTGGTGCTGCCGTGCAGCAGGCGTGGCTTGAGCTGGACGTGGTCCAGTGCGGTTATTGCCAGTCCGGACAGATCATGAATGCAGTGGGTCTGCTGCGCGAGAATGCCAAGCCCACGGCTGAAGAGGTCGATGATTACATGCACGGTAACGCCTGCCGCTGTGCCACCTATCAACGCATCCGCGCCGGTGTTCTGCGCGCATCCGAGATTCTGGAGGCCTGAGTCCATGACAGCTAAACTTTCCCGCCGCGGATTCCTTAAAACAGCCGCTGCAGCCGGTGCAGTTCTGTATGTTGGTGCAAACGCAGATGGTGCCATGGCAGCATCCGGTCAGGCCGACGCGATGCTGAATCCCTTCGTCAAGATCGATAGCAATGGCAATGTCATTGCGATCGTGAAGCATTTTGAAAAAGGGCAGGGGCCCGCCACCGGCCTGACCTCGTTGATTGCCGAGGAACTGGGCGTCACCATGGATCAGATCGACTATGAGTTCGCTCCGTCTGATCCGACCGTCTACAACAACACTCTGTTTGGTCCGTTCCAAGGCACGGGCGGATCCACTGCGATCGCGAACTCCTGGGTGCAATACCGCACTGCCGGTGCGAATGCGCGTGAGATGCTGATCAAAGCCGCAGCCGAGACCTGGGGTGTCGAGCCATCGTCCTTGGATATTCAGGAGGGTTTGATCACCGGGGCAGGCAAATCCGCGCCTTTGGGTGACTTCGTTGCTGCCGCTGCTGCTATCGCACCGTCCGAGACGCCGCGTTTGCGTGATCCGTCCGAATGGAAGATCATCGGCAATGCTGAGACCCGCCGAAAGGACAGTCCGATCAAGGTCAACGGCACCGCGAAATTCGCGATGGACGTGCATTTGGACAACCAGATGGTTGTGATGGTCAAGCGCACACCTCAACGCGGGGGCATTGTCGCCGGTTTTGATGACAACGCGGCCAAAGAGGTCAAAGGCTTTATCATGGCCCAGACCCTGCCCACAAAGCATGGCGTCGCTGTCTATGCAGAAAACACGTGGGCTGCCATGCAGGCACGTGAAGCGCTAGAGGTCGATTGGGATCTATCCGCTGCCGAAAACCGCTCGTCGCAGGAAATCCGCGATGAGATCATGGCCGCGCTGGATGCCGCTCCGACCTACAATGTCAACAAGGCCGATCAGGCTGCGGTCGCAGCTGCTGTGGATGGGGCCACCACTGTAGTGGAGAAGACCTTCTACTTCCCGCTGCTCGCGCATGCCCCGATGGAACCTTTGAATTGCACGATTGAGCAGACCGCTGACGGTGACATCGTGCTGCATGATGGTGCGCAGATGCCGACAGGGCCGCACATGGCCTATCAGCAGATTTTCGAGCTGCCCGCAGAGAAAATTCACATCAACACCATGCTGGCCGGTGGCTCATTCGGGCGCCGCGCGACGCCCGATGCAGATTACCAGGTCGAGGCCGCGCTGGCCTTTGTGCTGACCGACCGGTCACGCCCGGTCAAATTGGTCTGGGACCGCGAAGACGATATCCGGGGCGGCTACTACCGACCGGCCTTTGGGCATAAAGTGCGAGTGGGTCTGGACGAAACCGGCGCCATAGTAGGTTGGTTGCATCAGGTTGCCGGTCAGCCCGTTGTGAAGGGTACTCCGTTTGAGGCCGCTTTGGTGCATGACGGAATTGACCACTCAAGCATCGAGGGTCTTGCGGACAGCCCGTATGCCATCCCCGGTATGGCGGTGGGTCTGTCCGATACGGAAAAAGCAACCTCGGTTCTGTGGTGGCGCTCGGTCGGGCATACTCACACTGGCTATGTCATGGAGGTCATGATGGACATGGCAGCCAAGGCCGTTGGGCAAGACCCGGTCGCATTCCGACTGGCCTATCTGAACGGTGATGACAAGGACCAGGTGCGCAAAGCGGGTGTTCTGAAACTGGCGGCCGAGAAAGGCAATTGGGGCAACCCGGAACCGGGCAATGTTCAGGGTGTTGCTGTGCACAAATCGTTCGGGTCTTACGTGGCCGAGGTGGTCGAGATCTCTGGCAACCTTGAAGACGGTATTCGAATTGAAAAGATCACTGCTGCGGTTGATTGTGGTATCGCGGTCAATCCGGATGTGGTCAGGGCCCAGATCGAAGGCGGTATCGGCTACGGCATCGGTCACGCGATGCGGGATCAAATCACTCTGGATGGTGGCGCAGTCGAGCAGTCCAACTTCCCGGACTACGAGCCCTTGAGGATCTCGGATATCCAGTCGATCGAGACCCATATCGTCCCGTCAGCCGAGGCCCCGACGGGTGTCGGAGAACCCGGAACGCCCCCTGCTGCTCCGGCCCTAGCAAATGCTATCGCTGAACTGGATCTGCGAGTCGCAGAGCTGCCGATGAACGAAAATGGGGTCGCGTTCGTTTAATCAAAGACAGCTGTATCGTGGGGGTCGGCCTGCGGTACAGCTTATCTAGCGGCTTTCATATCTCTTTGTTTGGCCTTCCGAATCCGTTGATTGATCACTGTTTCTTACTGCGCCGGATGGTTATATTCCGTTTGTAGAAGCGCTTTTGTTAACACGTGCCTAACACTTGCGTGAGATTTTGGCGTTGCAGCAAAGTAACCTTTGCGCTGTTGACCGTCTCACTCCAATACTGCACTACCTGTCGTCATTTGCGGAGCTTTCATGCGGATTAGCGTTGGCGTTGCTGTTTCAATGCTGGTTGCCGTGTCCATCGGAGTATCGACGTTCCTCGTCCACTCCCTTTGGTGGAAGACGGCGCGTGATAACAGCCGTATGCTCGCAGCGGAGATCAACAGCCAAATCGCGAATACGGTCCGCATCGAGGTCGGTGTGACCCTCCAATCGGCCGAGGCCGCCTGGGCTGCCGTACGGACGATCTTCGTTCAAAACGTCATCGAGACTCGGCAGGCGGACAAGCGCGAGTTCGTCTTTCTGTCGCAATTGCAGGCGCAGCCCAACATATCGTGGATCTTCTTCGGGTGGCCTGACGGGAATTTCTTCGCATCGCACCGTCTTGGCGACGGCGGGCTTGAGATGATCGAGATCGACAAGAACATCCGGGACCGGATGTTGCGAAAGGATCGCTATATATTCATTCCCGGCGACATCCAGTTCGAAGAGCGGAGCTTTGCCGAGACAACTTATGACCCGCGCAATCATGCCTGGTTCGGAAACTTCATAGGTCTGCAATCGCAAGGCTGGATCGAAGCGCGTGACCTGCCGGGCAGTGAAAAGACCGTTTATGCCTTTGCGGGCCCGATCGACGTCAACCGGAGGCGGCAGGGTGTTCTGGCCGTCGCGATCGAGACAGACCGGCTGTCGCGCTTTCTGGCGACGCTCCATCCCGGGGAGTTTGGGGCGGCCTTCATCCTCGATGCCGATGGCAAGGTGATTGCCATTCCCGACGCAGAAGCGGATGAGACAACCCCGGCGCGTATGGGCGAAGGGGAATTGTACGAAGTCGCCATGATCTCGGGCGAGAAACTGCTGGGCGACCCGGATGAAAACACACCGGGCAGCCAGACAACGCGGGTCGTGATCGATGGCGTGCCCTACGCGGTGGCTCTGACGCCGCTGGGGTTCTATGGCTGGCGCGTGGCAACCGTTATTCCGGAAGCGGCCTTCCTGTCGGGAATCGATAAAACCCTGATCAACCTGATCTATATCCTGATCGGCGTTGTGGTTGTTGCAACCGGGCTGGCAATCTGGCTGGTCCGAAGGGTTGTCGCAAACCCATTAGCACGTATTGCCGAGGACTTGAGTAAGATCGAGCGGTTTGATGTCGAACGTATCTCGCGCAGACCCTCCAGACTGTCCGAGTTGGCAAACCTGTCCGCAGCCACGGCCAGCATGGCGGCGGGTCTGTCGGCTTTCAGAAAATATGTGCCCACTGATCTGGTTCGGATGCTGGTTGCTGAAGGTATCAAGACCGAGCCCGGGGGTGACATCAAACCCATCTCGGTTCTGTTCTGTGACGTTACCGGATTTACCGGCCTGTCCGAGAAACTCGGCCCTCAGATCGTTGAGTTGATGGAGCCCTTTTTCAGCGCAGCCTCGGCAGCGATTGCGCGCCATGATGGCACCATTGACAAGTTCATGGGTGATGCCGTGATGGCGTTCTGGGGCGCACCCCGCAAGGATGCCTGCCATGCCGAAAATGCCTGCTGCGCGGCGCTGGATCTTGTCGCCAAAGTCGAGGCGGCGGGCATCAAGGATGAGGCGGGTAACCCTCTGCGGGTTCGGATTGGATTGAATAGCGGTGAGGCGCTGGTCGGAAACATCGGGTCCGAGCAGCGGCTGAACTACACCGCGATTGGCGATGTGGTGAATGTCGCCAGTCGTTTGGAGGGAGCGAACAAGGAATACGGCACCATGATCCTGATTGGCCCCGAGACCCGGCGCGAGGCTGGCGATACAATCATCGTGCGCGAGCTGGATACGCTGACGGTGTTTGGGCGCAGTGAAGAACTTGTGGTTTATGAGCTGATCGCAATGTCCGATGATTTTGACGGATCATTGGCGTGGATCGAAGCCTATGAACAGGGACTGGAAGATTACCGGGCACGGCGGTTTGAGCAGGCCGTTGAAGCATTTGAAACCGCCGACCGGGCGCGAAACGGAGACCCGGCCTCGGTCGCGATGGGCGCGCGTGCCAAAGCCTTGTTGGATTCCCCCCCCGCACAGGACTGGCGTCCTGTTACCAACACGGAAAAGAACTGAAGCAAACGATGTCGGCAGGATTATCTCAGTACCTGCACCGATCTGAGTCGGTTCTTGGCAAAATCTATGAAGGCGCGGGTCTTTGCGGGGGCTCGTCGCCCCTCGACATGGACCAGATGGACGGGCAGTGGGGACGGTTCGTAGGCATCCAGCACCGATTGCAACGTGCCGGCCTCAAGGTCCGGTCCGATCTGGTAGGATAACACCCGACAGAGGCCCCATCCCTGACGCGCCACCGAAATCGCTGCTGCGACACTGCTCACCATGAGCCGGGGTTTGATGCGCACTGTCTCTTGCAGATCAGCGCCGAACCGCCAATCGGTCACCGGGCTAACGCCGGCAGCAGACACGATCTGGTGTGATTGCAGATCGGATGGGGTTTTCGGGGAGCCGTGCGCCTGGAAATAGGAAGGTGCACCGCAAATGACCCGGCGCACATGACCGACCCGGACGGCGGTTAATCCAGAGGGTGGCAGCTCACCAATCCGTACAGCCAGATCGATGCCCTCTTCGACCAGATCCACCACGCGATCAAGCATCAGGACATCAGCGGTCATACCTGGATGCTGATCAAGAAAATCTGTCAGAATGGGTGCTACATGAATGCGCCCGAATTCATTCGGGCAGGTGATGCGCAGTTGGCCCACCGGGTTTGAAGCGGCACCTCGGGCGGCGTCGTCGGCGGCCTGCAACTGCGCCAGAATGTGCCTTGCGTCTTCCAGATAGGCTTGCCCGACCTCAGTCAGGCGCACGCGGCGGGTTGTGCGGGTGAACAGACGTGCGCCCAGCCGTTCTTCAAGCGCGTTGACCCCGCGGGTGGCCGAGGGCGCACTGAGTCCCAATTTGCGCGCGCCGCCTGCAAAGCTTTCAGCATCGGCAACAGCGATGAACATCTCTAGGGTTTGAATGCGGTCCATTGCTATCAAATTTCAAAATAATGACTTTCCAAAGCAGTATATTCCTTTGATTGGCGACGTAAACTAGCTATTTGGCCACCCGTTCACACCAAAATGGATTGGATCATGAGCACAGAACCCCCACGCCAACCCGTCCCGCCCTTTACCGAGGAAACCGCCAGGCAGAAGGTTCGCTTGGCCGAGGATGGCTGGAATGGTCGTGACCCGGCCAAGGTTGCGCTGGCCTATACGCCGGACACCGTTTGGCGCAACCGCGCAGAATTCCCGAAGGGGCGCGAACAGGTTCAGGAGTTTCTGACCCGCAAGTGGAACAAGGAACTGGATTACCGCCTGATCAAAGAGCTGTGGGCTTATTCGGGTAACAGGATCGCGGTGCGCTATGCCTATGAATACCACGATGACAGCGGCAACTGGTTCCGTGCCTATGGGAACGAGAATTGGGAGTTCGACGCCAATGGTTACATGGCTCATCGCCATGCATCGATCAACGAGCTTCCCATCGCCGAAGAAGACCGCAAATTCCGCTGGCCTCTGGGTCGTCGCCCCGACGATCACCCGGGTCTCAGCGACCTTGGACTTTAACTATAACAGGATACTATGATGACACCTATCAAACTCTACCGTAATCCCAAATCAGGCCATTGCCACCGGGTTGAACTGATGCTGGCGCTGTTGGACCTGCCTTATGAAACCATTGATCTCGACATGGCCAATGGTGCGCATAAAGCGCCGGACTATCTGAAGATCAGCCCGTTTGGCCTGGTGCCTGCGATTGACGATGGCGGCTATACCCTGGCGGATTCCAACGCGATCCTTGTGTATCTGGTTCAAGCATATGCGGCGGACTCGCATTGGATGCCGGCGGATGCAAAAACCGCGGCCGAGGTTCAGCGTTGGCTGTCCGTTGCAGCGGACAATGTCTATTCCGGCCCTTGCGCCGCACGTCTTGTCAAGGTGTTCGGGGCGCCGCTGGATCACGACGCGGCGGTGGCCAAGGCCCATACTCTGTTCAAAGTGATGGAGGCACATTTGGCGGGTCGTGACTGGCTGGCTGCCGATACGATCACCATCGCGGATGTAGCGGGCTACAGCTATATCGCGCATGCCCCCGAAGGCGGTGTGGATCTGGCGCCTTATCCTAACATTCGCAGTTGGCTGGCCCGGATTGAATCGCAGCCCGGTTTCGTCGGCATGGCGACCTCGCCCATCCCTGAACTTGCTTGACGCGCTGAGGCCGGTGCCAAGGCACTGGCCTCTTATTTCCGGAGGACCGGTGAAATGAACCAGAAAGCCGCAGACACTCCCTTTCATGCAGGAGAACGCGCCGCGCAAGAGCGTGCAGGCGTTGGTGATATCTCGAAATGGGCTGGTGGGTTCATCCGGGATTACATGCCCGAACAACATCGGGAATTCTACGCCTCGCTGCCGTTTCTGGTCTTGTCCGGCCAGGATTTGACCGGCTCGACATGGGTTACCCTGATTGATGGGCCCGAGGGTTTCATCCGCTCGCCAGACCCACAAGGTCTGACCTTGGGCACCATAGCCCAAGCGCAAGATCCTCTGTTCAGTGCCTTTGCGGCAGGAACGGATGTGGGACTTATCGGGATCGAACTCTCCGACCGTCGGCGCAATCGGCTCAGCGGTCACCTGCGCCGATCCGATGGCGGCTATGCTATCGATATCCGGCAGACCTTCGGCAATTGCCCGCAATATATCCACGAGCGCGTCTGGCGGCGCGTCGAAAACCAACCGGGCGAAGCCCGGCATTCAGAAATATTGACCCCGGATCAGATCGCCCTGATTGCCAGGTCCGAAACGATGTTTATCGGGTCCGGACATCAGCAAGGGGTGGACAAGCCTTCGCGTGGCTTTGATGCATCGCACCGTGGTGGTGCGCCAGGGTTTGTTCAGGTCAAAGACCCACAGCGCCTGCGGATACCGGATTACGCGGGGAACAATTTCTTCAATACGATTGGCAATCTAATCGCCGATCCGCGGATCGGGCTGGTCTTTGTCGATTTCGAAACCGGCAGCTTGCTGCATATTACCGGTCGCGCAAGTATCGATTGGCACCCGACCGACGCCAATGATGATGACGCATGGCGGATGATCGACGTCACAGTCAAGGCCGTCATCGAGCGCCCGAATGCATTGGCTCTGCGTTGGTCGAAGCAAGATCAGACCCGCCGGTTCACGGTCACACGACGTGTTCCCGAGGCTCAGGGCATCACGTCTTTCCACCTGAGCCCGTCTGACGGCAAACCGGTCTGGCCGTTCGTCGCTGGGCAGCATCTGCCCATATCCGTCGAAATCCCCGGCCAGCCTGAGGCGGTGAAGCGCAGCTATTCATTATCCGGCGATCCGAGTGCCGCGGACAGTTATCGACTGACGATCAAACGAGAGCCCAAAGGCTTGGTTTCGCGTTTCTTGCACGATGATTTGGCCGAGGGGGCCGAGATCATCGCGTCCGAACCTTCTGGTGATTTCATCGCTCCCTCAGGTGATCAGCCATTGGTTTTGGTCAGTGCAGGGGTTGGGATGACGCCAATGATGGCAATGCTACACGGAGATTTTGCCGACGGGCATGATCGACCGTTGTGGTTTGTGCATGGTGCCAGAAATAGTTCTGAACATGCGCTGCGAAAAGAGACCGGGCAACTGGTTGATCAATTGCCGAATGCGCAGGCGCTGATCTTCTATAGTCAGCCAGATGCGACCGACATTCTCGGTAGTGACTATCAGGTTCATGGACGTATCACGCCGCAAACGCTTGTGGATCTGAACGCCGGGCCGGATGCGCTCTATCTGCTGTGCGGACCGGGGCCGTTCCTGTCGGAGATCAAGACCGGGTTGGAGGCGCTGGGCATTCCAGCGCAGAACATCCAGTTCGAAGTATTCGGGCCAACAGGGCAAAGCACGTAACCTTGTCGGCTACGTCCTTTGGCGTTGGGTCAGCTCCAGTTTCTTGCGCAGCGGGCTGCTGTTTTTCACGATAACGGCATCAACTTTCCCTGCCAGACCCTTGATCGTGATCCCCCCGGTCTGACCTAGCATGTTGGGGATGCCTAGGCCGCACAGCTCATGCACGTATATCGAATATACGATAACGGCCTCCGAGGTGCGGGTAATGGTCTCGAATGCATCGGCGACCAGTGAAACGGTCCCAATCGCGGTGACCGGGCTGGGCGCAATCTGGTCCGAGCTTTTGCCCACGCGCCCAATCACGGCGCGCCCGGAATGGATGCCGATGCCGATCTTCAGCGGTGCAGAGAGGTTCCTGGGGAGCTTGCCTTCGGTGCCCTCAACCAATTCCTGACATCGCGCGGCAGCGTAAAGCGCGGATCGTGCAGCTTCGGCTTTATGGGTCTCAAGCCCGAAAACTGCCGTCAGCCCATCATTGGTAAACTTGTCGATATGTCCGTTCTGGGCCTCGATCTGCTCAACCATCAGATCAAGCAACTGGTTGAGCACGAAAACGACGTCATAGGGCAGAGTCTTGTCCACGAATGGGCGGAAGTCTTTGATCTTGAGTTGCAATACACAGACTTCACGCTCGATGCCCCAGCCGAAGGGGTCCGTTTGCAGCGGGGTCGAGACGGCGCGTCGAGGTTGAATGATTGGACGGATACTGACATCGCCAACCACGCGGGCCTGACAAGCCAGCCGCATGTTCGGCTCGGCATTGATCTTGTCCAGCAGCTTGCGCTCGGCTGGACCTACGGGGCTGAGCCCGCCCTGATCGGACATCACAACGACCCTGCAGGTCGAGCAGCGCGCACGTCCGCCGCAGACCGACATATGGGTGATGCGATTGTCCCGACTAACATCCAGCAGGGTTTTGCCGGGGGCCGTATTCACGGTCAGTCCGTTTCCATAGGTGACCTGCACCTGACGGCGGGTACTTTGTACGATGTACAGGATCACAAAGAATATCAGCAAGCAGCTGAGGATAATGGCAACCCAACCCTGTGCGATGGCCTGATACTCTGACACCGCGTCACGCACTGTAGCCACCCGCGCGGCCAAATCGACGGCTTCGGGTCCTTCAGGTGTCAGGCTCAGCCGCAATGCCTCGCGTTTGGCGGCGGTCATCCATCCGGCCACGGCGACGATAGGTACGGCGATGGCGAAGGGCAGAAGGATTAACAGCCCGTCCTTGTACCAAGGTTTCGGTCGCAACCAGAAATGAATACCGATAAGGCCATGAACCCAGACCAGCAGCAAAAGTGCGTTCTGTTTGATGGCGGAGACAGGCCAGAGCAGCGATAGCTCTTGCAGATAGGTCACCGGGACACCTGTCACCAGTTCAGAGCCGCGCGTGACGATGATGTGGCTGACCAGCCAGTATGGGATGGCCAGCCCCAGCGCGATCTGGAACCAGCGCCAGAACGGCATTTTCAGACTGCGGATGCTCAAAATACTCCACGCGCCCAGCAAGATATGAACCGCGAACGCTCCATAGAGCAGGATTGTTCCGGGGAACGAGCTCCAGATCGCGGACATGACGGACAGCATGCTGTCCATCCAGCGCAATGAGACCAGCCCAAGCCCGTGATTGATGAAATGGCCGGTTGCATAGACCAGCAAAATCAGACCGGACCAAAGCCGTACCTGCTGCGACACGCTCCCCCGACCGTTGGCTTTGATATCCCTGCGATTGATCGCCATCTGCCGCGCCCGTCCTCTGATTCAGCGGTTTTCGATCGCCGCTGAAGTAAACACGTGTGGCGACAGATGTATTCTGGTCGAGCGCTCCTCTTGGTTCACGTTCGGGTGTAGTGTGTGCGTGTGTTGCGTCGATCTGAGATCAGGTTGGATCGTCGCCCGGCTGGGGGTCCTTATAGCGATTGAGATCCAGTATTCCCGCCTGAACCGCATCCTGCCGAACCATAGCATCTTGTACCTGATCGCTCAGCGCCCAAAAATCGGGGCTCGTTCGGCGTATGCCGAAGGTTTCAATCAGTTGCATCCAATCGGCGTCGGATTTCACAGCCAGCAGGGTGTCGACAAAACTGTCGATCTGAGCCAGTTCGACGTTGAAAAAGAAGTTCGGATAGCTGCCGATTAATCCCGGCAGGATTGTCAGCCGATCGGATTGCGGATCGCGCCGGTGTGCCTCGTTAAACAGAAACGCCACGTTGTCATGCGCTTTGTCGTGGATCAGCGAGAAAACCTGTGGTGTGTCCGCGCCATCTTCGACTAACAAAATCGAAAGATCGGGCAGGAATTGCACCCAGTTCCCCGACTGATCGGCAAGCGGACGCAGGTGGCGTTCCAGATCCGAGGCGCTTTCCGAAGGCGCGCAGTTCGGGCTATCGCATCTATTGATCGGGTCGGTCAGGGGCCAAAGCCCGGCACCGCGATCAAGCAACGCCAGAAGAAATTCTTGCTTTGGGCTTTCCGTGTCAAAGGTGATCCCCGTCGGAAAACTGCCGTCGACATGGCGGCGGTGCCAATAGGTATGAATCTCACTGAACGCGCCCTTATACCAGCTTCGGTGTATCCGGGGCCGTACAGCTCTTGGCAGGAAAGTCAGGAAAGTGTCCTCGCTCTCCATACGCAGTTCATCCATATAAAGCCGCGTTGTCAGCTGATGCTCGACACGGCCGAAGACATCGTAGCCAGCCACCAGATTGTAGTAGATACGCTCAAAAATCGGATAGTCGATCACCCACGCAGTCTCGGGGATTGAGCCATGAAGTCCGGTCATTGCCGAGGCGTTGTCGAAATGGCGGAATACGGTGATCAGGGCGTTCGGATTGGTGCCGCCGCCGTCCCAGATCGCATCATAACCCAAGCCGGTTCTGTGCGCCTCACTTTGCCCATAGAGTGCGTCGCGGAACTTGAGGTATTGCACCTGATTTTTGTGCGAGACCCCCTGCAACTGATCCAGTGTTCCACCTTCACTGGTTGAGACAGGCAATTCGAGATATCCGGCACCATCCGCAAGATAGCTTGGGTCCGTAACAGACAGGTCTGCATCAGGGTCCAGAAAGCTGACCCAGAAACGATCTTCAATGACATCGACCGCCGTTTCGCCGTGACAGACCGGGCCGCGAATGAAGCTGCGTACAAAAAACAGCGCGTCGTCGAGCAGGAACTGATAGCGACTGCGCGGTGGAATATCGGCAAATGTGGTGAATGGATTCCCGCCCTCGCTTTCGCCGTATCCGGGCAGGCCCGAGGGTGCCCAGTCGGGCTGAAGGAACAAGCTTTGGTATCGCGTCATGCGCGCCGGGCTCAGGGGGTAGACCAGGTGCTCTTTGTGCACGATCGTTTCCGTAATGGGCTGAAGCCGGTAATAGAAGGTCGCAGTACCAGGATCATCGAACGGGCGGCGGGTCGCGATCACGTCAATCTCGTCACCTGTGGGCGTGCGCGAGCGTACGAGCTGGAAAAACCTGCTTGCGCTGTCCCCTTCAAAGTGCAGTCGAGCCAGAAAGAGGTGCTCGTATATATACCGGCTCATCAATTGACTGCGCAGATCGGGACCGTTCAGAAAGCCCTCCCATTCGGTGACTTGCCCTTGAATGTCGTGGGGGATGTTCTCGGGGATCGCGGTCGCTGGTGCGCCGACGCGTATCCATGATGTCAGCAGGGCGTAGTCTTGGTCACTCAACGGGGCGGTTGCATACGGCATTCCAGCCAGCGGGTGGGCCTTGCGGAAATCATCGAACTCGTCTGGTGTCGGACAAACAAGGGGCCGGTCCAACGCGAGGCCGAGCGCATCCGGGACCGGTTCGTTTGGCGACAGGCTGCTGTTGCGCCCGAGATCGAGATACCGTTCAAGCAATCCGGGCGTGACCGGGTGAAACCCGAGCCCGCGCCATTCCGAAGCGGACTGCGCATCTATCCCCAGCCGCGTGGGCTGCGCATCCGAGAGGCGTTCGGTGTGATAAACCGCCTGTTTGCTGCCGCCACGCAACAGACCTTCATCCGAGGTTAGTTTCAGCTGACAAGGCGCGTCATAGCAGCTGTGACAAACCACACAGCGTCGATCCAGAACAGTGCGTACATCGGTCCAATCGTTGGTGGCCTGTGTTTGGGCGCGGGCTTCTGATCCGGGATGAGACCACAACGAAAAAATGGCGACCAACCCCATCAGAATCGTCCATCTCCGCAGCGCTTTAGACATCAGTGCGTTATCCCATAGAATTGGTTCTCAATACCTCCGTAAGATGGCGTGTAGACTGCGCGCCTGTCGAGTCTGTAGATCACAAGCTTTTTGCTTTCGACACCGCGCACCACGCATGCAAAGAGCTAAAATTCAGATCGTCTGGCAAAGGCGGATCATGGGCGTAACTTAGTGAAAGAAGACTGCCTGGTCGGATGGGAGGTCCATGAAATCTTGGGACAAGATTAAGTGCTTGTCGCGGGTGGTGAATCCCGGGCTGCTCGACACTGCTATCGACCCGCATCTTATGATTTACCAATGGGCACGGCGGAACGTGTTGGTGTTCTGGCCCTGGAGGATGAACATGATCGCTTGGGAGCCCAGCCGTCGATACGATCTAGGCGCAGCTTTGGCGGCACCTGAAATCCCGGATCAAATTAAGGCTTAGGTGAAGCTAAAAGCCACTCAGCATTCGACGTTCGTTATGGTGCAAGGTCGCATGGTCGACCTCGCACCTCTGGCGGATGCTGCACTTGTTGGAGGGATCTTGTTTGCCTTTGATCAGTCTGCCCTGACGGCGGCCTGAGTGAAAAGCGCCCGGCGAATTAACCGGGCACCAAATGCAATCAGAGACCCCATTTCTTGCGGTTTTCTTCGAAGAATCCCTGCGCCTCCTTCACCTCGATCCAGTTGTTAACGTAGTTGATCCAAACCTGATCAGCCTGCGGAAGGATCATCGCGATGGGCGACGGAGAGCGGGGACCGGCGTTCTTGACGCGCACGACAGGGAACTTTTGTTCCAGCGTCGACCCTTCGATGTTCGAAGTGATGAACACATCCGCGCGCCCGGCGATCACTTCCTGAAAACCGCGGGCCGGGGCTTCGACCACTTTGATCTCGGCATTCGGGAACCACTCGCGCACCCGTTTCTCGAAGGTGGTACCCAAGGTTGTGGCAACGGTCACACCTGGTTGGTTGATCGACTCGTAGCCATCAAACTTGTCCGCCTTGTCTTTGGTCGTATAGGGGAACAACTCCACCGCGATGTAGCTGTCTGAGAAACCGGCGACCTTCATCCGCGGCGGTGAGATCGAGGCCGAGCCGGTCAGGTGATATTTCCCCGCCACCACACCATTCACCAGTGTTTTCCAGTCGGTGGGTACATATTCGACCTCAACACCCAGATCAGCCGCGAGCTCGTTCATGATGTCGATGTCGTAACCTTTGTAGCTGTTGGTCGCCGGGTCACGCAGTGACATCGGGTTCCAGTCGCCAGTTGTGCCGACCTTCAGAACGCCGGAATCCAGAACCTCGTTCAGAGCTGATTGTGCCTGTGCTGCGCCGGACAATACCAGTCCAAGCGCGGCTGCTGCCGCAGCTTTCAAAAAAGTGTTCATCAATCTCTCCTGTTGGTGGCGTTTCGGCCTTGATGCCGTGTTCTTTGTTGATTTAAGCGCAAAGAGAAAGATAACCTCAAGAAAATATTCAACTAAGACTGAAATAGGGGCAGGCCAGCCAATGCCAGACGCCGCCATCGAACTTGTGAACGTGAACAAATGGTTCGACACCTTTCATGTTCTCAAGGATATCAACCTGACGGTCGGAAGCGGCGAAAAGGTGGTGATCTGCGGACCCTCCGGATCGGGTAAGTCGACCGTTGTCCGTTGTATCAACCAATTGGAAAAGCATCAGAAAGGCACGATCCGGGTTGATGGCGTCGAGCTGACGAATGACCCCAAGTCGGTTGCTGCGATCAGTTCCGAAGTCGGAATGGTCTTTCAGCAATTCAACCTTTTTCCGCACCTGAGCGTGCTGGAGAACTTGACGCTGGGACCGATCAAGGCCCGGGGGTTAAGCCGGAAAGAGGCGGAAGAAAAAGCCCGCCATTACCTTGAGCGGGTGCATATTCCAGATCAGGCAGACAAGCGGCCCATTCAATTGTCGGGCGGCCAGCAGCAGCGTGTCGCCATAGCACGCTCGTTGTGCATGGAACCCCGTGTGCTGCTGTTTGATGAACCGACTTCGGCACTTGACCCCGAGATGATCTCGGAGGTTCTGGATGTGATGGTCGAACTGGCGCAGGAAGGTATGACCATGGTCGTCGTCACCCATGAGATGGGCTTCGCCCGGAAGGTGGCCGACAAGATGATCTTCATGGATGCGGGCGAGATTGTAGAGGAAGGGCACCCCGAGCACTTCTTTACCAATCCGCAATCCGAGCGGTGCCGTAAATTCCTCAGTCAAATTCTGCAGCATTAGGTGGGGCCGATGAGAAAACTATTTCTGATATCGCCGCTGCTGTTGCTGGCAGGCTGCTCATCTTCCCAGACCTGGGGCTGGTATGTCATCAATCCGACAACGGACTCGGGCTGGACGAATGTCAAATTCCTGATTTCCGGGATGGGCTCGACGATCCTGATCTCGTTGATCGCCGCCGTCCTTTCAATCGTGATTGGCCTGTTGGTAGCTTTGCCAGGGTTGTCCGAGAAACGGGGTTGGCGGCTGGTCAACCGGGTCTATGTCGAGTTCATTCGCGCCATTCCCCTGCTGCCGATGTTGTTCTGGGTGTTTTATGGTTTGCCCATCGTGTTCCAGTCGATGGGGATGAACGTGCCCATCGATCCGTTCTGGGGCGCGATTATCACTCTGGCGATCTCTGACAGTGCCTTCACGGCCGAGATTTATCGCGCAGGTATCCAATCCATCGCCCGCGGACAGCGCGAGGCGGCGCAGACCGTCGGGCTGAACTATGTGCAGACCATGCGCTATGTGATCCTGCCGCAGGCGATCCGGCGTATCCTGCCACCGCTGGCGAACCAGTTTATTTACATTGTGAAGATGAGTGCCTTTGCCAGCGTCATCGGAATGCAGGAACTGACCCGACGAGCGAACGAGCTGGTGGTGACGGAATACCGCCCGCTGGAAATCTATACACTGCTGATCTTTGAATACCTGGTCCTGGTTCTGATCATCAGTGCAGGCGTGCGCTGGTTGGAACGCCGCATGGGCGCGGATGAGCGCGGATAAGGAGTAAGTGATGAACTGGAAAGATTTCATGGCCGAGACCGAGGCCAATATAGGGGCTTTCTCGAAAGAGGTACCCGAAACCGTGCGCGGATTCGGCATCATGGGCAAGGCGGCCAAGACCGATGGTGCGCTGAGCGAAAAGACCAAGGAGTTCATGGCGCTTGGCATCGCGATCGCCACTCGCTGCGACAGTTGCATCGGGTTTCATGTTAAATCGCTGGTCCGGCTGGGCGCGACGCGTGACGAGCTGTGCGAGGCGCTGGCGATGGCGACTTATATGGGCGGAGGGCCGTCCTATGCCTACAGCGCCAAGGCGCTAAAGGCCTATGACGTGTTTTCGGAGTAAGCCTAATGCCTCCTGATCTGGCCGGTGCTGAGGGGATTATCCGAGACAGCAGGTACGTCGCTGGCCGGTCTGAGGACTTTGGCCGCGAACTCAGCGCTGTGCGGATATTCGACGATGAGATCGTGATCTATCGCGACGCTGAGGGCATGGCTATTACGCTCAAGGATGCCTGCTCGCACCATAAGCTGCCTTTGTCTCGCGGGACCATTACAGAAGCGGCAGGCTGATCAGGACACGCTGAGCCTGCCATGGGAACCCTGTCCCATAGTCCGCGCCGTTGCATCAAAAACCGTTTTGACGCCGGGGTATGTCTCTGGATCTGGGCGCCACCCGGGATGCATTCTGGATTCAGCCCCCATATCACGATCCCTTCAACGCGGATGGTTGGGTCCAGAATGTTCAGCGAAATCTCACCCAGCGCGTAATGCCCGCGGGTGTGGAAGTGCAGTGGTCGCGGGTTGCCAAAGGTCGAGCCGCTCCACTTATCGAAATTCTGATGCGTGGAGGCAGAATAGGCACGGCTCGGATGAATCCCGGCATGCCAAGAATGCATGGTCAGCGGGTCGAGCTCGAACATCTTACCGATTTTTTGCATAATGCATCTCGGCGCTATGCACATCCATCGGGTGGCCCGGGAAACCCAGCGGGCGGCTGCTTTCGAACTGAACTGCCAAGGGCTCGCGCAGCTCCCACCCATAGAGTTCGTAGAATTTCGAGCTGGTTCCAAGCAAAAATCCGTCCTGCATGACCATGCCCGATACCCCTACGTTTGCACCGGTGCAAAGACGGATATCGAGGACCCTCGAAGTCAATCAGGTCTGTGCTTATTTCAACTACTCAAACCGTTTGTTGAACGGCCTAGGGGCAACAACAGAAAACGATGTGATCGGGTATTACAAAGGCGACGAATGAGGGTTCGCGCGTGTCGGGCCCCGGTTTTATCCGGTTGTTTCCGAATGCTTTTCATCCTGAACGCGTCGGACGAAGTCCATGAACGCGCGGATGACCTTCACCTCGTGGCGCTGGGTCATATAGATCATGCTTTCGCCCATTTGCAGATCGACATCTGCCAGTTCGATCTGGCGCAATCGGTCATCGCGCCCGAACTCCGCGCGTGAGACAAAGCCGATGCCCGCCCCCGAGGCCACCAGTTCGCGGACTGCTTCGCGCCCTTCGGCGACGATGGCGGGTTTCAGGGTGACTTTTCTGCGGCGCGCCTCTTCCTCAAGTTTCTGACGGGTTTTGGAACCTTGTTCGCGAAAGATAAGTGGCAGTTTCTTGAGCTCTTTGAACGACAGTGATGTTTTTGAAAGTGGCAGCACTCCGTGCCCGGCAAAGGCGACGATGTTGGTGGCACCCAGATTGAGCATCGTCATGTCGCTGCCCGGTGAAGGGCTGCCCACAATACCGATTTCGGCATTGTAAGCTCGCAGCTCTTCCAGGATTTCATTCGTATTTCCGGATCGAACCATGATCGTGATGTTGGGGTACATCGCACGAAATGGGCCCAGGTAATCCGTCAGGTGATGGGCCGAGTCAGCGATGATCCGTAATTCGCCGTCGATCGATGCTTTCGATTCCGACAGGTAGTCCTCGATCTGACTTTCGATTTCAAAGTATTGCTTGGTAAAGCGAAACAACTTCTCGCCCTCAGGTGTCAAAGAAACGCGTCTGCGTTCGCGCTGAAACAGCAGCAGATCGTGATCCTGTTCCAGCTTTCGCACTTGCTCTGAGACTGCAGGTTGGGTCAGAAACAACGCTTCGGCCGCAGTCGAGAACCCACCATGGAGCGCAACATTGTGGAAGGCTTTGAGCTGACTGTGGCGCATTGGATCCTCGTGGGTATAGCTATAAGAATTTCTTATGTTTTGCTTGATATTGGAGATTTTACATATGGGAGACTGGCTTGCAAATGGTTGATTTGAGCTGAGTATGGCAGAGATGCGCGGGCCGTTTTGGAACAACAGCGGCCCGGTTTCATCAATCGACGATACAGCGTGAGTGCAGCGCCTGATGTTCAGCCGCAATGGCTACTTGGATTTCAGCGCATCCCGAAGTGCGTCGCCAAAGGCGCTGTTTTGCGTGCTGTGGTCTGGCTTTCCACTCCGAACGCTCTTGGGTTTGCCATGAGGCGCGGGTTTGCGCGGCCCGCGCGCGGCTTTATCTTCGCGCGCCGAGGCACCACCATCCTTGCGCATCGTCAACCCGATGCGTTTGCGGGGTACGTCCACCTCAACCACTCGTACTTTGACGACCTGACCGGTCTTGACCACTTCATGCGGGTCTTTGACGAAACGGTCGGCCAACTGACTAACGTGTACCAATCCGTCCTGATGCACGCCGATATCTACGAATGCGCCGAAGGCAGCGACGTTTGTGACGGTGCCTTCAAGAACCATGCCGGGTTTCAAATCAGTGATTTCCTCGACCCCGTCCGTGAACGAAGCGGTCTTGAAGCTGGGCCGCGGATCCCGGCCCGGTTTTTCCAGCTCGGCAAAGATATCGCGCACGGTCGGCAGGCCGAATGTATCATCAACAAACTGTTCGGCCCGCAGCCCTTTCAGGGCTCCATCATGGCCCATGATCTGTCGAATATCGCGCCCACATGCGGCGACAACGCGGCGGGCGACGTCATAAGCCTCGGGGTGGACGGATGAGGCGTCCAGCGGTTCCGCCCCTTCGCGGATACGCAAGAAGCCTGCGCATTGCTCAAAGGCACGGGGGCCAAGTCGCGCCACCTTCAGCAGGTCTTTGCGCGCGGTGAAGGCCCCGTTGATGTCGCGATGGGTCACGATGGCTTCGGCCAAACCGGGCCCGAGGCCCGAAACGTGCGACAGCAGGGGCGCTGAGGCGGTGTTCAGATCGACGCCCACTGCGTTCACGACGTCTTCGATCACCGACTCCAGCGATTGAGACAGGCGGTGCTGGTCCACATCGTGCTGGTATTGGCCTACACCGATGCTTTTGGGTTCGATCTTCACCAGCTCGGCGAGTGGGTCTTGCAGACGGCGGGCAATCGAGACCGCGCCGCGCAGCGAGACATCGAGATCCGGGAACTCACGTGCCGCCAGTTCCGAGGCCGAATAGACCGAGGCCCCGGCTTCGGACACGACAACTTTGGTGGGTGCCTTGACCGTTTTGGGCAGCAGCGCGAGTGTGTCAGCCACCATCCGCTCGGTCTCGCGGCTGGCGGTGCCGTTGCCGATGGCGATCAGCTCGATCTTGTGGGCGGCAATCAGGTTTAGGATGGCGGCTTGGGCTCCGCGCAGGTCGTTCTTGGGTTGGAACGGATAAAGCGTATCAGTTGCCACGACCTTTCCAGTTTCATCCACAACAGCGGCCTTGACGCCGGTGCGAATGCCCGGGTCCAGACCCAGCGTCGCGCGCGCGCCTGCAGGGGCGGCAAACAGCAAATCCTTAAGATTGCGCGAAAACACCTGAATCGCCTCATCCTGCGCGCGGCTGCGCAGATCGGCCATCAGTTCGACCATCATCGAAAGCGACAGTTTCACGCGCCAGGTCCAGCCGGCAACTTTGCGCAACCATTTGTCACCGGGGCCATCACCGCTTGTATGCAGATGGGCAGCGACCATCGCCTCAGCCCGCGCGGCACCGGCTTCGGGCTCGGGCGCGATATCCAGCGTTACAATCCCCTCTTTCGAGGCGCGCAGCATCGCCAGCGCCCGATGCGAAGGGGTTTTGGCCCAAAGCTCGGTATGATCGAAATAGTCGCTGAACTTCGCGCCTTCCTGTTCTTTCCCTTCGATCACCTTGGCGGTCAACAATGCCTCGCGCTGCATGAAATTGCGCAGCTCTCCCAAAAGTGCAGCATTCTCGGTCAGCCGCTCGGTGATGATGTCGCGTGCTCCGTTCAGGGCGTCCCTGGTGTTCGGGACGGCGTCGCCCAAATACCCTTCGGCCAATGCTTCGGGATCTGCCGAGCGCTCTGCCAGAATGGCATCGGCAAGCGGTTCAAGGCCATTTTCACGGGCGATCATAGCTTTGGTTCGACGTTTGGGCTTGTAAGGCAGGTAGATGTCTTCCAGCTGCGCCTTGGTCTCGGCCTGCGCGATGGATTTGATCAGATCATCGGTCAGCTTTCCTTGATCCTTGATCGAGTTCACAATCGCTTCGCGCCGGGCCTCAAGCTCGCGCAGATAGGTCAGCCGGTCGGACAGGGTACGCAACTGTGTGTCATCCAACCCGCCGGTCGCCTCTTTGCGGTAGCGCGCGACAAAGGGCACCGTTGCCCCCTCATCCAGCAATTTGACCGCGGCCCCTACCTGTTCCGGGCGGGCATTGATCTCGGTGGCGATGGTGCGGGCGATGCGGTCCAAAGGGGCCTCCTGACAGACGGTTGGGGGACCGTCTTAGCCAGAGGGGCAGGCGAGGGGAAGGGGGTTTCAGTCATAAACCCCGCTCTGCACGAAAACTGCACGAGTGCTGCGCGGCGATCTGCACCTAAGGCCACCAGACAAAGGCTGCACCATAACAAAAAGGAGCAGTGATATGGGACAGTTCATCGTGCGCGGAGTTCCCGCGTCGGTTTTGCAGGACAGCTGGTGGTTTGATGCGCCCGAGCAGAAAGGCAACAGGAGCGACGGCAGCTTGGGGCCGGGCAAACGCCACGCGGTCGGAGGATTGGCAGTTCTTGTTGCGCTAGCGGATGTATTGTTTCTGGATTATGCGCCGGGGGTGTCGCTGGCCGTATTCGCGCTGGCTGTGGCGGGCGTCATATGGGTGCTTCTGGGCAGGCGCACCGGGTTGACCGGGCCTGCGGTTTTGTTGGTCCTGAGCGTTCTGCCGGTCGTGGAATATGTGCAGGCCCTATCGGTTGCTTTCCTGTTGGGCGGTTCGACTGTTGCGTTGTGTTGGGCTGTTTTGGGCCAATGGAGTGGCGCGTCTTATCGAAGATTTCTGTCGCAAGTCCCGTTTCTCGCCATCCGCCAGGCAATTGAAGCGATCCGGCATAGTCAGACGGTATCGCGTGCTGACGGAGCGATTTTGAGATTGCTGCGGGCTTGGGGTTTCCCGGTTGGCGGAGCTTTGATCCTGATCTCTCTCATGGTCTCGGCAAATCCGGTATTGTCAGATTGGCTTGATAGGCTGTGGCGCTTCGACCTCCGGTTTGACCGGGTTCTGTTCTGGCTCGGGGCTTCGATGGTGATCTGGCCGTTTCTGGCCGTGGCAATACAGCCCGGCTTGCTGGCCCCGCGTGTTGGACCTCAACGCAGCCGGTCTCTGCCCGGGTTTGGTTTGAATGCCGGGTCCGTGGCCAATGCGCTGATAACATTCAATCTGCTGCTGGCAGTTCAAACGATCATGGATGTGGCGTTTCTTTGGGGAAATGCAGAGCTTCCCGAGGGGATGGGCCACGCAGAATATGCCCATCGCGGCGCTTATCCTCTGCTGGCGACCGCATTGTTGGCTGGGGCCTTCGCATTGGCTGCCCGCCCGTTTCTGGCTGAGCGGCAGGGTCTGACCCGTTGGATGATGCTGTGGTTAGGTCAGAACGTGTTGCTGGTGATCTCGTCCCTCATGCGCTTGTCTCTATATGTCGAGGCTTACGGGCTTACCTATCTGCGGGTACATGCAGCGATCTGGATGGCATTGGTGGCCGCCGGGCTGTGTTTGACTGGATGGCAAATCTTGCGGGGCAAATCGAACCGGTGGCTGCTGGTGCGATCTGCCGGGTTGGGGTTCGGTGTGCTCTATGCCTGCTGTTTCGTGAACTTTGCAGCGCTGATCGCGCGCGAGAACCTGAACCATCCGCAGCGTTACGACGCATATTATGTCTGTCGGCTTGGCCCAATGGCCGCCGCAGAGCTCGCGCGCTCTCCGCGCCCAACAGGCTGTTCCGCATGGACCCCACAGATCACCAATTGGCGGGAATGGGGGTTTCGCGCGGATCGAGTGATCCGTAATCTGACCACCGAAGCGAAGCCGGAGGCATCTGATGAAAATCCTCGTCGTGGATGACGACCCGCGCCTGCGCGAGCTGGTCTCGATTACGCTGGAACGCGCGGGCTATCAGGTTGTCACCGCCCGCGACGGGCAAATGGCGCTGACCCATGCCATGCGCGAAGCCCCCGATCTGGTGGTGCTGGATGTCGGGTTGCCCGAGTTGGATGGCCTTGAGGTCTGTCGCAAGCTACGCGCGCGCTCAGAAGTGCCGATCCTGTTCCTGACGGCTCGCGATGATGAGGTTGATCGGATTCTGGGTCTCGAGCTTGGGGCGGATGACTACGTCACCAAACCCTTTAGTCCGCGCGAATTGGTGGCGCGGATCAAGGCGATCCTGAAACGCAGCACGACCCGAGGTGTGATGGCCATTCTGCGCCATGGTCCGGTCGAACTGGATGCTTCAGGTCATTCCGCCAAGCTCGATGGGGCACCGCTGACCCTGACCGCGACCGAGCTATCGATCCTGCGCCGCCTGATGCAAACGCCCGAGGCAATCGTCTCGCGCCCGCAATTGATTGATGCGATCTACGGTGCGGGCAGCGCGATTGCGGACCGAACGCTGGATAGCCATCTGCGCAACTTGCGCCGCAAACTGGGCGAAAACGGTTGGGCCAGCGCCATCGAAACCGTGCATGGCATCGGCCTACGGATGGGCGCATGGCCGAGCTGAGGCGCAAGTGGCGCCCATCGTTGGGCTTTGTGCTTGGCGGCGCACTGGCGGGAACGCTGGTTCTGTCGTTGCTGGGCCTCATCGCGTTGCGCTATCTTGGCCCCGAGGTCGGCTTTCGCAACGCGGCAGTCTTGTTGGCGGGCCTGATTGGACTGGCCACCGGCGTACTGGGATATCTGTTGGTGCGCTTGTTGCTTCGGCCGATTTCGGCATTAGCCGCCTATTCCGGGGCGGTCGAGCGTGGTCAACGCACGGACCCGCCTCGGCACTATGGCACGCAGGAACTGTCCCGTCTGGCCGGCTCGGTTCTCGGTATGGCTCAAACTCTGCAACGACGTGAAACCTCGATCCGCAGTTTCGCCGACCATGTCACGCATGAGCTGAAAACACCGGTAACCTCGATCCGCGCAGCGGCGGAGTTGCTGGAGGAGGCCAAGGGGCTAGCGGATCAAGACCGTGCGTTGCTGCAACAGATTCTGGGTGCCAGCGATCAGATGCAAACCCAGCTCAGCGCCCTCAACCGTGTCGCTGCCGCACGGGCACCAGAGCATCACGGAACATGTACGCTGGCAGAGCTTGCAGAAGATCTGCGTGCACGTTTCCCGGACCTGCCCCTTCGGTTTGAAAGCGTTGACGAACGTCTGCCGCTGGCCGCATCAGGCCTGCAAGTGGTTTTACAGCAATTGTTGGACAATGCCTGCCGCCACGGGGCGGGTCAGGTGGTGCTCAGCGCGGCGCCGGGACAATTGATCGTACAGGATGATGGTCCGGGGATCTCCGAGGGCAACCGGGACCGGATTTTTGCGCCTTTCTTCACGACGGCTCGCGAACAAGGGGGCACAGGCATGGGTCTGGCAATCGCGGAAAATCTTCTGAGGGCACATGGCGCGCAGATCTCGTTGATACCTTCAGAGAGCGGAGCACGGTTTGAGATCGTGTTCGCGATGTCGTGAACAGAGATTTCGCGGCACGTATCGTACATAGCCCCGCAACCAGTTGTTATAGGTTGGGAATCTAGTGATCACACCTCTGCCGGTGACACAGCCCGCTGATAGAGATGCCATGTGGTGTGGCCGAGGATTGGCAGGGTGAAGATCAGGCCAAGAAATGCCGGAACCAACGACAACAGCATGGTGACCGAGATGATCGCCGCCCAGCTCAGCATGACCACGGGGCTCTCGGTGACGACGCGGATGGAAGTTAACATGGCGGATACGAAATTGGTTTCCCGGTCGAGCAGCATGGGCATGGCAACAACGGTCACCGAGAACAGGACAGCCGACAGAAAGGCACCGACACAGGTGCCGATCGCCAGAAAGGTCCAGCCCTGCGGTGTGAAGAATACGATGTTCAAAAACCCTTCAAAATCCGAGAAGGATGATTTCTGCAGGGTGATCGCCAGCCAAAGGCGGATCTGGTAGGTCCATACCCAGAAAATGAACAGCGTGACAAAGGCCATCCAGCCCATTTCACGCTTGCGTTGATTGGCCATGACAGTGAGGATTTCGGACCAGCCGAAACTCTCACCCTTCTGCAACCGACGGGACATTTCATAAAGCCCGGCGGCAGCGAATGGTGCCACCAGCGGAAAGCCTACCGCTGCAGGAATGATCATCCAGATCTTTCCGAGCCAGACCAGACACCACACAAACAGGATGCCGAAAACCGCATAGAACAGGCCGAAAAAACCACTCATCAAGGGGCGCGCGAGGAAGTCAGAAAAGCCATCCTTCAGCGATGCGGTGATATCATCCACCGTCAGCCTGTTGACTTCAGGCATGGCTTGCTGCTGCGGCGACAGATTGTCGGGTGGCGTGGGACCCGCGGTCTTGGATGTCATGATAGAGTCCTCCCAAAGCATGAAACCGTGCTGGGCTGTTCACGAGTAGGCGCAGCGGTGAAACAGGCATTCCTCCTCTACGTAAAAGTCTGCATCAGGTGAAACGCGAGGGCAAGGGAGGAGTATGGCAGCCAAGCGACGCTATCGCGGGGAGTGCGTGCTCGCTTGGGCGTCTCAACTATACGAAATGGGTTGATACGGTCTGGAGCATGGCGAACAGCGTTTATTCCAGGCCAAACCCCGGTCGATGATGGTTCGCGGGACAAGTTCCCGTAAATCTACAGGCTAGACCTGGTAGCCTATTCTGCCCGATAGCGAGAATTTTGTCGCTTGCAGGCCGCTTTGTCGCAAACTCGCTAGTAGCCAACGCGTCAGCACGCATTATGCCTGCATGACTTGTCAGATCATCCCCAGCTGCTTGGGCCGCCGTGCAACCGGTTGTGACCTTGTGCCGATGTGTTGGTAACCACCCGCAAGGGTGCTTTTGTTGCTTACACTCACAAGAACACGGGATGATACATGACGACTGCGCTGCGCCTGGCCATTGATATTGGCGGCACATTTACCGACACAGTTCTGGTTTCCGGTAACGAGACCATGTTGGCCTCGACCAAGACCCTGACTACTCATCAAAACCCTGCTGAAGGCGCTATGGAGGGCGCACTTCGTGTCATGGCGCAATCTGGCCGGTCTCTGGCTGAGGTGACTGGGTTCATCCATGGAACCACCCTGGCAACCAACGCGCTGATCGAACGGCGCGGGGCCGTTGTGGCGACCATCTGCACCGAAGGTTTTCGCGATATCCTCGATATCGGGTACGAGCGGCGGTATTCCCAATACGATATCAACTTGGAAAAACCGGACCTGCTGGTCCCGCGGGAACGATCCCTGACCATAAGTGAACGGATGTCTGTCGAGGGTGAGGTGCTGATCCCCCTTGATGAAACGCAGGTCGATGGCCTGCTTGCCGAGATTGATGCAAGCGGGGCCGAGGCCATCGCCATCTGTTTGATGCATGCTTATGCCAACCCTGCTCACGAACGGCGATTGCGAGAAATCCTGAGCGAGCATCGCCCCAATCTGACGATTTCGATTTCTTCTGATGTCAGTCCGGAAGCGCGCGAATTTGACAGGCTCTGCACCACCGTGGCCAACGCTTATATTCAGCCGTTGATGGAGAGTTATCTGGCCCGTTTTGTCGACCAGTTCGAGGCCGAAGGGATCACCTGTCCGATCCTGATGATGACTGCAGGTGGTGGCATGTGCACGGTCGAGACGGCTGCCCGGTTTCCCATCCGTTTGGTCGAATCCGGTCCGGCGGGTGGGGCCATTCTGGCCGCGCGCATCGCCGCACGGGCTGGTTTGGACGAGGTTCTGTCCTTTGATGTGGGGGGCACCACGGCGAAGCTCTGCCTGATCGACAACGCACGCCCGCAAACCTCGCGGTCATTCGAAATCGCGCGTGCCGCAAGGTTTATCAAGGGGTCGGGCATGCCCGTGCGCATCCCGGTGATCGAGATGATCGAGATCGGCGCTGGCGGTGGCTCGATCGCGGGTGTGGATCGCTTGGGCCGCCTGACCGTTGGCCCGAAATCGGCCGGGTCTGAACCGGGGCCAGTGGCGTTCATGCGCGGAGGCACCGATCCCACCGTGACCGATAGCGACATCACCCTCGGGTACATTGTGCCAGATACCTTCGCCGAGGGGCATATCCAACTCGATCCCGAAGGGTCCAAGGCTGCACTGACCCGTGTGATTGGTGAAAAGCTGAACCTTGATGCTGTGGGCTCCGCCGACGGAGTCAGCCGTATCGTGGACGAGAGCATGGCCAGCGCCGGGCGGATGCATGCAGTGGAAAGCGGCAAGGACCTTGGACCGCGCACGATGATCGCTTTTGGCGGCAACGGCCCTCTGCATGCCAGTCGGGTGGCACGCTCTGCCGGTGTGTCGCGCATCGTGGTCCCACCTAATCCGGGCGTCGGGTCTGCGGTGGGCTTCCTGTTTGCGCCGGTTTCGTTCGAGATCGTCCGCTCGCGCTATTCACTGCTGGACAGTATGGATATGGACGGCGTGAACCGTCTGTTCGACGTTATGATTGCGGAGGCAAAGGAAGTCGTGGCCCAAGGCGCAGGCGATGCGCCGACCGAGATCCAACGCACCGCCTTCATGCGTTACAACGGGCAGGGGCACGAGATCGAGATCACCCTCCCTGATCGGGCACTGTCGGTCGAGGATATCACCCCTCTGACCGCTGCATTCGAGAAAGAGTATCGCAAACAATTCTCGCGCCCCGTGCCGGGGATGAAGATTGAGATTCTGAACTGGGCGGTGCGCGTCGCCACCCCCGATAGCGCAGTGCCGCCGGTGCCGGGAACGCCTGATAGGTCGGTGTTCGTCGTGACTGAAACACGCCCCATCACTTGTGATGTCGATGGTAAAGCAAAAGACGCGGCTTTTGTGGCTCGTGCTGATCTGAAACCCGGCGATCACGTCTCGGGCCCTGCATTGATCCACGAACCACAAACCACCACGCTCGTATCCGCCGATTTCTCGGCACATATGGATGCCATCGGCAACCTTGTCCTTGTTCAAGACCAGAAAGGAGGCGCATGATGACTGCCGAACTTTCCACCGCCCGCCTGCAAGTGATGTGGAACCGCCTGTTGGCGGTGGTCGAAGAACAGGGTCAGACCCTGATCCGCGCTGCTTTCTCGCCCATCGTACGCGAATGCGGTGACATCTCTGCCGGGATATTTGACGTCAACGGCCGGATGTTGGCTCAGGCCGTGACTGGTACACCGGGCCATATCAATACGATGGCCGAAGCCGTGCTGCATCTGCGCGCGCGCTTTGCATTGCAGGACATGAAACCCGGCGACATCTATATGACCAATGACCCCTGGTTGGCGTCGGGGCATCTGAATGACTTCCTGCTGATGATGCCTGCCTTCAAGGATGGCAAAGTGGTTGGCTTCACCTCCTGCACCTCGCATCTGGTGGATTTGGGCGGTCTTGGTATGGGTCCCGAAGGTTCGGATATATACGATGAAGGGTTGTTGATCCCGCCGTGCAAGCTGGTCGAAGAAGGGACGCCCAATGCGCTGCTGATGGATATCATCCGCGCCAACTCGCGTGAGCCGATCGCCAACGAGGGTGATATCTACGCCCTGATCGCTTGTTGCGAGGCCGGGGTGACTCGTCTGGTTGCGATGATGGACGAGTTCGGGATCGATGATCTGGACACGCTGGGCAACTACATTGTCGGCACGTCGCGTAAGGGCGCGTTGGAGGCCATCGCCGAGGTGCCCGAGGGCGTTTACAAGAACGTACTTCGCATGGATGGTTACGAGAACGAGTTGGAATTGCACGCCACTCTGACCGTCACCAAGGACGGGATGCATGTGGATTTCACCGGCACGTCGGGCTGTTCGAAAAAGGGCATCAACGTGCCGCTGAACTATGCCACGGCTTATACGGTCTTTGCCCTGCGCTGCATCGTCGGGCCGGATATTCCCAACAATGCGGGTTCGTTGGAGCCATTTACTGTCGATGGCCCCAAGGGTTGCATCCTGAATGCGCAGCGCCCGGTGCCGGTGGCGATGCGTCATACGCTGGGGCAGGTGACCCCCGATCTGGTGTTAGGCTGTTTGCATCAGGCACTGCCGGATCAAGTTCCTGCCGAAGGTGCCTCGTGCATGTTCGACCTGCCCATGCGCCACGCGCCCGAAGTCGCGGCAAATGGTGGGCGCGAGTTTGCAATTGAACCTGTGCACAACGGTGGCACTGGCGCGCGGCCCCATGCGGACGGGTTGTCGGCGACTGCTTATCCATCGGGGGTCTTCGGTTCTCAGGTCGAGATCACCGAAAGTGTGGCCCCTGTGATCATGTGGCGGCGGGAGCTGCTGCCTGATTCCGGTGGTGCCGGTCAGTATCGCGGTGGATTGGGCCAGAGGATTGAGATGACTTCGTCCAACAATGCCCCGTTCATTGTGTTCCTTTCTGTCGAACGTCTGAAATTCCCGGCCCTTGGTCGCATGGGCGGACAACCCGGTGCGCCGGGGCGGATCCGGTTCCGCGATGGTAATAGCGACATCCCAGGCAAGGGCGAACTGCGCGTGGAAGGTGATGACTATCTGATCTTCGACACGCCCGGCGGCGGCGGATTCGGCGATCCAGTCAAGAGAGATCCAGAGGCTCTGGCGCTGGATCTTAAACGCGGATTGGTCACGGATGAAGGCGCGAAGGTCTATGGGGGTGCGTCATGATCAGGGCAGTTGATCATGTCCGGCAGATGGCTGCCTACGCCTTGGCTGATCTGGGCGGTCCGGACACCGTTTCTCTGGCCCAGAACGAAAGTGCCTTTCCGGTAAGCCCGGCAGCAATTGCGGCAGGGCAGACGACACTGCAGCAGATGCCGCTCTATCCCGATCCCGACTGGCCCGAGCTTCGCGCTGCGATTGCCGAAACGCATGGTGTGACGGCTGAGCATATCCTGTGCGGGGCCGGGTCGATGGAACTGATCGGCTGCCTTATCCGCGCTTTTGCCGGGCCGGGTGACCGCGTGTTGGGCACGGATTACGGTTACGCCTATGTGGCCTCGGCGACGGCGCAGGTACGGGCGGACTATGTGAAAGCGCACGAGGTGGCTCTGACCGTTTCGGTCGATGACATTCTGGCGACTGTTGTGCCAGAGACGCGGATCGTCTTCGTTTGCAACCCGGGAAATCCAACCGGTACTCTGATCCCGAATGCAGACATTATCCGTCTGCGCGATGCCCTGCCGGAAGATGTTTTGCTGGTGGTCGACCAAGCCTATGCCGAGTTCGCCGATCACTCTCAAGATCCCGCCGAGATATTCGCGTTGGTGGATCGTGGAGATACTGTGGTCATGCGCACCTTCTCCAAGGCTTATGGGCTGGCAGGCGCGCGCGTGGGTTGGGGTCTGTTCCCACCTGCGGTTGCGGATGAAGTGCGCAAGTTGCTGAATCCCAACAATGTCTCGATCCCCTCGCAAGCCATGGCCGCGGCGGCGATGCGCGATCAGGCACATATGCGCGAAACGGTGGCGAAAACTGCTGCCATTCGGGATCGCTTTGCCGATGGGTGCCGGGCGCTGGGGCTGTCTGTTGCACCCAGCCATACCAATTTCGTATTGATCCGATTTGCAGATATTGAAACCGCGCATAGGGCGGACGCTGCCTTGCGGGCCGAGGGGCTGCTGATGCGCGGCATGGGAGGCTATGGTCTGGGTGATTGTCTGCGCGCCACGATATGCGAGCAGGACATCATGGACCGCTGTCTGGCCGTTCTGAAAGAGGTGACGTCATGACTCATGAGACCCGCACACGGGCTAAGATCGGCGTATTGGTGCCCTTCACCAACACCAATCTCGAAGCGGATATGATGCTGATGCGCTGCCCGGATACAACGGTGCATTTCCAGCGCATGGGTGGATATGACGTGGATGAGATTCCCGGCTCGGATCAGATGGCTGGTCTTGGGGCATCGGATATCAGCCATGACCTGAAGATGATCTCAGGCGTGCGACCCGATGTGGTGCTGTATGGTTGTACCTCTGCGACGCTGACCCATGGTCCGTCGTTTGACGAGCAACTGGCACAAGACATCAAGGCCGGATCGGGTGCGCTGTCGTTCACGGCGGCTGGGGCTTTGGTGGGCGCCATCAAGACGCTGGGTGTGACCAAGGTTGGCTTTTCTTCGCCTTATCTTGGCGAGATAAACATGCAAGCGGTGGACTTTCTGGCTCAAAACCAGATCACAACGGTTAAATGCGCCGATATTGGCCGCGAGCTGGGAAACTATGGTCAGGGTGAGCTGACCCCTGACGAGGTGTTCGATCTGGCCTGTCAGGCCGACCACCCCGAGGCCGAGGCCATTGTACTCAGTTGCACCGATATGCGTGCCGTCGAAGCCGTCGACCGGATTGAGGCGACATTGAACAAACCGGTTGTGACCTCGAACCAAGCGATGATGTTTGCGTTGATGCGAGCCTTGGAATTGCCTCGGCAAGGCAATGTGCCGGGGCGGTTGCTCGACCTTCTGTAAGCAAAGGTCGGGCTGATGACCCGGCCTTTTTTGTGCCTACGGTTCGTCCCCGCCAATCTCTTCTTTGCGCCTGGCGATATAGGCGTCCAACTCCTCGCGGATCGCGGGGTCCATCACGGGTTCTACATACTCCCGCAACGCTTGTTGCCAGATTTCGGTTGCCCGGTTCAGTGCAGTTTTCGATCCTGCGGCCTCCCACGCGCCGTGGTTTTGCCAGTCGGACAGCATCGGAGCGTAGAACGCGGTTTCGTAACGCTCCATCGTGTGTTCGGTGCCGAAGAAATGGCCGCCAGTGGGCACGTCTTTGATCGCATCAAATCCAAGTTCGCTTTCATCGAATTTCAGCGGCTTCAGATACTCGATCATGTTCTGCAGGATTTCCACATCCATAACGAGTTTCTCATAGGATGCGGTCAGCCCGCCTTCGAGCCATCCGGCCGCGTGATAGACCAGATTTGCCCCGCCCAGAACGGCGCCCCATGTGGCCATCATCGTCTCATAGGCAGCTTGCAGATCGACCACGTTCGAGGCGTTGGCGTTTGAGGTCCGGTACGGAATGCCATATCGCCGCGTTAGCTGGCCGCTGATCATGTTGGCCTTGGTGTTTTCCGGTGTGCCAAACGCAGGCGCACCCGAGCGCATGTCCACATTCGAGGTAAAGGCCCCGTACATCACCGGCGTGCCGGGATTGACCAGCTGGGTCAGGGTGACGCCAAACAGCGCCTCGGCATTCTGTTGCGCCAGCGCGGCGGGAAGGGTGACCGGGGTCATTGCCCCCATCAAAGTGAACGGTGTGATCGTAACCGGTTGGCCATGCTCGGCCATGGCGATCAAACCGTCACCCATCGCGTCGTCGAACAGGCGCGGAGAGTTGACCGAGATGATCGTAATGAGTCCCGGATCGGTACGCATCTCTTCCAGCGTCATGCCGCGTGCTATCGCCATCATGTTGATGCCGTCAATTGCACGGCCCCGTCCAATCGCCGTGGAGTGAAAGCTGAGGTCGCTATAGCTCAGGTTGGCGTTATAAGTGTCCAGATGCCGGTTATTGGCGGGCATCTCAAGCGGTGCAGTCACCTGATTGCCGATCAGGTGGATGGCGTTGAAGTGATGGGCCAGTCTGATGAAGTTGCAGTAGTCTTCATAGTTGCCCGGTCGCCGGCCGTTGATGCAGTCATGTACATTCGGCGGGCCCGCGACGAGGCCGAAATTGACATGGTTGCCCCCCATCGTGATCCGCTTATCCGGGTTACGACCCGTCAGCGTAAAGGTCCTGGGGACGGATTTCAGCGCCGCGGTAACGATGCTTTCGTCAATGCGGATGGTCTTGGTATCGCGGTCCACCAATGCTCCGGCCCTCTCGAACAGGTCCATCACATTGTCGCCCATGACGCGAATTCCGGCCTCGGACAGGATACGCATTGAGGTCGCGTGCAGCTGATCCAACTGCTCTTCGCTCAGCAGTTCCATTTTGGGGGATGTGTTGATTACATCCTGCCAGGGCAGCTGCTGGATGCTTGCACTGCTGCGATCACTTTTGCCCCGCCGACCACCGCCACGGGCGCTGCGTCTTTCTCGTGCCATGTCAGTATCCTCGTTGCGGGTTGACGATATTTGTCAGCGCTTCGCCCTTGCGATAGCGCCAGAGGTTGTCCGAAAACATCTCAACGGATTTGAGATCCCAGCCCTCGTAAACCGATGAGCAATGCGGGGTAATGATCACGTTGCTGAACCCCCACAGCACATGCACTGCAGGCAGAGGTTCGATGGCGAAGACATCCAGAGCGGCCCCTTTCAAGGTGCCGGTCTCCAACGCGTGTACCAGTGGAGCCTCGTCAATCACGCCCCCGCGTGAGACGTCAATGATCACCGCACCGGGCTTCATCCTGGCGAATGCGCAGGCGTTGACCAGACCCTTAGTGCTGTCCAGTAATGGCACGCAGGCAACGATAAAGTCGGCCCGCGGCCAGAGGTTGGGCAGGGCGTCCATGCCATGCACCTCGTCAACATTCAGAGTATCTTTGGGACGCGCACGCACGCCAATCGTGGACAAACCCATCGCTTTGCACCGGGCTGCGACGGCCATACCGGTTTGACCAAGGCCCAGGATCAACACGGTCTTACCGTCGATCGGTTCGACCTTGCCCGGGATCCAGTCCCGCCGTGCTTGAGCGTCTCGGAACCCGGGAAGATCCAGCGAGAAATGGAGCATCGCCCCCAACGCATATTGCGCCATCATATCCGCTGCGACGCCTGCGGCGTTGGTCAAGGTGAACGTCTCTGTATCCCACGGGTTCATATGATCCGTTCCTGATCCACCCACCGAGACCCATCTTACGCTGGGGGCATCTATCAACGCCTGACGGGGGAAGCCGGGCGTGCCCGCGAAGCGGACAGAATAGACCACCTCGGCTTGCGTATCCGCGATCATTTGGGGCAGAGCCTCGTAGCTGTCGCAGGTGTGGATTTCAAGATCCGGATGCTGTTGGGTGAGCACAGCCTTTGAGGCCTCGGGGTTGTCTGTGTGTAGAATGGTAACGGGGGATTTCACAGCGCGACCTCTTTGTTGAATTCCTGAGCAGCGGTTTCAATCATCTGGGTGAAAAGCGGTGCTTGAGATGTCGGCGAAGACGCAGAACCTGTCCTGCCCCTGATGCTCAGAGCGCCATGTGGTCGCTTCAATACGGCCGACGCGGATCTGGGCGATCTGGCTTTGGGCATAGGCCAGATTGTGGATGCCACCACTGTTGATCAAGGCATCATGGCTGGGTTTCAGATTGAGCGTGGCCGGGATATCTTCGGTCTCTGGGTACGTGTCCGACAGCGTGTATTTCAACAGACTCAAAGGCATTGCATTGGTTCCGCTTACGCCCTGTCAGGCGCGTCGTAGATCAATGCGCCCAGATCCGAGAACTTTGAGGTCGGAGCGGTCAGCCCCAGCACCGCGTCGCGAATGGCGGCAGCCCGGGCCTCGCCCAGCGATGGCGCGGCAAATTCCATGAACTTGCCGATAACCTCGTCTCGATCCATCGGAGCTTCGGGACCGCCGCGGGCATGTACATCGCCCGAGTCCAGATGACGTCCGTCTTTCAGCACGATGCTGACATCGGCGCAGCGGCTTTTGGGAAAACGATCCGAATGGCGCGCCGCCTCGGCTACGGAAATGCGCTCGACAATCGAGGCCACCAGCGGATCCGCGAGACCGGCCCCGGTGATATGTTCGACCCCGATACGCCCGTGGGCGACCATCGTGGCGACCGCAAAGGGTAGGGAATATTGTGCTTTTGAGGTGTCGTCGGGCATGCCCTGGAACAGACAGGCGCTTTCATGGAACGTGTTGACCTGAATGGACGCGATGTCGTGGTGGCTCAGGTCGTGTTCGCGCATCAATGCGCGCGTTGCATCAATGGCAGCATGTGCCCAGCGACAGATCGGATAGGGTTTTACGTACTGACGCTCCATCTGCCAGAACTGACCAAGGTCCTGCCAATGCGGGGCGACATCGTCAGCTTCGATGGTGATTGCAGGCGCTCCGGTGAAACCTTTCTCGGCCAAAATGGCCGAAGATACGCCCACCAGCGCGCCCCAGCCTGAGCCATCATGCAGCATGGTTGGATTGGCGATCTCGCGCATCATCTGGCTGCGGGGGCCGTGATATTCTGCAATGCCCATTGCTTGACGCATCTGATTTGCATCAAGGCCGCGCATCCGTGCGGCAAGCGCAACAACCCCCAAGGCGTTCCACGCTCCCGAAGTATGATAATCGCTTACAGTATCGTGCAGAGCGATGCCCGCACGTCCGGCGATTTCATAGCCGATGGTGACTGCGGCCAGTGCTTCGGGACCCGAGAAATCATCGACCGTCTCGGCAAGCGCCATCAGAGCGGGGACGATCACAACGCCGATATGCCCCTTGGTAGGATTGTACCCGTCATGCCCATCCAGATTGTCTGTCTGGGTGGCCGCGGCATAGGCTGCACCGGCCACGCTGACACGGCGGCCGTCGAAAACCATTCGCGCGCCAAGTGCGTCTTCGCCCGCACCATAGAGTGCCCGAGCCGTATCCCGGGCAATTGTTCCGGCGGCCATGGGACCAGACCCGATTGTGATGCCCAGCGTGTCCAGCAGCATGAGCGCTGCCGCTTGCAGTGTTGTATCGGGGAAATCCTCGACCTTGCTGGCAAGGGTAAAACTTGCAACCTTATCAAAAGTGTCCGTCACGGCTTGCCTGCATGCGTTGAGGTTTGGAATTCGGATGTCTCTGGCCAATTTAGACCTCTTTTCGGTATGCGGCACGAAAACAAACTGCGGGCTATGGCACCGGATTTTTTGTGACTATCGAACAGTCGTGTCGCGAACGAACCAGTTCTGAGGTCGCAAATGGGCGAAATGCTTCGGATTATGCGGCCTAATTGGCCTGATACCTGTCTCGGATGTGCCCGCTATGATGACTCTGCCTCACCTCTCCTTCTTGCGCTCATTCGAGGCTGCCGCGCGGCATTTGAGTTTCACCAGTGCGGCTGAAGAGTTGAACTGTACCCAGTCAGCCGTAAGCAATCATGTGCGTTCGTTGGAAGAGTTCATAAAACGCCCGCTATTCGTGAGGCATCCGCGGTCACTGTCGCTGACGGATGTGGGGAAAGCCTATTTGCCATCGGTGCGTCATGCGCTGCAGGAGATCGATGCAGCGACGCAGTCGATTGTCCAGCGCTCGCACAATCGAACCGTGGTCGTTTCATGCCCGGTCAGTCTGGCAGAGAACTGGCTGCCTGACGTCATTCAAGGGTTCGCAGAGGTCCACCCTGATATCGCTTTGACCGTACATGGCACGATCTGGACTGATGTCGAACCAAATGTCTCGGACTTATCCATCACGCTCAATCATGTTGATGACGTGGCAGACGGATTGACGCGATTGTGGTTGGACAAGTTGACCGTAGTCTGTGCGCCCGGTTTCGAGGTGAGGGGCAGCGCGCTCACCGAGCCGCAGCAATTGCAGGATGCGCGTTTGATCCACATTCTGGGCAGGCCCGCATATTGGGAAAAGATCGCGGCAGAGTTTGGACTTCAGGATCTCAATCAGAAAGAGGGCCCTCGGACCAATGCCTCCAATCTCGCGATGGAACTCGCCGCCAAATCGCTGGGCTGCGTGGCCTTGCCTAAATCACTTGTGCGACCCTACCTGGAGCGTGGGTTGCTGATCGAGCCCCTGGAATTTGATCTGGATAGCCCTTGGGCCTACTACGTCAAGCTCAGGGGAAAATCCGTAACACCCCCAGTTCGCCTGTTTCAGGATTGGCTGGTGAAGGCTGCTTCGGAGACCAATGCCCGACATGGATGATCAGCATATTCCGGCGCCAGAACGAACACGAAATCCAATGGTGCGCTGGCGCGGTTCAGTCGCCGGACCTGCTTTGTTCACTTTGAAGGACAAGCCAAATGTAAAGCCACGTTTGAAAGGTGCATCGGAATTGTCGAAGCTCTTGCACAGAGTTTTCGGATGCATTGGCCTGTATTATTTTGCAAGTCTTAGGTCGCGAACCACACTAAGTTTGGCGAAAGCAACACCACATCCACCACGCACGGGCACAACTACATGAGCCAATTTTCTGAAAGCCTGCAGGAACAGGTCCGTAACCGTTTCGCTCAGATCGATCATTGTCCCGAACAGGGTGAGCGGGTTTTCTTCGAAAACGCCGGAGGGGCGCTGACGTTGAATTCCGTGCTGGATAGTTCTGTTCGTTATGCCGCGATCCCGGACAATCAGGGGCGTGACAACCCGGGGTCTCATGCGCTGGTTGCAACGATCAATGCAGCCAAGGCGGATATGCGGGATTTCATGAACGCGCCCGGCGGGCAGTTTTTTGTAGGCGAAAGCGGAACCGAACTGTTGTTTCGGTTGATCATGAACGCCTGCCTGGGAACTGATTCCGGTATTGTGCTGGGATCGACTCTGGAGCATCCGGCGACGCGGTCGGCTTGTGACCGCTGGGCCCGTATTGCAGGGCAGGAACATGTACTGATACGCCATGATGACGCCACGGGCACCATAACCGCCGAGGCTTATGCCACTGCTGTGACGCCGGATACCAAGGTGGCTACGATTTTACACACCTCGCCCGTAACGGGAATGGGGGTGGATGTGGCTGCTGTATCGCAGGCCATTCGCGCTGTCGCGCCGGACTGCTTCATCATCGTGGATGGTATTCAGCATGCAGCTCATGGTCGGATTGATCTGACTGCCTACGATATCGATGGATACGTGATCTCTCCGTACAAAGTCTTTTCTCGCCATGGATACGGCGTGGCGTGGATTTCTGACCGTCTGACCCAACTCGAGCACAATGCTTTGCTGGATGGTCCCGCAGGCAATTGGGAAATGGGCACGCGCGACACCGGAGCTTATGCCACCATGTCCGACGTCGTGTCCTATTTCGAATGGCTGGGCAGTCAGGTGAGCGATGCCACCGATCGGCGCGGCAAGTTTCTGGCGGCAGGCGATGCCATTCACGCTCAGGAAAAGGCGCTGACCGATGCCATGATCCACGGCACCGGGAACCTTAGTGGTCTGGCCGAGATGGAAAAGGTCACCATTCTGGGGGGTGTCGACAATCCAGCGCGCGAGGGTCTGGTATCGCTGCGCGTTGAAGGTGTGGACTCGGCTGAGGTTGTTAAAAAGCTGAACGAACAAGGGATCCGCACGCATCTGCGCAAGGCGGACCATTACTCCGGCAACATCCTGACGCCGCTGGGCTTTGACGCCTGTGTGCGCGTTTCGATGTGCCACTACAACTCGATCGGTGAAGTCGCCAAGTTCCTAGCTGTCATGAAAGAGATCGCCGCTTGAGCAGCGGTGTGCCAAAGGACAAACACTCATGAAAACTCATGCACAAGCTGTTGTTATCGGTGGCGGGCTGGCCGGCTGCTCGATCCTGTACCATCTGGCCAAGCTCGGCTGGACCGATGTTGTGTTGTTGGAGCGCGACGAACTGACATCCGGTTCGACCTGGCACGCGGCGGCGAATATCCACGGGTTACACGACAACAACAACATTACGCGCATTCAGCACTATACGATGAACTTGTATAAAGAGCTGGAGAAGGAAACCGGTCAAAGCTGCGGCGTGTTCCAGCCCGGATCGCTTTATCTTGCTCAGACCGAAGAACGGGAACACCAGCTGCGTCTTCAGGAGGCCAAGGCGCGTTTCTATGGCCTGAATTTCCATGAGGTCAGCCGTGAAGAGGCGAAGGAACTTCACCCGCTGGCGCAGTTCGATGACATTCGTTGCATCATGTACGAACCAGATGGCGGCAACGTGGACCCGTCAGGCGTGCCTCATGCCTATGCCGCCGGAGCTCGGGCCATGGGTGCGACCATTGAACGGTTTTGCCCGGTGATCGCGACCGAACAACAACCTGATGGTAGCTGGATCGTGCGCACGCCCAAGGGCGACATTCACACTCAATGGGTGGTCAATGCTGCCGGTCTCTGGGGTCGAGAGGTAGCGGCTCTGGCGGGGCTGACGTTGCCGCTGCAACCGACTGAGCACCAGTATTTTGTGACCGAAACCATCGACGAGGTGGCCAATCTGGGCCGTCGTCTGCCCTCAATCGCCGACCGGGATGGCGAGTATTACTTCCGTCAGGAAGGCAACGGGCTGCTGATCGGTGCCTATGAGAAAAACATGAAGTTTTGGGCGGAAGAGGGCACGCCGTTGGACTTCGCTCATGATTTGTTCCCCGATGATCTGGACCGGATCATGGAGAATGTCATTCGCGCCACCGAACGTGTGCCGGTTGCTGCAACGGCAGGGGTCAAACGGGTGATCAACGGGCCCATGATCTGGTCGCCAGATGCCAATATGCTGTGGGGGCCGGTGCCCGAGCTGAAGAATTACTTCCTGTGCGGGGGGCTGATCCCTGGCTTCTCACAATCGGGGGGGCTGGGCCTGCTGGCCGCGCAATGGATGACCGAAGGCGAGCCTCAATACGACATGTTCGCCTGGGATCTCGCCCGCTTTGGTGACTGGGCTGACAAGAAGTTCACCAAGGCACGGGTCGAGGACGCCTATACCCACCGTTTCAAGATCCATTTCCCGAACGAGGAGCGCAGCGCTGGTCGCCCGGCCCGTGTGCGCCCGGCCTATGAAATGCAGAAGGAAATGGGCTGCGTCTTTGGCCTGAACTGCGGCTGGGAACATCCGCTTTGGTTTGCTGATGAACCTGGCACAGAAGAGACTAACGGCTTTACGCGCCAGAATTGGTTTGATCCGGTTGGATGCGAGGTGCGGATGCTACGCGAAAATGTAGGTGTCATCGACATCTCGAACTTCGCAAATTACGTCATCAAGGGGCCGGGCGCCTATGATTGGCTGGACCGTCTCGTGGCCAATCGCGTGCCTACCGAAGTGGGGCGCAGCTGCCTGACGCCGCTGATCTCGGTACGCGGCGGCGTTGCGGGCGACTTTACGATCACCAAACTGGATGATGATGAATACATGATGATCGGTTCTGGTATGGCCGAGCGTTATCATCAACGTTTCTTCAACATGGTGCCGCTGCCCGAAGGCACCACGCTCGAAATCGCGACCGATCGTATCGCGGGCTTCAACATTGCAGGACCCAAATCGCGCGAGGGGCTGGCGCGCCTGACCAATGCCGATCTGTCCAACGAGGCGTTTCGCTTCATGAGGTCCCGGAAAATAGCCGTTGCTGGAGTGGACTGTGTGGCCATCCGGGTCAGCTTTACCGGTGATCTGGGGTGGGAGCTGCATTGCGCGCAAGAGGATCAGGTCGCCCTCTACACCGCCCTTCTCGAAGTGGCAAAAGACTGTGGCGGCGGGCCGGTTGGCGGTCGCGCGCTGGGATCGCTGCGCATTGAAAAAGGTTATGGCTCCTGGGGCAGGGAGTATTCTCAGGAATACTGGCCACAAGAGGTCGGTTTGGCCAGCCTGATCAAGTTGGACAAGGGGTTCCTGCATAAGGAGGCCTATCTGGCGGTCAAAGACAACGCCCCGCGCGAACTCCTGTCACTGTTCGAGCTAGATGTGAGCGAGGATGCGGACGCGACCGGAGGTGAGCCGATCTTCTCGTCAGATGGTAAGCCAGTTGGCCGGGTGACTTCGGGTGCCTATGGCTATTCCGTTGGTAAGTCATTGGCGATCGGTTATGCCGACCCGAATGTCGCGCAACCCGGGGATGAGGTGGTGATCCAGGTTCTGGGTAAACCGCATACTGCACGTATATTGAAGGATGCGCCTTTCGATCCCGAAGGTAAGCGTTTGCGCTCCTAAGCAGTCCCGATGATTGCAGTTTGAGTGTTCGGCCACATGTCTGAACGCTCAAACATGTTGCGATTAACGGCCATACATTCGCTATTGGCCTGATGATTGTCCCTGGCGTTGACGTCAGGTCAGGCTTTCGCCGGTGAGAACCGTTTTCGGTACTCTCCCGGCGACAGCCCTACAATCTTGTGGAACATGCGGCGGAAGGCCGAGATATCCATGTAACCCACCGCCCGTGCAATGGTTTCGATGCTGGCCTGCGACAGCTCCAACCGTTCGCGGGCTTTGGCGACACGCAGCTGCTGAAGGTATTCCGATGGGCTGAGCCCGGTCGCGGATTGAAACCGACGTCCGAAAGTGCGCGGTTCAAGGCGCGCGGTACGGGCCATTTCGGACACGGTAACCGAACTTGCATATCGCATCTGAAGCCAATGTTGCACGCGAAGTATGGCATCGTCCCCATGGGTCAGGTTGGGCGAGAATGAGCTGTAGAAGCTTTGGGCTCGTTCGCCCGGGTCGATCAGGAAGAACCGTGCGACCTGCAGCATCACAGCAGGTCCCATAAAGCGTGCGATCAGACGCAGGCCCAGATCGGTCCAGGCCATCAAGCCTCCGGCGGTGATGATATCGCCATCGTCGATCAGCAGCCGGTCTGCCTGCAGCTGCACTTGAGGGTATTGATTGGCAAAGTCTGTCGCCAGTGCCCAGTGGGTTGTTGCCTGCCGTCCGTCCAACAGGCCGGTGGCTGCCAGCGGGAATGCGCCAGCGCAAATCGAACAGATCAATGTACCCCGGCGATGATGGCGCTGAATCCAGTTAACCAGGGCTTGTTCTTTCGCACCGCTGATGCGCTGGCCCAGAGCAGGAGGCAGGATCAATGCCTCTAACCGGCTGTCATCCCTGTTGAAATTTCGAATGACTTGCGTTTCCACAAGGCGTGGCCGTACGGAATGGTTCTGCTGGAACCGGTTGGCCACGGCAAACAGGTCCTGCAACCCGTGAATCGCGGCGTTTTGAGCCTCGGGATAGGCGGCAAGGCCGATGGTCAGAGCGGGTTGTGTCATTTGTCAGATTTAACGCGTTTTATGTCCAATGCGCCAGTCAACTTACGGCGACCGGTGCCTTAAATCAGCGCTGGATACAGACCGAGAAACGGAGACCAAGATGACTAGATCCGCATTGATCCTGATCGACATTCAGAACGACTATTTTCCGGGCGGCAAATGGGAGCTGCACAAGATCGAAGACAGCGCTGCCAACGCCGCTCGGTTGCTGCAGCAGGCCCGCGATGCCGGGCAGATGGTCGTGCATGTGCATCACGAGTTCCAGATCGACAACCCACCCTTCTTCGCGCCGAACACACCGGGCGCCGAAATCCACAGCTCGGTCACCCCGCAGGAGGGGGAACACAAGGTGCTAAAGCACTACGTCAACGCCTTTCGCGATACCAATCTGCAGGCACTGTTGGCAGAACATGAGGTGAGCGATGTGACCATCGCTGGCGACATGAGCCACATGTGCATCGACGCCGCCGCCCGTAACGCCGCCGATATCGGCCTGAACGTCACGGTGGTCGAGGATGCCTGCTCTTCCCGCGATCTGGAGTTCAATGGCGAAGTGATCCCGGCGGAACAGGTGCACAAGGCGTATATGTCTGCGCTGTCCTTTGCCTATGCCAAAGTTGTGACCACCGCCGACTATCTGGCTGCGGCATAAGCGGCAGTACGTAACGGAGATTACCATGACCACCCTCTACCACGCCCCCCTCACCTGTTCTCTGGCCGCACGTTTTGCTGCGGCCGAGGGCGGGGTCGATCTGGATATTGCCCCCCTCAATCTGGCCACCAAGGAATTGGCAGCCGGCGGATCGCTGTATGATATCAACCCGCTGGGTCAGGTCTCGGTTCTGGAACTGGAAGACGGCACCAGGCTGACTGAAACCTCGACCGTGATTGCCTGGATTCAGGCGCAATCACAGAACACGGATTTCCGCGTCGACCCGACCAGCCCCGAGTATTTCCAGATGCTGCGCTGGCTGGCTTTCTGCGCCACCGAGCTGCACAAAGGCCTGTTCCGTGTCGTGTTCTATCAGGAGGCCACCGACGAGGTAAAAGACCGCGTGCGCGCGCTTGCTCCGCTTCGGTTCGAGGTACTGGAAAACCACCTGAACGGGCGCGCTTATCTGCTGGGTGAGAGATTTTCGGCAGCGGACGCCTATCTGACCTGGTTCTTTGTGCTGTCCGGCTATGCGCAAGTGGATCACACCACTTATCCGAATATCGAGGCCTACCGTCAGCGCGTTCTGTCCCGCCCGGCGATCAAGGCATTGATCGAAAACGATACGCAACTGGATCAGGATCTGAAGCAAAATCTGTTTGCGGCCTGATCCATATCTCATCGTGACCGCGCCTGCGCGCGGTCACTGCGCCACTGATCCGAGCTTACTCTCTGAACGCCCGCACGAAGTAGTCCGCCATCGGCTTGATCAGATAAGACAACGGCGTTCGCGCATCCGTTTCGATGAACGCTTCAACGGGCATTCCAGGGAGCAACACCTGACCGTTCAATCGTTCTGTTTGACCGGTTTCGGGGATAAGCTCTGCGCGATAGAAGCTGAAACCGGTCGCTTCATCCGTAAAAACATCTGCCGATATGTTGATCACCTGTCCTTGCAGCTCCGGCGTTTCGCGTTGATTGAAAGCCGGAAATCGCAACGTCGCATTCTGCCCTTTGTGCACTTGATCAACGTGGATTGCGTCGACCTGTGCAGCCACCAGCAAAGGGGTATCCTGCGGTACGATGTACATCATGGGCTCTCCGGCCTGAATAACGGACTGGTTTGCAAACACGATGCTGCTGTGGATGGCCCCGGTTACTGGAGCGCGAATGTCCATGCGCAACAATTGCTCGCTCAGAACGATCCTCCGTTCCGACAGCTCAGCAATTTCAGCTTTCAACTCACGGATCTCGCTGATCGCTTCTTCACGGCGCATTGCCCGCAACTCAACGATCTGAATCTCGGTCGATGCGATCTGCCCGCGCAGACGAGCGATTGTTGCCTCCAATCGGCCAATTTCACCAGTCAGGCCAGCATCTTCCCGTTCCAGTGCGGATACGCGGCTGGCAGGCGTCAAACCCCTGTCAAACAGGCTTTTTTGGTCTTGCAACTCATTGGCAATCAATACCAGCTGCTTCTTCAGAGCGAACAGCTGAGCTTGCGTTCTTTCAATTTCAGCTTCGATCTGAATTCGCTGTTTGATCAGTTGCTCAATTTGTTGTGCCTGAGTTTCGGCGCGCGCGGCAAACAGGTCCAACTGACCGGATATGAGGCCTCCCGCGATCGCTTCCGTCTGCTGCAAGCTTTGCAATTGCTCCGCCAATTGCGCTGCGTCCGAGCCATCACGCTCAGCCTCCAGCCGGGCTGTCCGCACCAGGGCCTCGAACAACTGACCTTCAACGATCGTATGTTCCGAAGCGAGTATCGTGTCATCCAACCGCACCAGAACGTCGCCCTGTTGCACGCGGTCACCGTCTCGCGCAAGAATCTCGCCTACAACGCCGCCATCGGGATGCTCCACCACCTGCCGGTTGGATTGCACTTCAATCACGCCACTAGAAACGATGGCGCCTGCCAATTGGGTCCGGGTTCCCCACACGCCGAGACTAATCACCAAGATGGCCACTGCCGCAAATCCGACCGAGGCGGGCAGGGTGATATACCACGCTGGCCTTTTCAATTTGTTCATGTTGATCCACCAACCGAGCTGAGTTGCCGCTTGAGCAGGTTTGCGTTCTCGACCACTCCGCCAAGAATTTCGTCTCGGGGCCCGGCCCGGACTACGTGACCCTGCTCCATAACGATCAGTGCGTCGCATTCCGCGATGGCCTGAGGGCGATGCGTCATGATCAGAGCGGATTTACCTGCAGATTTAAGCGCACGCACGGCCCCGTTCAGCGCCTGGGTACCTTCGCCATCAAGCGCCGAATTGGGCTCGTCCAATACTAACAGAACCGGATCGCCATATAGCGCCCGCGCTAAGCCGATGCGCTGTTTCTGCCCCCCTGACAGAAGGCTGTCGTTGCCGTCAAGCATGGTGTCGTAACCGTCTGGCAGCCCCAGTATCATTTCGTGAGCATTGGCCTTTTAAGATGCGGCAACCACCGCATCGGGATCAGGGTCCAGTGACAGGCGCGAGATGTTTTCGGCTACGGTGCCTTGGAAGAGCGTCACTTGCTGCGGCAGATAACCAAGATACTGGCCCAATTCGACAGGGTCATACTGATCCAGCGTTGCACCGCCCAACCGGATCTCACCAGCGGTGGGTGGCAGCAGGCCCAGCAATGCCTTGGCCAATGTCGTCTTGCCCGAACCACTCTTGCCAATCACACCAATGCACACCAATGGCGGTGCCGGGCTCCAGCCGGAAGGATATATTGCGCAATGTCGCCTGTGCCGCTCCGGGAGGGATAAGGTTCAGAGACTTCACGTCCAATCTGGCCTAGGGTTCAGGCAGTTTGGTTCGCTTGGCCAGCGGCGGAGTTGTCTGAAGAAATCGGTCCAGAGAGTGCCAGGCTGTACGCGCCCGTTGAATCATGGACCATTGGCCGATTGATTGCTCCACCGGTGCCAAGGCCCGCCCCAGCAGGATCGAACCTGCGATCATTGCCCCCGGCGACATTTCATTGCGCAACACCAGCAATGCACCAAGGGCCAGCATCGCCGATTGCAGGAACAGACGAAGCGATTTGGTGAGCGATGAAAAGCTACCGCTCCAATCACTTGCCCGGATCGAATCCGTCAACGCAACCGAGCGTTGCCGCAACCAGCGTTCGGTCACGTTATGCTGCATGCCCTGTGCGCAAACGATTTCTGCCGCTTGCCTTGCGTGTTCAGAAAATGATGCTGCGTGCGCCGCTTGGGATTGCGCTGCCAGCAGTTTGCGCCGAGTCATGACTTCGTTCAGCACGGCGATGCCGATCAGCACCAATCCGCCCCCGAGCGCCAACCAACCCAGCCACGGATGGAACAGAAAAATCGCCGCCAGAAATAACGGGGTCCATGGGATATCCATCAACGCCAACAGAATGGGTGAGGCGCAAAGACCCTGTATCGTATCAAGATCTCGCAATGCCGAGGCTGGTGTGCCGCGCATCTTCGGGTTCAGCGCCCTGCGCAATGTCGCGGCAAATACGCGTTCTTCAAGCTGTGTTTGCAGCTGTGCTCCGAACCGCGCTACAATACGGCCGCGTGAAAAATCAAGCATTGCCATTAAGCCGTAGAGAAGTGCGACCAGCAGAAACAACGCCGTCAAGGTTTCGATTGCACGCGAACTCAGCACCCGGTCGTAGACCTGCAGCATGAACAGCGGGCCGGTCAACATCAGCAGATCTACTAAAACACTGAAGAAAAAAGCGATGCCCAAGAATGTCGTGCCGCTGTCGCGCGCTGAACGGAGTTCGCCTTTTCCGGGTGATGCAGAACGGCTTTCGGTCTTCACTTCAACATCCTTTCCACAAGGGCTTGGCGTCGAAAAATAGAGTGAATAAACATGATGCGCCCCCGGTAGACCGGAGGCGCTTGTGCCTTAAGGCTGGGTTCAGCCTATCTGGAACAGGTCCTCGGTCAGCTCTGGAATGCCGTCGATATTACCGATCTGGATGGTTGCATTGTCAAAATACAGCTCGACAAAGGTGCCGTCTGCTCCGGCGAACACATTGTCGTCGCCCTCGCCGAGAACGCCGTCGCCATTGGTGTCGAGATCAGCGAAGGAGGCATCAGACCCCAAACCGGTCAGGTTGATGAGATCATCGGCAGAGAAGTCTCCGATGACAGTCAGATTGTTCACGCCGCCGGTTGGCGCAAAAAAGTCTTCGGTGAACTCGAACACGTCGTTGCCTGCGCCGCCCAGAACGATGTCGACGCCAGTGCCTGCATTGATCGTGTCGTTGCCCGCACCTGCATCAATGAAATCACGACCAGAGCCTGCGTTGATTGTTTCATCCGCGTTCAGGAAGCTGCGGATCGTGTCGTTACCAGCGCCGGTATCGATGGTGCCTTCGCCTGTGAGCAGCGAGGTGACAAAGTCATCGCCATCGGTGCCGGTGATGTTGTTGGAAAAGGGGGAAAAGGTGAAAAGGTTGGCATATTGCTTCCTCTTGGGTAGGTTGAGCTTCAGATAGTCTTGTTTAAGTAGTCCGTGTGGACAGTTCTGCGTCGCTCAAAAAGCCATATGCATCCAATCAACGTTGCTATCGTTTTTTTGATAACCCGTGGATTGAATTGTTCGAGGAGGAAGCAATGAGGAAGTGTGCGATTGCGTCCTTAGGATTTGATGTAAGTTACTAATATATAAATATAAACAATAGGATATGGTGCGATTTTAACTAGCAAGGCACGTTGATGTAGAGGATGCCAACACCCAACGTTCGAGTTCTCATTGCGCGCTAGATGCAAATAGTTAGCATATTGAAAACGTGGGTTTTTGTTGCGCTTGCGCGCAATCGAGGTGGTTGCCCGATAAATCTCAGGCGCACCGAGAAAACAACTATGAGTAGATAATTTTTAGGGACATCTCATCACTGTCTAGCTAGCAAAAGATCGTAGCGATGGAGGTCGGCAATGAAGTCGGCGCGCGAAGAGAGCCCCTCGCACGCCGGGGTCAGGTTGTCAGGGTTGGTGGGCGCCCCTTAGTTGTAACCACCGACCAAGCCGAGGGCATCGAAATCGCGATGCAGGGTATTTGCAGCCAAGGTCAGGGCTTCGCCGTGACGTTCGATCAGTTCTGCCCGGCGGGCGGGGTCGCGCGTCGCTTCGATGGCGCCCCAGATCGCTGCCAGTGTCTCAGTGATATCGCGCAGGCGCATCAGCGTCTCGGCATCATCGGCAGCCGCAGCAATGACTGAGGGGGAAACCTTACCCACGCCCGGCACTGTCTGTGCGCCGCCGCTTGCGTACCCCTCAGGCAGATCGCCCTTGCAGTTGATCACTTTGCGATAGCGGATCGCGGACAGGATCTGATCCACCGCCTGTTTCGCGCCTTCAACACGCGAGGTGTGCTCGGTGTCGGCAGCGGCGTGGGGCAGCAACTCCAGACGATCGGGATAAGCCTCGATCAGCGGACGGTAGGGTACCATCGGGCCGAACAGGCTGCCGTCATCGGCGATGAAAAGATCGGCGTCAATGGCAGCATAGGCCACCTTGCCCGAGGCCATCGCGTCATTCAGAGCATCGGCATCGACAACTTCTCCGCGGTCGTAATTCACCAGAACCGCGCCGTCGTTTAACGCGTTCAGTACTGATGCTCCCACAAGACCCGCGTTGGCAAAAACACCATCTGCGCCCTTGGCGCCAAGACCTGTATGGGGCGAAAGCACATCGGCTCCTGTCGCGGCTTCTTCCGGAGTTGCGGCATAGATGAAGCCCTCGCTTTCAATCCACTTCCGATGAGGTTCACGGGCATAGATTGCGACCGTCATACCGAAGGCCTTACCCAGTTTGGCGACTTCTCGACCGATATTGCCATAGCCGATGACTCCCAGGCGTTTCCCTTCCAGCTTCTCGGTCGGGTAGTCTCGCAGGTGTTTGCCAGTGTCGAAATCGCCTGCAACGACACGCTCATGCATCTCGTCGACTTTGAGGTCCGGCAGAACACGCAGCAAAGCCTTCATCGCAGTCTGCGCGGTGGCGCGGCTGTTGAAGCTGGGGGTATTCATCAGCGGGGCACCACCACCTGCGCCGTCGCCGCCGCCCCAGCAGGCGCAGGCCATATTGCCGGTGCCAGCGCCGATGCGCACGCCGCCTTCGGGGAAGGTTGCATCTTCCGGAAAGAAGGTCGCCGCCGCGATCACCGCGTCATATTGGTTATCACAGCAGGCCGCTGTCAGTTCCTCGTGAGTGGACAGGTCTGGCAGATAGAAGAAATGTTGTCCTGCAGGCAGTTCAGAACCATCCCAGCCACCATAGGTGAATGTCGCGCCTTGTTCTTCCACATAGGCTTTGACAGCTGATGCGTCCGGTTGACCGTCGGAGCCGAATTTCAGGCCGACGAGGTCGGCGATCAGGATGCGATAGGCGCGGCTCGGATCGTCTTTGCGCACGTCCGATCCACCTGCAGCCGAGGCTTCGAAGGTCGTGCCTTGGGCGGCAAGCTCTTCCTCCAGCACGACCACCTTGGCGCGGTGATAGGCGTAAGAGATGTTTTCCAGCAGGCGCACGATATCCTCGGGCTCGCGAATGCCGCCGATCCAGGCGCGGTAGTCGCCCGGCGTGCCGGGGAAGGCGTTTACATAGCGCGCAGCGTCCAGGCCGGGGTCATAATCGCCATTCGGATGTGTCAGACCTTCATAGCCCAGCAGTTGTTTCGAGCGGGCGATGATACGCCCGTGAATGGCCGGATCGGTGATGCCGGGGTCATTCACCGCCAGTAGTGTTACGGCAGCGCCGCGTTTTTGCGCGTCGCTTACACCCGCGACCAGAAGATTCTGCCCGGCCAGCCACGCGTCGATCTTTGCCCGGTTGGCTGCCGAGCGTTGATTCATCACCTCGACCGAGCCGAACATCTTTTCGACGCGCAAAAGGCCATAGGTGGTTTCGGCAAAGGCCAGTGACGAGAAGGTATTGATCACGCCTCCGATCATCTTGTCGGCCGCGGCGTCGTAGAAGGGGCCAAGCCCAACGGTCTTTTCGCCGGTCAGCGGTTTTTTGGCGTCCGTCGGAACCACTAGCTTCAACTGGCGCGCGATGGCCCAGGCCGGGTTCTTTTGGTTGTCTTCGATCAGCTGCATGGCCGCTGGAGTGAAAGAGGCCAGGAAATACCCCGAGATACCGCCGATTGCCTTCTGAAACGGAGTGAAAATGTTGCACTTCGCCATGAAGGCTTCGACCACGTCTTGCGGCCAGGGCATGCCGCCGAGCATCGAGGTGGCGTCGATCATCGCGTGGCGGTTTGCTGGATCACGGTCCAGCCATTCCAGCAGCGACTTCACTTCTTCCGTGGTGTAAGTGGTGGCGCCGGTCGTCTCGTGCCCAACGCCGACAAACAGGGTGATGCCCATCGTCTCCAGTTCATCAGCGGACGGGATAGTGCCTTCCGATCCCGAGAACACGACCTTGTCTTCGTGGCCGTTGGCTGCGAATTGCTGCAATTCCAGGATCTGGGCGCCCCAGCTTTGACGGAAGAATCCGCCCTTGGTCGCTTCCTCGGATTCCGGACGCGGGGTGTCGACGAACAGTTTCTGGCCGTCCAGGTTTGGGTTCATCAGATGCATGATGGCGACGGTGAAACCGCTGTGGCCGCCGCCCAAGCCCACGGCCATCGGATTTTCCTTGGGGAATCCGAAATAGCGGTGAATGTGAAACATCATGTCACGCAGGATCGCGTCCGCCGGATAACCGCGGTGCATCGAACGCCCGATTTCAGCCGTGGTGAACGGGCCGAGGTCGTTACCTTTGTCATCTACCTTGCGATAGGTGCCCTCCAGCCAGCGGTCAAATTCGAAGCGGTTCTTGCGCCCGTCAGCTTCGTCCTGAATTACGTCAGTGATCGGGCCTACGCCAAAGAACGGGTTGATGGTCCGGGGTGGTGGTCCGTTATGTGTCGCTTCGATCGAGAGTTTGCGCTGCGCTTCAAGGTCACTCATAGTCCACCTGCTTGGTTGCGTTAGAATCCGGTCTGAGCGCATCGTAAACTCCGGTTCACTATCGGAAACATCAGTTTGCGAACTTTTCACGCAATCAAGCGTCAAAATCCTGCAAAATAGACAGGGTGCTGTTTGTGGAAGGACGTTGAGCGTAGTGATGGATTTCAACGCTCAGCACCTCGAGTGCTGCGATATCAACAGAAGCTAAGACTGGACTGCTGTCGAAGAATTGAGTTGTAGTTTTCAAATTTATCGATACTTAATCCTCCTAAATCGAGATTATAGGATTATTATCGATAAAATGACAGCCATCGGCATCTCTTGGACCCGCGAGGCCGCTCAAGCCTTATATGACCTACCTTTGATGGATCTGCTCTATCGCGCGCAGACGCAGCATCGCGCGCATTTTGACCCCAACAAAATTCAAACCTCGAAGCTGCTTTCGATCAAAACGGGCGGTTGTGCCGAGGATTGTGCCTATTGCTCGCAATCGGCCCGCAATGGTTCCAAGCTGTCGGCCTCGAAACTGATCGAGGTCGAGCGAGTCCTGAAGCAGGCGCGCAAGGCCCGAGATGGTGGTGCGACCCGTTTTTGCATGGGGGCCGCATGGCGAGAGCCTAAGGACCGGGATATGGATGCGCTTGTCGCCATGGTCGAAGGCGTCCGGGGTCTTGGTATGGAAACCTGCATGACGCTTGGGATGCTGGACGACAACCAGATCGTGCGCCTGCGTGATGCCGGGCTGGATTACTACAACCACAATATCGATACCTCGGAACGCTATTACCCCGAGGTCATCACGACCCGCACATTCTCGGATCGGATCGATACACTGACCCGCGTGCAAGAGGCGGGGATCAAGGTGTGTTCGGGTGGTATCCTCGGGATGGGTGAAGGTGTGCAGGACCGGCTCGATATGTTGGTGACGTTGGCCAATCTGGACCCGGCGCCAGAATCCGTTCCGGTCAACATGCTGATGCCTCAGCAGGATACACCTCTGGCGGACGCTGAGCCGGTCGACCCGATTGATTTCGTCCGCGTCATCGCCTGCGCGCGGATCATGATGCCACAATCCTATGTACGCCTTTCTGCAGGACGTAGCGATATGAGCGATGCGGTTCAGGCCCTGTGTTTTCTGGCCGGAGCGAATTCAATCTTCGTGGGTGAGACCCTTCTGACCGCCGAAAACCCCGAAGAAGACGTCGACGCAATGCTTTTTGCCAAACTTGGCATGCAAGCCGAACGCGTACAGGAGCCGGCTTGCAAGGACGTGGCTGAATGAAGGCATTGGATCGCCTGACCTCGATGCTCGAAGTTCTGGACACACGCCATCGGCGGCGGTCGTTGTCCCTGGCGGGGGGGCTGGATTTTGCATCGAATGATTATCTGGGTCTGGCCGGGTCCCCGATGCTGGAACAGGCGGCGCGCAGTGCGCTGGATCGCGGCGTGCCTGTGGGCGCGGGCGGGTCGCGCCTACTGCGCGGCAACCACGAGGAACATGAAGCGTTGGAGCAGGAAGCGGCTGTTTTCTTCGGCGCTGAGGCCGCTTTGTTTATGGGCGGCGGTTTTCAAGCCAATCAGGCGATTTTTTCCGCGTTACCTGCTGCAGAGGACCTCGTTCTGCATGATGAACTGGTTCACGCGAGTGCGCATGAAGGCATGCGCATGGGTCGTGCCGAAACGCGCGCATTCGCTCATAATGACGTGGATGACGCGCGTCGGATCATTGCTGCATGGCAAGCGAATAGCGGGTTGGGTCAGATCTGGATCGCAGTCGAAAGTGTCTATTCCATGGAAGGCGACACTGCTCCTCTGAAGGCGCTGTCTGACCTTGCGATCACGCACGAGGCAGTGCTGATTGTTGACGAAGCCCATGCCACCGGAGTTTTTGGCCCTCAAGGACGAGGTTTGGCCCACGCGTCAGAAGCCCAGTTGCTGACAGTGCACACCTGCGGCAAAGCTCTGGGAGTTTCGGGCGGGTTGGTTTGTGGTCCACGGGTGATGATTGATGCACTGATTAATCGGGCGCGTCCTTTCATATTCACAACTGCTCCGGCTCCGCTGACCGCAGCGCTTGTGCGGGTGGCGTTGCAGGTTTTGCAACGCGACACTGACCTGATCCAAGCGGCCCGAGCGCGTCTCAATCACGCCCATTCCGAAGCGGAGCGCAATGGTGTGGCTGAGGCTGCTCTTAGCAGTCAGATCATCCCGATCCTGCTAGGGGATGAGGCCCGGACCATGGCCATGGCCGCCGCTTTGCAGGGGCAGGGATTTGACGTCCGGGGCATCCGCCCGCCAACAGTTCCACGCGGCACATCGCGGCTGCGCATATCCATCACCGGCAATGTCAGCCACGCGGATATCAGCGCTCTGTTTGACACAATCGCATATCACCAAAGGATTGCCGCATGAGTGCTTTGATCGTCACCGGCACGGATACCGGCGTCGGCAAGTCCATCTTTGCTGCGGGGTTGGTTGGTGCTCTTGGGGCCCGCTATTGGAAACCCGTGCAATCCGGTCTTGATGACATCACCGATACGGAAACGATCAGATCCTTATCTGATGCTGAGGTTCTGCCCGAGATCTATCGGCTCAGGATGCCCGCCTCACCCCACCTGTCTGCCGAAGATATGGGCGTTGAGATCGCGTTGGATCGTCTGAGCCTGCCCGATATCACCGGGCCGCTCGTGGTCGAAGGCGCGGGCGGTATCATGGTGCCGCTGAACCGTGAGCATTTCTTCCTCGATCTGTTTGCGAGATGGCAGGCCCCCATCATTCTCGTGGCGCGTACAGCGCTTGGAACGATCAATCACACGCTCCTGTCGCTGCGGGCTTTGAGAGAGGCTGGGTGTCCGGTGGTCGGTGTCGCCTTCGTTGGCGATGCAGAGCCGGATGTGGAGCAGACGATAGTCGAGATGGGCAATGTTCGGCATTTGGGTCGGCTTCCGCACCTCGCGGATCTGTCGCAGGAGACCCTTTCCAAGGCCTTTGCCGCAATCGATACCGATACGATCCGGAGTTTTCTGTGACACCGCTGGAGTTTGATGCACGCCATCTGTGGCACCCCTATACCAACATCCTCGATCCGGGACCGATGCATTTTATCACCCAATCCGAAGGGGTATGGCTCACGCGGGATGACGGCGTCCAAATGATTGATGCGATGTCATCGTGGTGGTGTGCTGTGCACGGGCATCGTCACCCGGCCATCACGGCTGCCATGCGGCAGCAACTGGACCGGATGCCCCATGTCATGTTCGGCGGGATAACCCATGAGCCCGCGATCGAACTGGGCCGCAGGCTTGTGGATCTTCTGCCCGACGGGCTTGATCGTATTTTCTACAGTGACAGCGGCTCGGTTGCGGTCGAGGTGGCGCTGAAAATGGCCGTGCAATATCAGATGGCCAACGGCCGGTCGGAACGCTCGGAATTTGCAACCATCCGCGGCGGCTATCACGGGGATACATGGAAAGCGATGAGTGTCTGCGACCCCGTTACCGGCATGCATGGGTTGTTCCGCGGTGCCCTATCGATCCAGCATTTTCTACCGCGACCTCCCATAGGGTTCGATCAGGAGTGGAGTGACGACCCGGACCTGAATGGGTTGGGCGCGCTGGAAGTATTGCTGAAATATAAGGGCGACCGGATTGCCGCGCTGATCCTTGAGCCGGTGGTGCAAGGGGCGGGTGGAATGTACTTCTATCACCCCACTTGGTTGCAGCGCGCTCGCGCTTTGTGTGATGCGCATGGGATCTTGCTGATCCTTGATGAGATCGCCACCGGATTCGGGCGGACGGGCGAGCTGTTTGCGATGCATCACGCGGATATTGTGCCGGATATCCTATGCCTCGGTAAGGCGCTGACCGGGGGTCATATTACGATGGCTGCCACCGTTGCCTCGGAACCGGTTGCGGCTGGCATCGGTGCAAGCGAGGCCGGCGTTATGATGCATGGGCCGACTTATATGGCCAACCCGCTGGCCTGCGCCGCAGCCATTGCAAGCCTTGATCAGCTTTCACAACGCGACTGGCGCACCGAGGTCAAAGATATCGCCAGTCAGTTGGAACACGAACTCGCTCCGGCGCGAAGACTTCCCGGCGTTGCCGATGTCCGGGTTCTGGGAGCCATCGGCGTGATTGAAATGGAAGGCCGCGTCGATCCCGCGATTGCGCATCGTCGGGCGCCGGAAACCGGTGTGTGGCTGCGCCCCTTCACCCGCAACATATATTGCATGCCGCCCTATATCATCTCTTCGAATGAACTGAGCCGTGTAACGGCTGCCATGATTTCGCTGGTCGAGGACATCAGATGAAACGTCAATGGTTGTCGCGCTCAGAGACGGCGTTGCTCACCCTTGTGTTCGGCGGTTGGGCGGTCGGGGCGGCTGCTTTCGATGGATTAAGAGGAGACCATTCTGTCCTGTTGGTTCAGGATTACACGCGGCTGGACGACCCTCTACCGGAACTTGAACAGTTCGATGATGTCAATCTTGTCGCCTTTTCGTTCGGCGTCGCCTCTGCCGCGCATTGGATGTCGAGGGTCGGATATCAGCCCGCGCGACGGGTTGCCGTCGCAGGAACGTTGTTTCCGGCGGATAAGGAGAGGGGGATAGCGCCAGACCTTATCCGCGCGACCGCAGACAATCTCTCGGATGACAGTTTTGCGCGGTTTTGCCGACGGGCTGGCCTGAAAAGTGCAGCGCCAGACATCGATATGGCCGCCGCTCGGGCCGAATTGCACGCCATCATCCGGCGCGGACCTGCGCCGGATACCCGGTTTGATCGTATCTGGATACCGCAGCGCGATCGGGTCATTCCCGCGGCAGCGCAAGAGCGCGCATGGAGCGCGCAGCGCCACGCCATCCGGTCCGTGCCAAGGCCGCATATTCCTTTTGAAACAGGGCAAAGCTGGGCTGGATGGACCGTGTCATGATACAGCTTGCAGAGCGGGTACAACGCAGTTTCAGCCGGAGCTTTGAAAGCTACCATGCCGCATCTGGCCAACAGGCCCATATCGCCGATCTACTGGTTCAAGACCTCTGCCAGAGCGGAGCGCCCCGGTATTTCGCATCGGCGTTGGAGTTGGGTTGTGGAACTGGTCATCTGACTCAGCGGCTATGCGCCAGGTTTGACTTTGAGGCTCTGACCCTCAACGATCTTTCGCCGGAAGCACAGCGGACAGCGGATGCGGCCAATGCCGTGTTCTTGGGTGGTGACGCTGCGAATATCGATTGGCCGGAAAGCCTCGACCTCATCACCTCGACCTCGATGATCCAATGGCTGTATGACCCCGCCAGTTTTCTGCGCAGGGCGGCAACTGCGCTTGCGCCCGGCGGCTGGTTGGCCGTGTCAGGATTTGGCCCCCAGCAATATCGGGAATTGACGCAGATTGGATCAGCGGCGAAGGCCCCCAGTCTTTGCAATGCTCGCGAACTGGCGTCTTTCGTTGAAGATGACCTTGAAGTCGTGAAGACAGGAAACTCCATACGGCAAGCGCGTTTCGCATCTGCGCGTGATGTCCTCGACCATTTGCGCAAGACGGGTGTGAATGGTCGGGCACAAGCCCCTTGGACCCGATCCCGTCTGACGCAATTCATCGACGATTATACGCGCTTTTTCGAAAGCCCTCTTGGCCTGCCTTTGACCTATCATGCGGTTTGGATCATTGCCCGAAAACCGGGGTGATCCTAGGACATCCGGGTCAGATGGCGCTGCATGATCGTGCGTGCACGCTCAGCATCGCGGTCTTTGATTGCTGCCAGGATGGCCGCATGGTCCGGGTTCTCGCCCTGCCGCCAGCGGACAGTTTGGCGCGTATTGAAATGCCATGAATACAAAAGTTGAAGGTTGTTGATCGCGGCAATCATGCGCGGCATTCTGCAGGCAGCTATGACCGCCATATGGAATGCGCGGTTTGCTTCTTCCCAATCTGCAGAAGTTTCTGCAGCGTTGCACTTTGTGTGTGCCTTTTCGATCTCTGCAATTTGTGCGGGCGTCAGATTAGGAACTGAGCGGTACAGAGCGACAGGTTCAAGTGCACATCGCATTGTGTGCAGTTCGTCGATCGCGCTCTGATCCATGGGGGCCACACACATGCCCCGGCGCGGCATGCTGATCGCCAATCCCTGCGAAGCAAGGTTGAGCAAAGCCTCTCGAACCGTGACCTGACTCACCCCGAACTCGCGCGCGATCAGATCCTGTCGCAGCTTTTCTCCGGGCTGAAACTCGCCCCGAACAATCCTGGCCGACAGTTTTTCTGCCAAATCATCCGATTTCTTGATCTGCTGATGCGCCACCGGGCCTCCGTCGATTTCGCGCTTAATTCGGCGCATCGTCAGGCACTTATAATCATGTGTGGGGTTGAACAACAGGCCAACCTCGACCCGTCGGCTCGAGGGTATCCCGGTTGGACACGGATGCCAAAATGATGGGCGTCGATGCGGGCAAAGCAATAGCCCAAAACGACTACGACTCTAAACGCGCAGGGCCTCAGTGTGAACTTCAGTGATGAGCCGAAAAGAAAGGGGCTGGCTGAGGGGGTAAGAGCCAGCCCCATTCTGTGCCGGAGGGCGTAAGTGGTAGTTACGATCCGATGACTCCAAGGTGCCAGAAAAGCCGCGCGCCAGAAATTGGGGAAACCCCGTAGCACCGGAGGATTTCGCGAAACGCTTTGTTTCCGCGATGTAAACAGTAAGTTTCAAAGCAAATAGTGGACACATTTTCGCCACAATGCGATGCTTGCGCAGTGGGCGGTACGTGTTGATTTTAGCATGTTCTGGTTTTCAAGCTGGATTTGAGGGGGTTACTTAGTGCGACGTGCCGCCCCACGAGCTAATCGAAAATGAGTATACCTAATGCGTTGATGGCTGATCTGTGGATTAGCAGCGTTGCCTATCTGGCAAGTCAATGATCTCACTCTGCGCAGCTTCTGCATCAGCCAGATCGTGTGTAACCAACAAGACGGGCAGACTAGCGGCCCGGGCGCGTTGAAAAACCAGATCGCGCATTTTCGCACGTAAGCTGACGTCGAGGCGTGAGAAGGGCTCATCCAGCAGCAGGGCGTCTGGTTCCGCCAAAAGCATGCGCATCAGCGCGACGCGTGCGCGCTGCCCGCCTGATAGCGTTTCCGGATCACGCTCGGAAAACCCTTCAAGTCCGATCTCGGCTAAGGCGCTCTGTATTCTGCCTTGCCGGTCGGACGTACGTCGCGGCAATCCGAACCCGATGTTCTGACCAACGGACAGGTGGGGGAACAAAAGGTGGTTCTGAAACAGGATGCCGACACGCCGTTTTTGCGGTGGCAGAGCATTGAGGGTACGTCCGTTGAGCGTGATACGTCCCTGCAATCTAAATGCAGGTGGAAGTGTGCCGGTAATCGCCGCCAGAACCGTTGATTTACCAACGCCTGAAGGCCCCATCAGGCTGAGCACCTCGCCCGGCGCTATTGAGGCAGACAGATGTGTTAGTGGTCTGCCATCGGCATGCGATATCGATAGCTGGTCAAGAACCAAACCCGTTTCAGCCATGGCACAGACCAATCCTGTTGCGGAACACGATTCTGGGGATAATCAGGGCCAGAAAGAACGGCAGCCATGCGGTTGCAGCCAAGGCGATAGTCCAGACGCCTATTGCGCGGCGATCACCGCCGGAAAACAAGGCCAGAGCTTCGGTGGTAAGCGTGTTGACCCGCCCGCCCGAGGTCAGCAGGGTCGCCATATATTGCCCGACCGACACTGCCATGCCCACAGCAAGCGCTGTCAAAATCGGTGCCAGCAGCATCGGCAAACGGATGCGCCACAGAATGCCGACCGCGCCCAGCCCCATGGCGGCGCCAATGGTGGCATAGCGGTTGTCCAATGCGCGATATGGTCCGGCGAGGGCCAGGAACACATAGGGCAGGACGAACACCAGATGGGCAAGGATCACGGGTGCGACCCCTTGGGCCGCCCCAATCTGGATCATCAGGATTTGCAGGCCGGGCAGAAAAGTTATCTGAGGCAGGATCAGGGGCAGATACAGGATCACCAATCCCGTTTTGTTCATCTCACGCCCTTGACGGGTTTCGGAGTTCAGACAGCCGATCACTAGGCTCAGTGCGATTAACGCAGTAACGAGCGCCAGCCCGAAGGTGACCAGGGTGACCTCTGCCGCCGCCGGTCCATGTCGGGTCCACGACATCAGGCTGAACCCCTGCGGCAGCGCATCCGGGAACCGCCATCGTCCTGCGAATGACCAGATCAACTGACTGAGCAGACCTCCAAAGACCGCCAGCGCGGCCAAACTGGCAACCGTCACGCCCACCGCGCGCAAAATGTAATCGCGCAGACCAGCGTGGCGCTCGCCACTTTCGACGGCCCGATTGATGAGCGTGGCAAAAAGTTTCTCTGCACCGCGCCAGATCAGGATTGCGGTCACCACCATTCCCAGCTGCACCAATGCCGCGGCCGCCGCCGGTGAGCGTAACGCCAGATCGGGGTCGGTCATCCAGCGTAGAATGAATATCGACAGAGGTGGTGGACGGGACGGACCCAGTACCATGGCTACATCAACATTCGACATCGCATAAGCGAGAACCGCATACACCGGCAGGCGAATTTGGGCGTAGAGCGATGGCATTACCGCCATAAACCACCCCCGTACCTTGCCGTAGCCCAACGCCTGTGTGACCTTCATTCGCTCAGCCGATCTGATCTGCGGCAATGCGGCAAGCGACATCAATAGCAAAAAGGGCAGTTCTTTGATCATCAGACCGGTAATCAACGACCAGCCGCCCGGATCTTGAATGATCAGCAGATCGGGTGGACGAGCCCAGCCGGTGATCTCGGGCGAAATCAGGCGGGCGATCCATCCGGATGGCGCGATCAGAAAGGCCAGACCAAGCGCGGCAGCTGCATGGGGAACTGACAGCAGCGGAGACAGAGCACTTTCTACGCGGTTAAAGACCCGCGTGCCATACCAACCCGCGATGAGCAAAAAGCACCCGAGCAATGCTCCGAAGGTCGACAGCACTCCGGTTTTGAACGACAGCCATATGGCTTGCAGTACACCCGGCTCGGCCCAAAGCCGAAGCCATGGGTCGAATGACAGGGCGCTCTCACCACCGGGGCGTAACCCGCCGAAGGCTGGAACGATGGTTCCGACCAAACCGGCGGCGATGGGACCCAACAGCAATCCGATGGTCAGCGTGGGTGCCAGACCCCAACGGGTGACCGGTTTGAGATCAGTTGCCAACGCCGTATCGCTCGGCCCAGTCCGCTTCGATCCGGGTCATCCAGCTGGGATGCGGTTCTGGTAATGCCGGGCCCAGCTCGGCCGGGGACAGGGTCGCAACGCCCAGTTCCAGCGCATCGAAGGCAGCTTGGTCGGCTTTCGGCAAAGCATCCATATCCAGCACGGTGCCATAACCCAACACTTCGGGGTCTTGCGCGCGCAGCTGTGCTTCGGGACTGATCAGAAAGTTGGCGACTACCATGGCACCAGCCTTGGCAGACGCATTATAGGGAACGGCCACGAAGCTGGCATTGCCCAGCGTACCGCCATCCAGCACAAAGGTACGTGCGCTTTCTGGCAATTGCTGATTGGCGATGGCTGCGGTGGCCTCACCCGGAGAGAAGCTGATCGCCATATCCACTTCGCCATCGTTGATCAGCTGCAACTGACTGGGACCAGTCTGCGGGTAGGCTCGGCCAGATCGCCAGAGGTCGGGCGTAACCCGCTCCAACCAGTTCCAGAGCGGGCCGGTTACTTCGGCATAGTTGTCGCCGGCTGCCTGTTGCAGAACCGCCGGATCCTCGACCAATTCGATCAGCATCTGCTTCAGGAAGGTGGTGCCCAGAAAGTCCGGCGGCTGCGGAAAGGTGAAACGGCCGGGGTTTTCGGTCACCCAGTCGCGAATGGCTTCGGCCGATTTGGGTGGATCGGGCAGGACCTCGCTGTCATAGATGAATACGACCTGTGCCATGGCCCACGGGCTTTCGAATCCGTCGGTCGGGACCGTAAAATCGGTGGTTACGGTTTTGCCTTCGACATCCACGAAGCGCCAGTTGGGCAAGGCCTCCGCGAAGGGTCCGAACAACAGATCGGCCTCTTTCATGGCACTGAAGTTGGCCCCGTTGATCCAGATGAGATCAATCGCACCATCAGTATCCTTGCCACTGGATTTCTCGGCGATCACGCGGCTGACGGCATCAGCCGTGTCGGCAAGCTTTACGTGTTCCAACGTAACGCCATGCTCTTGCTTGACCCGAGTGCCGACCCATTCGATGAAGTCATTTGTCGTCGTTGATCCGCCCCAGGCATTCCAATACACGGTCTGACCATCAGCTTCGTTCAGAACGTCGTCCCAGTTCGCCGGGTCGGGCTCGGCCCATGCCGCTCCTGCAAGGGCTGCGCATGCGGCGGCGATGAGATACTTCATGGGTTTTCCTTATCTTCCATGGGGGCAAAAACCTGTCGCGCAAGCAGAATGCGCGAGAGGGCCGTGATAAAGCAAACTGCGCCGAAACCCCACGCCATTGGTGTAAACCAGGCGGGCAGCAGGCAGATTGCAATGAAGAACGCAATTGTTTCGGTCCCCTCCAGCAGGCCTCCGGTGAAGTAGAGCGATTTTGCGCCGTGTTTTTGGGCTTTCAGTCCATGTTTCTCAGCCAAGATGGCATATCCCAGGAACGTCGCGCCGTTGAAATAGAAGCTCACCAACAGCCACGCTCCGGCCAACGCGTTTCCGGCTGGATCGGTCCATATGAATGCCATCGGGATCAAGCCATAGAACATGAAATCGCAGGTGATATCGAGGTATCCCCCGAAGTCAGTCTTTCGCCGGGCGCGGGCAATTGCCCCATCCAGCCCGTCCGCAAGGCGCGACAAGAGGATCAGTGCTATCGCCATCCACAGGTGGTCGACAATGATCGCTACTGTGGCCAGAACTCCGAAGCCCAATCCAATCAAGGTGACCGTGTTGGCTGACACCCCACGCGCGGCAAGTCCCCGCCCAATTGCATTAAGAGGCGGGTCGATCAGTGGTCGGATATGGGCGTCAAGCATGCGTGGTCGTGGGTTTCTGGTCGTTGGCGTAAGCGGCCTGTATTAAATCTTGCAGAATCCAGACAAGCAACTCGGTTAACGACTAGCGAACACTCGCGCGAAAGGAAAATGGGTAGGGGTCTGTTCACGACGTTGTGTGTTCCGCTACCCGCTACGCAAGTCCGGACCGTTCCCCGTCTGTATCTGACAACTATATCGCGATGGAGCAAAGTCCAGCGACGTACCGACAACTAAATTTGATCAGGTTGGTAGAGCCGCCCCAAGCAACGTTGGAGCGCTCAGCCGTAAACGTAACCCGCTCGGCCATTTTAGCAAACCAATGAACGCCTGTTAGGCAGCGCGGAATCCAGCCTCCAGCGCCGACAGGATTGTATCTGCTTCCTGTTCAGACAAAACCAGCGGTGGCGACAGGATCAGGTTGGGCCCGGACACCCGGATCATGGCGCCTGAGTCATACGCGACTTCCTGCACCTTGCTGGCCGTTGCCGCGTCGATCGGTTTTTTGGTTCCCCGGTCGCTTACCATTTCAATGGCTGTCATCAGACCATGCCCGCCGCGTACGTCTCCAATTAAGTCATACTTCTGCTGCAGCGCTTTGCAGCCTTCATACAATTGGGTGCCGCGCGCGGCTGCGTTTTCGGTGACGTTCAGGCGCTTTGTTTCGGCAAGACAGGCCAGCGCGGCCGCGGCACCTACCGGGTGACCGGAATAGGTATATCCGTGGCCGATCTTGGCATTTGGATTGCCTTCGAACACATCGACCAACTTGTCACCAAGCATGACGGCGCCAAACGGGAAGAACCCGTTGGTGATCGCTTTCGCCGTGCACATGATGTCGGGCTGAATGCCCCAAAGGCGCGCGCCAGACCAGGCTCCGGTACGACCATAAGCGGTGATGACCTCATCGGTGATCAGCAGGATGCCGTGACGATCGCAGATCTCCCGCACCATCGGTGCGAAGGACTTGTGCGGAGGGATCACCCCGCCCGCGCCCAGAATAGGCTCCATAATCATCGCGGCGATGGTGCTCGCGCCCTGAAATGCGATCTCATCCTCCAGGGCTGCGGCGCAAAGCTGGGCCAGTTTCTCGGGGTCGCTTTCGTTGAACGGGTTGCGATATGTATAGGGCGCTGGAATATGGTAGCAGCCGGGCAGCAGCGGCTCGTAAGCGGTGCGGAAATTGGCATTGCCGTTTACACTCGCCCCGCCCATATGGGTGCCGTGATACCCTTTCTTCAGGCTTAGGAACTTGATGCGTCCCGGCTCGCCCCGCAGCTTATGATACTGACGCGACAGGCGCAGAGCGGTTTCGACTGAATCTGATCCGCCGGACGTGAAAAACGCCCGTGCCATCCCGTCTGGTGCAAAAAACTCGGACAGTTCATAGGACAGCTCGATCGCGGCATCGTTCGAGGCCCCGCGGAAGGTCGAATAATAGGGCAGTTTCTGCAGCTGCGCCGCAATTGCGTCTTTCACCGTTTGGCAGGAGTAGCCCAGATTGACGTTCCACAGGCCGCCGACCGCGTCGACGACGGTGTGACCGTCTATGTCGGTAATCGAAACCCCCTCGGACCCGGTGATGATCTTGGGCGGCGTGTCGATACTGTCCTGCGGCGAGGTCATCGGATGCCACATCAGGCGGCCGTTATGTTCCTTGAGAAAATTCGAGTCTTTCATCGGGTGGGTTCCAATTCCTGAAGGTCTCGTGAGGGGTCGCGGCCTGTCGACCAGGCCTGCTCGATTTGAATTGGGACGGCGCCGCCCCAATTATGTGTGATAGTCCGGCTGGCGGTGATCAGATGCGTTTGAATCTGATGTTCAAGCTCGGGCGTGAAACGTGTGGCGACGCTTGCAGCGGAAACGGCACCCGCAAATTGCCCTGCCTGATCGAAGAGCGGCGCGGCGAGGCTGTGGACATCCGCCTCAAGGCTGCCCTCGGATTTACCAAAGCCACAGGCGCGAGTTTTCTGAATGGCAGCGTGCAGCGCGTCGGGATCCGTCATGGTGGCAGACGTGAATGCGGCCAAGTCGGCATTGGCCACCTCCAGCAAGTCCTCGGGTCCGAAGGCCAGCGCGCACAGGCCTGAGGCTGTCGCATGCAGTGGAAAGGTTTGGATGTCGATGATGACACGAATGCTGTGGCGGGGCGATTCGTGCGCCATGAGCTTATAGAGCGTTTTGCCTGACAGGACCGAGACATGTGAGGTTTCTCCGGTCGCGTCCGCAAGCGCGCGCAGCGGGGCCTCGACCCCGGCCTTGCGAGGTACGGTCAACTCTCTGGTCTGCGCCAGTTGCAGCAAAGCAGGTCCAAGACGGTATTGTTTGGTGCCGGGATTTTGCTCAATAAATCCAACCTCTTCCAGAGCCTGAAGATATCGATAGGTCGTAGCCTTGTCGCGCCCTGCCAATCTGCAGAGTTGCGACAGCCCGATCTCAGGCCGGTCAGGAGAGAAGTGTTCCAGCAATTGCAGGGTTTTTGAGGCAGAGGACATTTGGGCCTGTTCTTGGTTGCTTCCAAAAAAGTTTGACAGATTGCGATTAACATGGCAACCTTTTTTGAAACAACGGTTCAAAATATGAACCACAATAACCACACCAGGGAGACGTTCATGTCAAAGATTGCAAAAACACTGTCCGCGACGGCGCTGGCCATGGCCGCCGTCACAGGGGCTGCGCTGGCCGAATATCCGGAAAAGCCCGTCGAGTTTGTGGTTCCGTGGCCTCCGGGCGATCTTGAAGATGTCCTGACGCGCATGATCGCCGAGGACTTTCAGGCCGAATACGGTGTGCCTGCGGCGGTTGTGAACAAGCCGGGCGGTGGTGGCGGTCCATTCCCCGGAGCGATCGAAGTCGCGAATGCGCCCGCCGATGGCTACACGGTTGGATCATTCCTGATTGCGATCCCGGTCGTCGGTCCGCAGATCGGCATTCCCGAACTGAACCCCGATCCGTTCGTGCCGCTGGGCAACTTTCTGACCTATCCCTTCGTAATCGCCACATCGGGTGATGCGCCCTATGACGATATGGCGGGTCTGGCGGAATATGCTGGCGGCAACGACGTGGTGCTTGGCCATTTCGGCGCGCCGCTGGTGCCAACGCAGGTAACACTGGGGCTGGCGAAAGAGATGGGCTTTTCTTACGCCTCCGACGCCGCCTTTGATGCGCTGGATTGCAACACGCTGGCCTCGGGCGATGTGGATGTGATCAACACCACGCTGCAACTGATCCTTCCCTGCCTCGACAGTGTTAAAGTGCTGGCTTCGATCGGGTCAGAGCGTATTCCGCTGACACCGGACACTCCGACCGTAGCCGAACTGGCCCCTGATCTGGCTGTATCGCTGTGGAATGGTTTGTTTGTCCACAAGGACACGCCACAGGAGGCACGCGATAAGATCATCGCCGTGGCCGAAAAGACCATGCAGTCTGAACGCGCCCAAAAGCTGGCCGCCGAAACCGGAGCCGCCGTTTACTGGCAGCCAGCCGATGATGTGGTGGGCCAGATCCAGTCCGACATCGAGACCATGGCGCGCATCGAAGGTATGCTGAGCGGTAACTGATCGCACAGCCAGTGGGCCGGGTTGAACGCCCGGCCTGAAGCTTCCCAAACGGACGAGGGCGAGGATGTCCCGGGTCAGAACTCTTCAAGCATTGTTCAAGCGTTATCGCCGTCCCGGTGATATCGTATTTGCATGGCTCGCGCTGGCCGTTTCGGTGTTTCTGCTGACGCAGCTGTGGGATCAAACCGCATGGCGCGGCGGGCAGAAACTGGCTGCGCAACCTCGGTTCTGGCCCGCAGTTTCTCTGATCGGGATGGTCGGTTTCGCGGCTCTGCACCTTCTGGGTTCAGCCTTATCGGAACGGATTGGCGACCGTTGGCGCGAGGTATGGCTATGGTTCTGCGCCTTGGAATATGCGGGATGGTTCGTGGTCTATGCGATGGCCGTACCGATTTTGGGATACCTGCCGACAACCATAGTCTTCTCGATCCTGTTGGTGCTGCGCGTCGGATATCGTAGCACGGCTGCGATTGGAGCCGCCGTTGCCAGCGCGGTTGTCATCGTCGTTTCGTTCAAATCCTTCCTGCAGGTGAAAATCCCCGCGGGCAGGATTTATGAGGCCCTGCCGGATGGGCTGCGTCAGATCATGCTGACCTATTTCTAATCGGAGCCGCGAATGGAAAACCTGCTTGCCGGGGCCGAAATGCTGGCCCGATGGGATGTGATCCTGGCCCTGTTCGTCGGCTCGATCGGCGGCGTGATCATCGGTGCTATCCCCGGTGTTGGCCCTGCGGTGGCCATTGCGATACTGCTGCCCGCGACCTTCTCGCTGGACCCGATTGTGGGCCTGACGATGCTGTTGGGGATCTATGGCTCATCCATGTATGGGGGTGCGATCCCGGCAGTTCTGATCAACACGCCGGGGACGGCCGTCAACGCGCTGACCTCCTACGACGGTTATCCGATGACGCGGGATGGGCAGGCGCATCGTGCCGTTTCGCTGGCCTACAGCGCATCGTTCTGGGGGGGCATCTTTGGTATCCTGTGCCTCATCCTGCTGTCGCCTGTATTGGCCCTTGTTGCACCGATGTTTGGCAGCCGCGAGATCTTTCTGGCTGCGCTGTTGGGTATCATTCTGGTTATCCTGGCCCATCGTGGCCAGATATTTGCCGCCGGAATGCTCGCGATGTTCGGGATATTTCTGCAGACCGTTGGGCTGGATTCGGTTACCTATACTCAGCGCTACACGTTCGGATTCAGCTTCCTCAGTTCGGGCGTCAATCTGATCGTTGTGGTTCTGGGGCTGTTCGCCCTCAGTCAGGCGTTCTTCCTGCTGACCGCCCCGGACAATAGCCCAGACGCCAAACCGATCACCGGTCGCATGACCGCCGGGATCAAAGAGTTGTTGGGTCACAAGCGTGTCGCTACGGTCGCCTCAGGCTTTGGCGTCGTTCTGGGGATGATCCCCGGCACCGGAGAGTTCACCGCCCAATTCATGAGCTACACCTACGCGCAGAAAACCTCAAAAGACCCGGATGCGTTCGGCAAAGGCTCACCCGAAGGTCTGATCGCCTCGGAGGCGGCTAATAACGCCGTTCCGGCAGCGGCGATGATCCCCTTGTTGGCGCTGGGTATTCCGGGTGAGGCGCTGACGGCGATGATGCTGTCGGTCTTCTATGTCCATAACGTGATCCCCGGACCGCAGCTGTTCCAGAACAACATCGATCTGGTCTACGGGCTCTACCTCGCGCTGATCCTGCTCAACGTGATCGTCATGGTGTTTCTGCTGTTTTCGACCAATCTGTTGACCAAGATTATCCGCGTACCAACCCGGTTTCTGGGTGTGATGATCCTGCTATTGTCCTTCGTCGGCGTTTATTCACTGCGCAATTCGCTGAGTGATTGCATGATCGCTGCCGGATTTGGCGTGCTGGGCCTGGTCCTCAAACGGCTCAACCTGCCGATTGTTCCGATCATTCTGGGCATGGTTCTGGGCGGCATTATGGAGGTCAAGTTGCGTTCGGCCCTGCCTCGCCTCAAGACGCCTCTGGATATGATCGACCGGCCGATTTCTTTCATTCTGTTTGTCATCATCGTGCTTGTTCTGGCGATCCACGTGCGGACCCTGGTCAAGGAATACCGCGCGCATTTGCCGGATGAGGACCATGATCTGCATGACAGCCAACAACGGTAGAAAATGATGGACCAATCCTCGATCGACGCCCTGCGCACACAACCGGTTCCGGCGTTCACTCACCTGATCAATGGCGAGCATGTCGCAGCTTCGGGCGGCGCGGTGATGGACGTGATCTCACCGCTCAACGGGCAGGTTCTGACCACTGTCGCGAAGGGTACCCGGCAGGATATGGAGACCGCTATCGCTGCGGCACGAGCATCGTTTGAGGATGGGCGATGGGCCGGTCAGCCCCCAGCAGCACGCAAGAAGGTACTGCTGAAATGGGCGGATCTGATCGAGGCGAACGCGCTGGAGCTTGCTGTGCTGGGGGTGCGTGACAACGGCACTGAGATCGGAATGGCCCTGAAGGCTGAGCCGGGCTCGGCTGCCGGTACGATACGGTATTATGCCGAAGCGCTCGACAAGATTTACGGCGAAGTGGCCCCGACACCGGGCGATATTCTGGGTCTGATCCACAAGGAACCGGTGGGCGTAGTTGGTGCGATCATCCCGTGGAACTTCCCGCTGATGATTGGCGCGTGGAAGCTGGGCCCTGCTTTGGCCATGGGCAATTCAGTTGTTCTGAAACCGGCCGAGACGGCCTCATTGTCGTTGATGCGTATGGTGGAGCTGGCGCATGAGGCCGGTTTGCCGCCGGGTGTGTTGAATGCGGTGACCGGCGAAGGTGCGGTTGTGGGTGAGGCGATGGGCCTGTCGATGGATGTCGATGCGCTTGTCTTCACCGGTTCGGGCGCGACAGGTCGCCGACTGATGGAATATGCCGCGCGGTCCAACATGAAACGGGTCTATTTGGAGCTCGGCGGCAAATCTCCCAACATCGTTTTTGCGGATGCGCCCGATCTGGATCAGGCCGCCAAGGTCGCGGCGGCGGGTATCTTCCGCAATGCCGGTCAGGTTTGTGTGGCGGGCTCGCGTCTTTTGGTTGAGGCCAGCATCCATGATGAATTCGTGGCTGCAGTTTCCAAAGCAGCACAAGCGATGCGCGTCGGGGACCCGTTGTCGTTAGAGACAGCCATTGGGGCGGTGAATTCTGAAACTCAACTGGCGCAGAATCTTGGCTTCGTCGAAACCGCTCGTGCTGAAGGTGGTGAGGTGATCACCGGCGGCGACCGCATTTTGCAGGAGACAGGCGGCTATTTTATGGCCCCCACCGTTGTTGCCGGGGTGAGGCCTGAGGCGACGCTGGCCCAAAAAGAAGTCTTTGGCCCGGTGTTGGGTGTGACATCCTTTAAGTCAGAAGAAGACGCAGTGCGGATGGCGAATTCAACGGTCTACGGGCTTGCGGGTGCGGTCTGGACCGCAAATCTGTCGCGTGCGCACAAGATGGTGCGCTCCGTGCGTACCGGTGTGATGCATGTGAATACCTATGGAGGTGCGGACGGGACCGTGCCGCTGGGTGGCATCGGACAGTCGGGCAATGGGCACGACAAGTCCCTGCACGCCATCGAGAAATACATCAACCTCAAGACAGCGTGGATCAAGCTGTAAACCATTGCGGAAGGAGTGCGCCATGGCGGACAAAACCATTCTCGTAGTCGGCACGTTCGACACCAAGGATGATGAGTTGGGTTTTCTGTCCGGTGTGATCCGCGATCAGGGTGGTCGCGTGCTGACGATGGATGTCTCGGTTCTGGGCGATCCTTCTGAACCGACGGATTACTCCAAGCACGATGTGGCCGAAGAAGGTGGCAGCTCGATCGACGCCGCCATTGCCTCCGGCGATGAAAACCATGCGATGCAAATCATGGCGAACGGCGCGGCGTTGCTGACCGCGCGCTTGTACCAAGAGGGCAAATTTGACGGCGTAATCGTGCTGGGTGGTACGATGGGAACAGATTTGGCGCTGGATGTGTGCGCCGCAGTGCCTTTGGGAGTGCCTAAATATATCGTGTCCACGGTGTCGTTCTCGCCGTTGATCCCGGCAGATCGGCTGGCTGCAGATACGCAGATGATCCTATGGGCCGGGGGACTTTATGGGCTGAACTCGGTCTGCAAGGCGTCGCTCAGCCAGGCGGCCGGTGCGGTTCTGGGCGCTGCGCGAGCCGTGGTGCCGCCGGATCGGCAGAAACCGCTGATCGGGATGACCTCGCTCGGGAAATCCGCGCTGAAATACATGGTGCCGCTGAAACCTGCGCTTGAGGCGCGGGGCTATGAAGTGGCCGTTTTCCACGCAACCGGGATGGGCGGTCGCGCGTTTGAAAGCCTCGCACAACAGGGAGCGTTCGCGTGCGTTTTCGACTTTTGCACGCAAGAGCTGGGCAATCACATCAACGGATCGAATATCTCGGCGGGTGAGGGGCGATTGACCCACGCGGGGCTGAACGGGACGCCGCAAATCGTGGCACCTGGCTGCTATGACCTGGTTGATATCGTGGGCTGGCAACCGATGCCCGAGAAATGGGCGGATCACCCGCATCATGCTCATAACCGGTTGCTGACTTCTGTCGTGTTGGACACAAAAGAACGTCGAGAAGTCGCACGGGCGCATGCACGCCAAATGGCCACGGCAACCGGCCCGGTCGCGCTGATGCTGCCGATGTTGGGACTGGGTGAATGGGACAGGGAAGGGGCAGATCTGCATGACAAGGCAGGTCTCGACAGCTTCTTATCGGAGCTTGCGACCGCAGCCCCGTCCAATGTCGATTTGTATAAGATCGAAGCGCATATAAACGACGTGAGTTTTGCCGAGGAAGCCTTGCGCATATTCGACAACTGGTGCGCGCAAGGGGTGGTGGCCACCCCTTAGGTGAAACGGATATCAACGCCGCCGAAGGGACCGAAATCAGCGTGAATTTCGGAGCCGGAAGGGCATTCGACTGGCCGAATGAAACTGCCAGACAGAATGACCTGACCGGGTTCGATACTCTGCCCATATTGCGCCATGCGCTGCGCCAGCCAGACGACGCTTTCGACCGGATCGTTTAGCACACCTGCGCCAAGACCCGTCTCTTCGATCTCGCTATTGCGGAAGGTCAGCGCTCCGACCCAGCGGAGGTCAAATGCATCAACTGCGTGCCGTTCAGCACCCAAAACGATGCCTGCATTGGCTGCATTGTCGCTAATCGTGTCAAATACAGTGCGCGCTTTACCGGTTTCCGGGTCCACGCGCTGAATTCGAGTATCGAGGATTTCAAGCGATGGGGCCACATAATCCGTTGCCGCTAGAACCTGTTCGCGGGTGACATCTGCTCCACCAATGGCATCCCTCATCACAAAAGCGATCTCAGCTTCGATACGGGGCTGGATGAACCGCCCCTTTGGAATGGTCGCGCCATTCTCAAACAGCATGTCATCGAACAGGATACCGCTGTCAGGAATGTCGATATTCAGCGCATATTGCATCGCTTTCGAGGTCAGCCCGATCTTCCAGCCGATCACCGTGCGACCCTCGGCCAGCTTGGCACGATAGATCGCGTTCTGCACCGCATAGGCATCATCCATCGCCATCTCAGGGTGACGCAGGCTAAGCAATCCGATCTGCTGGCCGTTGCGCTCTGCTGCGAGCAGATCAGCGGCGGCTTCGGCGTGGTCCTGAGGGGTCATACTGTCTCGTCCTCGATGCCGTTGCGCAGCAGGCCGATGCCTTCAACCTCGACCTCGACCACATCTCCGGGCTTCAGGAAGCGCGGGGGGTCGAACCGCGCACCAGCACCCGAAGGGGTACCGGTGACGATGATGTCGCCCGGCTGCAGGGTCATGAAAGTCGAGATGTATTCGATCTCGCGTCGGATGGGGAACATCATGCGCGACAGGCAATCATCCTGACGTACCTCTCCGTTCACACGGGTGATGATGCGCGCGTCGTCCAACTGGGCGGGATCGGTGAAAGGCACCAGCCATGGGCCCATCGCGCCGGACCGGTCCCAGTTCTTGCCTTGGGTGACATTGAACTTGGCATGCCGTACCCAATCCCGGATGGTGCCCTCGTTGCACAGGGTCAGAGCGGCGATGTGATCATAAGCCTGAGCCTGAGGAATGCGGCGGCCACCTTTGCCAATGACGATCGCCACTTCGCCTTCATAGTCCAGTTGGTGGCTTTCCGGCGGGCGGATCAGCGGGCGATCATGGCCGGTGAAGCCACTGGCAAAGCGCGGGAACAGAGACATGTTCTGTGGCTGGGCACTACCATCTTTGTACTCTGCATTCCGATCCGGGAAATTGACGCCAACACACAGGATGCGTCGAGCGTCAGGCAGAACCATGTCATAGGTGAAATCTGTGTGCGTGACCGCAGAGCTTTCGGCAGCGCGCCCGAGATCGCCTAGCCCCCCGGCGCAGACCGCATCGAACAGGGTCGGCCACTCAGGGAAAGCTGCGTTCAGAGCGATGGCTCCGGCATCCGTGATGGCGCCATAGAACTGCTCGTCTTGCGCAGAGAAGCTGGCAAATCGCATTGGTGTCTCCATTTCAGGGCGCAATGATTGGGGTGGCGTTCAGGTCGGGGTCCTGAACCGATGTGCCGACAAACTCGGTTCCATGCTCGAACCAGCTGCGCGGGGCAGGGGCACCCCAAAGTGTTTGCCGCTGTGGGTCTTTGAGGTCCCATTTCAGCGGTTCGTGATCCGGGTCGACGGTTTGGTAATCCGAGCTGTAAATCTCGATCCGATGGCCGTCGGGGTCGAGGATATAGAGGAAAAAGGCGTTAGAGATCCCGTGCCGGCCAGGACCACGTTCGATGCTGTCCACATAGCCGGTGGTCGACATCACATCGAGCAGATCGATGATATGCAGCGGGTTTGCGACCCAGAATGCGACGTGATGCATCCGTGGACCCTTGCCGTTTGTGAAGGCCATGTCATGCACGCCGCCCTTGCGGTGCAACCACGCCGCCCACAGGCGCTTGCTGTCCTCATCTTCGGTATATTCGGTGACGCGAAAGCCCATTTCGCTGTAGAACGCCACACTGTCATCTACATTCGGGCTGAAACAGTTGAAATGATCGATCCGCAGGGGCCGGACGCCATGATAGCGGGCATATTCCTGATGGATCGGAGGCAGGCGGTCCATCTTGTGATAGAACTCCAGCGGAATGCCGATATGATCCGAGGTGAGTAGGGTTCGGCCCTGATGCGGACGTTCGATCCATTGAGTCGGACGACCTTTGGCCTGAAACCATGCTTCGGCTCGGTCCAGATCCGCCTCATCAAAGACCTTGAAACCCATAACCTCGACCGTGCCGGGTTGGTTGGATTTCTGCAAAATAACCGAATGGTGCCCTCGCTCTTCGAGCGCGCGCAGGTAGATGTGGCTGTCGGCCTCTTCGCTGACTTGCAGGCCGAACATATCGACATAAAAGGCCCGAGAGGCCACCAGATCGCTGACATTCAGGCAAACATGGCTCAGGCGGATGGTGTTGAAATCGGGATAGAGATTAGGGGCAGGAACGGGCATCGCGGCCTCCTATTGAACGGGGAAAATGACGTTGGTCTGGCCTGTGCCCGAAGACGGGAAATACTCGGTCACCACCTCGCATTTGCCGGTGTATTGATCCCAGCCCAACGCGCCGTAGAGCATCGCTGTGTCGTGCATCGACCCCTCGCCGCAGCAGAAATTGGCATAATCGCCCAACATCTTCAGGAAGGTTGCGTGATCGCCGCTCTTCCACATCTCAAGGACATGCAGGTCAACTTGACGGTTGAACTCGGAACTGATGGTGAAGGTGCCGTTGTTGGCAGCGTAGTCCTTATTGGCCCAGATTTTATGGCTGAGTGATCCGCTGGCAACCAGAAGAACCTTTTCGTCTGACGCCTCAACTGCTTCCCGAATGGCCTCTCCGATCACGCGGCTTTCGTCATGATCGTGGACAGTGGCCCATGCTGCGACCGAGACTACCTTCATTTCATGTTCGCGGCTCATGAAACGCATCGGGACCAGCGTGCCGTATTCCAGTTCCAGACTGTCGAGGTGATGCGCCAGGGTATATACGCCTTTGTCCGATGCGATCTTTGCAATCGCATCACCCATCTCGGGGTTGCCGTTGTATGCATAAGGCAGGTTCTGGATGAACTGTGGGAATTCGTTCGAGGTGAACAGCCCCTCGAAACGTGCATTTGCATTGATATGGAAGCCGGCATTAATCACCCAATGTGTGTCGCAGATGATCACGGTGGTGGCGCCCAAAGCCTTGGCGCGGCGCGCGATTTCCCGGTGACCATCGATGGCGGCCTGACGTTTGCCTTTGATCGGGCCTTCCTGTTCCGACATCAACAGGGTCGGGACGTGGGTCATCTTGGCGGCAAGAACGATCTCTCCCATCAGCTTGTCCCCAACCGGGTGATCTTGTGCTGACCGGTGGCGAAGCCGATGTGTTTCTGCTCCATATAGAACTCGAACGACCAGTCGCCGCCATCGCGCCCGATGCCGCTGGCTTTGACGCCACCAAACGGGGTCGGCAGGTGCCGCACGTTTTCGGAGTTCACCCAAATCATCCCCGCTTCGAGCCTGTCAGTAAACCGCAGTGCACGGGTCAGGTCGTTGGTCCAGACATAGCCGGTCAGACCATAGGGCGTATCATTGGCGATGTTCAGCGCCTCCTCTTCGGTCGAGAAGGGGATCGAGGTCAGGACAGGGCCAAAGATCTCTTCCCGCGCGATGCGCATCTGGTTGGTTGCATCGGTGAAAAGGGTAGGTCGCACGAAATAGCCTGCATCTCCGACCACCTCACCGCCGGCGGCCACGGTCGCGCCGTCCTGTCTGGCGATATCGAAATATGAGGTGACTTTGTTGAAGTGCTCTTCGGTCACCAGCGGACCGATCTCGGTCGCGGGGTCCAGTGGGTGTCCAACGCGAATGTTATTTACACGTTCGACCAGCTTGGCCTCAAAGTCTGCGCGGATTGTGTCCTGAACCAGAAGACGCGACGAGGATGTGCAGCGCTCGCCATTGATCGAGTAGATCATAAAGATCACCGCATCCAATGCGCGTTCCAGATCGGCGTCTTCAAAGACGATCACGGGGTTCTTGCCGCCAAGCTCCAGATGGTTGCGTTTGAGCGTATCTGCCCCTTGCTTGGTGATCAGGCTACCGGTCCGGCTTTCGCCGACAAAGGCGATGGCACGGATCTTGGGATGTTCGCACAGCGCCTTGCCCGCGTCCTCACCAAATCCGTTGACGGTGTTCAGAACACCTTTGGGCAACCCGGCCTCTTCGGCTATTTCAACCAGTAGACGGGCGGTCAGGGGGCTCGCCTCGGCGGGTTTGTGGACGACCGTACAGCCCGCGGCCAGTGCCGGAGCGATCTTCCAGGTCGACAACATAAATGGTGTGTTCCAGGGTGTGATGACACCCACCGGACCAATTGGAACGCGGGTCGTGACATTCATCAGGGTCGGGGATTTCAGGTGCTGCCCGTCACGCGCCTGAACGACCTGATCGGCGAAATACCGAAAGTTCTCAGCCCCGCGCAGAGCGGCCTTGGACATGAACTTATATGCTTGCCCGGTATCCCAGCACTCGCACAGAGCAATTTCTTCGGCGCGCGCCTCGATGGCGTCGGCGATGTTCAGCAGAATACGCCGCCGCTGGGGTGCGGGCATGTCGCGCCATTCCGGGAAGGCGTCTGCGGCTGCGCAGGCTGCGGCGTCGACATCCTGCGCATTGCCGCGCGCGACATCACAGATCACCGATTTATCTACGGGGGAGGTCGTCTGGAAAACGCCGCCCGATCCGTCCCGATCCTCACCCGCGACGCGGTTCTTGACGCCATCTGCTTGGAACCGGGCCAAAAACTCGTTCAGCTTCTCAATATTCTGGCTCAGTGCTGTCATTCTGCACTCCTCAGGTGATCTCGGGTTGTGCCTGTTTTAGGCGACAGTTCGGGGTCGATATCGCGCATCTCAAGCGACACGGCGATCGAGTGGCCTTTCATGGCCGGGGCCAAAAATTCCGTCACGGCGTCAAACAGAGCCTTGGTCGCCGCTCGCTTTACGTCATCTGCACGACCTGCGCGCAGGCGGACCGAGATGTCGATGAACCCGTGCTGCGGATCGCCATCGGCAATGGCATAGTGATCGACCCGTATGGCCCGCACGCGGATACCGGCCATCGGGAAGGTCTCAATTCCGGTAGCGGTGGCGCGAATACATTCACACAGACCGGTCATATCGACGATCTTTTCAAGATTTCCCGAATAATCGATCTGAAAGTGCGGCACATGTTTTCCTTGTCATGTTAATAATTCACACGATAAATAAATGACATCCCTCGAGTCAAGCTCTTTTATTAACATGATAACAATGTTAAGCAGGGCCATGCGCAAAAAAGCTTACTCCAAGGCACATGAGTTGCCACCCACTACGCGGTCTCTGCCGATTTCCCTGATCCGAGCGCGGGAATCTGTAATGGCCCCGATCCGCGCCATGTTGCAAGATTCCGGGCTGACCGAGCAGCAATGGCGCATCCTCCGCGTGCTGGATGAATGGGGGCCAGTTGATGCCACCGCACTGGCCGGGCGCGCGGGACTGTTAGCGCCAAGTGTTACGCGCATTCTGCAGTCCATGTCCGAGAAAGAGTATATCCTGCGTCAATCCGATCCGGATGATCGAAGACGGCAGATCATCTCACTTCTGCCCAAGGGGCAGGCCATCATTGACGACAATATTGAAGAAGGTGCCCGTATCGCCGCCCAGTTCCGGGAAACCCTTGGCGACGAAGATTACGAACAGCTGCTGGACCTGTTAGAAAGACTGATCCAGGCTTAGAGTTTTTGACATACGATCACAGCTATTCATGCGTCGGACGCCATTTGTCCAAAGCTTCGAGGAATTTCTCATGCTCGCCGTCCAGCATGCCGATATTGGTCGCCGGATATGGAAAGTGACCCGCAGTGACTTCGTTGTGAAATTCGGACAATGCAGCAACGCGCTCCTGATGAATTTGTTTATGCAACCGCCCGACATTGCCAAACGCATGCGCATGTTTTGGAGGGGTCTCCTCTTCGCTGGATTCGCCACAGATATCTGCGACAAATGAGAATACCGCATCTCCGGCGTTCCCCGAGCCCAGAGAGAACGTTACAACCGTTGTCTTGGTGTTAACGGCTGACAGGACTTCTTCTGCAATGCACTCGGCCTCGACAGCAAATACGCCTACGTCCTCCATGCGTTTCAGCGTTTGGAAGATTTTTATGGCTTCGTCGGCCTTTCGACCCCAGCCACGCAACCCGCCGCAGTGATGGCTGAATGTCGGGATCAGACCGATATGGCTTTGCACAGGAATGCCATCGGTGGCCATGCGCTCCATGACGTCGAAAGACCGTAGAGTATAATACATGTCGGCACCATTGCGCATGGTCTCGTAGGCATGCGCAATGATTTCGTCATCTGAGCCAAACTGCGCCCATGACGAACCCGCGCCAGTAAAATGAGTTGGCGCGATACGACGCACGTCTTCCATCTGGTCCGCGCCGACGACGAACAAGTCAATGCCCGCGTCGACACAGGCTTGCAGTTCGTCGTTGTTGGCCGGGTTCGCCATCGACAACGTGCGGCCCGACCCCTTGAGCGCTTTTAGATCGGCGACCGTGAAGTTTCGTTCAGCCGGATTGCGACTGAAATCGTAGATACGTTTCATGCTGTGTATCTCTTATTTCCCGCCAAGCTGTTCGGGCAGGTTGGTGATCTCTCCCTCGCGGATCACGGCAGGGTCATAGGCCGTGCGGCCGAACACTTCACGCACCATGGGTTCGAAAAACTCCAGCGACTCCATGGGGTAATCGGGATCGAAGCTTGATTGATCCCAATGCTCGCAGAAGGCGGCACAGGTGTTGAACAACGGGTGATCGCGATACCGATCACGGGCGTTACGATCCCAGCCATAATGGTGCCCGTAATAGAGCGTCTGGAAGATGCCGTGATGTTCGATAGTCCACGAGACCTCCCACCGAACGAAGGGGCGGATTACCTCGGCAGACATGCGGTCATGGTTCTGCGGGGCCAGACCGTCGCCGATATCATGCAGCAGTGCGCCCACGACCCAATCGATATCAACGCCATCGCGAAGGGCACGGGTTCCTGACTGCAAACCGTGCTGCAGACGTGTGATCGGATAGCCTTCCAGAGTGACCTCACCTGCACGGCGCAATTCTTCCAGCACGCGGTCGGCGGTCAGCGCGAGGAAGGGTTTCTCGAGGCGCTCAAGAAGTTCGTAATCCTCCTTGGTGCCGTCTTTCATCGCTGTGAAGCTGACCGTTTCGTTCATTTGCTGTCTCCAGTTGCATAGAATCCGACTGCCTGATCCGCGCCCGCGGCGAGAGTCGCTGCCTGACCCTCAAGTATCTTTTGATAGAGTGCCAGATCGGCAGGATGAAACAAGCCGCGTGGGCCTGCAATACACCCCCAGCCGCCAGCCGGGGTTTCGCCGCGCACGGGCATCGCCCAATCCCGCCCTGGCGCATGATCTCGCACCGCAGGCGTGACATAGCGGATCGCCAGGCCAATGCGGCGATCATCGCTGCCATTGGCGCCCGACGCGTGAAAGCAGCGTCCGTGATGCAGGGACATCTCGCCGGGTTTCAGCGGTCCGTGTTGGGCCATGCTTTCGTCGATCCCCGCAATGGATTGCCCGCGCGACAGCAGATTGTCCTCGGCAAAAGTGTCCTCATGGTCAGCGATCCCGCCTTTGTGGCTGCCGGGAATGAAGCGCATACAGCCCGCCTTTACGGAAACGTCAGACAACGCGACCCAAGCGGTCACCTCATCATCGGTTTCGCCCATTCCCCAATATGTGATGTCCTGATGCCATGAAACGGTATGAGGGCTGTGTGGTTCTTTGATGAACAGTTCCACAGACCAAGCCAGCAGGTCAGGACCCAGAATTCCTTCAACAATGTCCAGGATGGCAGGTGTTCTGGCAAGTTTGGCCAGCAGGGGGATCACGACATGGCCATTGACGCGGAAAAACTGGTTTAAGTCATATCCGGCTGCACCCACGGCATGTTCTGCCTCAAGCGTTTCGATTTTTTGACGCAGCGCTGAGACTTCATCTTCGGAAAACACGGGTAATCCCGCGACGTAGCCGTTTGCGCGGTAGCTTTCGACATAGTCTGGCATCGAATCTCGCATCGTTTCCTCCCTTGATGCTGGATTGAGCCTAATGGGTGCGTGCCATCTGAGAAGACGTTTCTCTTGCCCCAGAGGTTAAGCTGAACTTATTCTTTGTCATGAGCAAACGGATCCCATCCCTCAATTGGCTGCGTGTTTTCGAGGCCGCTGCGCGCACCGGTAGTTTTGCCCGCGCGGCGGAACGTCTGGCCATGTCGCCACCTGCTGTCAGTCAGCAAATACGGGCGCTGGAGAAGCATCTTGGGCGACCGCTATTTGAACGCAAAGCTGCGGGTGTGGCGCTTACTGAAGCCGGGCGGAGCTTGCTGGTTGTCGTGGGGGAGTCGCTGGGTCGGATGGAGGCCGCCGCCGCCGTGCTGTCCTCGCCTCGATCCAAGCCACTGGTTGTCGGGGTGTCGCTGCTGTTGTCGGCTGGATGGCTTGCGCCGCGGCTGCCGGGATTTCTTGAAGCCCATCCGGGAGTGTCGTTAGAGCTGTATTCTCTGTCGGGCCGCCCTGAAACACCGCCCCGGACCGCAGAAGTCTGGATCGCGTTTGGGCAACCGCCTCCGGGGACTGAGGCTCAGCGGCTTTTTGGGGAAACGTTGATACCGGTTGCGCACCCCGACTTGGCAGCACGTATCCACAACGCGGATGACATCTTGGATCACATGCTGATCGAGGTCGCAGATCATCGCAAAAACTGGGTGCAGGTTCTCGGGGCAGATGTGCTGCCGGAACGGGCGAGGGTAAACTATGTCGACACGACCCTGAATGCCTTGGCTCTGGCCGGGGCAGGGTGTGGAATTGCACTGGCGCGACCTCCGGCCAGCGATGATTTGATTGGGAAGTTTGGGCTGAAACGATGTTTGCCGGGCCATGAAGTTGCAGGGGTCGAGGAGTATCATGTTTTGACGAATGCAGGTGCTCAATTGAGTCCTGATGCCGAGGCTTTCCGGAACTGGGTCGTAAACGAAGCGCGCTCGGAAGCGATCTGAAGCTAAATCGCCTGTGATAGGATTGCCGGTTTGTTCCATTGGCTGGCATTGTCGCGATTGACCACGGGCTATGTCGTGACGGTTTCCCGACGGGTCAATCAACGGGCTGTAACTTGCGGATTTGATGGAAAAGGCAAACTGGTGTAGGCTGTTAAAATTCAGAAATGCCATTTGTTCGGCATATTTAGGCGTGTCGTAACCGGATTAGTTTTGTGAACCAGGTTGATTGTTGAGAATGTCCGATAACTCCGTGCCCCCCGATCTTGTTCAGGACGTCATCGATCAGAACCGGGAAGCGGTGCCTCGCTGGAATGGACGACGATTGCGAGCGCAGCATGGGCGCAGTCATGGTTGCGTCGCCGCCAGCTTTCGCATCAGGGACGATCTGCCGGCCCATCTTTGCCATGGGCTTTTTTCACAACCGGGTACTTATGAAGCTGCCATTCGTTTTTCGAACGGGGCGCATCTGGATGATCGCAAGCCTGATGCCCATGGAATGGCGATCAAGCTGTTCGACGTGCCCGAACCCAAGCTGATTGACGCCAAAGCGCTGGAACATCTGGGAATTGCGCAGATCAGCGACGATTTTGATTTCGTACTGACCGACAAGGACACCTTTCCCAGCTATGAGCCGATAGATTATGAGCGGCTGAACCGCCTTGTTGCGACGGGTCAGGCTTTGAAGCACGCCATGAACAAGCGGCGAGGGTGGAGCCTGCGGCTGATCTGGGAAGGTCTGCGCGCCGCCTTACGTGTGCTGCTGACAAAAGAGGGGAAGCGACATCAGCGTATCGCGGTTGAGTTCGCGTCGAACTATATGCACTCGCCCTTTTCTGCACATTTTTGGTCAACAACGCCTTATCGGCTGGGGCCTGACCTGATTGTACGCTACCTCGCGCGCAGCGTAAGGCCCGAAGCTCCCGAATGTCCGGTGGATAGTCCCGATGGGATCGGGCAGCACTTGCGACAGGATGTGGCATCTGGCGAGAACCGTTTTGAGTTCTGCATCGTCGAACCACCTCGCGAGGGCGATGATTTCGATCTTCTGGACAATCGCATCCGCTGGGCGTGTGACCCGCAACCGGATGCACCGCTGGATCCGCACCATCCGACGGTGACCCCGGTGGCGGATATTACAATTGCCCAACACGCCGCGTTTGACCCGCATGATGGCGACGCCATGAGCTTTTCTCCCTGGCGCGTCACTGCTGAACATGAGCCGCTTGGACCGATCAACACCATCCGCCTCAGAACCTATCTGAGCCTTGCACGCGCGCGTTTCCCCAATCGCTAACCGAACGGAGGTTCAAGGATGCTGGATATTGATACATTGCTTGATCACCTGTTCCAGGTGAACCGCGGGCTTGCGAGCCGTCTTGTGGCGCTGAGGCTTGCACGGGCTGCCCGGGTTCACCGGCCGCGCCCTCTGACATTGGGGGCAGACTACACAACATGGTCTGGTGTCTATTCCCACAAGTGGATTGGCCGCCATTTGCCGCCCGAGGAACCTTCACCGCTCCTGCCGCCCGAAGACGAGGTGGCCGATCTGTTCCGACGGCGCAAGCAGATGGACGGCAGTCCGCTGACGTTACTGTGCCCGCAGGGCTCGACATTGCTGTTCATTTCGGCGGCACAATGGTTCACGGACAGTTTTCTGCGCACATTCGGCCCCAAAGGTCCGGCTGATCAGACGGATTCAAACCATGAGGTTGATCTGTGCCAGATCTATGGCTTGCACGATTACCAGACCGACATGCTGCGCGAACGTGACCCCGAGACGGGCGAGTTGACCCATCGGATGGCCGTCAGAACGGATGAGAATGGTGAAACATGGTCGCCCAAGCTGTTCCGGCGGGCTGCATCCGGCGGGGTGGAATTTGCGCCACCATTCGATGGCAGTCTCGCCACCGGAGGCAGCAATGCCGGGCGGAAGTTGCATTGTGAGCAAAAGCTGCGAGATGCCCTGAAACGTGCGCGTCCCGATCTGGATTGTGACCAGATCAATGAACGCTTGCTCGACTTTCATGCCACCGGGCTCGACAACGGCAATGGCACCATCGGTTATGTGGTGATCAATACGCTGATGTTGCGAGCGCATAACCAGCTAGCTGATATCCTTTGGCTGCAACAGCGCGGGACACCCGGTTGGGACAAAGAGAGGGTGTTTCAAACCACCCGTTGCGCGCTGATCGCCTTGCTGATCAAGGTGGTGATGGAGGATTATATCGGCCACATCGCCAACATGCCTTTCAAGCTGCCGGTTGGTGTAAATCGCCGGGAACATTGGCAGCATTCCAACCAGATCGCGATCGAGTTCAACCTGCTCTACCGGTGGCATTCGATGATCCCTGATCGGTTCCTGATTGACGGCGTTCAGGTTGGAACCGAAGGCTTCCGGTTCAACCCCCGGCTGGTCGAAGAGACGGGGCTTGAGAAGATGATTGAATCCCTCTCACATCAGCCCGCAGCCCGGATGTCGCTGCGCAATACGCCGGATTTCATGTTCGAGAAACCCTCAGAAGACGCCCCTGCACCGGTCGAAGCGACCATCGCGCTGACCCGCAAGGCCCGGCTGCCGTCATTGAACGCATATCGTCATCATTTCCGACGCAAACCCCACACCAGCTTTGCCGAACTTGTTGGGGATCAGCCTTTTGCCGACGAGTTGGTCGCGGATCTCAGCCGCTTATATTGCAATGTCGACCGGGTCGAGCTATTTCCGGGCCTTTTTGCCGAGCAGCATAAGGGCACAGTCATCATGGGTGATCTGATGACCTCGATGGTTGGATATGACGCGATCACGCAACTGATGAACAATCCCATGGTATCCAAGAACCTGTATTCGGAAGAAACCTTCACGGCGCGCGGATTTGACATGGTCAAACGCACGTCGACCTTTGCCGAAATCGCTGCGTTTGTTGGGTTGAACCCCGATGAATGCGTACTGGGACGCAGGGATTAAGCACTGGCATAGGTCGCAAGGTCATCTGTCTGCAATTTTGCGATACGGTCGGCGAGTTCGGTGTTTGCCGGCTGGATACAGGCCAGATCATTCAATGCCCGCAACTCATACAATCGCGCGCCCTGCTTTTCGGCCACAGAAACGGCCTGATGCAGCGCCGTTTCGGCCGCGGCGACAGAGCTTCCTTCTTCCAGCAAAAGCGAGGCCTGGATCCGGCGCAATTCCGCCTCGTAGTTACATTCGCCAGTCGATGCCGCGCAGGCCAGCCCTGCTTCGACGGCGGATAGCCCTTTGTCGATCTGGCCCAATGCCAGATGCCCCCTGGCCAGTTCTGTATTGACCAGAACGCCAGCAGCTTCAGCTCCCGTTTCTCGCATTTTCTGCCAGGCGGCTTCGAGCAGTTGAACGCCATGTTTGGGATTTTCAGAACGGATCGCTGATCCTGCAAGGTGGGCAACGGCAACCGCCTGGTAATAGGGGCCTCCGTTGTTGCGCACCGCTTCATCAAGCAATTTGGCGACATGGGGATAGTCCGGATGATCCAGTTGCATATGGATCTCGGTCATCCAGTGCAGCGCATTGGCCAGCATCAACGGCTGACCAAGTGATCCAGCGGCGTCGACGGCTGATTTCGCCCCGGCAAGCGCGGCGTCGGCCTGCCCTTGAAAGCATTGGACCAGCGCGGTCATGGCCTCAATCTGTATCATCGCGGCCACATCCGGTTCGTTCCCGGCCTCTGCGGCATGCGCCTCGGCATGGGCGGTGGCCTCGTTCAAAGCGTCGGTTGCCGCAGCAAATTTCCCGCGTGGAGACAGGGCCGCACCGCGAATATAGTTGCCGACCATTCTGGTGTGATGATCGTCATACGCATCGACCATCTCGGTGCCCCAGCGTTCTGCGTTGTAGTAATCCCCCTTTACCATCGCAGCGGTGAACAACCCGCGCCCGGCGCGGACCAGCGTCCGGCGGTCGTCCAGTTTCTTGGCCAGTTCAAAGCTGCGCGCGAACGCTTCAATTGCAGGTTCAGAACCATAACCGACCCGAACGCGCTCGGCAGCGGCCAACAGGAATTGCAGGCTCAGTTCGGATTTATCGCGATGCTCGGCGGGTAAGGCGTCCAGCAGGCGCAACCCATTTCGGGCCTGCTGTGCCCCTTCACTGCTGGCATGTCGCCGCAGGTTCTGACGCGCCGCCTCGATCCAAGCTGCCACCGCACGCGGGGCAGAGCCTGCAAGTTCCCAGTGACGTGCGATCAATTCGGGTTGTCGTGCAGCCTCAGGCTGTGCGGTCAGCGCTTCGGCGGCGCGTTGGTGAAGATGGGTGCGGCGGTCCCGGACAAGACTTTGATAAGCAGCCTCTCGTACCAGTTCGTGCCGAAAGCGCCAATACTGGCTGCGACGCGCACCAAGCTTTGGCAATGGTTGCAGCATTCCATCTGCTGCAAGACGAGAGATTGCCTCTTCCGCATCCGACTGACTGAGGTCGCTGATATGCGACAACAATACCGCATCGAAGGCCCCACCGATCACTGCTGCCTCGACCGCTGCGCGGCGCAGTTCACCGGCTGCGTCGACCTGTTGTGCCAGAAGGTCGTGCAGCGTCGTGGGAATATTGCCGGCGACGCGACCCGGTGATGCAGCGATCGCTACGGCGCATTCTTCGATAAACAACGGGACACCGTTGCTGCGGGCCACGATCTGCGCAGTCGTGACGTCGTCCAGCTGTGCATCCGACGCAGCCTTCGCCAGCGCTGCGGCATCTTTTTCGCCAAGTGGTTCAAGGCGCATATGCCTAAGCGATGGGATCCGAGTTTCAAGCGTTTGCGGTAATTCCTCGCGCGAGGCGATCAGCATCAATATCGGAAACCCGATCAGATGTTTGGCGACGTCACGCAGGATCGAAACGGTCGAAGGATCGGCCCATTGCAGATCCTCGACCACAAGCAAAACGGGCCCATCCGTGCTGAGCCGCTGATATACGCGCAGAAAGATATCAGAGAGCTTTCGGCGCAGTTCATCCTCGCTGGTCGCGCCGCAATCACCGGGGCCGGGGGCCAGAACGAAGAACAGCGTCTCAAGCTGGGGACCATCCAGAATATCAGACAGATGCTGGGTAATGCGGTTACGCCGCGTGTCGGTGTCATCGCCATTCTGGATGCCGCACCAGCGCTCGACCTGTGTTGCCAAGGGATGAAAAGGCGTGTTCACCCGGAATGGGCTGCAATGATAAGTCACCCAAGCGCGGGGGCTCATGGCCTTGCGCATATCGCGGATCAGCCTGGATTTCCCAATGCCAGCTTCGCCCATCAGATGGACCACCCCGCCGCGCCCGGCTTTGGCCTCTGACCAGGCGTTTTGCAACTGATCGCATTCAGCGTCACGTCCGAACAAGGCTGTCCGGTCTTTCAGATGGAGCGTTTCCTGCGCCTCACCGATCAGTCGATAGACCGGCACAGGATGATCAAACCCGGCCAGTGTTTGTGTACCCAGGGGCTCAAACTCCAGTTGTCCTGCCCCAAGAGTGCGTGCTGCGCCCGAAACCATCGTCTCTCCGGGTGCGGCCAGAGCCTGCAATCGTGCAGCAAGGTTGAGTGTCGCGCCGAATATGGCGTCTGGCTGAACATTGGACCCAAGTGCGATATCGCCAACCAGAACGACACCGGATGCAATTCCGATACGGCAACTCAGATCCATCGGGCCCGACAGCGTCGCAAGATCAGCGTGAGTACGCAGCGCTGCGCGCAGGGCGCGTTCGGCATTGTTCTCGGATGCGGCAGGCCATCCAAAGGCCACAAGAATACCATCGCCGACGATCTGCAGCACCCTGCCGTTGAATTCTGCTGCCGCCTGTTCGACCAGCTTCTGATACCGCAGTGTGGTTGATAACAGGTCTTCGGGTTCAAGTGTTTGGGCCAGCACAGTAGACCCGACGAGATCCACCAGCATCACCGTCAGATGCCGATGCTCCATCCCGTCAAGATCGGTATCGGAACCGGTTGCCCGCCCGACCATTAGCGGCCTCTGACCATGTCAGCGGCATCGCAATGGCGCGTGATGTGACTGAGTCCGTTTTGACCTGGAACTGGCGACATGCCCCCCATATTTGAGCCTCATAACATTTAACCCCCGCTTCGCGTCCTAGGCCAGAGCCGCGAAGTTATCTGCGAGACTATAGGATAGTGCCCCGTCTGGCTATGTCTGGAGCGCTTCGGCTTCCACTTTGGATATGTGGGGTCATTTCTTGATCGCCGAGACGATGGCTGAGGGCGCAGGAACCAAGATACCGGAATCCTGTCTTACACCTTCGGCGCGCGCCCGTGCGGCCAGATCGGTGCGAATGGCGTCACGTTTGGCCGCAGGCTGCCCGCTGAGCAGCGCGGCCGCACGAACGGCGCCCCGGTCAAAGGCGTCAAACAGAAACTCGGGCTCTGACACCGCCAATTGTGTGGCTAAAACCTCTGAAGATATCTCGGTGAAACCGGCTTCGGTGAGTAGAGATTGCGCTACAGTTTTGTCTGCCAGCAAGTGCGCATCTGGCCCTTCGGGTAATGAAACTTCTGGGTCGCCCAAGCGTCCTACCGCGTCGAACAGCCATCCAAAGGCGCCTTCCGAGCCTTTGCCCTGCCAAATCGAAAACGCCAGCCGACCACCTGGTTTCAAAACCCGTGCGGCCTCGGTCAAGCCGCGTAAAGGATCAGGAAAATGGGGAACGCCAAAGCCTATGGTCACTGCGTCGAAGCTGGCGTCTTCAAATTCCATTGCCATTGCATCCCCATGGATAAACACCGCTTCGGGGGCGGCAGATTTGGCAAGCGCAATCATCGCTTGAGAGAAATCCAATCCGACAACTGATGCCCCACGCTTGAGCAATGTGGCCGCCACCACACCATGACCGGTGCAGAGGTCGAGCACCTGAGTTCCGCTCTCTGCTTTTATTGCATCAGATAGCCGCTCGGCGACGACCCGCGTCGCTTGGGCAAAACCATCCGCATACCCCTTGGCGATGGCTGGGTTGGACCAGCCGTCAATCTCCATCTTTTCGAACGCGCGTGTGTTTGACATGGTCGACCTCTTAAACAGGTCAGAACTCTAGCACATTCTCCTGAGTTCGAGATAACTCGCTTAGGTTCCGCTAAATCAACTAGCGGATTTCACCAGGAAACCTCTAGTCAACTGCTGAGCAACAGCAGATTGCCTCTTAGCACCTCGGTTACTTTTGCGCCGATGCCCGGTGCCTCCGAGGCGCGAGGGCCGGCGATGTTCAAAATTCCTACAGGGTGGGCCAGCAACCATGTTTCGACCTGACGCGTGCAGGGTTCGATCCCATCTCTGAGGTCGACCACAAGATGAGGTTTGCCGACGTCCGAGGCGAAGGCGATGGTCTGTTGCGTGCCCGGGCTGGTTGATCCATCGATGAATACAACCGTGGCATCGCCGGATGCGACGTTCAATCGGGTTCTTTCGATGACGTCTTCGGATCGTGTCTCGGTTAGGCCCTCAAAATCTTCAGATATACGACCACATTCATTTGTTCGACCCTTTGGCACCCAACCGCCATAGGACAAACCGTTTGCTCTGGCAAATTCAAGTGCTGCCATGTCTACACCGGTCTGTCCGCCTGAAACGATTTTCAAAGCCCTGTTCCTGATAGTGACGCTGGGTCAGGGTATGCGCAGATCTGCAGATCCGTAAACTACTGATTTGGGCTCAGAAGCTGAGAGTACGCGCGTCCTGCCAACAGACAGAATGCGCGCCGGGCTTTTTTTATTTGTTCAGGCAGCAGCGATCTGACGGGCTTTTTCGACCATGACCTCTGCCTGCCGGATCGAGGCATAATCAATCAGACGACCGTCCAGCGAAACGGCGCCTTTGCCTGCTGTTTCGGCCTCGGCCATGGCGACAAGGATGCGTTGCGCTTTGGTGACTTCGGCGTCGCTGGGCGACATGACTTCGTTCGCAAGCGCGATCTGGCTGGGGTGGATCGCCCATTTGCCTTCGCAACCCAGCACAGCTGCACGTTTCGCAGCAGCTTTGTAGCCTTCGGGGTCCTGAAAATCACCAAAAGGGCCGTCGATGGGCCGCAACCCGTTAGCGCGGGCTGCCACAACCATGCGGGCCAGAGCATAGTGCCACATGTCACCCCAATGGCTCGCACGGTGCGTGTCTGCGTCGGGATCGGTCAGAACCGCGTAATCGGGGTTCACACCACCAATGATCGTCGTCCGTGCTCGGGTCGAGGCCGCATAGTCCGCAACACCGAAATGCAGGCTTTCGTTGCGTTTTGATGCTGCTGCGATCTCGCTTACATTCTGCATGCCCAGGGCGGACTCGATGATATGCTCAAACCCGATGCGATTCTTGTAGCCCATCGCGTCTTCGATCTGCGTGACCATCATGTCGACCGCATAGACATCTGCCGCGGTGCCGACCTTGGGGATCATGATCAGGTCCAGCCGCTCACCGGCCTGTTCGACCACATCGACCACATCGCGATACATGTAGTGCGTGTCCAACCCGTTGATGCGCACGGACATGGTCTTGCTGCCCCAGTCGATGTCATTCAGCGCCGCAATAATATTCTTGCGGGCCTGCTCTTTTTCGTCCGGTGCAACCGCGTCTTCGAGATCGAGGAAGATCACGTCTACATCCGATTTGGCGGCTTTTTCGAACATGCCAGGCTGGCTGCCGGGCACGGCGAGTTCACTGCGGTTCAGGCGCGCGGGGGCTTGTTCAATGGCATAAAAGCTCATGAGTTTGGTCCTTTGAAGAAGGGTGCGTCAGATCACGCGGTCACGGGGTGGGCGGCCTGCGAAGAAGTCGCCCAGATTGTCGAGCACGCGAAAGCCCATGGCTTCGCGTGCTTCTTTTGTTGCGCTGCCCAGATGCGGCAGCATCACGAGGTTGTCGCATTGCAGCAGGTCGGGGCTGATGCGTGGCTCGCCGTCGAACACATCCAGTGCGGCCCCGCCGATCGTGTCGAACATCAGCGACTGCACCAAGGCATGCTCGTCCACCACCTCGCCGCGCGCGGTGTTGATCAGGAAGGCGTCGGGTTTCATCAGGTCCAGCCTGCGCCCGTTGATCAGATGCCGGTTCGCAGCCCCGCCGGGGCAGTGCAGCGAGACAAAGTCGCAGTGCGGCAGCAGATCATCCACCGTTTCGACTTGGGTCGCATCGAACTGCTTCAGCACGTCGGGTGACACGGCGCTGCGGTTCTGGACCAGAATTTTCATGCCAAACCCGTGATGCGCGCGACGGGCCATTTCCTGACCGATGCGGCCAAAGCCGACGATGCCCAGCGTTTTGCCGCTGACCTTAGTGCCGACCAGATGGGTTGGACGCCAGCCGGTCCAGCCGCCTGCGCGCAGCTCGCGCTCGCCCTCACCAGCGCGACGGGCGGCCTTCAGAAGCAGGGTCATGGCCAGATCGGCGGTGCATTCAGACAGAACATCGGGCGTGTTGGTGACCGTCATACCCAGATCACGGGCCGCCGGTTCACAGATATGACTGTACCCGACGCCGTAATTGGCCAGAATCTTGGTCTGAGCTGCGGCCACGTCCAGCGCCTCGGCGCTGAGCGTGTCGGTGACGGTAGGTAGAACCGCGTCGTATGTCTTTAACGCGTCGCGGAGTTCCGCCGGAGACATCGGAATGTCCCCTGTATTCAGCACGGCGTTGTAGTTTTCGGCCAGTTGCGCCTCGACGGCGGCAGGCCAGCGACGGGTGACAAGGACCGAAGGTTTGACCATCACGCAGCCTTTCCCATGACACGGGCGATGGTCTCGCCAATCACCGCGGGGTTTTCGGCAACTGTCACACCCGCCGCCGACAGGATTTCCACCTTCTCGCTGGCGCTTTCGCCAAAGGCCGAGATGATCGCGCCGGCATGGCCCATGGTCCGGCCCTTGGGCGCGGTCAGACCCGCGACATAGGCCACAACAGGCTTGGTGACGTGGTCACGGATATACTCCGCCGCCTCGGCTTCCTGAGGGCCGCCGATCTCACCGATCATGGCGATGACCTCGGTGTCTTCGTCCTGTTCGAACCGCTCAAGGATGTCTCGGAAAGACGAGCCGTTGATCGGATCGCCGCCGATGCCTACGCTGGTCGAGACGCCAATGCCACGCTCTTTCAACTGCGCCGCAGCCTCATAACCCAGCGTGCCCGAGCGTCCAATGATGCCCACAGTGCCCGGCAGGTAGATATGGCCCGGCATGATACCCAGCAGCGCCTTGCCGGGGCTGATGGTTCCGGCGCAGTTCGGGCCGGTCAACACCATGCGCTTGTCTTTGGGATAGCGATACATGTAGCGCTTGACGCGGATCATGTCTTGCGCCGGGATACCGTCAGTGATGCAGACGCAATAGCGGATACCTGCATCTGCGGCCTCCATGATTGAATCCGCCGCGAAGGGGGGCGGTACGAAGACGAGGCTGGCTTCGGCACCGGTGGCCTCGACCGCCTGTTTGACGGTGTCGAAGACGGGTACGCCTTCGACGGTCTCTCCGCCTTTGCCAGGAACAACGCCGCCAACGACGTTGGTGCCATACTGCACCATGTCCTTGGTGTGCAGGCGCGCCATGCGTCCGGTGATGCCTTGAACGATAACGCGGGTGTCGCGGTCCAGAAGAATGCTCATTACACGGCCCTCATCTTGGTGTTTTGGGTCAGGTCGTTGCGCCACGCACCCACGGCGCGTTCGGCGGCTTCCATAAGGGTGGTTGCGCGGATGATCGGCAGGCCCGATTTGGCGAGGATTTTCTGACCTTCCTCGACATTGGTGCCCGCCAGACGGACGATCACGGGGATATCCAACTCCAGTTCACGCAGCGCCTGCACGACACCCTCGGCAACCCAGTCGCAGCGATTGATGCCAGCGAAGATGTTGACCAGAACCGCCTGAACATTGTCATCGGAAAGAACCAGTCGAAACGCCTTGGCCACCCGTTCAGGCGAGGCTCCACCACCGATGTCCAGAAAGTTTGCAGGCTCACCACCGGCCAGCTTGATGGTGTCCATCGTGGCCATGGCCAGACCGGCGCCGTTCACGATGCAACCGATATTGCCGTCCAGTCCGACATAAGACAGGCCACGATCCGCCGCCCGGCTTTCGCGCGGGTCTTCCTGGCTTTTGTCGCGTAGCTCTGCGACCTGCGGGTGGCGGAACAGGGCGTTGTCGTCAAAGCTCATCTTCGCGTCCAACGCCAGCACCCTGTCATCGCCGGTGATGACCAGCGGGTTGATCTCGACCATGGTCGCGTCCAGCTCGCTGAAAGCGGCATAGCAGCCTTGCAAGGTGCGGACCATGTGCTGGATCAGGCGCGGCTCAAGCCCTAGATTGAACGCGATCTCACGCGCTTGAAACTCCTGCAGGCCAACCGCCGGCTCGACGATCGAACGGACGATGCTGTCGGGGCGTTCGGCAGAAATATCTTCGATCTCCATCCCACCCTCGGACGAGGCGACGATCATCACCCGCTGGCTGGAGCGATCGAGAACGAAGCCCAGATAAATCTCACGGTCGATCGCCACCGCAGTTTCTACATAGACGCGGTAGATGCCCTTGCCTTCGGGACCGGTCTGATGCGTCACCAACTTACGGCCAAACATCTCGTCGCAGGCTTCGTGGATTTCATTTTCCGAATTGCACAGCTTCACGCCCCCGGCCTTGCCACGCCCACCGGCGTGCACCTGAGCCTTCACGATCCATTTATCGCCTCCCAGTTCACGCGCGCGATACGCAGCCTGTTCCGGGCTATAGGCGAGAGCCCCCGAAGGTGTTTCGACGCCGAACTTCGACAGAAGCTCTTTTGCCTGATATTCGTGGATATCCATCTGCATTTCCTCCCGTTTATGCAGCGATAGATGTGCCGTAGCGGCTTTCCAGAAGCGCATCGATGGCTTCGAAATCCACCGAGCCGCCCATCTCGCGGATCGCTTCGGCAAACAGCTTCACGATGCGGCTGATCGCCTGGTGGTTCAGCTGGTTCAGGATGCCGATGCGGACCTGTACCGGAGCGCTGAGCGTCGGCCAGATGCCAAAGCCACGGGCGCGGCAGTTCTGCACCAATTCCATCTCGCGGCCCGCAAGCTCGGCTGGCAGGTTCAATACCACAAGGCTGGGCATGTCCGAGATCACTTTGCAACCCAGTGCCTTGACGGCATCGCGCAGAACGGCCTCATGCGTCTTGTAGGAATGCGCGCGTTTGGCCAGCCCCTCCTGCAAAGTCAGGCGCAGGGATTCATGGAAGGCGGCAACGGCGTAACCCGAATGGGTGCGGTGATAAGTACCTTTTTCTACGTCCTGCCGGTCAACGATGCCCCAGTGGCGGGCCTCGAAAATGGGGTTGTGGACGTAGGTGTAGGCGCCGGTGGTTTTTAGCGCGTCGATGTAAGCGTCGGTGAAGCTAACCGGCGCATAGGTCAACGGTAGGCAGCACAGGCCTTTCTGCGGGCATGAAGCCCAGCCAACGACACCCGGATAATCATCGATGCGGAAGTCCGCGACGCCCAGCGACGACACAGCGTCGATCAGGCCCATCGCTCCGTGGCGTTCACAAGCATCCGAAAAGCCCTGGATGTCGTTCACACGGCCCGAACCGGTTTCCCAATGCGCCATGAAGGCCCATTTCGGTTTGTGCCGGGCCAGAGCCTCTTCGATCATCTCGCCGGTGACGGGCTGGCCGTGGGGAACTTCGATCACGGTGACACTGGCGGCTTGCGGGTCCAGCGGGTTGGCCGCGTGTTCAGCCGGGGTCGCGGCCTTGATGCGCAGGGTCAATGCATCGATGCCCGAGAAAGTGCCGTTCGTGAAGGCCACGACCTTGTCGCCTGGCATGACGGCCGAGAACATGGTGTCGAGGCCGCTCCACCCCGTACCTGCGACGGCAAATGTATAAGCGTTTGATGTGCCCCAGATCTCGCGCAGCATGTGCTTGCATTCGATCATCCCGCGCAGAACATCACCGTGCATGTGATCAGCGATACCGGCACGGGCAAAGGCCTGCAGAACGCGGGCATCGGTGTTTCCCGGTCCGGGACCTGCGGCCAGGGTTTCCGGGATTTCGAGGCTGGGGTAGATTTGAAAAGTCATATGTTCCTCCGCGGCGGCAGGGACAAGTTTCGCCCCGCTGATCGCCTTTCCTTGGAGGAGAACCGAAACTTGCGTCATTGCGCAACGTAACTTACTACTGCTTTGGGATACCTATTTGGATGGGTAAATTACTACCCAAATAGGTAAATATGCTGATGTATACCAACATAGTACCTACCCATATGGATGGGTTCTTGCGAAATTGGACAGGAAATCAATGACCGAGACGTTACAGCGCCCCATCGATGTCATGCTGGCCAACAACAACCCTCTGGTCCTCTCGGCTATGTCCGAAATCTTTGAGCGTGATCCGCGATTCTCGCTCGTGGCGACCTCGGCTACGGCCGAAGGCTTCCTTGGTACGGTCATGCGCATCCCGGTTGCAGTGGGGATAGTATCTTGGGAACTGCCCGCGTTGGGCGCAGCCAAACTGATCGAGGTTTTGCGTGAACAGGCCAACGCCCCGCGGTTTGTGGTCTATGGGGATGAAGCCGGGGATGTGCCGCGTCAGGCCATGCAGGCGGGGGCTGCCGGGTTCGCACCGCGCTCTGGTGACGTCGAAGGCCTGCTTGAAACCTGCGTAGATGTGGCCAAAGGCAAGATGGTTTTTCCGTTCATCGACGTGCGCAAGATGCAACAAAACCCGTTGCAGACGCTGTCGCGCAAGGAACTGGCGATCCTTGAAGCTTTGGCGACCGGCATGTCCAACCGGGAGTTATCGAAAGAGCTGCAAATTTCGACCAATACAGTGAAGTTCCACCTGTCGAACATCTATGAGAAGCTATCGATCAAGAACCGCGCAGGCGATCGCGTTTTATTATTCTTCAAAAGCCGACAATGGTTAATGAGACCTGAAGGTCAGCCATTCTGATAGTAGAAAGAGAGTTTTCGACTCACTCCACCCGGAGGCGGCGGGAAAGGGGCTGCTCTGCGGATTTGCTCTTTTGCGGCGCGGTCGATCTGGGTTGAACCGGAACTGTCGGTTATCTCGACCCAAGCGAGTGAGCCATCCGGGTCGATCTGGAAGAAAACCCGCGCAAATCCGCGCTCGGACACAAAGACTGCAGGGGTCCGGTTCAAATGCACCAGTACCAGCCCTGCATAGTTGGTGGTGTTGGAATTACCCGGCCCGCGCCCGCCCGACTGACGCTGACGATCGCCGCGGGTAAAGGCATCGGTGCCCTGGCGTTGAAAGGTCGTTAGTGGCGACTCGATGAGCTGTTGCGGAAAGCGCAATTCGGCGAATTGGTCCGAGCTGTCGGCCGCGCCTTCGGGCGCTTCGCTGGGTGTGCGATCAGGTAGGCGTGGACGGATTGACTCGGTTACCGCCTGCTCTGAAGCGGCAATATCCGCCTCCTCCTCCGGCTCCAGCGCAGCGATGACCGGGGGGGCGGGCGCTTCGGCTTCTGCCGGCTCTGGTTCCGTGGCCGGTTCGCCTTGCGGGATTTCAGCAACCTCATCAACGGAAGTCGGCTCTGCAGTCTCGGCATCAGCGCGCGCAGGTTCTTCGCTGTCTGAAGGATCAGCCGGTTCGGCGTCCTGCGGTTCGATCACCTCTGGCTGAACCGTTTCAGCCTCGCCGAAATCGGGGGCAAAAACGCGTTGCGGATCGTCGGACGCAACCAGTGCTTCGCTGGTGGGGGTTTCGGCTGCTTCCGGTTCTGGGGTTTCGGCAGGTTCGGGTTCCACTGGATCGCTGGACGCCTCCGCAAGATCTTCGAAGCTGTTGCTCAGGTCCACCACGTCGGAATTGCCTTGTGCGGCAGGTTCACCCGGTTCAACAGATGCAGTCATGCTGAGTCCAAGAATGTGCAAGATCAGCGACACCAGAATGGCCAGCGCGGCAACTATGATCGATCCCCGGATCATTCCAGTGTCCGTTTTGTGACCAGAAACACGGAAGGCGCACCATTGCGGCGCAACAGGCCCGTGACTTCGATCAGGCGCGCACCCGGAGCGTCACGATCCGGAACGATCCGTACCGGCCCTTCATCATGATCGGCCATGAAGGTCTCGGCATCGGTAGGTGTTCCGCGAAAGCTCAGCGTTCCATCCTTGTGCAGAACCAGCGCGTCGGGCGGTTCGCGCCCTTCGAGCTCTGACGTGTCCACAAGGTCGAGGTCAGGGTCCAGTGGTGGTGCGATGGTACCGGTGATCAGAAAGAAGATCAGCATCAGAAAGACGACGTTGATCAGAGCTATGGTTGAATCGCGTTTTCGGCGGGGGGCGGTCTGGCGGATCATCGGCTCACTCCAGCACCAGAACGCTGAGCCCCTCGCGCCCGCGCAGCCGAACCAACAGATCCGTCAGGCGTTGGGCCGTGACATCGGTATCGAGGCTGACGAGCACCTGCCCGGTTTCGATCTCGGTCGCGAGATCGTCCAAGGTTATCGCCGTGCCGTTCAACACAAGACGTTCCGCACCGAGCTGTAGAAAGACCCGCTCAGACGGTTCGCTGGTTTGCGCGGTTCCGCCAGTCGTGCTGCTCAGCTCGATCTCGCCGAATTTTGAGAAGGTCGAGGTCAGCATGAAGAACAGCAAAAGCAGAAAGATCACATCGATGAGTGGCGTCATCGACAGGGTCCGCCGGACAAATGGCGCCCGGTTACGCATGTTCCGGCACGGCTGAAATGGCCTCGGCCTCTTTGGCGAGCTGACCTGGTACCAACACGGTCCGCAGTGCTTTGTCTGCAAAGACCCGCTCGCGCGCGGTGCGGCTTTCGAACCATGACAGAACCATTGAGGTCGGCATCGCAACCGCCAGCCCCACGGCGGTGGTGATCAGCGCCACCCAGATGCCACCCGCAAGCAGCGACGGGTCAATGGAGCTGCCTGCCTGTTGCAGGCTTTGGAACGCTTCGATCATACCCAGAACGGTCCCGAACAGCCCCAGCAAAGGCGCGAGTTGGGCAACGGTGTCAAGAAGGCGAAAACCGCGCTCCAGCCCTGCCAGGGCCAATCCGGCTTCAGCATCCAGACGATCATCGAGACCGGGTAGATCGGGCGCATCCATGGCTGCACCGACCAATGGGGCCAGATAACTGTGGCTTTTCGCCAATCGCGCGCGTGCAGTCTGATGATCCCCGGCATCCCATGCCGTCAGGGCCTGGGACAGCACCCGATGTCGTCCAACTCCGGTCACGGTGAATTGCCACAGTTTGTAAAGCGTGACGGCCAGAGCCAGCACTGACATCACGATCAGAATGGCCACCACTGGCCCGCCCAGAGCCACGATCTGGCGCAATGCTTCAAGCGCGTTCATCCCAAAAGCTCCACATCTATCCGGCTGGTAAGGTTCAGTCCTGTTGCACAGATATCGCTTTCTGAGCCGTCGACAACGCAGCTGTTTGCGCCATTGATCAGAACGCGCCCGATCGAGTCGCAGTTGAGATCGGGCAGGCCGAACTGACGCACGCGCGGACGGTCTGCCGGCAGATCCCGAAAATCGAACAGAGAAAGCGTAACGACACGGCCCGAGCTGTCGAAAATGACGGTCTCAAAAGCTGCCTTCTCGATATCGCTTCCGGTTTCGTTCTGAACCAGAAAGGTCAAGCGGCAGGCGCCGTTCACCTTTTGCACGGTATTGAGCTCCAGCAACAGTTCCGAGGGGTTGTCGTCAGCAGATTGCGCCAGCGCCGAATTTGTTGATGAAATTGCCAGCACAGCTACCAGAGCGAGGCGGTGATACGGCATGAGCGGGCTCCTGATTGTTTAGCGCTGAGGGTTTGTCCCGCGCATCTTTGCAGGGGTTGATCCCTCTTATCCAATCCAACCGAGACGTGAAAGAGCGGGTGGCGCGATTGTGTCCGGCCGACCGGTAACGCGTGATAACTTTCGTATTGACGCATTCATCGATCTCAGGCACTGAATCCGGTGATGGTTCCCAAGGGTGCGCCCGTGGGATGAAAAGGGAATACGGTGCGGTCTACACTGGCCAAACCCGTAACTGCCCCCGCAACTGTAAGCGGCGAGCGAAGCCAAACAGCCACTGGCCCCAGGGGTCGGGAAGGATGGCCAAGCACCGACCCGCGAGTCAGGAGACCTGCCATCAGTTGTTCAACCAAGCCGGGGCGGGGCGTCCTGGAAGGAGGCTTTGATGGCACGTGATACACGTGTTTCTGTAATCAGCACCTTCGCACTGCGTTTGGGCAGAGGCGGGGGGTTATATGCCTGGCGCACCTGATCATTTTGTTCTGATCTGTTCGACCTGTGCGGCCGCGCAATCAGTGGATGGAGTGCATGATACGCTTCAATCGAAGCTGCCCGAGCGCTTTGCGATCCGGGCTGTCGATTGCATGGCAGGATGCGCGCATCCCGTGACCGTAGGTTTCCAAGCGGTCGGCAAGGCGCAGTATCTATTTGGTGACATCCAGACATTGATTGACGTCGAAGCCCTGGCCGAGTTTGCCCGTCAATATCAACAGAGCCCGGATGGCTGGACCAAAGCCAGTGAGCGTCCGCGTGCCCTTTACACCAAAACCTTGTCTCGCATGCCCCCGATCAGTCAGGAGGTGTCGATATGACCGTCCAGCCGTTTTTGGTGGCTTCGGATCTCGAATATTATGCCTTGAATGGGGACATATTGCTGCAAGGCGTATCCTTTGAGCTGTCCGAGGGGTCAATCCTGGCAATCGCGGGCCCCAACGGAGCAGGTAAAACCACACTGCTGAATTTGCTTTGTGGGGCAGAAGGGCTGGCACTAGGGGATGTTTTGCTCAAGGGGCGCAGCCTCAAACAACTCTCGGCAAAAGAGCGTGCTCGAATGATCGCGGTGGTCAGTCAGCAAGAGATGCCCGACGGGCGCTTGTCGCTGCGTGACTATGTGGCACTCGGCCAGATTCCGATCCGCGCGGACCGGTCTGCGGGTGAACACGCGCAAGAACTCAGCCGTATATTGGATATTACGGGCCTTGGCGCGCTAGCTGACAAGAAGATGGCCCAACTGTCGGGTGGTGAGCGTCAGCGCGCGCATATCGCTCGGGCGCTGGCACAGAACCCGACTTTGCTGTTTCTTGACGAGCCGACCAATCATTTGGATCCCGATGCGAAGGGGCGGATGCTGTCTCTGGTCGCTGATCTGGGTATTACTGTCGTCATGATCGTGCATGATTTGGTCATGATCCCTGAATTCGCCACCCACGTTGCTCTGATGAAATCCACGCGCCTGACCGGGTTTGGTTCGGTCGACGAGGTACTGACATCGGAACGTGTGCGCGAAACCTTCGGTGTCGATTACCTGCGCTTTCACCACGAAGGCCGCATGATCCCTGTTCTGGACATCCGAAGAACAACGCTTTCCACATAAACTCAGGAGACTATCAATGAAGCAAATCTGGTCCGTGGCGCTGGTCACTGCCATGGCAAGCGGCGCCGCTGCGCAAGAGGTGACGGTTGACAATTGCGGCGAACCGCTTGTCTTTGATGCCGCGCCAGAACGTCTGGTCGTGCATGATATGAATATGACCGACATGGCCTTTGCGCTGGGTCTGCAGGACAAGATCGTCGGTCTGACCGGCATCACCGGATGGTATAAGACCAGCCCCGAGTTCGACACGCTGCGCGGCGATATCCCTGAACTCGCGCCGAAATACCCGACTGTCGAAAATCTTGTTGCGGTCGAACCTGACCTGTTCTTTGCCGGTTGGTATTACGGTATGAAGCCGGGCGGAGATGTGACCCCCGACACACTGGAGCCATTCGGCATCAGGACTATGATCCTGACCGAAAGCTGCGTCCATCTGAACAAGGATCGCCCCGAAGCCAGCATGAACCTGCTGTTCGACGATGTTTTGCGTCTGGGCAAGGTCATGCATGTCGAGGACAAGGCCGAAGCGCTTGTGTCGGGCTGGAAAGACGAGTTGACAGCAATCGAAGCTCGGACCGCTGATCTGGCCAAACCACGCGTGTTCCTGTTGGACGGCCCTGCTGATGCGCCCTTTACGGCGGGTAAGTTCGCCATTCCTGACGCCATGATCGCAGCGGCTGGAGGAGAAAGCGTTACGCACGACATGGATACAAGCTGGGGCCGTACCTCTTGGGAAGCGGTTGCCGCAGCCAACCCTGAATTTCTGGTGCTACTGGATTATCAGACCGGCAATGGCGCGGCAGATACCTTCAAGTTCCTGCAGGAACACCCTGTGATGTCGCAGACAGATGCCGTCAAGAACGAACGCTGGATCGGCCTGCGCTATGAAGAGCTCACTCCGGGACCGGCGAATATTGCTGCGATCTCGAAAATGGCCAAGGCCATGCATCCGGATCTCAACTGATATGGGCCGATTGGGCCTGATTCTCTTGCTGGGGGCGGTCGTTCTGGCTGCCCTTTTGCTGATCTCGACTATCTATGGAACCACCTCGATTCCGATCACGGACACATTCGAGGCGATCCTTCTGGGCACCGGCCTGACCGGAGGCGAGATGTCTCCGATGCATCGGATCGTCTTCGACCTGCGCCTGCCACGCGCATTGTTTGCAGCGGTGATCGGCGCGGGCCTGGGTATCGTTGGCGTCGTGTTGCAGACCACCACACGCAACGATCTGGCGGATCCATTTCTGTTTGGCCTGTCTTCAGGTGCTGCAGCGGGGGCCGTTTTCGTCATCACTGTAACCGGAGATATTCTGGGCTTCTGGACTTTGCCATTGGCTGCGTTCTGCGGAGGGTTGGTGGCGTCGGGTATCGTGCTCGCGCTGGTGCATGGGCTGCGGACAAGCGCGCCCGAAAAGCTGATACTGGCTGGGCTGGCGGTGTCTTTCCTGTTCTCTGCCATTACAAACTATCTGATCTTCGCGGGCGATAGTCGTGCCGCGCATTCGGTGATTTTCTGGATGCTGGGCGGGTTGGGCCTCGCTCGTTGGGAGACTTTTCCGCTTGTCTGCGCGGGCTTGATACTGATCCTGAGCTACTCACTCTACCGCAGTCGCTGGCTGGATGCTTTGCTGACAGGAGATCTGACCGCAACCACTTTGGGCGTGCCTGTGCAGGGCTTGCGGTTCAGCATGTTCTTCACCGCGGCCCTCGCGACCGCCGTCTTTGTTTCGGTGGCTGGCGTGATCGGCTTTGTCGGCTTGATGGTGCCGCATATCGCCCGAGGAATTGCCGGCCCGCTGCACCGCCATTTACTGCCCACGGCGGCCTTGGTTGGTGCTGCACTTTTGACTGGCTCGGATATCCTCAGCAGGCTGTTACTTGCTCCGCAGGAATTGCCTGTTGGGATCGTGACCACCTCAATCGGGTCCGTATTCGTATTCCTGTTGCTGTTTCGTACAGCGCGAAAGGTGCATTAGGATTGAAGCTGGTTCTGGCTTGTTTCGAGCCAGATCACACGCTTCGACCAGGTCTTGCGCGCGCATGATGTTCCAGACTTGCGCTTCTTTTCCTGCTCACAAACATGGTTTTGCGCCGCTTTCTGAGACGGCGCAAATATGGACAGGCTTAATTGCCCTGATTTCTTTCGGCCAATCGCTCAAGATTGACGACGGTCGATAGCATGAGTCTGTCATGGCTCCAGTCGTCGGTCTGGCGCATTGAAACTGAGCCGAAAGCCAGTATCCCGGCGAATATCAGCGTGCTACCAAATACCAGAGTGTTGGCCGGGCGAAGCAGAAGAGGCGCATCTGACAGCGCCAGTACCCGCTGACGCAACACGCGCTTGGCGCGGCCACCACTGACCAATGCGACGTCCAGAACGTAGGATCGATCACGTGCCACTATGCGACCGCAATAGTTCAACAGGCAATTGGCGTAGTGCGAAGCGTTCAAGCGTCGTCTCGCCACGATGGATTGATCACAACCCAGTTCACGCAGACGTTCAAACTCATATTTCAGCGCTATGTAGGCGGGGTTCCAGAACATGAGCGGACGCAAAAACTCAAGCATCAGTTGCCATTCTACATCGCCAGCGCGGACGTGCTGGAACTCATGCGCGATGGCAAATCGCAGCTCATCCGGCGTATCGAGCAGGTGCGTGGGCAAGACGACGTGCCTCCGGCGCAATCCCCGCACTGCGAAAGGGACCGATATACGGTCAGACAGGCGAATGTCGACTTTCGACGAACGTCGCCAGAGGAAACTGGCGTTTATGGTTCCGCGAATTCGATATGCAGCATGTGCCACGCGCGCTGCGAGAAAAATTGCCCCGGTGGCAATTGCAGCAAACGCAATCAAGGATAAGACAGAACCGCCACTTAGTACGTTATCTGCCCAACGTTCCCGTATGTTGAGCAAGCTCTCGAACTGGGTGGCTGGCAGGGCGATGTCACCCCGCAGATACGCCGCGACCGCGATGTCACCAAGGGCGATAGGACGGTCAGGCAAGGCCAAGCGCAACAATTCGGCCAGGCCGATCGCCAGCAGCGGGCTGAGCACGACGCAGACAAGCAGTATCTTGAACACGCGAAGCTGCGCAAAATACGCGAATTGAAGGGACGTCCGTTTCAAAGCGTAGCGCGACGTCAACCAAATCAACAATGCCAGAACCATCACCAGATTCAGCTCGAGATAGAAGTCGAGTACGGGCTTAACTGCTGTCATTTTGCAGTCTCCTCTCTACCAGTGCCCGAATGTCCTCAAGATCCGTCTCTGTCAGCCCGGCATCGTCGACAAGACGCGCGACCAACGTGGCGGGCGTGTCGTCGAACAATGTACGGGACAGATTCTGTAGCGACCGTGTCTGATACCTGTCTTTTTCCAGAAGCGGCTTATAGATCAGCGTCTTGCCGTCCTTGCGACTCTCGACAAAGCCTTTTTCGTCAAGAATACGCAGGATGGTCGCGCCGGATGTATAAGCCAGATTGCGTTCTGGCGGCAGGCGGTCAAGAACGTCACGGACCGAGCCCTCACCAAGTGCCCAGAGTTCATTCATGAACTCCAGTTCCACTTCGGTCAGCAGATTGGATGTCTTTTTCTTTCGCATCGGTCTCGGTGTCGCCATTTCTTAGTATGCTTGCCAGACAAGCATCCTTTCGCTGTTTCGCAAAGCCTAAACTTTCCAGAAAACGAAAATCCCCCAACCGATGGACAAGAATAGGGGTGTCCAGACAGGTTGGCCGACCAGGCCGAGCCAGGCGAGGAAGATGTAAGCGGAACCGAGTAAGGTGATGAATAGCCGGTCGCCCAGCGTGGTCGTCAGGCCCAGAACCCCGCGCCGTTCGATCCCGTCGCGGTACTTGAACCCCTCTAGTAGGCCGATCAACGCGATGGCCGAGAAGATGCCAACGAACAGAGCCAACGTAGCCGGTGTCCAGGCCATCCAGAAATCGGGCCACAAGGGGTCGGTCCACGAGAAGCCTTTTTCCTCTTGCTGGCCGACACTGCCCCATCCGGCCTGTTGGGCCATAGCCATGGTCGGCAGGAAAGGAAGGGTGAGAAGGAGTTTACGCATATCGAACCTCACACACGTCCCATCGCGAAACCGCGCGCGATGTAGTTGCGGACAAACCAGATGACGATGGCTCCGGGGATGATGGTCAGCGTACCGGCGGCTGCCAACAGGCCCAGCTCATACCCAGCGCTAGAGGCCGTCCGGGTCATCACGGCGGCGATGGGTTTGGCCTCGACCGCCGTGAGGGTTTTGGCCAGCAGCATTTCTACCCACGAGAACATGAAGCAGAAGAAGGCCGCGACGCCGACGCCCGCTTTGATGTTGGGCAGGAAGATCGTCACAAAGAAGCGCGGGAAGGAATAGCCGTCCACATAGGCTGTTTCATCCAGCTCCTTCGGGATGCCGCGCATGAAGCCTTCCAAAATCCACACCGCCAGCGGCACGTTGAACAGCGTATGCGCCAGTGCTACCGCCAGATGGGTGTCGAACAACCCGATGGAGGAATAAAGCTGGAAGAACGGCAAGGCGAACACCGCAGCCGGGGCCATCCGGTTGGTCAGCAGCCAGAAGAACAGTTGTTTGTCGCCCAGAAACCGATAGCGCGAGAACGCATAGGCCGCAGGCAGGGCGACACAGACCGAAAGCACCGTGTTCAGCGTCACATAGAGGATGGAGTTGATGTAACCCCAGTACCACGTTGGATCAGTGAAGATGGTGATGTAATTCTCCAGCGTAAAGGTCTGGGGAAACAGGGAAAAGCCCGACAGGATCTCGTTCGTGGTCTTGAAGGACATCGCCACCAGCCAATAGATCGGCAGCATCAGGAACGCGATATAGAGGATCGGGATAAGGGACCGCTTCTTCATTGCGCGTCATCCTTTGTCATCAGAGTGTAGAAGACCCACGACACAAGCAGCGTGATGGCGAAATAGATCAGGCTCATCGCGGCCGCAGGGCCAAGGTCGAACTGTCCCAGCGCGATCTTCACCAGGTCGATCGACAGCAAGGTCGTTGAGTTGCCGGGGCCACCGCCGGTCAGAACGAAGGGCTCGGTATAGATATTGAAACTGTCCATGAAGCGCAGCAGAACGGCGATGGTCAGAACGGTTTTCATCTTGGGCAACTGGATATAACGGAACACCGACCATGGGCTGGCACCGTCGATCTTGGCGGCCTGATAATAGGCATCCGGGATCGACACGAGACCCGCATAGCACAGCAGCACAACCAGCGAGGTCCAGTGCCAGACATCCATGACGATGACCGTGATCCAGGCGGACAGAGGCTGTTGCGTCATGTCATAGTTGATGCCCATAACGTCATTCAGGAAATATCCCATCAGGCCGATTTTCGGCAGGGTGAAGATGTTCCACATCGAACCGACCACGTTCCATGGGATCAGCATCGGAAGGGCCATCAGCACCAGACAGACCGGCACCCAGAAGCCTTTGCGGGGCATGGATAGGGCCACGATGATGCCAAGTGGAACTTCGATCAGCAAGATGAGGAAAGTAAACAGGAATTGCCGTCCCAATGCGGCCTGAAACCGGTCGGAACGCAGGATTTGTTCGAACCAGCCTAGCCCTTCCCAGAAGAACTGGTTGTTGCCGAAGGTTTCCTGCACCGAGTAGTTGACCACTGTCATCATCGGCACCAGCGCGTTGAACGCGACCAGTGCCAGCACTGGCAGGACAAAGAACCACGCCTTTTGGTTTTCTGTTCTCATTGCGCCCGCTCCTCGGTTGCGATCCAGCCGTCGCGATAGACGCGGGATTGTTCAGGTTTGAATTGCAGGAAGACCTGTGATCCGGGCTCGGGCACGCTGTGTTCGGTCACGGCTTTGAGAGCCGTGTTGCCGACCATCGCGCTGACTACGAAATGACGGCCAATGTCCGAGACTTTGGTCACATGCGCCGGGATGCCGGTATCGCCAAAGCCCACATATTCGGGGCGGATGCCCAGATCGGTGCGGCCTCCGTCGCCATGAGTGGGGCCTTCCAGCATAACCTCATGGCCTTCGAACACCGCTCGGTCACCTCGGGTCTCACAGGGCAGAACGTTCATGCCGGGCGAGCCAATGAAGTGTCCGACGAATGTGTGCTGAGGCCGCTCGAACAGCTCGACTGGGGTGCCGATCTGAACCACTTCGCCCTCCTGCATCACGACCACTTCGTCCGCAAATGTCAGCGCCTCGGTCTGGTCGTGAGTCACGTAGATCATCGTAGCTTTGACGCGCTGGTGCAGCTCTTTCAGCTTCGATCGCAGCTTCCACTTCAGATGCGGGTCGATCACTGTCAGCGGCTCGTCAAACATCACCGCGTTCACATCGTCGCGGACCAGTCCGCGACCCATCGAGATCTTTTGCTTGTTGTCTGGGCTCAGACCCGAGGCACGGGTATTCAGCATATCCGTGACGTCCAGCATCTCGGCGATCTCATCGACCCGTTGTTTTATCCGCGCTGCGTCAACACCTCGATTCTTCAACGGAAAAGCCAGGTTCTCGCCCACAGTCATTGTGTCGTAGATCACCGGGAACTGGAACACCTGTGCGATGTTGCGCTGATCGGGGGGGAGGGCGGTCACATCCTGACCATCGAACAGAATCTGCCCTTCGGACGGGGTCAGAAGCCCCGAGATGATGTTCAGCAACGTCGACTTGCCGCAGCCGGATGGGCCAAGCAACGCATAGGCCCCGCCATCGCGCCACGTTACGTCAACTTCTTTCAGCGCATAATCCTCGGGGCCTTTCGGCGCGGGCATGTAGCTGTGTCGCAGGTTTGAAAGCTTGATCTGTGCCATGTCACGCGACCCTTTGGCCGTCTTGGCCGAAATACCGGCAATGTGCCGGGTTCATATAGAAACTGTGATCTTCGCCAACCTGGTAGGGATGCACGCCAGCGGCCAGGGATACCCAGTCATCCGACCCGTGTCGGAAATGCGCGCTGGAATCTGAACCCGAAAGCTCGGTCACGATCACGCGGCCTGTCAGCTCAACGTCAGCGTCCGAGGTACGGAATGGCGTGACCCGATGCGGGCGCACTGCGACCATGTAGTCTCCATCGGCCATATCAGAGACGGCCCAGCCACCGCCGCCTGCCAGTTGCGCCTGCGCACCGGATACGGTGATGTGCGCCACGTTAATCGGAGGGTCCGAAAACACGCGTGCTGCAGCGATGTTTTCCGGGTTGCGATAGATGTCTGCCGTGGGGCCGAACTGCGTGACGCGGCCATCTTCCATTAGCGCGGTATAGCCGCCCAGCAGCAGCGCTTCTTCCGGTTCCGAGGTCGCATAGACAACCACGGCGCCGCGCCCGGCAAACAGGTCGGGCAGCTGCTCACGCAGTTCCTCGCGCAGCTTGTAATCGAGGTTTGCCAGTGGCTCGTCCAGAAACACCGCGCGGCTTTCTTTCGCGATGGCGCGGGCCAGTGCGGTCCGTTGCTGTTGCCCACCCGACAGCTCATGCGGGCGGCGTTGCAGCATCGGGCGCAGTTGCAGCAGGTCGGCTGCTTCTTCGACGCGGCCTTCGATCTCGGATTGGGCCATGCCTGCCACGCGCAGCGGCGAGGCGATGTTGTCGAAAACAGTCATATGCGGGTAGTTCACGAAGAACTGGTGCACCAGGCTGATCTGCCGTTTCTGAGTGTTCAGCCTTGTGACGTCCTGCCCATCCATGAAGACTTTACCCGAAGCAATCGGGTCCAGCCCGGCCATCATCTTGATCAGAGAGGTCTTGCCCGATCCCGTCGCACCCAGCAGCACATTGAAATGGCCGGTTTGCAGCTTCAGGTTAGTGGGCTTGATATGGATGACGTTACCGACCCGTTTGGTCGCGTCTTGAAGTTCTATCATGTCCGTGAGTTCCGGTCCTTCAGTGCGCGGCACTGGTCTTGGGGTGGGGGTGCCGCAGACGGCACCCCCGGTTGCATCAGTTTACTGAGACTGCCAGCGCGCCACCAGTTCGTCATAGTTGACGGTCTGGCCCTGCGGCTTTTCGTTCTCAAGCTTGGCCTTGGGCGAACCCTCTTTCTCCAGCCAGAAGGCAGGATCCTGGGTTTCGTTCAGGCGCGGGCCACAGCCACCATAGACACCGGCGCTTTCATCTGCAGCCTGCATGCGAGACATGGTGATGTCCATCTCTTCGGCCAGACGGTCCATTGCCTCTTGCGGCGTGAAGGCGCCCGAGTTCACGTCACCGATCTGCTGCCACCAGATCTGGGCCAGCTTCGGATAGTCCGGCACGTTGATGCCGGTCGGCGACCATGCCACGCGGTCAGGCGAGCGATAGAACTCGACCAGACCACCCAGCTTGGGTGCGCGTTCGGTGAACGACTCGTGGTTGACCGAGCTGTCGCGAATGAAGGTCAGACCTACATGGGACTTCTTCACATCAACAGTTTTGGACGTCACGAATTGGGCATAGAGCCAAGCTGCCTGGGCACGATCCGAGGGGGTCGATTTCAGGAACGTCCAAGAGCCCACGTCCTGGTAACCGACCTTCTGGCCTTCTTCCCAGTAGGGGCCGTGCGGGCTGGGTGCCATTCGCCACAGCGGCGTGCCTTCGTCATCCACGGTGTTGTTGCCTTCGGACTTCGGCTTCACCATGTCGGCGGTAAAGGCGGTGTACCAGAAGATCTGCTGGGCCACGTTGCCCTGGCTGAGCGCCGGCAGCGACTGGTAGAAGTCATAAGACGCCGCACCCGGAGGCGCATAGTTCCGCAGCCATTCGTCCCACTTGCGGATCGCATAAACCGCAGCCGGGCCGTTTGCAGCACCGCCGCGCGATACGGACGCACCAACAGGGTTACAGGTGCCCGCTTCCATGCGGATGCCCCATTCGTCGACCGGAACACCGTTCGGTTCACCCTTATCGCCAGCACCGGCCATCGACAGCCAGGCGTCGGTCATGCGCCAGCCCAGATCAGGCGCACGCTTGCCGTAGTCCATGTGGCCATAGATCGCGACGCCATCGACTTCTTTCACATCATTGGTGAAGAACTCGGCGATGTCTTCATAGGCCGACCAGTTGACCGGAACGCCCAGATCATAGCCGTATTTCTCTTTGAACGCGGCTTTGTTGGCTTCGTCATCGAACCAGTCCTTGCGGAACCAGTATAGGTTCGCAAACTGCTGGTCCGGCAGCTGATACAGCTTGCCGTCAGGACCGGTGGTGAACTGGATGCCCATGAAGTCATCCAAATCCAGCGTTGGCGATGTTGTTGCCGCCCAGTCGCCCCCCATCATGTCAGTCAGAGGATAGGCCAGTTGCAGACGCGAATGTGTGCCGATGAGGTCACTGTCGTTGACATAGCCATCATACAGGTTCCGGCCGGTCTGCATCTGAGTCTGAACCGCCTGAACCACTTCGCCTTCGCCGAGGATCTGGTGATTGACCTTGATGCCGGTGATCTCTTCGAACGCTTTGGCGAGGACCTCGGATTCATAGGAATGCGTCGGGATGCCTTCGGACAGGACGTTGATTTCCATGCCCGAATAGGGTTGTGCAGCTTCAATGAACCACTTCATCTCACCCATCTGCTCGTCTTTCGACAGCGTCGATGGCTGGAACTCGTCGTCGATCCAACGTTGTGCTGCGGCTTCGTCGGCCCACACGGGACCGTGCCCCGCAATGACGGCAGCCGCCGCCACTGCGGAAAGTAGATGTCTCCGCATCTGTCTCCTCCCAAGATATTTTGCTTGTCCGGCGCTAACCGGATGCCCACAACCATCAGCGATTTTTTGCTACGGTGTCAAACTAATTTTTTAGTAATTGCATAGAATATTGTTTTTGAATACTAATTTCAGTATGCGCGAATATCCAACTTAAATCCCGGCCAACTGACTTAACGAGAAGGCTGCTGTCGGTATAGTCGAAATCACGTGTCGAATTCTGGGCATTTGCGCCGATGCAGGCTTGCAAGCAAGAGGTTCATGAGGTTTCTTGCGTCGGGCTACGAATAGAAGTTTATGCCCATGAAGCTCGAATTCCATCACATCAACTACGTTTCCGACGATGTTGAACGTTTGCACAAGTTCTATACCGATGTGCTGGGTCTTGAAGACATCCCGATTGAGAATTTTCCGCGGCCGGTGGCAACGGACGATAAGGGATATGACGGTAAAATCCGGTTTGCGACAGATGGTGCAATGCAGATGCATCTGGCCGAGCGCAATCTGGATGTAGCTTTCAAACATGGTGAGACGATCAACCCCGTAGAACGCGGCCACATTGCGTATCGAACCGACGATATCGAAGCCTTCAAAGCGGTGCTTGAGGCTAACAATATTCTCTATTCAGATTATGGGACGGCCTTCGCCAAAGAATGGCACCAGATCTTTTTTCACGACCCAGAAGGTAACATCGTTGAGGTGCATCAAGCCGTTCACACCGGTTAAATCCAGTGTGAAACAAGTGGCTCTACGCTAAATGGCGGGGCTTGAAGATGTCGCCAGAGTGCGTTGAACTTCCGCCCAAACGGCCAGAATATGATCAGCAATCTGATCCGCCGCTTCAAGCTCGGTTGCGTCGGAAATCACCGATAGGCGCATTACCCAATCCCCGCGCCATTGGCTGCCGCCGACGAAGATTTTGCCTTTTTCCAAGATGCCTGCGATGACGGCTTCGGTCGTTTTGCGGCGGGTCTCTGACTCCGCCTCTTCGTTGCCAAAGCTGATGATGATCTGGTTCAGGACGACCTCGTTCAAGATGTGTATACCTTCGACCGGTCGCAAACGGTCTGCAATGCGCTTGGCGGTTTTGCAATGACGCCCGACCATCTCTTGAACCCCTTCGCGGCCAAGCGATTTGAGCACTGCCCAGGTTGGCAGGCCGCGCGCGCGGCGTGACAGTTCAGGGGTCAGGAAACACGGGATGCGCTCATGTTCAGCCTGGGGCGGCAGATAGCTTGCGCTGATCCGCATCGCCTTTTGCAAGGCGTCTTTGTCCCGAACAATTGCATAGCCGCTGTCAAATGGGGTTTGCAGCCATTTATGACCATCGACGCTCCAGGAATTCGCGCGGTCGAGGCCGTCGGTCAACGCGCGATATTCGGGATGCGCGCGCGCCCAGAGGCCGAATGCGCCATCCACATGGATCCATGCGCCTGATCGTTCTGCAATGTCTGCGAACTGGTCGAACGGATCGAACGCGCCGGTGTTGATCTGCCCGGCCTGTGTGACGATGATCGCTGGCCCCGTCTGCGCGCTCATTTGCTGCGCCAGGTCAGCGGCGACCATCCGTCCCTCAGCGTCGGTCTTTATGCGTTTGACACGGTTCCGACCAAGACCGAGATATCCGAGTGCCGACATGACCGATGTATGTGCATCATCACCCAGATACACTGTGATCGGAGGTGCTCCGAACAGCCCATCCTCATCCGGGTCCCAGCCATGGGCGCGCAAAACCGCTCCGCGCGCTGCGGCAAGTGCCGTGAAGTTGCCAACCGTTCCGCCCGTGACAAATCCAACAGCGGCGTCGCGGGGCAGATCGAGAATGTCCAACAGCCACCCAGCTGCGATCTGTTCCACCGCCGCAGTGGTGGGGGAAGAGCGATGGAACGCAGAGTTTTGTCCCCAAGCGCTTACCAGCCAGTCTGCGGCAACGCCCACAGGAGCCGAGCCTCCCAACACCCAACCAAAGAACCTGGGGTGGACCATTTGGGTAAGCCCCTGTTCACCGCGATCCGCGAGATCGTTGATCACGGCTTCGGCGTCTTTGCCATGCTCGGGAAGAGGTTCGTCAAAGATGGCCAGCATCTCGTCAAAGCTCTTCTCGGGCGGGCAAGGGCGCGTTGGCACAGATCGCCGGTAGGCCAGGGCACGGTTGCAAGCCACGCTCAGTGCTAAGAACGGATCAGCCATCTCAGGACATCTGATAGCCGGGAGTGGAGTTCGAGATCGCGATCTCTTCCTCGGTCATCTCTTCGGCTATTCCTTCAAAGAGGGGTGTGCTCAGGTAACGCTCGCCAGTATCGGGCAGCATGCACAGGATGTTCGCGCCCGGATCGGCTTTTTCAGCAATGCCGACGGCGATTGCGAAGGTGGCCCCACCTGAGATGCCCGTCAGAATGCCCTCGTGGCTGGCCAGTTTCCGGGCCCATTCCACGCCTGTTGGGCCGGGGACGGGAATCAATTCGTCGAAGAAGTTGTTGTCGATCGATTCCTGCAAAACGGCCGGTATGAAATCCGGTGTCCAGCCTTGGATCGGGTGCGGCTCAAAAGCCGGGTGGCTGGACAGAGGATCACCATCTTGCCCACGGTCAGTGGCAATACCGCTGCCAATCAGTTGCGCATTGGCAGGCTCAGAGAGGATGATCTTGGTCTCGGGCCGTTCCTTGCGCAGCACCCGGGCGACGCCGGTAACTGTACCGCCAGTCCCGTAGCCGGTCACGAGGTAGTCCAGCGGTTGACCGTTGAAATCGCTCAGAATCTCCTGTGCGGTGGTTGCGGCGTGAATCTCGGCATTGGCCTCCGTCTCGAACTGCCGCGCCAGTAGCCAGCCATGCGCCTCGGCGAGTTCGGCGGCTTTGCGGTACATGCCAAATCCCTTTTCGGCGCGTGGGGTCAGGACCACTTTCGCCCCCAGCATCCGCATCAGGCGACGACGCTCGACCGAGAAACTATCGGCCATAGTCACCACCAGAGGATAACCCTTTTGCGCGCAAACCATGGCAAGCCCGATGCCGGTATTGCCACTTGTGGCCTCGACCACGGTCTGGCCCGGCTTCAGGGCGCCACTGCGTTCGGCAGCCTCGATGATGTTAACGGCCAGACGATCCTTGACCGACCCGGCGGGATTGAATGCTTCGAATTTCACAAACAGATTGACGCCTTCGGGGCCCAGATTGTTGATGCGGATGACGGGAGTGTTCCCGATGGTATCCAGAACGCTGTCAAAAACGCACCCGTTTCCTTGCGTCGTTCTAAGCTTTTGATCGGTCATTGTATTATCCTACATGAAGTGTTGGTTTGGCCGGATCAGGGGCCCCTAATGCCGCAAGACTAGACGCAATGGGTGGCGCGAGTCCTGAGGAGTTTCTGAGGAAACCCTGTAAATCGGCGTGAAATTGGTTCTTTCGGCTCAGATTTGGGGAATACCTTGCCGGGACAACGCGCCTGAAAACCGTGAACGCGTATCCGGGTCGGTAAAGGGGAACGACCGGAAGAAATGATCCTGTGTGATGCGTTGGCGCGAGGCACGCACGCGATCTGCCCATTGGGCAGCCTCGGTTTGGTTGCCCGCCAGTTCGTTTGTAAACGTCGCAATCAGGCTGATCAGATCATGCGCTCCCGGCGCATTTGCAGCCCGTACTGCCCAATCCGCGGCTTCGCTATCGCGACCTTCCATCGCCAGGCTCATCGCGCGTGTTCCCAGCATCGCATAGAGTAGTGGATCAAGCGGGCTGAGCGCGCGGGCGTCGTCCGATAGACGCCGACCGATGCCACTGGCGCCGGATACCGTTTCGGTCCAGGCGCGGGCGTAGATGCCTTGCGCAAAATTCGGGCTGAGCGCGGTGGAGCGGTCCAGCCAGATTTTGGCGCTGTCCAGATCACCCACCAACCAGAGGGCGCGGCCCATGTTGAAATTTGCAAACGGGTCCATCGGGTCCAGGTCGACGGCACGTTCGGCTTCGGCCCGCGCGAGCTTCATCGGTTCGGCGCGACTGTCTGAATAGTGCATGAAGGCTGTTTTGAAATGAGCGAAAGACAACGCCCCGTGCGCCCGAGCAAATTCGGGTTCCAATGCGATCGCCTTTTCGAATAAGGCAATCGCCCGGTCATTTTCATTGGCGTCAAAGCGATAGAGGGATTGCAAGCCCAGATGATAGGTTGCCCAGGCATCGATATTTTCGGGCGATCGGAGGCGTGCCTTTGACGCCTCGCTCAGCGGGATCTGAACCTCGATGGCGAAGACGACATGAGAAATGATCTGCTCGCGCACCTCGTGCACATCATCGAGGCGGGAATTGAAACGGTCGGCCCAAATCACTTCGCCATCTGCGGTACTGGACAGCATGACGCTGATAGCGACCCGAGGGCCCATCACTTCGACACTGCCGGTCAGGCAATATCGGGCCCCGAGACTCTTGCGGATTTCTCCGATCTCACCGGACTTTGAATGGAAGCGAAACGATGACCCGCGCGCGATCACGGCAATCCAGCGCAACCGAGAAATGGATGCGATGAGTTCGTGTGGTATCGCGGCGCTGAGCGTTTTGGCCGTGCCGTCCGCACCGATGTTATCGAAGGGAAGAATGGCGATTGTGGGCCGTGTCGCGGCTTCGATCCATTCGGTGTCCTGCACGTCCAGATCCTGCGGCACTACGGATGCGGGCGTTGCCTCGCAATCAATGATCTGCAGCGGGGCCGTCCACCGCAGCCCTTTGCCATGAACTGTTTTGATAACTGCTTGCCGATCCCCGGTATCTTCGACAGCGCGCCGCGCCGATTTGATGCAAGTGGACAAGGCAGCCTCGGACACGATCCGATTGCCCCACAAGGTGGCAAACAGCTCGTCTTTTGTTACGAGGCGGTCTTGGTTCTTGGCCAAAAGGGCGATGAGCTGGAACGCCAGCGGTTCTACATCGACAACCGATCCGTCGCGCAGAAGTTCCTGACGCAGAAGATCGATTCTGAACTCACCAAACTCACAGATCATTGTGAGACATTACCAAGAAACGACAGATCTGGACATAAGATCTGAAATGAGAGGCGATTAATCGGCGTGTTCGGCCAGTAGTCTTTCGGCAATCGCGGTGGTGTCATCCAGATGTCTCTCAACCGCCGCTGCGGCTTTTTCCGCATCGCCTGAGATAATCGCATCGCAAATCGCCTGCATATGCTCGGGCCCCGGGCGGCTGCGTTCAGTCGAAGAGAGGGTCATCATGCGCAACCGGCTGATGCGGCCGTTGAGGCGTTGCACGATCTCCCACGCGATATAGTCGCCCGCGCCCTGAAATATCTCGGCGTAAAATCCCGCCGTGGCGCGAAATAGCCCACCGGGTGTTTTGTCGGTAAACTGATGCTTGAGCTGGTCGAGCGCACTCCGAAGGCGCATCGCGCGCTCGTCAGTTATGTTTTTGGCGCATTTTCGAGCTGCCGCCGTCTCCAGCATCCGTCGGATCTCGTAGATTTGCTGCGCATCATTCCAGTTCATAAGCGCCACGATTGGTCCGCGCCCGGGCAGGATTTCAACCAGACCTTCGGCTTCGAGATAGCGGATCGTTTCGCGCACAACGGTGCGGCTGACACCAAGCTGATCGCACAATGGTCGTTCGACTAGCCGCTCTCCCGGTTTGAAATGCCCTTCGATGATCGCGTCCCGCATACGTTCCTGCACGATGTCCCGCAGGGTCAAGGGCGGTTGTTCTATTCTGGAAAGCGCGGGTGTGGTCATAGCTGCGGTGATATCAATGAGGGTGTTTCGGCGCAATGGGATTGACTGATGGTATTATGGTATACCATAAATCAAATCGAGAATCGAACCATAGGGTGCAGCCATGCCAGCCGAAATCCGAAAAACGCTTCTTCATGTTGAAAACACTCTGATCGAAGGGGGCAGGGTGGCTGAGCGCCCCTTGAAGATGATCGCAGCCGTCTCGGTTATCCGAAATCCGTGGGCAGGTCGGGGTTTCGTCGAGAATCTGAGGCCTGAGATCAGCGATTGCGCGCCGGGACTGGGCAAGCTGCTGACTGAGATGGTGTTGGACGCCGCCGGAGGGGGCGACAAGGTTGAGGGCTACGGAAAATCCGCCATAGTTGGTGTGAATGGTGAAGTTGAGCATGCCTCGGCGTTGATCCATACGCTTCGGTTCGGGAACCATTATCGCGAGGCGGTAGGCGCTAAATCCTATCTTGCGTTCACCAACACACGCGGTCCGGCCAATGCGCCGCTGCAGATACCGCTGATGGACAAGAACGATGGCGGTCGGCGCAGTCACTATCTGACTATTCAGTTGTCTGTTGCGGACGCGCCGGCACCGGATGAGATCGTGGTGGCGCTTGGTGCCTCGGTCGGTGGGCGTCCGCATCACCGGGTCGGTGATCGCTATCAAGACCTGAAAGAGTTGGGCCATGACGTTGACAACCCTGCAGCTGTCTGAACCCTACGGAACGCTAAGCTATCGTGAAGCGGGGTGCGGAAAACCGGTGGTGTTGATCCACGGGGTCGGGATGCAATCCGCGGCCTGGGGGCCGCAGGTTGATGTGCTGTCGGAAACGCATCGTGTGATTGCTGTGGACATGCCGGGGCATGGAGGATCGTCCCGATTGCCTGAGGGCGCGCAACTGCCTGCCTTCGTCGAATGGCTCTGGGCGGCTCTGGCAGCTTTGAACCTTGGACGCGTAAGTCTCGCCGGTCACTCCATGGGTGCGCTTGTCGCCGCAGGCTACGCAGTTAGCTATCCTGATGCTGTCGAGCGGGTGGCGCTGTTGAACGGTGTATATCTCCGATCCCCCGAGGCGCGTGCAGCGGTGGAAACGCGCGCGGATCAGATTGGCAGCGGGTGTTTCGATCTTGAGACACCTCTGAACCGCTGGTTTGGTAATAGTCCGATAGAACAGGCTGCGCGGAAGGACGTGGAAGGCTGGTTGGTTAAAGTCGATCCAGTTGGTTATGCAACGGCCTACAGCGCATTTGCGCGCGGGGATCGGACCTATGCCGACCGTTTGGGCGACATCGCTTGCCCATTTCTTGCGATCACCGGGGATGGAGACCTGAATTCGACGCTTGAAATGTCTGATAACATGGCCGCAGCCGCCCCCATGGGGCAATCAGTGGTCATCGAAGGACATCGGCATCTGGTCAACCTAACCGCTCCGGAGCAGGTGAATGCGGCCCTGAAAGACTGGCTTAGGTGGGAGGCAAACGATGACAGAGATTGATCCACGCGACCTGCGCAATGCGTTTGGCGCTTTCATGACGGGCGTGACCGTGGTTACGACACACGACCCCGATGGCAGACCGCTGGGGTTCACGGCGAACTCGTTCACCTCGGTCTCGCTTGATCCGCCTTTGGTTCTGGTCTGCCTTGCGAATACATCACGCAACTACCACGCCTTTGCCGGTGCGGGAGGCTTTGCCGTCAACGTGTTGTCCGAGGCGCAAAAAGAGGTTTCAAACACATTCGCCCGACCGGTCGAGGATCGTTTTTCAGCGGTTGATTGGCGGCCCGGACCGCATGGTGCACCGATTTTTGACGGTGTCTCGGCCTGGTTTGACTGTTCGATGTTCAAAACCGTTGAGGCAGGCGATCATCTGATCCTGATGGGCAAGGTCGAAGCCTATGCGAACAATACCCATCCGGGCCTCGGCTATGCGCGGGGCGCTTATGTCACGCCAGCGGCAGAAGCCGAGGCGTTGAACAATCGCGCCAACCTGATGGTCTCGGCCCTGATTGCGCATCAGGGAAGGGTCTTGTTGGTCGAGACCGAAGGCGGTTCGTTCGCTTTGCCCGAAGTCAAAGTCGGCAAAGACGGTGCATCAGCAGCCCTTCGGCGATTGATCGACACCAATGGGGTCGAGGCTGAGGCAGGGTTCATCTATTCCGTTTACGAAGACGAGACGCGCGAAACCCAGCATATCTCATTCTTGTGTCAGGCCAGTGGGGAAGCTGCGGAGCAGGGCGCGTTCCATGACCTCGATGCACAGACGCTTGCTGCTTTGGCCGACCCGGTGGTGCGCACGATGTTGCAGCGTTTTGCAGTTGAAAGCCGAATGGGGAATTTCGGGGTGTATTTTGGTAATCAGGACAGCGGTACCATCCGACCTGTCACATCAGAGGGTTGAGCGATGAAGTTCTCGCTATTTGCTCATATGGAGCGCATTTCTGCGGATGAAGATCAGAAGAAGATCTATGATGAGTTCGTTGAGCTGTGCAGGATCGCCGATCAGGGCGGGATGCATGCAATCTGGACGGGTGAACATCATGGTATGAATTTCACCATCGCGCCAAACCCGTTTCTGAGTTTGGTGGACGTCGCGCGTCACACCAACAATGTGCGGCTGGGGACGGGGACCGTGATCGCACCATTCTGGCACCCGATCCGACTGGCCGGTGAGGCGGCGATGACCGACATCATCACTGATGGACGGCTTGAGGTGGGTATCGCGCGCGGGGCGTATTCCTTTGAATACGAGCGCCTGATGCCGGGTATGGATGCCTGGGAAGCCGGTCAGCGCATGCGCGAGCTTGTGCCTGCTGTGAAGGCGCTTTGGGAGGGCGATTACGAGCATGAAGGAGAGTTCTATCAGTTTCCCAAAACCACCTCGGCACCGCTTCCATTGAGGCCCGAAGGCCCTCCGATCTGGATTGCGGCTCGTGATCCGAACAGCCACGAATTTGCGGTTGCGCAGGGATGCAATGTGCAGGTGACGCCGTTGTGGAAGGGTGATGCTGAAATCTCGGACCTGATGGAAAAGTTCAACGCGGCTTGTGTAAAACATTCAGACCAACCACGCCCGAAAATCATGTTGCTGCAGCACACCTATGTGGCAGACAGCGATGAGGACGCCCAATTAGGAGCTGTCGAGCTGAACCGGTTCTACTGTTATTTCGGGGCGTGGTTCATGAACCAGCGCGAAATCTCTCATGGACTAATCGAGCCGCTTACCGATGAAGAGATTACCGCCCACCCGTTCTATAGCCCCGAGGCCATGGCGCGTGACCTCGTGATCGGTACCCCTGATAAGGTCATCGAACGGCTGAAAGGGTATGAGGCATTGGGCTATGATGAATATGCGTTTTGGATCGACAGCTCGATGTCGTTTGAGCGAAAAAAAGCCTCGCTTGAGCGGTTTATCAATGATGTGATGCCCGCATTTGCCTGATCACCTTAAGGGAAATACATATGCAAAGCTTCCAGCACTATATCGGGGGTCAGTTCGAAGACGCGGCTCGGCATTTCGATAGCATCGACCCGGCGACAGGCAACCCGTGGGCTCGGATGCCCGACGCCACCGTTGACGATGTAAACCGCGCGGTGGATGCGGCTGAGCGAGCATTTGTCTCGGTTGAATGGGCACAAATGACGGCCAGCGCGCGGGGCAAGCTTCTGATGAGCCTCGCCGATCTGATTGCTGAGAACGCGCCGCAACTGGCGGAATTGGAAACGCGCGACACCGGAAAGATCATCCGCGAAACAACCGCGCAGATCGCTTATGTGGCTGAATATTATCGGTATTATGCTGGGCTTGCCGACAAGATCGAAGGTGCACACCTGCCCATCGACAAACCGGATATGGAGGTTTGGCTGCGGCGCGAACCCGTAGGTGTTGTTGCGGCAGTCGTGCCATGGAATTCTCAGCTGTTTCTGTCGGCGGTCAAAATTGGGCCTGCATTGGCTGCAGGTTGTACAGTGGTCCTCAAAGCCAGCGAAGATGGTCCTGCGCCGATGCTGGAATTTGCGCGTATCTTCGATCAGGCCGGATTCCCCAAGGGTGTCCTGAGTGTCATCACGGGCGGCCCCGAAGTGGGCGCCACGCTGACAAGCCATCCCAAAGTGGCGCATGTGGCGTTTACAGGTGGGCCTGAGACGGCCCGTCATATCGTGCGCAATTCAGCAGAGAATCTGGCCTCGACGTCGCTGGAACTGGGCGGCAAATCCCCATTCATCGTATTTGACGATGCCGATCTGGAAAGTGCGGTGAACGCTCAGGTCTCAGGGGTGTTTGCGGCGACCGGGCAAAGCTGCGTTTCAGGATCTCGTCTTGTGGTACAGGCCGGGATCAAGGACGCCTTTCTGGCGCGCCTGAAAGAAAAAGCCAAAGCGATTGTCATCGGCGCACCGGACAAGATGGAGACCGAGGTCGGACCGCTTTGCACCGCGCGTCAACGCGGCAGAGCCGAAGCGTTGATTGCTCAATCAATTGAGCAGGGCGCGAAACTGGTGACCGGGGGGCAGGCTCTGGATCGCGACGGGTATTACTTCGCGCCAACCATTCTGGATTGTGACGCCGCCCCAAACGCGGCCTGCCTGAGCAATGAGTTCTTTGGCCCTGTGCTGTCGGTCATCAGTTTCGAAGATGAGGCTGAGGCCATCGCTATTGCCAATGATACGCAATACGGTCTGGCTTCCGGGCTGTTTACCCGAGACCTCACCCGCGCCCATCGCGTGATCCGGGCCATTCGGGCGGGGATCGTCTGGGTGAACACCTATCGTGCGGTTAGCCCGATCGCGCCGTTTGGGGGCCATGGGCTGTCAGGTCACGGGCGCGAAGGTGGGATCGAAGCCGCGCTGGACTATACAACCGTCAAAGCCGTTTGGCTTCGGACCAGCGATGAGCCGATCCCGGATCCGTTTGTCATGCGCTAGAGCGGGCTACTTGCCCTTCCAGACCGGGTCGCGCTTTTCGGCAAAGGCCTTCGCGCCTTCCAACTGGTCTTCGCTTGCATAAAGCACATCAACCGTGCGCAACTGGCGCTTGGTGATGCGGTTCATGGTGTCTTGGAACTTGGCATCTTCAGCGTCACGCACGATCTCTTTGATCGCCGCATAGACAAGTGGCGGCCCCGAGGCGAGCAGGCGCGCCAGTTCCCAGGCGCGATCCATCAATTGATCGACCGCGATGATCTCATTCACCAGCCCCCAACGATTGGCCTCTTCGGCATCGAACCAGCGGCCAGTCAGCAGCAACTCCATCGCGATGTGATAGGGAATGCGCTTGGGCAGTTTGACACTCGCCGCGTCGGCCACCGTGCCTGAACGGATCTCGGGTAACGCAAAAGTGGCGTGATCAGCGGCCAGGATCATGTCTGCGGATAGAGCAAGTTCCAACCCGCCACCGCAGGCGATGCCATTAACGGCCGCGATGACCGGTTTGTTCAGGTCACGCAGTTCCTGCAGGCCGCCAAAGCCGCCAACACCGTAGTCCCCATCGACAGCATCGCCTTCGGCGGCGGCTTTCAGATCCCATCCCGGGCAGAAGAACTTCTCACCTGCGCCAGTCAGGATGACCACGCGCAACTCAGGATCGTCACGGAATTCAGCAAAGACATCGCCCATGATCCGGCTGGTAACCAGGTCGATCGCATTGGCCTTGGGCCGGTCCAGCGTCACCTCAAGGATCGCCCCTTCGCGGCGGGTTTTGATCGGGTCCATTTCTCAGGCCTTTCTGATAAGGGCGTCCACGGCCACCGCCTTGTCGGGCGTGCAGAGGAGCGGGTTAATCTCAACCTCGCCAAGCGTGTCGGCATTTTGCATGACATAGGCCTGAACGGCCTCAATCGCGGTGATGATCGCATCCATATCAGCCGCCGGTTGGCCGCGATAGCCCGCCAAAAGCGGCGCGATCTTCAGTTTGCCAAGGGCGGTTCGGATTTCATCGGAGGTACAGGGCAGCAGCAGCGATGCGGTATCACGCAGCACTTCGGTCAGGACGCCACCGGCACCCAGAGTCAGCACAAATCCATGCGCCGGATCGCGGACCACCCCGATAAGCAGTTCGGCGACCGTTCCAGCAATCATTTCTTCGATCAGTATCTCGCTCGTACCGATCTCGGCTGCAACCTCAGCGACGTCCTCGGCCTGAACGCCCAGCCGAACGGCGGCATGCTCGGACTTATGTGCAAGACCAACGCCTTTGACCGCGAAAGGTGCATCCATTTCCTGCGCCGCTGCACGTGCCTCGTCTGGCCCACCGATCGTGCGGTTCTGCGGGATGCGCAGACCGCATTGGGCCAGAGCCTTTTTGGATTCACCTTCGGTGAGCGTCCGGTTGGCCTCGGTTGTGCCCGGCAGCCAAACGGGGATTGCCGAGGGTGCTGCGATCTGCCCTGCCGCGCGAATGGCGGAGAGCGCTTCGGCCAGCCCCATGAAAGGCACGACTCCTCCGTCCATGAGCTCTTGCGCGACGTCTTCGGGCAAAAGCTCGGGCAGCGTAGCTGCGATGGCGAACCGAGTGCCGGTTTCAGCGCGCACCCTCAGGGCCGCCCGCGTGGCGCAGATCCAGTCGGTCGTGTCGGTGTTCGGGTAGTCGACAATCGAGACCGTCAGGTCAATGTCATCGTCGGTCATCCCGGCCCAAGCGTTCGCCATCGCCTCTTCGTCACGCCAGATATAGGTATGGTAATCCAGCGGATTGTTCAGCGCGACCATGGGGCCAAGCGCATCGCGCAGATGGGTTTTCTTTTTATCGGACAGACATGGGAAAGTCAGACCTGTACCAACGGCCATGTCGGCGATCAGACTGGCCTCACCGCCAGAACAACTGATCGAGGCGATGTTGCGGCCTGACAGCGGGCCATAGCAATGCAGCAGTTTTAGCGTTTCAAGGAAATCGGGCAGGGCGGACAGGCGCGGGATGCCGAGACGTTCAAGCAGGGCTTGCGCGCCTGCATCGCTGCCTGCCAAAGAAGCCGTGTGCGATACGGTTGCGGCCTGTGCCTGCTCGGACGCACCGACTTTGAGGGCTACCAGCGGAATGCCTTTGCGGTATGCTTTGGCAGCCAGAGCTTCCCACTCACGAATGTCCTTGAAACCTTCGACATGCAGCCCAACTGCAGTGACGCGTGGGTCGTCTAACAGAGCCGAAGCGATCCGGGCCTGACTGGTCTGTGCCATGTTCCCGCAGGCCACCATATAAGCAATTGGCAGCGCACGTTTTTGCATGGTCAGGTTGATCGAGATGTTCGAGCTTTGCGTCAGGATCGCAACGCCCTTATCGACAGGCGTAGCCCCATGCTGGTCCGGCCACAGCAAGGCTCCGTCCAGTGCATTGATGAAGCCATAGCAGTTCGGCCCCAGAATAGGCATGTCACCTGCAGCGGAAATCAGTTGCTGTTGCAGGTCGCCACCGGTTTCATCCTCTGCGGCTGCTTCCGAGAAGCCAGATGCGAAACACACCGCACCGCCGGCCCCCATGCTGGCCAATAGCTGAACCGCCTCAATCGTGGCGTGCCGGTTGATGCCGATGAAAACCGCATCCGGTGCCTCGGGCAGGTCTTCCAGACGGCCATAGACCTTGTGACCCGCAACATCAGCAGCCTTGGGATGCACAGGCCAGATGTGGCCCGCATAGCCCATGCGTTCAGATTGCTGAATGACTTGCTGACACCACGCGCCACCGCCAATCACAGCGATGGATTTGGGCCGCAGCAGCCGGGTGAGATCTTTGCTCATCGTCAGGCGCCCAGTGGACGCAGAAGATCGCGGCTGATGATGTGGCGTTGAATTTCGCTGGTGCCATCCCAGATGCGCTCGACCCGCGCGTCGCGCCAAAAACGCTCGATGGGGAAGTCATCCATCAGGCCCATACCGCCAAATATCTGCAACGTTGTGTCGGTGACACGTGCCAGCATTTCCGAGGCGTAGAGCTTGGCCGACGCGATTTCTCGGTTCGAGGGCAGATTTTCATCCAGACGCCACGCTGCAGAGAGGGTCAGCCAATCGGCGGCATCGATCTCGGTGATCATGTCGGCGATCTGGAAGCCTACACCCTGAAACTTGCCGATCGGCTGGCCGAATTGCTTGCGCTCGGCAGCGTAGTTCAGCGCATAGTCAAAGCAGCGACGCGCGCGCCCGACCGAAAAGGCCGCAACCGTCAGTCGGGTTGCGTAAAGCCATTCGTTCATCACGGCAAAGCCGCCATCCACCTCGCCCAGCACCTGCGCGTCAGGCAGGCGGCAATTGTCGAAATACAGAATGTAGTTCTTGTAACCCTTATGACTGACCGAGTTGTATCCCTCGCGCACCTCGAAGCCGGGTGTGCCGCGATCTACAAGGAACGTAGTGATCCGCTTTTTCGGCCCCTTCGGCGTCTCGTCGACGCCGGTGGCGATGAAGACGATGAAGAAATCCGCGTGTTCCGCGCCCGAGATGAAGTGTTTTGAGCCGTTGACAACCCAGTCCCCGCCGTCGCGCACGGCCTGACATTTCATCCCCCGCACGTCCGATCCCGCATCCGGTTCGGTCATCGCTAGCGCGTCCATCTTTTCGCCGCGCACGGCGGGCAGAAGGTAACGCTCGCGCTGTTCATCGTTACACGCCATCAGGATGTTCTGCGGGCGGCCAAAGAAATGGGTCAGCGCCATCGAGCCGCGACCCAGCTCGCGTTCGACCAGCGTGAAATCGAGATGCGACAAACCCGCGCCGCCAACCTCTTCCGGGAAGTTGCAGGCGTAGAACCCCAGATCGATGCACTTTTGTTTGATCTGTTCGCCCAGCTCGTTCGGGACCTGGCCGGTTCGTTCAACCTCGGCCTCATGCGGGTAGATTTCGTTCTCGACAAAGCTGCGAACAGTCGAGACGATCATTTCCTGTTCTTCGGACAAACCAAACTGCATGGTGCGTGTTCCCTTGATATCTGGTTGCCGATGAAACGAGATTGTCTGACTCGATGACATGCAGTATTCGTCAAATATCATGCGGGAATAGAAAAAGTTGACGCAGAGATATAACATTCTGCTGTTTGACGGGTTTTCGAACCACTGTCTGGCCAGTTTGGTTGAACCGCTGCGCGCGGCAAATACTCTGGCGGGGCAGAAGCTTTATGCGTGGCGATTCTATTCGCCGGATGGCGCATCGGTCCAAAGCTCTAGCGGATTGCGGGTGACGCCGGATGGCGCGCTGGGGATTGAGACCGGCAATACGCTGGTCGTCATGCCTTCTTACGGATATCTCGACCTTGCAATGCCCGAGACGTTGCGGGCTCTGCGGCGAGCGGCGACCCGGCATGTTAACCTGGCGGGTTTGGATACGGGTAGCTGGCTGCTCGCCCGTGCTGGCCTATTGGAAGGTCACCGCGCGACCATTCACTGGGATGAGCTTTCGCGGTTCGAAGAGGCCTTTCCTGAGGTCGATGCCGTGCAGGAACGCTATGTGATCGATCGCAACCGGATCACCTGTTCCGGCGCGATGGCGGCTTATGATTTGGCAACGGCACTGATCCTTGCGGACCACGGCCCGCTTTTATCGATGGAGGTCGCACATCTGTTGATGAACCGCGGTGAACCGGGCGCCGCTGCACTGCCGATGAAGTCCGGAGATAGTTTGGTGAACCGCGTTCTGAACATCATGCAGAAATCACTCGAGACGCCAGTGCAGATCAAGGAGATCGCACGGCAGCTGGGTTGTTCGCAGAAGAAGATCGAAAGCCGGGTACAAGCTGAGCTGGGAACAACGCCGCAGGCGCTCTACCGTCGCCTGCGTCTGAACCTGGCACGTAACCTGGCGACCGAGACGCAGCAATCGGTGGCCGAGATCGCCAGCCGATGCGGATATGAAAACGCGAGCGCTATGACACGGGCGTTTCGGTCTGAATTCGGGCTGACGCCGACGGCCTATCGGAATAGTGGGCAAGGTCAGGCGCGCATTCGCGAGAATTCCGGGTCGTAGGGTGAGGGCGTAATGACCTCTGCCTCGACAATCTCGCCGCACAGGTCGAGTTGCATTCGGCTGCCGGGGGCCGCGAAATCCGGCTCAACGAAGCCATAGGCAAGGTTCAATCCGGTACGGTGACCCCAATCACCTGACGTGATCGTGCCCACGACTTTGCCTGACGAGATCAAAGATGCGCCGCCATGCGCAGGCGCGTGGGTTGCGTCGATCTGCAGATTGACCAGCTTCTTGCGTGCGCCCTCCGCTTGACGTTTCATCAATGCGTCCCGGCCAATGAAGTCACCTTTGTTCAGCCTGATAAATCGGTCCAAACCGGTCTCGAATGGATCAAATTCGGTCAGCAGATCGGCTTTCCAGTGCAAAAAGCCCTTTTCCATCCGCATCGAATCCACCGCTCGCGCTCCGAACAGCTTCAACCCATGCGCGTTCCCGGCCTGCCGCAGGGCGAGGTAGGCCGCATAAAGTGAACCATTGGGGACGTGGATTTCATATGCCAATTCGCCTGAGAAGCTGATGTTCAGCACCGTAGCCGGAGCGATGCCGACAAAACACTCGCGCACGGACAGCCAGGGGAAGCTGTCGCGGGACCAGTCGCCGCGCGCGCAGGCTGACAAGACATCACGTGCTTTGGGGCCCGCGAGCACCAGAATGGTCTGATCATTGGTCAGTGCTTTCAGCTGCACATCCTCTTCGTCAGACAGATGTGCCTGCAACCAGTCCATATCGTGATATTCACTGGCCGCGGCCGAGCCGTACCAAACCCGCGCCGGGCCACGATCACTGGCGGGCAGGTTGGCGATGGTGGCCTCAGCCTTGACCATGCCATGGTGGTTGAGCAGATAGCCTAGCCCCACGCGCCCTTCGCGCTTTGTCACCGCACCGCAGAGCATCCGGTCGAGAAACTTGTGACGATCCGCGCCCGTGATCTCGATACGGTTGAAGCCGTTGACTTCGGTCAGGCCGACATTGGTTTGAATGTTCTGAACCTCGGCTGCAACCAGATCAAAGGCCTCATCGAAATTGAAACTCAGCGAGGGATGAAACTCGGGTGACGGCTTGACGTAATCAACCCGTTCCCACCCATTCACAACAGTGAATTCTGCCCCTTCGGCTGCGAAAACAGGCATCAACGGTGTAGTCTTGGCCGGGCGGCCCGCGGGGCGGTGTTCATAGGGGAAGTGAAAGCGGAATTCGTTCTGGTAGTCCTCGATGGCTTTCAGCGCGGTTAGTTCCACATTCGTGTGACCTGTGAAACGGCGCGGGTCGAGGCACCATGTGTCATAGCAGGCCTCACCATGCACGATCTGCTGCGCCAGCAGCCAGCCATGGCCGCCACCTTCGCCCAACCCTGCGCGCAGACCAATGATGCAGAAGGCGTTGCGTTTGCCGGGGATCGGGCCGACCAGCGGCGCGCCGTCAATCGTGTAAGTGATGGGGCCGTTGACGACGGTGTGAATTCCCACCTCCATCAGCGCGGGCATACGGGCAAAGGCGCCTTCCAGCACATCGGTGACCCGGTCCAGATCATCCGGACACAAGGCGTTGACGAAGTTTGGATCAATCCCGTCCATGCCCCAGGTTTTGCAATCCTGTTCATAGAACCCGACCAGCAATCCGTTCTTTTCCTGACGGCAGTAGTAATCGCTGATCGGACAGCGCAGCAGGGGCATCCGGTGCCCCGCTTCGCGGATAGTCGGGATTTCTTCGGTCAGAAAATACTGATGCTCCATCGATGCGACAGGGTGGTGCACGCCCATCATGGCACCGACCTCGTTCACACGATACCCGCAGGCGTTCACCACGATATCGCAGTCAATGTCACCATGTTCGGTGTGCACGGTCCATGTGTCGTCCTTATGCTGGGTCAGCGCAGTGACCGGCGTGTTCCGATATACCTCGGCCCCGGCTTTGCGTGCGCGGCGGGCCAAGGCCTGACACAACTGCGCCGGGTCTATGTCGCCATCCAGCGGATCCCAGAGCCCGCCCAGCAGGTTCTCGGTTGAGATCAACGGATGACGGCGGGCGCATTCTTCGGCGTCGATCACCTCGAAATGAACATTCATCCCGCGCGCCATGGACGCGAAATGTCGATATCCCTGCATCTGCTCCGGCGTATCGGCCAGCCGGATACCACCGTCGCCGTGATGGTAGTTGATCGGATAATCCGGGTCCTCGGCCAGTTCCTTGTACAGGTTGATCGAATGGGTCTTGAGCCCGACCATGGTCTGATTCATGCCGAAATTGGTCACTTGCGCAGCAGAATGCCAGGTTGTGCCGCTGGTCAGCTCGTTGCGCTCAACCAGTACAACATCGCTCCATCCTTCACGGGTCAGGTGATAGAGCGTTGAGCATCCGGCGATGCCGCCTCCGATGACAACCACCTTGGTACGCGATTTCATGCAAGAACCCTCCGGCTGGTTTTCCGGAATTAGTCCGGCGCATGTGTGGGTTTTCAAGCGATTGGGCGTTTTTACGCAGAATATCGAAGATTGATCTTGAGATAATCGTAGAAAGGTAATTCCCGTTGAATCCGGACAGTCGAGATCCTTTGAATAAAGTCATTACATCATGTTGAAAGGACTGCGATGGAAGCGCGGCAGGGAAAGCGGGCAGGGCGAAAGGGCCGTCTTGCACAACGGGCGGAAAAGCCTGCGCTTGATCCGTGCCCACCGGGACAGCCCGGCGGCAGTTATAAACCCCTGACCGACGCTGAGCTGCAGCGTATTTATTCCACCGCGCTCGATCTGCTCGACAGGTTGGGAATGGGCGAGGTGCCGCCGCGGCTGCACGCAGATCTTTTGGCGATCGGTGCGCGCGACACTGGCGAGGGTAGGGTGACCTTCTCGCCGCAGCTTGTAGAGCAAGCCATCGATCAGGCCGCCAAAACCTTTGTGCTTCACGGGCGGGATGAGACGCGTTCGATCGAGGTGGGCGGCAATCGCGTGCATTTCGGAACCGGTGGGGCGGCGGTTCAGACGCTTGATCCGGACACGGGCCTCTATCGCCCGTCGACCCTGCAGGATTTGCATGATTTCACACGGCTTCAGGATGTGTTGGCCAATGTCAGCTGGTTTACCCGCTGCTGCGTTGCCACTGACGTACCTGAGACCTTCGATCTGGACGTAAACACCGCTTATGCGCTGATAAAGAACACCACCAAGCCTACGGCAACTTCCTTCACATTGGCCGCGCATGTCGCCCCCATCGTCGAGATGTTGGACATCGCCGCAGGTGGCCCGGGCGAATTCTCGAAACGCCCTTTCATGAAGGCGCATATCAGCCCCGTGATCTCGCCGATGCGCTATGGTGAAGATGCGGTAGATGTCGTCTATGCCTGTGTCGAACACAATATCCCAATGTCTTGTATCACCGCCGCGCAGGCGGGGGCCACGGCACCTGCGACTTTGGCTGGGTTTCTGGCCCAATCTCTGGCCGAGACCTTGGCCAGCCTGGTGATGGTTCACGCAATCCAACCCGGATTTCCGATGGTGTTCTCTAACTGGCCTTTGGTGATCGACCTGCGTACCGGCGCGTTTTCGGGTGGGAGTGGTGAAACCGCGGTGCTGAACGCTGCCTCTGCTCAATTGTCGAACTGGTTGGGGCTGCCTTCGGGCGTGGCCTGTTCGATGACAGACGCGAAAGCCATAGATGCGCAATACGGGATGGAGAAGGGGCTGACCTCGATGGCCGCAGCGCTGGCGGGCGGTAATCTGATCTACGAAAGTTCCGGCATGACGGCGTCTCTGTTGGGGGCGAGCTTCGAGGGCTTTGTGCTGGATGACGAAATGCATTCGAACACCTATCGCGCCCTGCGGGGTATCGAGGTGACGGACGACAATCTGGGCTTTGAAGCTATTTGCGAGGCGGTTTTGGGCGAGGGGCACTTTTTGGGTGGGCAGCATACCTTCGCCGCGATGGAACGGGATTATTTTTACCCGTCATTAGCCGACCGGGACGAGCCCCGGACATGGGCCGAAAATGGTGCGCTTGATGCCTGGTCCCGTGCGCGCCTGAAGGCGCAGGAAATCTTGCGGGATCACCGTCCCAACTATCTGACGCCCGAGCAGGACCGCCTGATCCGAGCGCGCTTCAATATCCTTTGAGCAAGGGCGGATTACTCGACCAGATCGAAACGATCAGTGAGCCAAGGGTTATCCGCATGAAGGGGTGCAAGGATGCGATCCCGGATCAGCGCGCGTGTTTTGGTGTCGACCAGCTCAATCACCGAGCGGGAACAATCCGGTGTCGCAACCAGGGCAAGCGTGCGTGAAAAGCTCTTTCCCGGGAAGGGGTGCATTTTCAGCTTTGGCTGAAACCGTTTGGCGCGCGAATACAAGAGTGGTGTCGTGATGGTCCAGCCGGCCCCGGCTGAAACCATGGACATCAGGGTCTGATTATTGCTGCACTCAAACCTGTGGGGCGGGGAAAACCCCATCCGGCGTAGCTGCGATTCAATCTGCCGCGCAATGATGAGTGAATTGGAAAACCGCAGGAACGGCAATTTCGTGCGCCCTTCGACGATATCGGTCAACGACTCGTCATTTACCTTTGGCAGAACGATGACAAACGGATCGCTTAAAAGGGGGCGGTCCTGAAGATCGCGCATTTTTTCGGTGGGTGTGGTTGAGATTCCCACATCCAATTGCCGGTCGCGCAGCATCTCGATGATCGCGTGGCTGGTGTCTGTGTGATACAGAAAATCGCAGGCGGGCATGTTGGCCGATAGGAATACAGCAAGCTCGGGAATGATGTCGCTGTCAAAATCTTCGATTGTGCCAAAGCGCAGATAGCTGGCCTCGGCAATGCTGCCTGCCGAGGCTTCGGCCTTGGCCTTGCGGATCAGATGCAGCGCGTCATCGATATTGCGCAGGAAGACATGGCCCTTTGGCGTCAGCACCATGGGGCGGCGCGCATGATTGAACAACTCGACGCCCAGATGATCCTCGAGATTGCGCAAATGGTGCGAGATTGTGCTGATGGTCAGCCCGGTTTCCTTCGCTGCTGCCTGCAGCGAGCCTTTCTGCGCGCAGATCTGAAACAATTCCAGCCACTTGAGGCTTAGGTCCTTGGGAGCAGTCTGGCGTGGCATCCGAGTCGTCTCGTTGGGGTTTGGTCAAATATGATCAAATTATGAGAGTCTTGCTATCAAAATTTCTCAAATCAGATCGCATGACGACTGCCCCTATGTCGTAACAGGCGTGACGGCTTCGTGTTTGGACAAACGCATCTCAGCGGCGCGCGCATGGCCCTCCATACCCTCCATTCGGCTGATCCGGGCAGTGCGTCGGGCCAGCTCGTGCGAGGCCATAGGCGTGCAACGTTGCCACGTCACCGTCTTGGTAAATTTGTGGACGGACAGGCCTCCGGTATAGCGCGCGGCGCCGCTGGTCGGCAGCACGTGGTTCGGACCCGAAGTTTTATCGCCGAATGATACGGTCGTCTCGGCCCCAAGAAACAACGAGCCATAGGCCGACAGCTGATCCAGCCACCAGTCCAGATCCTCGGCCATGACCTGCAGGTGTTCCGGCGCGTAGTCATCTGCCACTCGGGCCGCCTCCTCTCGCGTGTCACATAGGATCACTTCGGCCCGATCCCGCCATGCCAACCGCGCGGCTAAGGCATTGGATTCAGGCAGGCTGTGGATCAACGCATCCACGCGCGCAATCACCCCGTGTGCCAGCGCCTTGTCGGTGCTGACGAGCCAGACCGGGCTGTCCATGCCATGCTCGGCTTGACTAACCAGATCCCACGCAACAGTTTCGACGGATGCGGTGTGATCCGCGATCACCAGAGAATCCGTAGGCCCGGCGAACATATCGATACCCACCTTGCCGAACAGCATCCGCTTCGCCTCGGCCACATAGGCGTTTCCGGGGCCGACCAGAATGTCCGCAGGTCGCGCTCCGAACAGTCCATGCGCCATGGCGGCAATCCCCTGAACGCCGCCAAGGTTCAGGATCAGGTCGGCCCCGGCGAGGTCCATCGCATAGACGATTGCATCGGGAATACCCGCCTCGGGGCGGGGCGGAGAGACCGCGGTGATATGAGGCACCCCGGCGACCTTGGCCGTTGTGATGGTCATCAGAGCGCTGGCAATATGGCTATATCTTCCACCGGGCACATAGCAGCCCGCGCTCGAGATCGGGATTTGCTTTTGCCCAGCGATCAGGCCCGGCATCACCTCGATCTCGCACTCTTGTACCGTGGTCATTTGTGCCTCGGCAAAGCGACGGATGTTGGCGTGGGCAAAGCGAATATCTTCTTTGACCGTATCGGGTACGCGGTCGCAGGCAGCTTTGCGCGCCGTCTCGGACAGGACGAAATCTCCGGTCCAGCCGTCGAGCTTTTCGGCATAGCGCCGCACCGCCTCTTCACCCTCGCGTTCGATGTTTGACAGCATGATCGACACGATGTCGTGGATATCGGTGTTCTCTGTTTCCGGGCGGGGTTCGGCGGTTTTCAGATAGGAGACGGCCATGAGGGTACCTCAACTGGGCAGGTAATGGGCGTGAATGGCGTTGGCCAGAACGTCGACGGTATCAAGGACGGGCACTTCCGAAGAAAGCGTACGCGTGAGGAGCGAAAACTCGGAACAAGCCACGAGCAGCAATTGGGCACCATGCCCGGTCAGGTCTGCCGTGGCGGCAGAGAGCGTTTCGTGTGTTGCCGGGATCGCCCCGTCTGCCTTGATTTGCCGGATTGCATTCAGCATCTGGTCTTCGTTTTTCGGCCAGAGCGCCGAAAGACCTACCCGCTCCAATGAAGCGTCGAACACTCCGGCTTTACGCATCGCCGGCGAGGCCAGGATGCCGAGGCATCCGCCGTCAGGCAGCGCCTGAGCCGCCTGTTCAATCGACAGATCGACCATGTGCAGAAATGGGATCGAGATCGCCTGTTCGATCTGCCCCGCATAATGATGCGCGGTATTGCAGGGCATGGCCAGTGCCGTCGCGCCCGATCGTTCCAGCCCCCGCGCCATGTTGGCCAGAACCGGGCCGGGATCAGCGCCGGTCCCTTCGATCAGATGGGCGATGCGTGAGGGGACCTGCGGGTTCATGTCGATCAGCAAGGGCAAATGATCCGCATCATCCTGCGCTTGCACCGTGCCCAGCAGGCGTTGTTGCAATAGGATTGTCGCCTCGGGGCCCATGCCGCCCAATATGCCCACGACCCGGCGGGTCATGCGGGAACCTGGTAGAAGACACTCGCCAGCATTTACAGATTGACCCAACGATCCGAGTGATCGAAAGCGAAATCATAACCGAACAGACCAACAGAACCTCCGGTATGGAGGAACACCAGACGCTCGCCTTTGAACGTGCCCTTCCGGGCCAGATCGATCAAACCTGCGGCACCTTTGGCGGAATAGACCGGGTCCAGCAGAATACCTTCAAGCTCCGCAAACATCCGGATCGCCTCAATCCCGCTTTCGGTCGGCAGACCGTAGCCTTCACCCACATAGTCCGTATTGGCCATCACATCTTCGCGGCTCACGACGCCTGAGCAGCCCAGTTTTTCAGCTGTCTTGCAGGCCAGATCATAGACCATATGTTCTTGCTTGGGTTGCGGTGCACGGGTGCCGATGCCCAGCACGGGGATGCCGGTGTTCATGGCGCAAAGCCCGGTTACCAGTCCGGCCTGCGTGCCAGAAGAGCCGGTGGCATGCACCACGCGGTCAATCTGCAAGTCAGCATCATTGGCCTGACTAACCATTTCCAACGCACAATTGACGTACCCCAGTGCACCCGTCGGGTTCGAACCGCCGCCAGGGATCACATAGACCTTGTGCCCCTCGGCGCGATTCTTTTCTGCGGCGCGCTCCATCTCGGCGGGCATATCGTGGCCACCGGGAAATTTCTCGGTCGTGGCACCATGCAGATGATCCAGCAGCACGTTGCCGTTATTGTTGTAATTGGCGTTGTTATAGCTGGTGCGGTCCTCCAGCAGGATATGACATTTCAAACCCAATCGGGCAGCAAAAGCTGCCGTCTGGCGCGCATGGTTGGACTGGGTTGCACCCTGCGTCATCACCATACCCGCGCCCTGTTCCAGAGCCTCACCAAACAGGAATTCAAGCTTGCGGGTCTTGTTGCCCCCGGTCGACATCCCGGTGCAGTCGTCGCGCTTGATCCAGATCTCGACCCCCAATGCGTCGGAAAGACGTTTCATCGGCTCCAGCGGAGTCGGCAGATGGGCAAGAAAAACGCGTGGGAAACGAGAAAGGTGCATCAAGCTGTCCTGATCTGAACCCTGAGCCGGTTGTGGGGTCAACGGGCGAATGGGTCATAGGTTGGATTTCGGGTTCGGCTGCAGCCAGACTATGGGCCGCATGTTCGAAGTTTATCAGAGCTTACAGCGCCCGTCGGTCAAGCATCGCGTTTCCGGTTTCGAAAAACCCGGAAGATAACTTCGATATTCCGCGATTGATTGAGGGTCGTTCATTCAGAAGTCATCGGGAGGGTGCGAAAATCGTTCTTCAGCCACGAGAACTTCACCGTCATTGGCTCGGTTACGTGCTGGCGGATCAGATTATACAAAGTGTTGTGCAGCAATCGTGTTGTGGTTGGTGGATAGACGCTGGTGGTAAACAGCGACACGGTCCGTGCGAAGCTTTTCCCGGGAAAGGGCACGGCGCGCGTGTCCTCGTGGAATCTGCGCGCGCGATAATAACTAGCAGCGGTCGTGACCGCCCAGCCACTGCCTTCGGCGACAAGCCCAATGATGGACTGATTACACTCAAGCTCGAACCGGTTCGGCAGGCTGATCTTGCTGCGGGTCAGCTGGCTTTCGATCAGTTTTCCAATGGTGTGGTCCCGAGAATACCGCAACAATGGCAAGGAGGTCTCTGAATCAAGCAGCTCTTCAACCGGGCCTTTGAACGAGGGTGGCAAAATCACAATGAACGGGTCTCTGAGCAGTGGAAATTCCATCAACCCCTCAGCATGACCTGAGGGGCGCGTGGCCACACCTGCATCCAGTTTCTGGGATTGCAACTTGTCTATGATTTCGTGGCTGGGGCGAGTGAAATGGCGGAAACTGCACCTCGGCAACGAAGCTGACAGATGCCGGAAAAGCTCGGGTGCGACCCGGCTGTCGAAGTCGTCGATCAGACCCAGCCGCAGATCAGTTGCGTGTTGCCAAGTACCCGAGCGCAGTTCAGCCTCGCCACGTTTCAGGGCCATCAACCCCTCCCGAACATGGCGCGAGAACACGGTTCCGGCAGGGGTCAGACCCATGGGGCGACGGCTGTGATCAACCAGTTCGACATCCAGCGCCTTCTCTAAGCTGCGCAGATGGTTCGACACGGTGCTGATCGACAAACCGGTTTCGGCCGAAACCTTCTGGATTGATCCAAGCTTGGAAATAAGTTGAAACACCTCCAGCCATCTGAGACTGAGTGATTTTTGTGGCATCCAAGCGCTCCTGATCTGTGACTGATTAGGCTAAAGCGAAACAAAGTTTCGCTTTTTCCGCAACAAGATTTTTATTTCACGATTCCGCCCGCCTGCGACTATGGTTTTCCCACTGTTTCGCAGGTCGAAGTTTCGCAATAATCGGGCTGACGAAACCAGCAGGGAGAAAGTAGTCAAAATGATCAAGAGAAAACTGCTCACAACCACCTTTGCCGGCATTGCTGCACTAACCGCTTCGCAAGCGGCGGCGCTGGATGAGATTACGGTTGCGTATTTCCTGGAATGGCCGATGCCGTTCCAATATGCCAAGGCAAACGGAACCTATGAAGAAGAGCTTGGTGTAAAGATCAACTGGGTGTCCTTCGACACTGGTACGGCGATGTCCGCAGCGATGGCGTCGGGCGACGTACAGATCGCGGTCAGTCAGGGCGTACCGCCCTTCGTGGTCACCACGTCGGCAGGACAGGATATTCAGATCGTCGATGTCGCGGTCAGCTATTCGGACAACGACAACTGCGTCGTCGCAGAAGCGTTGGAGATCGACAAAGGCAACGCGGGCGAGTTGAACGGCAAGAAAGTTGGCGTTCCGATCGGTACGGCGGCGCATTACGGCTTCCTCTCCCAGATGGGTCATTTCGGCGTGGATGTCGGTTCGATGGAGATCGTTGACATGGCACCCGCAGATGGCGCGGCGGCCTTTGCGCAGGGCAACCTGGACATGGTCTGCGGCTGGGGCGGCGCGCTGCGTCGCATGGTCGAGCATGGCAATATCCTGCTGACCGGCGCTGAAAAAGAAGAGCTTGGCATCCTGGTCTTCGACGTGACCAGCGCCCCGTCAGGCTTTATCGAGGAAGAGCCCGAGCTTCTGTCCAAGTTCCTGAAAGTCACCGCAGACGCCAATGCGAAATGGAATGCAGGTGACAGCAAGGACGAAATGCTGCCGGTGATCGCCAAGGATGCTGGTATGGATCCCGCGGATGCCGAGGCAACCATCGCCACCTTCTCCTTCCCATCGGTTGAGGAGCAGTTGTCCGAGAAATGGCTGGGCGGCGGCGCGCAGGACTTCATGAAGGGTGTGGCCAACGTTTTCGTTTCGGCAGGCAGCATCGAGTCGGCGCTGGATTCGTATGATGGTGCCGTGAATGCAGCACCACTTGCGGCGGCAGGTAACTAAAACTCACAAGTCGCCAATTAAGACCGGCCCCACAGAGGGCCGGTCAACAGATATGCACGCAGGAAGGATACAGGATGCCTGAACTGGACATTGTCGATTTGTCCATGCGTTTCGACCTACCCAACGGCTCATCGGTGCAGGCACTACAGGATGTTTCGCTCAGCCTGAAAGAAGGCGAGCTGATGTCGGTGCTTGGCCCATCGGGCTGCGGCAAGACCACGCTTCTCAATATCGTTGCGGGATTTCTGGCCCCTACATCGGGTAAAATCGAACTGAACGGTCACCTCGTCGAAGGACCGGACGCTGAACGTGGAATGGTTTTCCAGAAAGGCGCCTTGTTCGAATGGATGAACGTGCGCGAGAATGTCGATTTCGGTCCCCGTATGAAAGGGATGCCTAAGGCCGAACGCGACCAGATCTCGGATCATCTGCTCGAAGTCGTGGGTTTGCAGGATTTCAAGGACAAGGCGGTCTACGAATTGTCTGGCGGTATGCAACAGCGCGTGGCGCTGGCGCGGTGTTTGGCCAACGAGCCGGACGTTATCCTGATGGACGAACCTCTGGGCGCTCTGGACGCGCTGACGCGCGAAAAGATGCAGGGCCTTGTTCTGAAACTCTGGAAGGAAACCGGCAAGACGATCATTCTGATCACCCACTCGGTCGAAGAGGCCCTTTTGCTGGGCGAGCGTCTGATCGTGATGGCACCCCGGCCCGGACGAATTCATCGCGAATACAACCTGCCGTTCGCCGAGCGCGGCGTGAACGCGGATCTGCGGGACGTGAAGAAATCCGAAGGGTTCGCAGAAAAACGCGATGAGATTCTCTCGATGATCTGGGAGATGGAAGAAGAAATTATGGGTCGGACGGAGCAGGCATCATGATTGTACTTCTGTTTTACATTGGCCTGTTTGGCGGCGCGTTCTTCATCGTCTACGCGATGCGTCGGGGATTGCAGTCACGTCAGGACTTCACCAGCCTGAAAACGGTAACTTTTGGCGATGAAAGCGCGGTTCGTGCGGATCGGGCGGCGTCAATCATCTCGGTCCTCGTAATCTTTGTGATCTGGGCCGCGTTCACGGGGTCAAAACTGTTCCCGATCCATGTGCCCGGACCCTTTGTGGGCGAAACGCAATTCACCTACACTCTGGAGAATGCGGATGGCACCACGGACGAGGCGACCGTCTTTGTCCGCGTCCCCGCATTTGGTGAAGAGGCCGAAAAGTTCGAGGTCGAGCCTGGAAGCGGCTTTGCCAAGGATGATGCCTTTGCGGCACCTGCGGGCCGGTCTTCCACCATTCTGTTCGACAAAAACGACGACGCCAAACGCGCGGATGGCGCGAAAATCATCGCCATCAATGGCACGCCCATTGGCCCGGATGATGCGGTGGATACAGGTGATGGTACTGTTACTCTGACCGGGAAAGGCGCGATCAGCTTTACGCCCGATCAGGGCCTGCAGATGAACCCGATCTGGCTGCCTGCACCGGAAACCGTCGTTGCGCGTTTCTTTGAAATTGCCAGCGAGGGCTACCAGAACTTCTCGCTGTGGCAGCACCTGGGCTGGTCACTGCTCCGCGTGATCGCAGGCTTTGTAGCAGGTGCACTGGTGGGCATCCCGCTGGGCTATGCAATGGGCCTGTCCGGCTGGTTCCGCGGCTGGTTCGACCCGATCGTCGAATTCATGCGTCCGGTTCCGCCTTTGGCGCTGATCCCGCTGGTTATCATCTGGTTCGGCATCTGGGAAACAGGAAAGATCGTTCTGCTGTTCCTGGCGGCGCTTTGGATCATGACCATCGCTGCGCGGGCAGGGGTTTCCGGGGTGAACATCTCGAAAATCCACGCCGCCTATTCGCTGGGCGCTTCTAAGTGGCAGATCATGCGTTATGTGATCGTACCCAACTCTCTGCCCGAGATATTCACGGGCGCACGGGTCGCGATGGGCGTTTGCTGGGGCACGGTTGTTGCTGCTGAACTGGTGGCAGCCCAGAAAGGCGCCGGGATGATGATCATCGCCGCGTCGAAATTCCAGCTGACCGACATCGTGATCATGGGCATCGTGATGATCGGTATCATCGGCTACGGCATCGATATCCTGATGCGCAAGGCTGAAAACTGGCTGGTGCCGTGGAAAGGCCGCAGCTGATCTGTCGGATCATGGCATAGAAACGGCTCCCGAATATTTCGGGGGTCGTTCAGTAATCGGATACCAGCAGAAAATCCGGAGTCGCGTCTTCCTCAATGGTCGCAAATCGCGGGATCGGATCTTCGAACACATTGTCTGTACGATCGTCGTTGACAGTCGAGACCTCACCAATCAGGCAATCGCCCTGTTCGGCCCAGAACGCATGCCAGATGCCGGGCATCAGGGTGACGCTTTGACCAGGTTTCAGGCGCAATAGCTCTCCAGGCTGAATGATGACCGGGCAACCGTCGCTCGGGACAACAACAGGCGTTTCACGATCGATGCCACCGTCGGGATCTGAGGCGTAGATCTCCATCACGAGATCACCGCCCCCACGGTTGATGATGTCTTCGGCTTTCAGGATGTGGCGGTGCATGGGCGACAGTTGTTTATCGCGCGAAATCAGAAGTTTCTCGGCATAAAGCATGCCGCGCCCTTGGCTCAAGTCGTCTACGTCTCCGTTGCGCAGGGTGAAGAGGAACAGCCCAAGCTCATCGAACCGACCTTGTCCATAGTCGGTGATATCCCAGCCCAGCCCTCGGTTGCGAATGCCTGCAGCCTTGTCGCTGCGCATCTCATCGGGTGACCAATCGGAAAAAGGTGGCAACACCGCCCCGAATGACTGGATAAAGCGTTGTGCATCGGCCTTGATGTTGTTGATATCGGATCGTTTCATGGTCGTATGCCTATCAAAGTTCATGCGCCCAGGGCGGGTTTGCCCCGGCGCGGGAGACAGTTACAGCGGCTACCTGCGCGCCCAGTTCAAGTGCGGCCTTCATGCTGTCTGCCGAAAGGGTCCGTAGCGCCGGTTTGTTCAGGTGGCCGGTTTGCTCAAGCTGAGCGAGAACGCCTGCGTTGAAAGTATCGCCGGCACCAACGGTATCGACGACGTCGACCTTTTGCACCGGGACCGAGACCTCGGAACCGTCGGCAAGATAACCCGTCGCGCCGTCACCGCCTCGGGTGACGATCACAACCGCCGGTCCGGCTTGCAGCAGCAGCGGGATTTTCTCGGCATGAGTTTCCGGGCCTGGGATGATCCAGTCGAGGTCTTCATCCGAAACCTTGACGATATCGGCCAGAGCGATCATCCGGTTCAGACGGGTGCGGTATCGCGTCTGATCTTTGATGAATCCCGGTCGGATGTTTGGGTCCAGCATCACCGCGCGATCCGAGCCGTGACGCTCTAGAAGCGCGGCATAAGCATCAGCGCAGGGTTCACAGGCAAGGCTGATCCCTCCAAAATACAGCGCTGAGACCCCCGTTAGCTGGTCCGGCATGTCGTCGGGACGTAGCATCCGACCGGCTGAGTTTTCGTCAACAAAACTATAGCTCGCGTGGCCGTCCTGCAGCTGCACAAAGGCCAATGTCGTGGGGCGATCCGAGCGAATGATGTGATTGGTCGAGACATGGCTGATCTGCAGTGCGGCAGTCAGTTGCTCGCCGAACATATCCGTCGAGAGGCCGGTCAACAGCCCGGTCTGAACGCCCAACCGTCCCAGTGCAATTGCCGTGTTGAAGATGGCCCCGCCGGAATGCGGTACAAACCCCTGTTCACCCGAAACAGTGGGCGCGGCAATCATGTCGATCAGGGCTTCTCCGCAGCACAGGATCATTCCGCTGTCCTCTTCCCTTGCTCAGCGCGCGAGCGCATTCTGGCAGAAATTGTTAGCGCCAACAATGCCGAACTCATCTTGTTCCGAGACATAAAGGTTCATTCCCTGACGCAGCGTATCGAACCGTCCGCCCGCATTGAAGGCCCTCAGGAAATCTTGACCGAAAAGCCAGCGGTTCTTTTCGGCGACGCCACCCACCAAGAAAACACCGCCTGTTGGAACCAGGGCCATTGCCAGATCACCCATGATCGCGCCGAGATGTTCGGTGAACATACGCGCGGTCTTAACGGCGCAGGGATCATTCCCATCCCGCGCGTCCTGCAAGATATCCTTGGCGGATCGTATTGCTGTTTCAGTCCGGCCGCTCGCCATCCCCACAGCCTGATACAGGATCGGCAAGCCTGTTCCGCTCAGAAACATCTCCGCTTCGATCACCAGACTATCGTCGAAGAAACACTCGGGCGCTATGCGTCGGGCGGCGTCGAAGACCTCAACTTCATCGAGGTGCCGGGGTGACAGACCCATGTGCCCGCCTTCACCCGATGCTGTATGGAAATGACCTTCGGACCAGAGCAGGGCACCGACGCCCAGCCCGGTACCGGGTCCCACAACCAGACGGGTGCCAATCGGGGGGGCGCTTTCGCCTTGCAGCACTTCAACATGATCTTCGGTAATCTTCGCGACTGACCACGCAGCTGCGGTGAAATCATTGATCACGAAGGTATGTTGCGCGCCAGTGGCACGGGCGAGTTCATCTTCGGATAGATCAAGATTGGCATTGGTCAGGCGGATAGAGCCATTCCGTACCGGCCCGGCCCCTGCGGCTACTACGGCACGCGGATCGGTGCCGATCTCGTCCCGCAAGCTGTGCAGCGCATCGCGCAGATCGGTCAGAGTGCCGGTCGGGTATTTTCGCAGGTCGGTCAATTCTCCGTTGGTGACGACCCCCAACCGGGTGTTGGTGCCGCCGATATCCGCGACAAGGTTCCAATGCGCATGCACATGGCTTTCTGGCTTGACCCATGGCGCCGGGTGTGGTTGATCGGACAGAAATGTCAGCAGCTCTGCACTCGACGACTTCAGGAAAACACCCTGTATAGGTACATTCTGCCGAAGCACATCTTGAACCGCTTCCAACCCAAGTTCCAATTTAGATAGTGTGCCGCCGTCCAGCGTGACAAAGAGCGGTACGTCCTTGGAGTAGCCTTGTACCTCAAGGAGCTTTGGCAAGATCTCGAGCGAAAGGCCATACCAGTCGACAGGCTCCGCAATTGTGCCAAGGTCCTGCTGCCAGTTTTCGGGCAGATCGGCACCTAACGGTTTCAGTATAGATGTTGGATAGGACCTGTCGATGACGGCCTCTAGCCCGTGACTCAGCTCCGCACCAACATTCGTCATGCCATAGCCGCGCATCGCTTGGACGGCCATGCCTTGCGCCAGCAGCTGGTGGTGCAGGCTCCGCGCGGTGCCGCGTTTGTCGTTCTGTTGGGCGGGCAGGGGACCACGGGTTGCGATGCTGAACAAAAGCTCACCAATCCGTGCTACGATTATCTCGGCGAAATCGGCAAATCGCGCAGCGATATCCCGGTTGCGCCATCCGCCTTGATCCACCAGAGCAGCTGGCAGAGTTTTATGGTCAAGTATCGCGCAGGGCCGCAATCCCAGTTCCAGTATTTGATCAACTCGTCGCGCAAGGTGATCCACAGCTTCGGGCACCGATTTGCATCCATCCTGAAGGATCTGATCCCAGTGGATGTGCAAACGATAACTATCAAACCCGCCCGCAATCTTGGCAGGCTCGACCGCACCAAACAGGAAATCGTCGGGAAAGTTTGAACGGGTGTATTTCATCGTTGCAACCTGCTGGGCGTGACCTTAGCTCTGCGACCTAGCAGGTTATGTTAGCGTTATCTACCCTTATTATTATGGCTGCACGCGTGTGCGGAACACGACATCACAACCGTTGACCCGGGTATCTCCCCAGACGATCGGGTCTGCGTTGTAATTGATCAGAACCTCGTAAGAGGCTGTCTCGCGCCGTCGCAAGCCGTTTGGCATCGAAACGACGGGCAGGCCCGTTTGTTGCGCCGCCATGGCGATGATCCTGTCCCAAAGATGCTCATCCGGAAAACCACCCAGATACCACAGGCTATCATTTCCCTTCAGTGCCGCGTTGCCATTGTCAAAGCTCAGTAGGTCGGGCGCGTCGCCGGACAGATGTTCGGCCCAGTGGATGATTGCGCCGCCGCCCTCTACCGGGCGTTCGGTGCCGGGGGGCAATGTCTCGATCACATCGACCGAGCAATCCAGCGCCGACAGGCCGGGGCGTCCGTGGTCGGGGATGCGAAACTCGGGCGTGATGGCGCCTGTGCGCGGTCCGAGGATCGCGAGTTTGGCCTTGGACAACGACTTTTGCAGATCCTCGTCCACACTTGCGAGACCCGGTGCCAGGATCAGGTCATAGCCCTCGGGAAGCAGATCGGCCGCAGAGAGAATATCTACCGATAGCCCAGCCCGCCGTAACGCACGATAGGCCGAGAAGACCAAACGGAAATACCCAAAGTCCGCCCCCTGACGCTGCGTCTGCCACGCCCAATCCGACGCATAGTCGAACAGGATAGCGACCTTGGCACGTGCGGGCTTGATCTCTCCAAGCTCGGCCAATTCGTCGGCTGTCTGGCGCGCCTCGGCCATAGCGGGGGCGTCGTCTCCCCAAGGGCTCAGAAGACCTGCATGCATCTGTTCTTGCCCGAACGGGGCCTGGCGCCAGCGGAAATAGCTGACAACTTCAGCACCATGCGCCACAGCCTCCAACGACCAGAGCCGCACCATGCCGGGCAGCGGGGCCGGGTTGTAAGGTGCCCAGTTCACCGGACCGGGCTGTTGCTCCATCACCCACCAACGCCCGTGGCCAACCGCGCGATAGAGGTCGTGGTGAAACGCCTGCATATCCGGATCGCCTTGTTGCAGGAACGCTGCCTTATGTGTGTCATCAGCCTCAAGCCGGTCCGACAGAAAGCCGATCGGATAACTGTCCCAAGTGGCGATGTCGAGGTCTTTGCCGACCTCGAAGTGATCGAATTCCAATACACGCCCCATATAATTATGTAGCAGCGGTGCATCTGTCAGAGGGCGCAGCGCGTCGACCTGAGCTTTGTTGAAGGCCACAACCTGATCCGAGCTGAATCTGCGGAAGGCCAGAACATGCGCCGGGTTGGGTTCTGTCACGGTCAGATTGGGTAGGTCGATCTGGTCAAAACTGCCGTATTCCATCGACCAGAACACATTGCCCCACGCCTCGTTCAGGGCTTGAACGGTTCCGTAGCGGTTCTTTAGCCAGAGCCGGAATGCCTGCAATGCAACCGGGCTGTAGCTGAGCGTTGTGTCGTGACAACCATATTCATTGTCGATCTGCCACGCGGCGACATTAGGGTTGCGCCCATAGCGCTCGCCCATGATCCGCGCAATGCGCACGCTCTCTTCGACATAGCCCAGATGGCTGAAGCAATAATGCCTGCGCGACCCGAACTTGCGTGGGTTACCATTGGCGTCAACGGCCAGCATGTCGGGATGCTTGTCCAGCATCCACCGGGGTGGTGTTGCCGTGGGCGTGCCCATCACCACCTTCAACCCCGCAGCACCAAGCGTCTCGACGGCACGGTCGAGCCAGCCGAATTGCAGATCGCCGGGGATTGGCTCTAACCGGCTCCAGGCGAATTCGCCGATACGGACCCATTTCAGACCTGCATGGATCATACGTTCCGCGTCTTCGGACCACTGCGTTTCAGGCCAGTGTTCCGGGTAATAGCATACGCCAAGTTCGGGTTTCATAAGATGACTCTGTGTTCCATCTGCCCATGCGCGACGTCTGGCGCAAAAAGGGTCATGCCGTTGGTTGGGTTTGAGTTCAATGTATCTGCATCCAGCCCCTGGCGGGCCGTGGTGCAGAACAGGGTCGTCAAATCGTTGCCTCCGAATGCGGGGCAGGAAGTATGGCGGGCGTCAAAATCGACTGCACGCAGAAAATGCGCATCTGCGTCATAAGCGGCCACCCGGCTGGCACCCCATTGGGCGATCCAGATGTTGCCTTGCGCGTCGACGACCGCACCGTCCGGGTTCAATCCTTCTTGGGTGAGGTCGAGGAAGACGGCTGCCTCTCCCTCGGGCCATCCCGTTTGCGCATTCAATTGCCAACGCATGACTTGTTTGGTCGCTGTATCGCAGAAATAAGCACAGGATCGATCAGGCGCAAAGCAGATAGCGTTCGAGATGGTGATATCCCCGACCAAATGCCTCAGCTCTCCCTGCCAATAGCGGTAGATCGATCCGGCACCGGCCTCGGCCTGTTTACCCATGGTGCCGATCCAGAACCCACCAAATGGGTCTGCGCGACCGTCGTTCGAGCGCGTAACTGCGTTGTCCGCCTCGAGCGCTACGATGAGGTCTTTCGCATCAGTCTCCAACCCAAACCGCCAGAGCCCGGTTTCTGAGGCGATCAGCAGAGTGTCGTGATTGATCCACCCTGCGGCCGAGACATGCTCATCAAACTGCCAGATCTGTGCCGCGTCTCCGTCACGCGACATCAAGCGCTTGCCGATGATATCGAACCAGAACAATTGCTGCCGTTCCGGATGCCACAACGGTCCTTCGCCCAATTCGCAAGGGCGGTCGTCATAGATCTGACTCATGCGATGGCCTCGTCATAAGCTGTAACGATCTTGCGGGCTCGTTCAGCGATGTCCGCGACAGGCAAGCCCGGTTTGAACAGCGCGGATCCGATGCCAAACCCGTCTGCGCTGGCCTCGATCCATTCCTTGAAGTTTTCAGGCCCTGCGCCGCCGACGGCAAAAACCTGAGTCCCGGCAGGAAGAATTGCCCGCATCGCGGCAAGCCCTGAGGGTCCGGCCATGGATCCCGGAAACAGCTTCAACCCGCTCGCACCCGCCTTGAGTGCCGAGAATGCTTCGGACGGAGTAAACACGCCCGGCCAGCTTTCGAGACCCAGCTTATGGGTATGCGAGATGACGTCGACGTCACAATTGGGCGAGACAATCAAGCGGCCTCCAACATTGGCCACCGAGTCGACCTCATCCAGGGTCAGAACGGTGCCTGCACCGATCAGAGCATCATCGCCAAATTCGCGTGCCAGAATCCCGATGCTCTCCAATGGGTTGGGCGAGTTTAGTGGAACTTCGATCCGATCAATTCCAGCGTCGATCAGCGCGCGCCCGACAGCGGCGGCCTCGGATGGGGTCAATCCGCGCAGGATGGCAATGACAGGGCGGCTCATGCGGTTTCTTTCGTCAGGGATCGAGCCTGCAACAAACCTGCAAGCGTTGCAGTTGTGGCGTCCACGATCTCAATCATCGCGCCCTGTTGTCCGAGCGCTGCAGCATAGGCATTTGACAGACCTTCCGGTCCGATGATTGCCAGTTGCTGACCCAGCCAAAAGGGCCGCGTCGCGGCAAGCTCAGCCCCAATCAGCATGCCGGATAACCGCGCGTTGGCTACGGACTTGCTTTGACCGTGCAGCAGATCAGCTGCGCGCAAACCAAACAACCGAACGGCCAGTTGTTCCGGCTTGGAAAGCGCATCCGTGACCGCGTCGCTGAAACTTGCGTCGTCCCATCCGTCCTCTACTGAGTGTCGGAGTACCGATTGCCCGCGCAGCAGATCGAACAATTCGCCGGTCATGAATGTTCTGAAACTGATGACTTCTCCGGCGCTGATTTGCACCCATTTGGTATGCGTGCCGGGCAGGCATATGACGCCGTCCCAGTGCGCGCGCGTTGCCAGATAGCCCGCGATCTGGGTTTCTTCGCCGCGCATAACGTCGGCAGGATCTGACTGCTTCAAACCCGGCACGACAAATGCGCGGATACGTGGGTCAGTATCCGGGACCCGGATCGGAGCATTCGGCACAGGGGCCGAGGGGACGGCGACATAGGGCGCTTCGACCCAGCCTTGTCGCGCACCGACCATGCCGCAAGCGATGACATCAACGGTTTCTGCGGGCAACCAGGGCTCAATCAGCGCCATTAGCGCGGCCTGAAAATCACCGCCGGCTGTTTTGGACATGCCATCCTGTGACTGAGAGTGTTCCAGCACAGTGTCACCCTGCATGGCCCAGGCCCTCAGGCGGGATGTTCCCCAATCAACTGCGATCCAGTCCGTGTTCATCTCATCATCCTGTTGTCACCACACCGCCATCAACCACCATGCATTGGCCGGTCATCGCATGGCTGGCCTTTGACGCAAGAAACAGTGTCGGCGCAACCATATCTTCGGGTTTGAGGTGTTCTTTCAGGCATTGCCGCTCCAGATGCGCGGCCAGATCTTCGGGCGTTGCCCACATATCCAGCTGCTTCTGGGTCAGCACCCAGCCCGGAGCCAGCGCATTGACCCGGATGTCCTGCGGCCCCAGTTCGCGCGCCAATGAACGGGTCATGCCAGTGATCCCCGCATTCGAAGTCGTGTAGATCGGATAACCCGAATTGCCCATCAGATAGCTGATCGAGCTGAAATTGACGATTGCCCCGCCTTTGTCCTTCATCTGGCGCGCAGCTTCCTGACAGGCGAAGTAATAGGCCTTGAGGTTGACCTCGATCATCCAGTCCCAGAACTCGGGCGTGGTTTCTTCAAGCCCGTGGCGCTTGTCGTTGGCCGCATTGTTGACCAACACGTCAAGCGGGCCATGCGCCTCAGCCGCTTGTTGCATGGTGGCGTGCAAAAGCTCGGTGTCGGTCATATCGCCCTGCAGGAACAGGGGCGCTCGCCCGTGCTTTTCACGCATTTCATCAACAAAGGTACCGGCGTCAGAGCGGCCGATGAAGGCGACCTGGGCACCTTGTGCCATGAAGCCGTCCGTCAACGCGGCCCCAAGCCCGGAGCCGCCGCCGGTAATGTAAACCGATGCTCCGTTCAGGTCATGGAAAGTGGCGGGTTGGGTCATCAATGGCTCTCTCTGGTCACAAGGCGGGTGTCTTTTCCAACAAGGAAATCAAGGTCGGCACCCTGATCCGCTTGCAGCACGTGGTCGATATAGAGTTTCGCGTAGCCGCGGGTGTAATGCGGATCGTCCGGTTGCCAGGCGGCGCGGCGGGCATCCAGTTCTGCCTCATCGACCAGAAGTTCCATCTCGCCCTTGCTGGCCGACACGCGGATGCGATCACCGGTATTGACCAACGCCAATGTGCCGCCTGCCTGTGCCTCGGGGCTGACATGCAGGATGACGGTGCCATAAGCAGTGCCTGACATGCGCGCATCCGAGATTCGGATCATGTCGCGCACGCCTTCCCTCACCAGCTTGGCGGGGATCGGCATATTGCCAACCTCGGGCATGCCGGGATAGCCCTTGGGCCCGCAGCCCTTGAGCACCAGAATGGTTTCAGCCGTCACTGGCAGGTCGTCGCGGTCAATGTTCGCCTTCAGGTCTTCGATGTTTTCAAAAACGTAAGCTTCTGCTTCGGTTTCCAGCAGCGCGTCAGTGGCTGCCGATGGTTTCACGATGGCCCCGTTGGGCGCAAGATTGCCGCGTAAAACACGCAGCCCAGCAGCGGGTTTGACCGGAACAGCGAAGGGGCGGATCACATCGGTGTTATAGCACTCGGCTCCTTCATAATGGGCCGATATGTCCTTGTTCAGGACGGTTTTGGCAGGGCGTAAGAAGGGTTTGAGTTCGTTCAGCACGGCTGGCATGCCGCCAGCGTAGCAGAAATCTTCCATCAGGTACTTGCCTGAGGGCATGCAGTTCACCAGCAGTGGGATTTCGGTCCCGAGTTCGAAATCCTTGAGCGTCAGATCAACGCCGACGCGTCCTGCAAGCGCCAGTAAATGCACGACAGCGTTGGTTGAACCTCCGACTGCGGCATTGGTCAGAATGGCGTTCTCGAACGCCTCTTTGGTCAGGATGTCCGAAGGTTTGAGGTCTTCGTCCACCATCTCGACAATCCGCTTGCCGGTCAGATGCGCCAGCGCCATACGGCGGGCATCGACGGCGGGCAGGGCCGCATTGGTGGGCAGGCTCATGCCCATTGCCTCGACCAGTGAGGCCATGGTGGAAGCTGTGCCCATGGTCATGCAAACCCCGGCGCTACGCGACATGCCGGACTCGGCGTTCATGAAATCCTGCAGGGTCATCTCTCCTGCACGGACCTCTTCCGAGAACTTCCAGACATCCGTGCCCGAGCCGATATCCTTGCCCTTGAATTTCCCATTCAGCATCGGGCCGGAGCTGACTACGATGGAGGGCAGATCGACCGAGGCTGCACCCATCAGCTGCCCTGGCGTGGTCTTGTCACATCCGCCCAGCAGGACAACACCGTCAATGCCATAGGCGCGGATCGATTCCTCGACATCCATCGCCAGCAGGTTTCGGAACAGCATGGCCGTGGGTTTCATCTGGGTTTCGCCCAGCGACATAACGGGGAATTCGACGGGGAAGCCACCGGCCTCCCACACGCCACGTTTGACACCTTCGGCCAGGTCGCGCAGGCCCGAATTGCAGGGTGTCAGTTCCGACCATGTGTTGCAGATGCCGATAATTGGGCGTCCGTCAAATGCGTGGTCAGGAAAACCCTGATTTTTCATCCAGGACCGATGGATGAACCCGTCTTTGTCGAGCTTCCCGTACCAGTGTTCCGAGCGGCGTTTCTTGGTCATTGATTGCCCCTTCAAGCGGCTTTGGCGGGCTGGCACCAGTCGGGCAGCCAGTCTGAATGAGCAGTCAGAAGATCTGTTACCAGATTGCGAATCTGGCGCAGGTCCAGCTCGGCCGCTGTGTGCGGGTCCATCATCGCAGCGTGATAGATGTGCTCGGGGTTCTGTTCGGCCAGCGCACGGACGGTGAGTTCCTGAACGTTGATCTGGGTCCGCATGAGCGCGATCAGTTGTGGTGGAATGTCAGTGACGACGGAAGGTTGCACGCCATTGCTGTCCACCAGACAAGGGGTTTCGACCGCAGCACCAAGGGGCAGTTGCGGGATTTGGCCGGTGTTGGGCAGGTTGCCATAGGCCGTGTAGGGGGTGTCGGTTACGATAGCGTTCATCAGATCAGCCGCGAATTCGTGGCTGCGGGTGACTTGGATATCGCGGCCATCGGTCAGGGTTTTGGCCTGTTCCTTCCAATTCGCAACCTGCTCAACGCAGCGGGTAGGGTATTCATCCAGCGGGATCGAGAATTGCTCGATCAGATCATGCCGCCCGTCTTTGATGAACCACGGCACATATTCGGCCAGATGTTCCGAGCTTTCGGTGCAGAAATAACCCAGATGATCCATCACCTCATACCGCACCTTGTTTGGGCACCGTGGCATCAGCAGCGGGGGTTTGGGCAGTGCACCCTGCGCATAGCCCTGGCGGAGGGCGGGGTAGAGGTCGCGACCCTGATGTTCGAGGCGCAGGAAGAAGGCGACGTGGTTCACACCTGCGACCTTATAACGGAATTCGTCTTTGGGCAGGTCGAGGTCATGGGCCAATTCCTCGACCGTGTTCTGGACCGAATGGCAGAGCCCGACATGTTTAAGCGTTGGGAATTGCTCGGCCAACGCCCAGGTGTTGATCGCCATCGGATTGACGTATTGCAGCAGCGTCGCGTCGGGACAGAGCTGCATCATATCTCTTGCCACATCCCACAGGACCGGGACCGTACGCAGCCCGCGCATTATGCCTCCGACGCCAAGCGTGTCAGCGATGGTTTGGCGCAGCCCGTACTGTTTGGGGATTTCGAAATCCGTGACGGTGCAAGGTTTGTACCCTCCGATCTGGAAGGCGGTTATGACGAAATCGGCCCCTTCAAGCGCTGCGCGGCGGTCGGTATGGGTCGATACCGTAGCGCCTGTCCCGACTGAGCGGATCATGGCGCGCGCTACTGTTTCGCTCTCGGTCAGACGTTGAGGGTCGATGTCCATCAACGCAAAATGGCTGTCGGCCAATGCCGGGGTCAGCAGGGCATCGCCCACGATGTTCTGCATGAAGATCGTGGACCCCGCTCCGATAAAGGTGATCTTGGTCATCGGGCAAACCTTTGGTTTGGCGTTATTTTACGGCACCGAGGGTCAAACCCGCGATGAAGTGTTTCTGCATCAGGAAGAACATGGCCACCGGCGGCAGCGCCGCGACGATAGAACCGGCACTCATCAATTGATAGGCGGCGCGGAATTGCGCATTGAAGCTGGTGATCCCTGCCGTAACAGGCTGGCTTTCTGCGCCCTGGGTCAGAACAACCGCCCAGAAATAATCGTTCCAGATGAAGGTGAAAATCAGCACGCTGAGCGCTGCAATCGCCGGTTTCATCAGCGGCAGGACGACGTACCAAAAGATACGCCATTCGCTGATGCCCTCGACTCGCGCCGCCTCAATCAGCTCAAAGGGCAGGGCGCGGATAAAGTTGCGCATGAAGAGCGTGCAGAAGCCGGTCTGGAACGCGATGTGAAACAAGACCAGACCGGTTTTGGTGTTGTAAAGACCTAGTTCCAGCGTCAGGTCGCGCACCGGGACCATGAGAATCTGGAAGGGTACAAAATTACCTGCCACGAACATGAAGAAGATCCAGAGATTTGATCTGAATTTGTAGATACCCAAGGCGAACCCGGTCATGCAGCTGAGTGCGACCGCGCCAATCACCGTCGGAACGGTGATAAGAAACGAGTTCATCAGATAGCGCGGCATGTCCGAGTTGAAGAAGACTTGCCCGTAGTTGACTGCACCCTCAAAGCTGGACGGCAGGCCCCAGTAATTCGCGTTGGTGAAGTCTGCTGCCGGTTTGACTGAGAACAGGGCAACCGCCAGCAGGGGGCCGAGCCATAGCAGCAAGGCCAGAGGTAGCATGGCCTGATAGGTAATTTGTGCCGCGCGGGGTTGTTTTTCGATGGGTTTGGGAAACATCTCAGTGCCCCTTCTCTTCACGATACATCGACCACAGGAAATAGGCGATGAAGCAGAGCATGATCAGGAACAGGATCACGGCGATGGCCGCGCCATATCCCATGCGGAAGCCGTATTCGGACAGCGCGACCTCGAACATGTAGTAGGCCAGAACGCGAGACGACCCGAACGGACCGCCCTGAGTCATGATCGAGATTAGGTCGAAGCTGCGCAGCGCGCCGATGATGGTCACGACAAAGGCGATGAAGGTGGCAGGGCGCAGCTGCGGCAGAATGATGTGCCAGAGCATCCGCCAGCCTTTTGCACCGTCCAGACGCCCGGCCTCGATCTGTTCGGGATCCACGGCGTTGAGGCCGGTGAGGTAGAGGATCATGCAGTAGGCTGTCTGCGGCCAGAGGCCGGCAAAGATGATGCCGTAAGTCACGAAGCGCTCGTCGCCCAATACGTTCAACGGTCCCATGCCAAACAAGCCGAGGAATTCGTTCAAAAGCCCGAAGGTCGGGTCATAAAACCAAGTGAACACAAGGCCGACGACGACTTGAGAAATAACGAATGGGAAGAAAAACAGCGATTTATAAAGGCGGATGCCCCAAACTGTCTGATTTAGAAACAGTGCGATGAAAAGACCCGCTGGGATCGCCGCCAGGTACAGGATCAACCAGATCAGGTTGTTCTTGAGCGAAATGTAGAATGCGTCCCGGTCGACCCACTCCCAGTAGAGGTCCTCGTAATTCCGAAAGCCAACGTATTCCGCCGCACCCAGCCCGTCCCATTCGTAGAGAGAAAGGTTGAAGGATTGGAAAACCGGGATGATCACATAGACCATGAAGAACAGCAGGCCGGGGGCCAGAAACAGCCACGGCGCGATGCGTTGTTGGTTTCTGTGGAACCAGCTTTCCTGTTCGGGGACGTCTACTGCAGCTGTCATGAGGACTCTCGGGTCTGGTGGGGTGAAGGCGGGCTGAAGCCCGCCCTACGATTGTGCTTGGCATAGGCCAGGCTTCAGCCCGGCCTACATTCCAAATCAGTTGTCGTAGATGCGCCCGCGTGCACGTTCCAGCTTGGCCAGAATACGGTCAACATTGTCGGGCTTGACCATGAATTCCTGAAAGCCTTCCATCGACACTTTGGCCATTTCAGCAGGCGCGTCGCGATCCCAGAACTGGGCAACGCCGCCGGGGCTGTTCGACGACAGCATCTCGAAACCTTGCAGCAGGAACTTATCGTCATCCACCGAAGACTGCGCGTTTACCGGAAGCTGGCCGAGATTTGCGCCGTTGTTGATTTCGGATTGCTCATCCGCGGAAACCACAAAGCGCAAGAACTCGCGCGCGGCTTCCTTGTTGGAAGCATTGGCCGGGATGTGGAACGTGTCGGTCGGCGCGTCTTCGGCTAGTTCTACATCGGGGTTGATGGCGACGAACTGGTAGAAATCCAACTGATCATCGGACAGACCAGCCTCGCGCAGCGGGGCCACGGCGAAGTTACCCATCAGATAGGCCGTGGCTTCGCCGTTGACCATGAAGGGTAGGGCCTCTTGCCAGCTATATGTCTGGTGGTTGTCGATAAACGCGCCCATATCGATCAGCTGCTTCCAGTTGGCGAAGGTCTGCTTGACCCGATCATCCTCCCAGCTGATTTCGCCATTGGCGAGCTGGTTGTGGAAGTCGTAGCCGTTGGTGCGCATATTCAGATAGTCGAACCAGCCGCCAGCGGTCCACAGGAACTTGGTCCCGATGGTGTAGCAAGCGCGCCCCGAATCGACGATCTTCTGGCAGTTTGCCAGCTCTTCTTCCCAGGTGGTTGGCTCGCTCAGGCCCAGCTCATCGAAGATGTCTTTACGATAGTAAACGCCCCACTGATAGTAGGTGTAGGGTACGCCCCACTGTTTGCCGTCGATGGTCATCGCACCTTTGGTCGAGGCCAGGTTGTCTGCAATCTCAGGCTCGGCCCAGAGATCGGATACATCTTCGAAAAGACCCGCCTCCACATAAGGTTTCATCCGGTTCGCAGCATACCATGTGGCGACATCAGGCGTGTCCGCCGTCAGGAAGTTGCGGATTTGGGTCTTATAGGCTTCGCGGTCGATCACCGTGGTTTCGATTTCCAGACCGGGGTGCTCTGCCGCAAAGCGCTCGATCATCGCTTCCATTGTCGCGCGGGGCGCAGGGTTCGATGTGTCGAGGAAAATGCGCAGCTCGCCCGAGAGCTCGGCAGCGGCCGGAGCCGCGATTGCGACGCTCATGGCCAGCGCAGCCGTGGTGCGCTTGAAGATGGAATGCATGGTTTCCTCCCTTTTGCTTCCATTCTGGTGTTTTTAAGTTCCAAATAATGAAACCGTGTTTTATATATTGAAAACTACACATCGACTCGGCTAGTCTTGTCAAGACCCTCGTGGCCTGGCCGCAGGGAAAGTGGAGGAGAATTGGCACCCGTGGCAGGTGACGGTACAATCGGAAAAGCATGTGATGTGCTGGAGCAGGTGGCGTCGTTCGATCGCCCTGTTCGATTTGCGGAACTGCTGGAAAGCAGCGAGTTTCCCAAGGCAACCCTCTATCGGTTTCTGCAATCACTGACCAATCAGGGGATGTTGTATTACGATCCTGACCGGCAGACCTACTCCCCGGGCATGCGCCTCGTGCGTCTGGCGCATTCGGCTTGGACTCAAAGCTCACTGGCGCCGATCGCGCGGCCGTTCCTGGATGTGCTCAGCCAGGAAACCGGCGAGACGGTGCATCTGGCGCAGCTCGATTCTGGCCAGGTTCTATATGTAGACAAGCGAAACGCGCAGCGACCGGTCGAGATGTATTCAGAGGCCGGAAAAGTCGGCCCGGCTTATTGTACCGGTGTCGGAAAGGCGATGATGGCCTATTTGGATGAGGTCCTGCTGCAGAAAACGATTTCGCAGCAGAGCTTTCATCGGTTCACCGACAAGACGCTGACCTCAGAAGAGGCCTTGCGCGCAAATTTGGAGCTGATCCGCAATAGGGGCTACGCCGTTGACGATGAAGAGCACGAACCCGGCATTATCTGCGTGGCCTGTCCTATTCTGACGCCTGGTGGGCGCGTGTTGGGTGCGCTTTCGATCACCGGATCGACCGGGCGGATGAATTTCGAACAATTGGAATCATGGGTTCCCCGCGTTCGGCGTGTAGCCGAACAAATCGGAACCGAAGCACAAGCGTGGCGGTTCCCCGAGAGCCAGAAGAACAGGATACAAGCGACATGACAGGTGTAACCCTGAAGAACGCGATCAAGCGCTATGGCCAGACTCAGGTCATCCACGGGATCGATTTGCAGATTGAAGATGGTGAATTCTGTGTCTTCGTTGGCCCTTCAGGCTGCGGCAAATCCACATTGCTGCGGATGATAGCCGGGTTGGAGGAGACCTCGGACGGAGAGATTCATATCGGCGCACGCGATGTCACGCATATGGATCCGGCGAAGCGTGGTGTGGCGATGGTATTCCAGACCTATGCGCTCTATCCACATATGACCGTGGCCGAGAATATGGGTTTTGGCCTGCGGATGAACGGTGTGGCGAAGGCCGAAATTGATCAGAAGGTTCAGGAAGCCTCGGGTATTCTCAAGCTCGACCAGTATTTGAAACGCAAGCCCAAGGCTCTGTCGGGTGGTCAGCGTCAACGAGTAGCCATCGGTCGCGCTATTGTGCGTGGCCCCGAGGTATTCCTGTTCGACGAGCCCCTGTCCAACCTCGACGCAGAATTGCGGGTGGAGATGCGGGTTGAGATTGCGCGTCTGCACCAGGAAATCGGTGCGACAATGATCTACGTGACGCACGATCAGGTCGAGGCGATGACCATGGCCGACAAGATCGTCGTGCTGCGGGATGGGCGAATCGAACAGGTCGGAGCTCCGATGGATCTGTACCGCGATCCTGACAACAAATTTGTCGCTGGTTTCATCGGTTCGCCAGCGATGAATTTCCTTGAATGTGATGTGGTCGATGGAACCGTGCGCCATCCGGCCTTGTCTGAATCCATCCCGGTGACGAATGGTGTGCCGTCCGGTGCCACGAAGGTAACATTGGGCATTCGCCCCGAGCATATTCAGGTCGATCGCAACGGAGAGTCCTGCACTGTGGACCTGACCGAAGCGCTTGGCGGTGTGTCGTATTCCTATTTGCTAACCCCAAATGGTGATAAACTGATCGTTGAAGAACGCGAAGATCAGCGCAGCAAGAATGGAGAGCGGATCGGTATCTCGTTCCGCCCGGAACGCGCCATGATGTTCGATCCGGAGACCGGGCAGAGGTTGCGCTGAGCATCCAATCTGTATGCCATGAACTTACGCGGGTCATTAGCTTTCAAAGCTTCTGGCCCGTTGCGTTGTGTGCCGCTGAAAAGAGGCACAAATCTATTTATGGATTTTGTATCCAATATCCGATACTGAAGATTCGTGCGCTCAGCGAATGGAGACCCTGGAATGCCAAACACCGTATTCACCGGCACGATGCCCGCCTTGATGACCCCCTGCACCTCCGCTCGCCAACCGGATTTCGACGCGCTTGTCCGCAAAGGACAAGAGATGATCGCAGCCGGGATGTCAGCCGTGGTCTATTGCGGCTCGATGGGGGATTGGCCCTTGCTGACTGACGCCCAGCGGATGGAAGGGGTTGAGCGTCTGATCGATGCCGGGTTGCCAGTTGTGGTCGGTACCGGGGCGATCAACACGAAATCAGCGGTTGCCCATGCGGCCCATGCGCAGAAGATGGGCGCGGCGGGGCTGATGGTGATCCCGCGGGTGTTGTCGCGGGGCAGCTCGCCTGCAGCGCAGAAAAATCACTTTAAGGCGATCCTCGAAGCCGCACCGGATGTGCCCGCAATCATCTACAACAGCCCGTATTATGGCTTTGCCACACGGGCCGATCTGTTCTTTGCCCTGCGCGCCGAGCATTCCAATCTGGTTGGGTTCAAAGAATTTGGTGGCAAGGATGATCTGCGCTATGCCGCCGAGAATATTACCAGCCAGGATGATCAGGTCACGCTGATGGTCGGCGTCGATACTGAGGTCTACCATGGCTTCGTCAATTGCGGTGCAACTGGCTCGATCACCGGAATCGGCACCGCTCTGCCGCGTGAGGCGCTTTTGCTGGCTGCACTGTCTCAGAAAGCAGCTGCAGGCCATGCCGAGGCGCGCCAACGCGCGCAAGAACTGACCGAGGCGATCCATGTATTGTCGAGCTTCGATGAAGGCCCTGATCTGGTGCTTTACTACAAGCACCTTCTGGTGCTGAACGGAGAAGACGAATACCAACTGCATTTCAACGAAGGCGATGCGCTGACAGACGCGCAGCGTAACTACTGCGAGCAGCAATATGCGCTGTTCCGCGGCTGGTTCGCCGATTGGTCGAGGCAGGGCGGAGTGATTGCCGAATGCATGTGATCGACAGCCATACCGGAGGTGAGCCTACGCGGGTCATTCTGGACGGCGCCCCCGATCTTGGCACCGGGCCTCTCGCCGAGCGAGCGCGTCGGTTGGCGACCGAACATGAAGCCTTCTATCGCTCGATCATGCTTGAACCCCGCGGACAGCCGGCCATGGTCGGCGCTTTGTTGGTTGAGCCGGTGGATACCTCCTGCGTGACCGGCGTGATCTATTTCGATGTGGACGCGGTGCTGGGCATGTGTGGGCACGGCACAATAGGACTGGCCGTTACCTTGGCGCACTTAGGGCGGATTGATGTCGGCACGCACCGTATTGAAACCCCAGCGGGGGTGGTGACGGTTGAGCTTCATGATGCCAACACCGTCACCGTGACCAATATCGCAAGCCGCCGGGTCCGGAAGAACGTGTCGTTGGATGTGCCCGGACATGCGTCGATAGCGGGCGATATCGCTTATGGCGGCAATTGGTTCTTTATCGTCGATCCCAGCCCGATCCCCGTGACGGCTGAAAATATCGGCGCGTTGACCGCGTTGACTATCGCGATCCGTGAAGCCTCGATTGACGCGGGGGAGGGGGGCGAAAATGGTGAGCCTGTGGATCATGTGATCCTGCAGGGACACTCGCCCAGCGGGGCGCATAGTCGAAATTTTGTGCTTTGCCCGGATGACAACTATGACCGCTCACCCTGCGGTACTGGCAGTTCCGCGCGGTTGGCATGTTTGGCTGCGGATAATCTGTTGGCTGCCGGAGAGGAGATCGTGCAGGAAAGTGTCATCGGCAGTTCTTATCGCCTATCTTATCAGCCGGGCCCAAATGGCGGGGTGATCCCACGTATCACCGGGCAAGCCTATGTCATGGCCGAAGCCACATTGATCTTCGACAGACAGGATCCCTTCCGCACAGGCATTGAGGCGTGACCGAATTGGTCATCATAGGGGCCGGTGTCATTGGCATCACCACCGCACTGGAGTTGCAGCGCAGAGGGCATAAAGTCCGCGTGCTGGATCGAAAGGGCGTCGCGTCCGAGACTTCGGCCGGGAATGCCGGGGCCTTCGCCTTCCCCGAAGTGGAACCCTTGGCAACGCCCGGAATTATGCGCAAAGCCCCGAAATGGCTGTTTGATCCGCTTGGCCCATTGTCGATCCCACCCGCCTATGCCCTGCAGATCGCGCCATGGATGTACCGGTTCTGGCGCGCCAGCAGGCGGGACCGATATGAGAGCCTTCTGGACGCTCAGGCCAAGTTGATGGACTTGTCCTCAGCCGCGCTGGGACGATTGATCCCTTCGGTCGACGGCGAAGAGAGGATGCAGCGCGACGGGCAGATGCAGCTTTATGAAAGCGAGGCCGAATTCCGTGCCAGCCTGCCCACGTGGGAGTTGCGCCACCGCCACGGGATAGAGTTCGAGCTGTTGGAAAGCCCATCGGCGATTGCCGAAAAGCAACCGGGCCTCAGCCCCCGCTTCACGCATGCGGGGTTCACGCCCGGCTGGCTCAATACGGTCGACCCCAGAGCCTGGGTCGAGCATCTGGCGCGGGTATTTCGTGAACGGGAAGGAACGATCGAACAGTGCGATATCCGGGCGCTGGAACCGCGCGATGCTGGTGTTGAAATCATCCACGCCGAGGGCAGGATTGCAGCTCCGCATGTGGTCGTCGCAGCCGGGGCGTGGTCACATCACCTTGCGCGAACTCTCGGTGATCATATCCCGCTGGAGACAGAACGCGGATATAATACGACGCTGCCCGAAGGTGCTTTCGATCTTCGGATGCATCTGACCTTTTCGCGTCATGGTTTCGTCGCGAGCCGTATCAATGGTGGTGTTCGCATCGGAGGTGCGGTTGAGCTTGGTGGCCTGAAATTGCCGCCGAATTACAAACGAGCGGACATTCTGTTGCAAAAGGCCGCGCAATTTCTGCCGGGCCTCAAAACCGAAGGCGGCACGCAATGGATGGGTTTCCGGCCATCATTACCTGATAGCATTCCAGTCATCGGGCCGTCGGCCAGGTCCGCGAACGTCTTTTATGCTTTCGGTCACGGTCATCTAGGGCTGACTCAATCGGCTGGAACAGCCGAATTGATCGGCGCACTGATCGATGGCCAGGAACCTCCGATCTCGTTGCATCCATACTCTGCCAACCGTTTCTGAAGGGGATCTCATGCGCAGCACAAAGACCATTCACGTCGTATCGGCCCATGCCGAAGGAGAGGTCGGTGACGTGATTGTCGGAGGTGTCGCACCTCCACCCGGCGACACGATCTGGGATCAGCGCAACTTCATCGCCTCGGACCAGACCTTGCGCCGTTTTGTATTGAATGAACCGCGCGGGGGCGTGTTTCGGCACGTCAATCTGCTGGTCCCGCCCAAGCATCCTGACGCGGATGCTGGGTTCATCATCATGGAGCCCGAAGACACGCCGCCTATGTCGGGCTCAAACTCAATTTGCGTTTCAACCGTGTTGCTCGATAGCGGGATCATCCCGATGCAGGAGCCCGAGACACACATGACGCTCGAAGCACCCGGAGGGTTGGTCCGCGTGCGGGCCAAGTGCCGCAATGGCAAGGCCGAGCGTATTTATGTTCAGAATGTCTCAAGCTTTGCGGACAAGCTAGACGCCCGGATTGAGGTTGAAGGGATTGGTAGCTTGCGCGTCGACACCGCCTTTGGAGGCGACAGTTTTGTCATTGTGGATGCCGTGGATCTTGGCTTTGTATTGACGCCGGATGAAGGTGCAGACTTGGCCCGCACTGGTGCCCGGATCACCGACGCAGCAAATGAGCAATTGGGTTTCAACCATCCCACCAAGGATTGGAATCACATCTCGTTCTGTCAGATTGCTGGTCCCCTGCAAAGAGACGGTGAAATCCTGACTGGTCGCAATACGGTTGCCATCAAACCGGGCAAGCTGGATCGTTCGCCTTGTGGCACGGGGGCCTCGGCGCGGATGGCGGTGCTGTTGGCAAAGGGGCAGATGTCAGCGACCGACCGGTATCATGCACGCTCGGTAATCGACAGCGAGTTCCGCTGCCGTATCGTGGATCAGCACGATCTGAATGGTCGCAATGCGATTACCCCGGAAATATCGGGCCGGGGCTGGATCACCGGCACGCATCAGCACATGCTGGACCCGGATGACCCGTGGCCGGGCGGCTACCGTCTGAGCGACACCTGGGGCGCGTAACATGGGATCCAAACGCGCCATTGCCCGCCAAAGCCTGCCTGATGTGATCGCCAGCGATCTGCGTGAACGTATCCTGAGCGGTGAACTGGCCGAGGGCGAAACCATCCGGCAAGAAGCGCTTGCGGAAGAATATGATGTGTCCCGTATGCCAATACGCGAAGCCCTTAAACAATTGGATGCCGAGGGGCTGGTCGTCTTGACCACAAACCGAGGCGCGACGGTCACCGAGCATTCGCTGGACGAGATAGCCGAGATATTCGACCTGCGGGTTTTGCTTGAAGTTGACCTGTTCCGGCGCGCCATCCCTGCGATGACCACTGTAGAGTTTGCAGAATGCAAGGATATCCTGAAACAGATGGAGGCATCATACGACGCAAACGATGTTGGCCAATGGGGTGCGCTGAACCATCGTTTTCATACAGCTCTTTACGCTGCGGCGGGGCGCGGCTTGACCAATGAACTGCTGCATCGGGTATCGCTGCAATCCGATCGCTACATCCGCATGCATCTGAGCGTGATGCAGCAGCGCGGGCCTGCCCGCAAAGAACATCGGGAGCTGTTGCAGCTGGCGCAGGCCGGTCAGACTGACGCGGCCTGCGCTCTGCTTGCGACGCATATCGGGCGAACCAAAGAAGAACTCATTACACTGATGACAGCCCGTCGCGCCACAGAGTCTCAGCCCTCCTGAGTGAACATCAGGCGTGCTGTGACGGGGACGGTGCGGGTGATGCTGGGCAGTTGCGCCAGTTCCATCAGCTTGTCGACACCAGGGGTAACCCCTGCATCCTCGGCGCTGATAAAGACCATGTCATTGGTCGATACCATGACTGCATCCTCGCCGACGCGCAGGATGAACATGTCGGTGTAGAAATCGACCTCGGTGCCTACCAGCGACAGTTTGGCGTCTACTTCCATCACGGTGGTTTCCCCTACGGCCAATTTCGAGACTGCGTCCATATCGATCTGGGCCGTCAGCGTTGCAGTGGCGGCCTTGCGGAAGACATGCTCGATCATGCGTTCGTTACGAATGTCGATATTGGTCTCAACCGAAGACAAATCGATATCGATCTCGACCTTCCCGTCTTCGCTTACGTGACCCGAGAGATTTGAAAAGGAGTTAACCTCTCCCACATCCTCGATTTTGACTGTGCCATAGGCCAGATGCGAGGCGTCAGAATCCAATGTCCAGTTGGCCGCAAATGCGGGCATTGCAACAATTGCCGACGCAATCGTGAATGTTTTCAGCAGAAGTTTCATTTCTTTCCTCCAGAGTCTATGTCAGTTCAAACCAAGCGGGCCCGGTCCCATGTCCAAGCAAACACACACAGGTCGCGATTTATTCGATGAGTGTTGAAATGAGTTCCGAACAAGCCGTACGCGGCGCGATCCAGACCCACTCCAAACGGGTCTGGCGTTTTGGGCTGGCTCTGTCGGGCGCTTCGGATATTGCAGACGATTTAATGCAGGCGACTGCGTTGCGGGCGTTGGAGAGACACCATCAGGTCACTTCTTATGACCGTCTGGACAGCTGGCTGATGACGATCTGCCGCTCGATCTGGTTGAACGAAATCCGCGCACGTTCGGTTCGAAAGGCGCAGGCGCTGTCCGTGACGCCCGAATCTGAATTAATTGCATCCGGACCCGATTCAGAAACGAATATTTTCGCCGCTCAGGTGTTTACTCAAGTGATGCAACTGCCAGAAGCGCAGCGCGAGACGGTGATACTTGTATTTGTCGAAGGATACAGTTACCGCGAAGCTGCTGCTATGCTGGACGTTCCCATCGGTACGATCATGAGCCGGTTGTCCAATGCCCGGCAGAAACTGAAATCCGTGATGCAGCACGACGGGGCTGACATCGTGCGACGGAGTGGCAAATGAAGTTTTCAGATGAGACGCTTCTGGCCTATCTGGAAGGCAGTCTTGAGGAGTCGGAGGCCCGCGCCATCGAGGACGCAGTGGCCGATGAACCGGCGCTGGAATCGCGCCTGATGGCACTCGATCCGTTCGCTGCTGCGGTTCAGCAGGCCTTTGAGGATGTGCCCGCCAAGACGCCGCAGGTCGATCTGCCCCAACCTGTCGCGACGCAAAGCTCTGCTGGGCCTATGCGCCTTTTGGCAGTTGCGGCTTCGGTTGCAGTCATAGCGGTTTCAGCCACATTCTGGTCCACGCGCCCCGCGGAACTGGGCTGGGCCGCGCAGGCGGCGATTTACCAGTCGCTTTATGTGCCGGAAACCATCGCCTCGCTGAACAATTCGCCCGAGGCGCTGGATGCACAGTTTGCCCGCGCCGAAGCAGAGTTGGGCCGTTCGCTGAACCGGGATGTGCTTGAGGCGTTGCCCGGGCTTGATCTGAGGCGGGCGCAGGTGCTGTCGTTCAAAGGCAAACCGCTGATCCAGATCGTTTTTGCGGACGCACAGGGTCAGCCCTTTGCGTTCTGCATTATCCGACAGGGTGAGGGTGCGCCAGCGAAGGATGTGAACCTGGCTGTGCTCAGCGGGCTGGCAACAGCCACCTGGGCGGGCGATGGCTATGGCTATATGCTTTTGGGCAGCGACCCGCAGACCGATCTGGGTAACGAGCTTAGCATCCTGACCGAGACCTTTACCGGCTGATCAGTTCGAATACCCCTTGTGAACTGCTGTAAATGGTCGAAGAATATCGGCCATGACGCCTAAACCTCTGACATCGGATCTGGATGACGAGGCCACCGAAGAGGGGCCCCGCAGTATATACGACGCCGATCCGCCGGAAGATGAAGATCTGTGGTTTCTTCCTCCGCCTGATGACGAAAACCCTGAAGATCTGCTGACACCGGGGCCGCGGCCCGAGCAGACACTTTTGTTCGATCCCCGAGACTGGCGCGCGGCGCAATCCGAACTTTCCGCCGATCTTGCGGATCTTGCCCTGACCTTCGGTGCGTTGGATGAGCGGTTGAGGGCAGGCCCGTCGGGCTGGGGGCATCGGTTGGCATTGATGGAGGTCTCGGACCTGGGCTGGTGGACCGGTGACCGGATCGGGGTCGATCGCCTGGCGCTTTGGACGGGGTTGCGGATCGGGGCGACGAGTGATGATGTTCAGGCCCTCTATCGCGCAGGCTGGGCTGTGCGCAGGCTGACCTCGGGCGCTGGCCCATCGGACGGCGGATGGGAGACAGGTCTCACCGCATTTCTCGACCGTCAGGCGCAAGGGATTGAAGATACGCCCGAAGCGGTCGCCGATCTGGCCGAGGTGATGCGCAGCGCGGACGGATTGCATCCGGTCACGCTGGCCGCTGTTGGCTTTCATGCATGGAGGGCGTTTTCCCCCGGAATCGGACAGGACACCGAAGCCGCAATCGTCGCGAACCGGCACGCCGCAACGATGGGGCGCGGCGGGGCGTTGTTTATGCCGCTGGCCTTGTCTGGACCAGGCGCTTTACGCGGCTCCGGAACAGTTGAGGAAAAACTGGCGGCCTGGGTGCGTGGGGCGGGGCAGGCCGCACTTGCCGCCTTGCTGCATTTGGACCGGATCAGCGCATGGGAAACGCGCGCGCGCGATGCAACGTCAGACTTGAGTGGGCGCACACCGCCCGTTTTGATCGATGCACTAACGGCCTGGCCAATGGTCTCGGCCCCGCTGGCCGAAGAACTGACCCAATCCTCTCGTGCCGCCGTTCAGCGAAATCTGGACAAATTCACCCGAAGAGGCCTGATCCGAGAGGTTACCGGGCAAGGGCGGTACCGCGTCTGGACAGCAGATTTGTGATCGCCCGGACCATAGGCTCGGGCGATCAGAAGGCTCAGAACCAGCGGCCAATCGCGATAAGTGTCGGTGACAGAGTGGTTGCATCAGATGTTGCAGATATCACTTGATAGGTAACCTCCGTCTCCGACGGCGCATCGAAGCCGAGGAATCGGTTGAGCCCGCCACCATTGCCGCTGATGACGGGTGCCGTACCCGAAGCGAAAGCGATGGGGAAATCCCAGTTTGCCGAGCTGCTGGCAAAAAGGGCACCGGTCGCCGTGGTGCACCCAACCGCGCCCAGTGTCGCTGTACAAATTTGTGTGCCGTCGGCAAACCGCACATAATCGCCGTTCGCGCTGCTGCCACGTTCGATAACGGCCCCGCCGGGGGTGCCGCCAGTTTCCGAGACCACGCCCAATACGTTGCCGGGCCCATAGCCATAATCTGCACGCATCAAGCGCCCCGGCGTGGTGTCGTCAACGCTGCTTTGCACCGCCGCGCCGCTTGCAGTGCCATTGCTGGCATCGATCCGCAATGCCTCGGTCCAGCTTCCGCCGTCGGGTGAAACTTTGATCGAAAACTCGGTGCTGCCGGACAGGCCCATTTCGGCATGGCCGGTCCAGTTCGACTGGAACAGCAACGAGGCCGTATCACCAGCACCCGCCTTGTTGATCTTCAACTGATGCCCGCTTCCCTCGTGGGTCAGCAACGTGGCCGGGCTGCGCACCGCCAGCCGGTTGGTGCTGTCGGACCCTGTGGTGATCCCGACACCAGACAGGTTTTGCGTACTGACGGGCGGGTCAATCCAATCCGATCCGTTCCAGACCTTGATCTGACCCGATCCCTGATCCCAGGCCTGCCAACCAATGCCGGGCGTCACGAAATGCCAAGCATTGTCGATCCACGCGGCCAATTTACCGGCCTGACCGCTCCAGTCGCCGGTTGGAGAAGCCCCCAAGGCGTGGATTTCACCCTGATCCGGTGCGGCCGGCGGAACTGTGGAATTCAACGCCGCAAGGCTAAGTTGCACGACCAGATCCAGCGCCCGCAGCGCTTCGTTATGGGTGACGTGTTTCTGGGCCTGCGCGGGTTGCAGATAGGGCAGGTTCAATCGGGGTGAGTTTTGTGGCACGGGCGTCCTCCTATGGCTGTCGGTCCGACGATGATTGCGCGCCACCCTGCCGTGATCCGCGTGAATCTCGCCTGACCGGGCCGAACGCCCGATTTATCATGTGTTAAAAAGTCCAGCCGCTAATCGCGTGCATATATATCTTCGTATCGAATGATATCGTCTTCACCGAAATAGGTTCCGGTTTGCACTTCGATCAAAACCATCGGCACCTTGCCTGGGTTTACCATCCGATGCACCGCACCCAGCGGTACGTAGACTGACTGGTTCTCGGAAACCAGTTGCACCTTGTCATCAATGGTGACTTCAGCCGTGCCTTCCACGACAATCCAGTGTTCGGACCGATGATGGTGCGACTGCAGACTGAGCGAAGCGCCGGGGTGAACATGGATCCGTTTGACCTGAAACCGGTCGCCGATCACAAGGCTTTCGAACCAGCCCCAGGGACGGTGATCGACAGGCAGGGATTCCGCCTGTTTCGCGCCCTTGGCTTTCAATGCGGCGACGGCCTGTTTGACGTCCTGGGCCCGATCCATACTCGCCACAAGAACTGCGTCGGGCATCGCGACCGTGATCACATTTTCAAGTCCCATCGCAACGACTTCCTGAGCCGGGGCTTCCGAGCGAACCAGCACATTGCGGCAATCGATGGCCGTGACCTCGCCCGAGGTTGCGACACCGTCAGCGTTCGGGTTGCTCAGTTCTTGCACCGCGGACCAGCTACCCACATCTGACCACCCGGCGGCATAGGGAACCACGCTGAGGTTGTGGGCCTTTTCCATCACGGCATAGTCGATCGAGATATCCTGAACCGTGCTCCATGCTTTTGGATCAAGACGCAAGAACCCCAAATCGGACTGAGCTTGCTCAACAGCCGATCGCACCGGTGCCAAAAGGTCTGCGGCGTGTTGTTCGAATGCGTGCAGGATGTCTTTCACGGCGAACAGGAAGATGCCCGAGTTCCAAAGGTAGCTGCCGTCCGAGACCATCGCTTTGGCGCTCTCAAGATCGGGCTTTTCGACAAAGCGATCCAATTGAACCGCCGCCCCAGATGCATCGGGCGAATGGCGTAGCTTGAGATATCCATACCCCGTCTCGGGTCGATCAGGTGTGATTCCGAATGTCACCAGGTCGCCGCGGTCGGCTATGGTGCGCGCGCCTTCGGCCACGGCCGCGTGAAAGGCGGAGGTGTCTGGGATGACGTGATCCGACGAGGCCACCAGCATCACTGCATTCGGGTCAGTTGAAGCAAGGTGCAGCGCGGCGGCCAACACGGCCGGTGCTGTATTGCGCCCCTCAGGCTCGATCAGGATCGGGCCGGGATTGACACCGATCTCGATCAATTGCTCGGGTACCACGAAGCGAAACGCTTCGTTGGTCAGGATCAATGGCTTGGCATAGGGCGCATCATCCGGCCCGCGCAGACGCTCTGCGCATTGTTGCAGCAGGCTGGTTTCCCCAATTAGCGGTACGAACTGCTTGGGATAACTTTTACGTGACAACGGCCAAAGCCGCGTGCCAGAGCCGCCACACAGGATGACCGGATAGATCTTGCTCATGATGGCTGCTCCCTCAGACCGGATCGTTTTATTGGGCGGCCTGGTCCGAGGCGACGATGTCATGCAGATAGCGGCTCAGATCGTCCCGCAGATCTTCGCGATCCAGTGCAAAGGACACGGTTGCCTGCAGGAAACCTGCTTTTGAGCCGCAGTCGAAGCGCCGACCGTCAAACTTGTAACCGAAGACGGGTACGCCGTTGGTGATGTCTTCGGCAATCGCATCGGTCAGCTGGATTTCACCACCGCTGCCCGCTTTCTTCTGGTTCAGGTTATAGAGGACTGACGGACCCAAAATATAGCGACCGATCACAGCCAGGTTCGATGGCGCTTCTTCGGGTTTAGGCTTTTCGACCATGCCCTTGGCGCGGACGACGGTACCGACATTCTCGCCAGTATCCAGAATCCCATAGGAACTTGTCTTCTCGTTTGGAACTTCCATCGCGGCCACCATGTTGCCGCCGGTTTCCTCATAGGCCTCGACCATCTGCTGCAGACACGGCTTGTTAGCTGCGATCACGTCATCAGGCAGCATGACCGCAAAGGGTTCGTCCCCGATCAGGCGGCGCGCGCACCACACCGCGTGGCCCAAACCCAGCGCCTTGTGCTGGCGGATATAGGCAATCGCACCGCTTTCCATGTTGGTTTCATTCAGAACTTCCAGCAGATCGTCTTTGCCTTTGGATTTTAGATCCTGTTCGAGCACCAGATTGTGGTCGAAATAATCCTCAAGCGCAGATTTGCCGCGCGAGGTTACGAAGATGAATTCCTTGATCCCAGCGGCACGGGCTTCGTCGATGGCATACTGAACCAGCGGGCGGTCGACCAAAGTCATGATCTCTTTTGGCACCGATTTGGTCGCCGGCAAAAACCGCGTACCCATTCCTGCAACAGGGAAAATCGCCTTGGTGACCTTGCGTGTCATATTACCTCTCAAATTCGATGCTCGTCCGGCGGGTTCTTCGATTGCCGGCGCCTCCACATAAGTCTTAAATCCGTATCAATCAATCGTACCAGGCATGGACACCGTGGACCGGTTGGAATCTGCCATTAACCTAAGGTCAGAGTCAAAACGAAACCGGATCAGGAGCGAATCCGCGCTCCCAAGCCTATGACGGCATCAGGGGCGCGTAGAGTGTCAGCCTTTGGCCATGATGGCCTCGAGCGGATCATGTTCTGCCACAAAGTGATCCGGTGCCACTTCGCTAAGTTGCGGCACATAATCCACCTCGCCTGCCGATAACCGGCTGGGCAGAAAACGCAGCGCTGCCTTCGGATCCATTGGCGACGGCAATTCTCCCGGAAGTTTAAGCCTTTGGCGGCTGCGCTCGACATCCGGGTCGGGGATCGGCACCGCCGAGATCAGAGACTTTGTATATGGGTGAATAGGCTCGGAACAAATCACCTCTCCATCACCCAGCTCCACGATGCGACCGAGATACAAAACCATGATCCGGTTCGAGATCGCCCGCACCACAGACAGATCGTGGCTGATGAAGATCATCGACAGGCCGAATTCTTGTTGCAATTCGCGCAACAATTCGACGATTTGAGCCTGAATGGACACATCCAAGGCCGAAACGGCCTCGTCACAAATGATCAGTTTTGGCTTGTTGATCATCGCGCGCGCGATTCCCACACGCTGGTTCTGTCCACCGGACAGTTCGTGCGGATAACGATTGATCATGTTTTCATTCAGACCGACCCGTCCCATCATTTCCGCGACCATCTCTTTACGCTCGCGCTCGGTTAGATCGGGGCGATAGGTTTTCAACGGTTCTGCAATCGAGGCCGAGATTGTCATACGTGGATCAAGGCTGGCCAGCGGGTCCTGAAACACGATCTGCAGATCTTTGCGATACTTGTTCAACTCGGCGCGTTTCAGACCAACAATTGGACTGCCCAACCAGCTGACATTGCCTGCACTGGGTTCGATCAATTGCAGAACAGCCCGTGCCAGCGTGGATTTGCCGCAACCGGACTCGCCCACCACGCCCAGGGTTTCACCCTTGCGGATGTCAAAACTGACGCCATCAACCGCTTTCAGCGGCACCTTGCGACCGAACAGCCCGCCCGAGACGTGGATGGGGAAGTGAACCTTGACGTCATCGACCTTGAGCAGCGGTTCTTCAACGGCTGGCAATGCCTTGGGCGCATCGCCTGCATCAATGCGCGGCATGGCCTCAAGCAAGGTACGCGTGTAGTCGTGCTGAGGCGCGCGGAAGATCTCGCGCGTGTCACCTGCTTCGACAAATTCTCCCATGCGCATGACCTGAATCCGATCACACATCCGCGCCACAACGCCCATATCATGTGTGATCAGCGCAATCGCGGTCCCTTCATCCTTTTGCAGACGCACCATCAAGTCCAGGATGTCGGCCTGAACCGTAACATCCAGAGCGGTCGTGGGTTCATCCGCAATCAGAAGTTTGGGATTGCATAGCATCGACATGGCGATCATCACGCGCTGACGCATCCCGCCCGAAAGCTCGTGCGGATACTGGTCCAGACGTCGTGCCGCCTCAGGGATGCGCACCCGGTTCAGCCAGTCCAGGCAACGTTGGCGCGCGGCTGTGCCCTGCAGGCCTTCGTGGATTTGCAAAACCTCACGCATTTGCTGACCTACCCGCAGATGCGGTGTCAGGGCGGTCAACGGATCCTGAAAGATCATGCCCACATCCGCGCCACGGATACGATTCAACTCATTTATAGGTAGGTTCAGGATTTCCTTGCCGTTCAACATGGCGGAACCCGAGGCATGCCCAGCAGGCGGCAACAGCCCCATCGCGGCCATGAAGGTCTGGCTTTTGCCCGATCCACTTTCACCAACGATCCCGAGGCATTCACCGGGGTTGATGTCGAAGCTGATGCCTTTCACAGCCTCGACCACGCCATCTGGTGTGTCGAATTGGACGATCAGGTCCTTGACGGAGAACAAACTCATATCAGCGATCCTTCGGGTCCAGAGCGTCACGCAGGCCATCGCCGATGAAGAACATCGTGATGATAATGGTGACATAGAAAGTCAGCGGGTACATCAGCTGCCACAGGGTGCCATAGCTCATGGTGCCGGCCCCCTCGGCAATCAGACGCCCGAGCGAGGTGTATGGTTCCGAAATGCCAAGGCCGAGGAACGAAATGAAGCTCTCGGTCAGGATCATTTCGGGCACCAGAAGCGAGGCGTATACGATCACAACACCCAGAAGATTGGGCAGGATGTGACGATACATGATCGTGAACTCGCCAACGCCAGCGGCGCGCGCGGCCTCGATGAACTCGCGGTTCTTCAGAGTCAGGGTCTGCCCACGCACAATTCGCGCCATGGTCAGCCAACCGACTGCCCCAAGGGCAATGAACAACATGAAGAATGACCGTCCCGCGACAACCAGCAGCAGAATGATGACCAGCGTTGCCGGGATCGCCAGAAGGATATCGACAAAACGCATCATCACGCTGTCGGTGCGTCCGCCGATATAGCCTGCGGCGATGCCATAGCAAGTGCCAACGATCAGCGCAGTCGCTGCGCCAATCAAACCTACCAGCAGAGACGTCGTGGTTGCCTGAATAACGCGGCTGTAAAGGTCGCGTCCCAAGTCATCAACACCGAAAAAATGGCCGGTCTCTACGGACGGCATGCCCATGCCACGCACGTCCCCCATGACGTTCCAGTCGATCTCTTCATTATCCCAGATCGCAAAATAGGGACCAATGATTGTGAACAACACGATCATCCCAAGAATGAAGACACTCGCCATTGCCGCTTTGTTGCGGACAAAGCGCATGCGTGCGTCTTGCCAGAGCGATCGCCCCTGAATGACCGTGTAATCTGTGATTTCTTCGGCCAGATGGGCGGCTTTTTGTGATTTTCCTTGCATGGCCAGCCCCTTAGTAGCGGATTTTTGGATCGAACCAGGCATAGGCCAGGTCGGTCAGCAGGTTCACGATGACGGTCAACGCGCCATAGAGGATCGTGACACCCAGCAGCACGGCATAGTCGCGGGCGAGAGCTGAGTTCACATAGGCTTGCCCCAGACCACCGGTCGAAAAATAGATGTCGACAAAAACCGAGCCCGTCAGCACATAGACAAAGACCGGGCCCAGATAAGAGACGACCGGCAGCAGCGTGGGCTTCAGCGCATGACGCCAGATCACAGTTCTTGTGGGCAGGCCCTTGGCACGCGCGGTGCGGATAAAGTTTGAGTTCAAAACCTCCAGCATCGACGACCGGGTGATCCGCGCAATCGAACCCATATAGGACGTCGCAAGCGCGATGACGGGCATCACCAGATACTGCCACTGGCCGCCATGCCAGCCCCCACCCGGCAGCCAACCCAGCCACAACGTGAAAGTCAGGATCAGGATCGGGCCCATGATGAAGTTCGGCAGGGCTTGAGCGGCGATGCCCAGCCCAACGGCAAAGTAGTCGATCCAGGTGTTATGCCGGATCGCAGCTGCAATCCCCAGTGTAACGCCCACGGCGGTCGCAAACAGGAACGACAGCGAGCCATAGGTCAGAGAGATCGGAAAACCCTGTGCGATGATGTCGTTGACGTCCCGGTCCTTGAATTTGAAGGACGGACCAAAGTCGAAATGCACAACGATGTTATAGAGGTAGTCCCACAGCTGTTTCCACAGCGGTTGGTCCAGCCCGTACCGCGCTTCGATATTGGCCAGAACCTGCGGCGGCAGAGGCCGTTCCGAGGTAAAGGGCCCACCGGGCGCCACGTGCATCAGGAAAAAACAGGCGACGACCAACAACAGGATCGTCGGAATGGCGACCATCAGCCGCCGGAAACTATAGGCAAGCATTTCATGCCCCCGCGTTTATTGGCTTTGCCCCGGACGATACCGGGGCAAAGCGTGGGTCAAAGACGATTATTCGGCGAGCTTATAAAGGTTCTTCGAATACCAGTTCTGCTCGACATTGTTCACCGGCCAGTTCCCCACATCACTGTCCATCATATAGACACCAGCATAGTGGTAGATCGGTATCACCGGGGTTTCCTGTGCGATGATACGCTCGACCTCGGTATAGAGCGGAGCTGCGTCATCTGCGGTCTTGGCTTCGGCCAGCAACTCGTCCACGCGGGCATTGTTGTATTTGCCGTCGTTGTAACCTGAATCCGACTGCAGCAGGTCGAGGAAGGTCGAAGCCTCGTTATAGTCGCCACACCACGCGCCGCGCGCCAGATCGAAGTTCTGGTTGCCACGTTCTTCCAGGAACACTTTCCATTCCATATTGGCCAGTTCGGCTTGAACGCCGAGCTTCTGCTTCCACATCTGGCTCAGCGCTACTGCAACCTTCTTGTGGTTTTCCGAAGTGTTATAGACCATCTCGAAGCTGAGTGGGTTGTCGGGGCCATAGCCCGCTTCGGCCAACAGCTCCTTGGCCAGTTCGTCGCGCTCAGCTTGCGACATCGAAGCCATTTCAACCGCTGGAACGGTGAAACCTGCGGTTGCTTCCGGCGCAAATGTATAGGCTTGGGGCTGACCACCGGCCATCACTTTTTCGGTGATGATCGCGCGATCAACGGCAAGCGACAGGGCCTGACGCACGTTGGGGTCTTTGAAGGCCTCCGGGCCGCCCTCGGACAGGTTGAAGGTATAGTAATAGTTACACAGGCGCGGGAAGCTGATGGCTTCTTCCGGGTGCTCCTGGCTCAAGCGCGGATATTGACCTGCTGGAATTTCGGTCCGATCCAGTTCACCTGCCAGATAGCGGGTCAGGGCAACGTTTTCATCGTTGATGACCAGCGCCACAACCTTGTCGATGATCGTGTTGTCGTTGTCCCAATACATCTCGTTACGCTCGCGGACCGAGCGTTCCTGCGGCAGATGCTCTGTCAGGACATAGGCACCGTTCGAAACGATGTTCTCGGGGCGCGTCCAGGCATCACCGAACTCTTCAATGACCTTCTGCGGGGCAGGGAATGTGGTCGAGTGGGTGGTCATCTGCGGGAAATAGGGCAGGGGGGCGCTCAGGCGTACTTCCAACGTCTTATCATCGATGGCTTTAACGCCCAGCTCGTCCACCGGCTTTTCGCCTGCGATGATGTCGGCTGCGTTTTCGATCGACATCAGCTCCATGAACCACGCATAAGGCGAGGACAGTTCAGGATCGACGGCACGTTTCCAGGCATAGACGAAATCGCCTGCCGTAACCGGATCGCCGTTTGACCATTTTGCGTTGTCGCGCAAGGTAAAGGTGTAAACGTTCTTGGTGTCGTTGACTTCAAATCCGGTGGCAACACCGGGAACCAGATTGCCTTCTTCGTCTTGATTCATCAGGCCTTCGAACAGATCGCGCACGATCTCAGCGCCCGAAACATCTTCGACGACCTGAGGGTCAACCGAGCTGTGTTCGTCAAGGATACGATAGGTAAAGGTCTGGTCATCGGCCAATGCCTCACCAGTTTCCGGGTGGGTGCCCGCAGCGATTGCGGCACCAGCGATAATGGTTGAGGACAATAGCCCCGCCAACGAGGTTCGGATCAGTGTGTTCATGTGTTTACTCCCATTTATTGATATCAGAAGCCGCACCACTGCCGTGGGGTGACTCTTCTATCTATTCGTTTCCGGCATCTGCGATGGCAGCGCGTTGACCTAAATCGTGATGAGACAAAAAAACCTGGCCTGCGGCGACAGGGGATACCAGAAATCTAACGGCGAAAGGTAACTTTCACTGCGGGAAGCGTGCCGTTTTTTCGACAAAGGTAAAGAGCATTGGGAACAATCGTGAGGTCAAAGATCGAATGAAACCGTAACCGGCGCTGCCTTCGAAAGAATATTCTGAAACATCTTCTCGTCCTGACATTTTCGTGAAGCACGATATATCTGACAAGGTGAATGCGTCCGAAAATAGGCTCTTGAACGGCGAATCACCCGAAGCTTTAAGGCTTCAGTTTGCTCTTCATTTCGGCTTCGGGAAAACAAGTGGGAGGCTGCCGGGTTGCCTCCTGCCAGCGTCCGATCGAACGGCGGGTTTTATAGCCTGGCAACCCGTCGACGCCGCCCACATCGTGCCCCTGCCGGACCAGTGCTTCTTGCATCCGGGCAATGTCAGAACGGTAGAGCCCGCCTACGTTGCCCCATCGACCGCTGAAATCTCCGACGCCATATTGGATGCGATCCCCGACATGCCCCACAAACAGCGCGTAGAGGTCGCTGGTGTTGTAATCCTTCAGGACATAGAAGTTCGGGGTTACGATAAAGGCGGGACCTTTGCGCCCGGCGGGCATCATCAAATAACCTTCAGCCGCCTGTTCATGCATAGGAAATGGTCGCCCCGAGACGCGTGCGACGCCCATCGCAGCCCAGTCTTGAACTGAACGCCCCTGATCCGGCCCCTCAAGCGCACAGGATACATCGCTTGGCACGGTCACTTCGAAGCCCCAATCGCGCCCTGCCACCCAGCCATGCTGTGCCAGATAGTTGCCGATAGAGGCGATGGTGTCCGCCTCAGACCCCCAGATATCAGCACGACCATCTCCGTTCCCATCGGCGGCATAGGTCAGAAAACTGGTTGGCATGAATTGCGGTTGTCCCAGCGCGCCCGCCCAACTGCTTTTCAGCACGGATGCGTGCCCAGCCTCGGCAATCTGCAGGGCGGCGATCAATTCACCGGTGAAATAGTTGGAGCGTGTGCTCATGAAGCCCTTGGTGCCCAGGACCTGAAAGGCGTTGTGGCGGATTGGAACCTGTCCATAGCCGCTCTCACGCCCCCAGATGGCCAGAATAATGCGCGCGGGCACACCCGTTTTTGCTTCGACCCGCGCCAGCGTTTTCGCATGACGCCGCGCCATCTGGCGACCTACGGACGTGGCCCCTCGCACCGAGTTTGCATTGAAATAACGCCCAGGAGAGCCAAATTCTGCCTGACGCTGAGCCTTCGGTGTTTTCTTCGGGCTTCCCGGAGGCACCAGATCCGGCAACTCCCAGTTTAGGGTCACGCCATCAAAAGCCCGCTGAAAGGTGCGTCGTGAAACGCCCTTGGCTTTTGCCTGGGGCCAGATCTCTTGCTGCAACCAACTCTGGAATTGCCTCTCGACCGCCTCGCGATTCTGCGCAAAGACGGGCATTGCAAGCAAGGTCAGACAGATCAAGGCAACGGTCAATCGCATGTCTTCAGGTCTCGCGTGCCCCATCCTCCATGTCAACCGCGCCGTGGGCATCCTCCCGGAAAAGGTCTTGAGAAATAGTCTGACTCTGCCGATAGTTGCCAAGAACCCCGTCATAAGAGGATCAGCAAGCGTGACCATCCCCCGGATCTCCGCTGTGGCAGTACCCGCCTTGCTCGCGCTGCTGGTGTCGGCCCAGATCGCCGGGGCGAGTGATAGTTTCCTGGATCCTCAAGGACCGATAGCAGCAGTGCAGAAGACGCATCTTTTTCGCGCTACGGCCTTGATCCTGATTGCCGTCATTCCTGTGCTGGTGTTGGTGCCTTTGATTGCCTTGCGATATCGCCGTCGCAAGGGCGGGGCAGCAGCTTACACACCGCACTGGGATTTTTCGGCAAAGCTTGAGTTTTTGATGTGGGGTGTGCCGGTCGTGATCGTGGCGATCCTGTCCTTTTATTTGTGGAAGGCCACCCACCGTCTTGATCCCTACGCAGCCCCGTTCGGTCAGGAACCAGCATTGCAGGTTCAAGTGGTCGGATTGGATTGGAAGTGGCTGTTCATCTATCCCGATCTGGGTATCGCAAGCGTGGGAGAGCTGGGCATACCGATCAATCAGCAGGTGGCGATGACCCTGACGACCGACACAGTGATGCAATCTTTCATGATCCCTGCGCTGGCAGGGCAGATTTATGCCATGCCCGGAATGACGACCAAGCTGCATCTGGTCGCGGATACACCAAAGACCATGCAAGGAGAGAACACCCAATATAATGGCCGTGGTTTCACCAAGCAGAAGTTTCTGACGCAGGCCATGCAGCCCAAAGACTTTGAAGCTTGGGTGACAAGCGTTCGGACCAATGGGATCCCCTTGACCGAGGATACCTATCGCACGCTCGCCATGCGCACGGATCGGGATGAGGTGCAAGCGGCTTTGGGGACACCGCTTATGCCCCTCAATGCGCTCTATTTCACGTTGGAAGAGGGTGATCTGTTCGGATCGATCCTGCATCGCTATCACAGCGGTGAACCCCTTCCCCTGAACCAGCAACCCGGCACGACCGCGTTCGGGCAGGAGGCGAAGCAATGACATCTGCCGAGACTGGTTTCCTTGGCCGTCTGAGTTGGGACGCATTGCCCATCATGGGGCTTATCCAGAACCCCAACGCGAACGAGATCGTGGCGAACGCAGCTGCTGGCATCGTTGTCGTCGGAGTTGCTGTGGTGGTGGCGGTGCTGACATGGTTCCGCCTGTGGGGGCCGCTATGGCGTGACTGGCTGACCAGCACGGATCACAAGAAGATCGGTATCATGTATATCGTTTTCGCCATCGTCATGCTGGCGCGCGGCGTGCTGGAGGGTGTGGTGATGCGCGCCCAGCAGGCCGCTGGGCCGGGGGATGGGTTTCTCGAAGCTGAACACTTTGCCGAGCTGTTCAGCACCCATGGAACCATCATGGTTTTCTTTGTCGCTGTGCCCTTCGTCTTTGGCGTTGCAAACTATGTGATCCCGCTGATGATCGGCGCGCGCGATGTTGCCTTTCCGGTGTTGAACCAGATCGGCCTTGGGCTGACCGTTTCTGCGGGCATGATGTTGATGGTTTCACTGGTGGTGGGAGAGTTCTCGACCGGTGGTTGGACGGCTTATCCACCTTATACCGGAGCCGCGTTTAATCCGGGTGTAGGGCCGGATTACTGGATTTGGGCCATTGTCGTCTCGGGCATTGGTACGACGCTGACGGGTATCAACTTCGCGGTCACGATCTATAAACTCCGTGCGCCGGGGATGAAGTTTATGCGGTTGCCGATGTATTGCTGGACGATCATCTGCAGCTCGATCCTGATCATATTTGCCATGCCGCCGCTGGGTGTTGCCGCGCTGCTGCTGGCCGCAGACCGTTATCTAGATTTTCACTTCTTCACCAATGATCTCGGCGGCAACATGATGAACTATGCCAATCTGTTCTGGCTGTTTGGTCACCCCGAGGTTTATCTGCTGGTCCTGCCCGCCTATGGCATCTATTCCGAAGTCTTCGCTACTTTCTCGGCTAAGCGCCTATATGGCTATAACTCGCTGGTCATCGCCACGATGTCGATTGCAATCATGTCCTTCACAGTCTGGCTGCACCATTTCTTCACCATGGGTCAAAGCGCGCTGATCAACGCTGTATTCGGCATTGCCACGATGCTGATTGCCATTCCAACGGGGGTGAAAGTCTACGATTGGATGGCGACGCTCTATCGTGGGCGTATCCGGTTTTCAGTGCCGATGCTTTATGGTCTGGCCTTCTTGATGCTATTCGTGATCGGTGGTCTCAGCGGCGTAATTCTTGCCAACCCGACCGTTGATTATCAGGTTCACAACACGCTGTTCCTGGTGGCACATTTCCACAACGCGTTGTTGCCCGGTGTGCTGTTCGGCTTGCTCGCCGCCTATAACTATTGGTTCCCAAAAGCCTTCGGTTTCCGTCTGAACGAATTCTGGGGCCGCGTTTCGGTCTTTTGCTGGACTGTTGGTTTCCTTCTAACCTTCATGCCGCTTTATTTCGTCGGCCTGATGGGAATGCCGCGCCGGTCATTCAGCTGGGAGGACCCGAGCTTTCACCCTTATATGATTGTCGCCGTGCTTGGTGCGCTGGTGATTACATGCGGCTTGTTCTCGGTGCTGATCCAGCTTTGGGTCAGCATCCGCGACCGCGATCAGTCCCGTGCGCCCGTCGGCGATCCGTGGGACGGGCGCACGCTGGAATGGTCTATCCCATCGCCACCTCCGCCCTATAACTTCGCCATTATCCCGCGAGTGACCGATCGCGATGACTTTGCCGCCGCCAAAGAGCGAGGTCAGGCCTATCCCAAACCGGAGGCCTATGAAGATATCGAAATGCCGCGCAATACCGGCATCGGGTTCATCCTGTGTGTGCTCAGCGGCGTCTGGATGTTCGCACTAGTCTGGTGGATCTGGTGGCTGGCCGCTTTGATGACCATCGCGATGATCCTTGCCTTTATCATCTGGAGCTTCGACACCAGCACCGAAATCATCATCCCCGCCGAAGAGGTACGCAAAGAACACGAGGCCTGGCTGGCGCTGGTCCGCAGCACTCAAGCCGTGGACCGTGACCATGAATGCGCGCCGGAAAACCGAGGCCTTGCGCGCCCGGATATGGAGGCCGTGACATGAGGCGCGCACCCGAGCACAGCTATCCGGGGATCAACCTTGGCGAGGATCATGCCAGCGCGCATAAGGTCACCGAGATCGTAACCTTCGGTTTCTGGGTCTTTTTGATGAGCGATCTGGTCTATTTCGGACTGATGTTCGCAATCTACATCACCATGATCGATGCGCAGGCCGGAGGGCCGGGACCGCATGAGCTGTTCGACCTGAAAAGCATCTTCGCCCAGACGCTGATCCTATTGACCAGCAGCCTGACCGTAGGGCTTGCGATGCTGGCGCTGAAATACAATCTGCCACGGGCGCGCATCGTTCTTTGGTTTGGTGTCACACTCCTACTGGGGCTCTGCTTTCTGGTGCTGGAGATCCGCGATTTCATGAACATGGCTGCGCAAGGCGGTATCCCACAACGCAGCGGCTTTCTGTCAGCCTTCTATGGCCTTGTGCCACTGCATGGGCTGCACGTCGCAGCAGGGTGCGTCTGGTTGATCGTTTTGGGCATCCAGCTGCGCGTGATGGGCATGACCGATCTGGTAATCTCACGTGTGGTGCGGCTGGCGCTGTTTTGGCACTTCCTCGATCTGATCTGGATCGGCATCATAACCATCGTGTATTTCGGAGGGCTGGCCTATGGATAGACGGACCGAACTACACCGGCGCGAACGGCGGCGCTATGTCATCGGCTATGGCGGTTCTCTTTTACTGACGCTTGTCGTGTTTGCCATCGCGTATCGGTACGGCATCGAGACACCCGGAGTATATTTTGCCATCGGCCTGCTTGGTCTGGCCCAACTGGTCGTGCAATTGGTCTATTTCCTGCATATCGACCGTCGTCGCAGTAGCCGCGAGGACATGGACCTAATCCTGTTCTCAACCCTCGTGTTGCTCATCATCATCGGCGGGACAGTTTGGATTCTGGGCAATCTGGCCGTGCGGATGCACATGATGTGATCCGGGAAGGACGGTAGCGAATGAAGCCAATCAAAGTCATCGCCGTTGTTGGCATGCTCGCCGCGATTGCGGTCGGGCTGCTGTTATTCTGGCGACATGAAGAACGATACCCCTCGACACAAGATGCCTATATCGGGGCCAACATTATCTTTGTTGCGGCGCAGGTGACCGGACAAGTCGCGGAGGTCGCAATATCCGACAACCAACCGGTTAAAGCGGGTGATCTGCTGTTCACGATTGATGAGACGCAGTTCAAGGCTTCGGTTGATCAGGCTCAGGCCAATCTGGACAGCGCCATTCAACAGGCCGAATCCTTCTCGAACCAGATCACGGCGGCGCAGGCCGCGGTGGAAAGTGCCGGTTCTTTCTATGAAACGTCAAAAAGCAATCTGGAACGGGCCAGAGCTTTGTTTTCAGACGGCAATCTTGCACAAGCCTCGTTGGATCAAGCCACTTCGGAGTTCGCGCAAGCCTCGGCCCGGTTGACCACAAGCCGCTCCGAACTGGCCGCATTGCAAAGCGGTTTGGCGGCTCGGCAAGACAACGTGCTGTCCTCGCAAGCGGCGCTGGAGATTGCACAGGCCGATCTGGCCTGGACCAAGATCTATGCATCTGCCGATGGCTGGATCGCCAACCTGACTCTTCGCCCCGGGTCATCGGTATCCGCGAATGCACCGCAATTCTCGATCGTCGAATCCTCGGAATGGTGGATCGATGCCAACTTCAAAGAGACCTCTCTGCCCCGTATCCGAGCGGGTCAACCAGCCAAAATCCGGGTCGATATGCTGCCGGGCATTGCTCTGACGGGCAGAGTAGCTTCCATCGGGCGGGGCTCGGGCGATACGTTTTCGCTGCTGCCGTCAGAAAACTCCAGCGGCAACTGGGTCAAGGTCACAAGGCGGTTTCCAGTACGGATCGAGCTTGATCCAACGGACGTACCGCTGCGGGTCGGGGGCAGCAGCAAGGTCACGGTTGATACGACCGGATCAGGGCAATGACCGATCCCGGCCACATCAATCGCGTGATTGTGGTGGCCGTTGTTCTGAGCGCCATTCTTGAGGTGCTCGACAGCACCATCGTCAACGTCGCGCTGCCCCATATTCAAGCCGCGTTCGGCGCAACAACCGATCAGGCGACATGGATACTGACCAGCTATATTGTCTCGGCCGTGGTGGTTATGCCACTGACCGGTTTTGTGGCGCGCAGGGTCGGGCGACGACGATTGATCCTGACGGCTGTCACGGGCTTTGCCACCATGTCGGTAATGTGCGGTCTGTCGTGGAGCCTCGAGACCATTGTCGCATTCCGGTTAGTGCAAGGCATGTTCGGCGCCTTCCTGATCCCCCTTTCACAATCCATTCTGTTTGACGCTTTCCCACGCGAAAAACGAGGGCAGGCAATGGCGGTGTTTGGACTGGGAGTTGTGGTCGCTCCGGTCCTGGGGCCGACTGTCGGGGCCATTCTGACCGAGTATTTCTCATGGCGGATGGTCTTTTTCGTCAACCTTCCCGTTGCGGCGATGGCCTTGCTGTTGCTGGCCGGGGAACTTCCTGACGATAAAACCGAAGAGGTTCATATCGATTGGAAAGGCCTGGCGCTGCTGGCCCTTGGCATCGGTTGCCTGCAATTCGTGCTCGATCAGGGAGAGACCAAGGATTGGCTGTCGTCCAGGATCATTCAGGTTGCGGTTATCGCCTCGGTTCTGGGTGCGTTGGGGTTTATCCTTCACGGGCTTACATCCCGGCAACCTGTCGTCGATCTGCGCCTTTTCGCGGACCGCAATTTCGCGCTGTGCAACCTCGTCATCGCCGGGTTTGCGATTTCATTGTTCGGAGGCATCGCCATTCTGCCAACCTTTGTCCAGAACCTGCTGGACTATCCGGTCATCGCATCGGGGCATCTGTTTATCCCACGCGGAATCGCCGCTGGTGCGTCCATGGTCCTAACCGGAGCCGTTCTGGTCACCCGGTTCGATCCGCGCGTATTGGCAGGCCTCGGGATGCTGCTGACCGCGATCGGGAATTTCATGATGGGTTCGTTAAATCTGAATGCGAGCTTCTGGCAGCTTGCATGGCCGGGGTTCGTCAGCGGCCTCGGCATGGGGTTGGTTTTTGTTCCAATGTCCATTCTGGCATTCGAGAGCATCAGCAAGACGCGGCAGGATGAGGCTTCGGGCCTGTTCAATGTCACGCGGCAGTTGGGGTCATCTGTTGGGATTTCTCTGGTAGGAACCTGGGTCGTGCGAGGCCTGCAAACGAACACAGCGGTTCTGAGCCAGAATGTGACGCCTTACAACCCCGCCGCGCAGGCCTACCTCGAGCCGTTAGGTTTGACACCAGACAGCGCTGAGGGCGCAGCATTGCTGGGACAGGAGATCGCAAAGCAGGCCGAGATGATCTCATACCTGACAGTATTCAATAATTTAGGTCTGCTGGCGCTGGCAACGATTCCGCTGCTGTTCTTCTGTCGTGCGCCGAACCCAGAGGCGCGCAACGCAGCGCCCGTACACTAGCGGGTCAGAAAAAGACCGAGCCAAAGCGCAAACCAGCACAAAACAAGGCTGATGAGGATGTTTCCAGCAGCAAGCGCGATGGTTTTTTCCCGGTGCAGCTGCAGAGATTGATAAGCAAAACTTGAGAAAGTGGTGAACCCGCCACAAAAGCCGAACACCAGTCGTTTTTCCTCTTCACCCATGTCTACCGGGCCTCCCAGATAGCCGATCCAGAGACCAAGCAGCAAACTGCCCACGACATTCACAATCAGCGTGGAGTATGGAAGATCGTGTGTCACACGCAGGGCCAGCCAATGGCGCAGAACGGCGCCCAGCCCCCCGCCCAGGGCAAACATGCTGTGCAGATAGAGCTCGTTCATTCTGCAGCCTCCGAAGGCGATAAACGGCGACCCAAGGCTTCGCCCAGAATGGCGGCGCTCAAGCCAAACAGGATCTCTGCCGCGATCGCTATAATCACCAGTGAGCTACCGGCCTCAGCCATCCGCTCGAGCTCGGCCACGAAGGAAGAGAAGGTGGATAAGCCACCACAAAACCCGACTGCCCCCAAATGCAGCAAATGGGCGTGAATGCGATGGCGTATGGCATAGAGCCAGCCGAGGATGAAACAAGCCACGACATTGATGCCGAAGGTCGCTGTCAAAAACGGGGCACCGGGTATTTCCAGCGCGAAGAGTTCTCGCAACAGCGATCCTGCAGCTCCACCAACGAAAACCGCCGTATACATCAGCGCGCGATGCCTGAAGCGAGAAGGTGGACGTGACACTGCGGCTGATCCTGCTCTGACCCGTTTCCATCCGGCATACAGATTGCTTCAACACGCTTCAAGCAAGGGCGATGAAGCATTCGTTATGAATACGTTGGCTACAAAGGCTTGCACTGAAAGGTCAAATTGTTCCACGGTCTCGGATATGAACAGGCAACAGCCGAACCGCTTTGGCGCGACCCAGGGAGATCAGATATGATTGTTCGCAGGCTTTATTACATCCTCAGCTATGTGTGCCTGCCCTTGACCCTGCTGTGGGGCTTCTTCTGGCCGCCCGCCTACTGGCTGCTGGTGTTCCTTATCCCTTATGCGGTGATTGGCTTCTACGATATGCTGACGACAAAGCACAACGTACTGAACAATTACCCTGTCCTTGGACATTTCCGATACATGCTGGAATTTGTCAGCCCTGAAATCCGCCAATATTTCGTGGAAACCAACGAAAGTGGTCGGCCCTTCAACCGTATCATTCGCAGTCTGGTCTATTCACGCGCCAAGGGGCAGGTCGATACGCAGGCCTTCGGTACGCAATACGATATCCAAACCGTTGGCTATCACCGTGCCAACCATTCACTCGCGCCCAAGCATGTTCCCGAAAGCGAAGAAAGGGTGATGCTCGGCGGCCCGCAATGTGAAAAACCGTACGACGCCTCACGCCTGAACGTCTCCGCGATGAGCTTTGGCGCGCTCAGTGCCAATGCGATCCGCGCGCTGAATGGAGGTGCGAAGGATGGCGGATTTGCCCATAACACGGGCGAGGGCGGGCTCTCTCCGCACCATCTGGCTGAGGGTGGGGATATAATCTGGCAGATCGGTACTGGCTATTTCGGATGCCGGACGCCTGAGGGCGGTTTTAACAAAGATAAGTTTGCCGAAAGGGCCAAGAAGGACGTTGTAAAAGCGATTGAGATCAAGCTCTCGCAAGGAGCAAAGCCCTCTCATGGTGGCGTGTTGCCTGCAGCGAAAGTGGATGAGGAAATAGCAGAGATCCGAGGAGTGCCGGTGCATCAGGACGTGATATCTCCGCCTGTTCATTCGGCCTTCGACGGACCTACCGGGTTGATGCATTTCGTGCAGCAATTGCGTGAGATGTCGGAGGGAAAGCCAATTGGCTTCAAGCTCTGTATAGGCAATCCAACTGAATTCATGGCAATCTGCAAAGCCATGCTGGAGACCGGCATTCTGCCCGATTTCATTACCATAGACGGAGCCGAGGGGGGTACCGGTGCTGCGCCCGTGGAATTTACCAACCGGCTGGGAATGCCGCTGAATGAGGCGCTGATCTTCGTGAACAACTGCCTGCGCGGGATTGGAGCGCGCGACAAGATCCGCGTTATCTGCTCGGGCAAGGTAGCGACCGGGTTCGACATGATCGAAAAATTCGCTCTTGGCGCCGACATGTGCAACGCAGCGCGGGCGATGATGTTTGCCGTAGGCTGCATTCAGGCGCTGCATTGCAACACCAACCGCTGCCCCTCGGGCGTTGCGACGCAAGATCCGATCCGGGGTCGGGCCGTGAATGTGCCACAGAAACGGCAGCGTGTGCACCGATATCACGACGCAACGCTGGAAAGTTTCCGCGAAATTCTGGGGGCAATGGGCAAGGAAAAAGTCTCGGATCTGCGGCCCGCCGATATCCGCCGCCGGACAGCGGATGAGCGGGAACGAACCTACGCAGATCTGTACAGCTTTCTGGAAGATGGCGCACTGCTAGGCGAAGCTATCCCAGAAGAGTTCGCGGCTGATTGGAAAGCGGCCTCAGCCAGTCACTTTTAGACTGGTTTAGCGCGGGATCGAGCGCGGGTTGTTCTGTGCATGAGTATGAATTTTGCGGATGCTCCATTCGACGGAGTCCCGCATGGTCTTGCCCAAGGCAACATCAAAGGCCTCAACCAGGTCCGGTGTCTGGTCGCTGGCAGCCATTACATTTTCCTGAAACGAACTGGAGGCGATGATCTTATCTTCGTACTCATCAATGATCTTGATATTGATGCGTACTTCCACACGCACCGTTTTTGAGTTCTCTGACTCGCTGACAACGATGCCCTGAAACTCACGCAGATCGGGTGCAATGACATAATCCGCGCGCAGCCCGACTGTCGAACGGCCAACAGCCGCGACCTTACCGGAGTTCTCATAGCTTTCGACCATCAGGGCCTGAACAATCAAAGGGGCCCGGTCAACCCAGCGGGCTCTGGGCAAATACTGAACCTGCAACAATGAGGGCTGAACTGCGATCTGGTCGGTGTTCACCGCAGCCGTTGCAGTGGGCTCTTCAACAACGATTTGCTGCTGGATTCTGGGCAGAGATGTCGAGAAGGTGCTTTTCGGAGTTAACAGATACAGGTCATTGGGTTTCGACGCCTGACGCAATGTGTCCAAGCCGGTACATCCAGCCATTGCGGCCAACACCAGAGTCAGGATTAGGGGCCGTATCATTGACGAAACTCCGATGCTTGGGTGCCTAACAAAAAGCGGGCCGGGTCGCGCTCAACCTTGTCGACCAAGCGGTCGAGACTGATGACCAGACGCTGTGATTCCTCAATAAAGCGGACGAACTGTGGCAGTCCTACGCGCAGGAAGTCCGAGACCTGGCGACGGTTGTCCTGCACGATGCCATCGATCGTGCCCAACAGGTCCGAAGCGGATTGCGACGCGCTGAGAATGTCATCCGAAATCTTGTCGATCTTCTCGGTGATGTTCGAAACGGTCGAAGCCACTTGATTGGCCGCCTTGCGCACATCTTCCGCAACCGACGCAATATCTTCGTCCATAACGCGATTGGCTGAGTCAAAGGCACGCTCGGCCGAAGCAAGCGCAGTCTTGGCAGTATCCATGGCGGAATTGATCGAGCCGAGCGTGGTGTTCGCGTTCGCGAAGGTCTCGGTAACCGTACCCAAAGTGATGCTGCCTTCCTCGGAAAGCACAATCAGATGATCTGCCAGTCTTGAACCGCGTTCGATAAAAGGTCGTATTTCCTCGGTCATCACGGTCTGGGCGGTGTGCAGCGTACCATTCGCGGTATCCAGCGCAGTCTTCGCCGATTCCGAAGCCTCTTTGATGCTGTTCAGCGTATCCGTTCCGGTCGTAAGCGTGGTTTCGGCAGTGTCGGCCAGCGTATCCAGACGCTTGGTGAAATCCCCGATCTCTTTCGCAGCGCCGCCCAGATCGCTCGACAGGCTTTCGAAATCCGACAGTGTTTTGTCCAGTCGCCCCGAGGCCGAGGACAGATTGCTCAGGATCTCGGAGACGGCCTGACGGTTCTTCTCATCCACAACCGAGTTCAGGTCCTCAAGCAAGGTCAGGGCTTTTTCCAGAACCTGCGGCGCACCCTCCAGCAGAGACTGGATTGAGCTCCGTTTGCTTTGAATCACGCTGTTCTGCGGCAATCGTTCAGCCGAGGCGGAACCACCGGATAGCTCGACATAGGCGACACCGGTCACGCCCAACGATTGCAACTGCGCAATGGTTTCCTTGGTGACCGGGATATCTGCGTCAACTTCAAGGCGGACACGGACCTTGGAAGGGTCGTTGTCATCCAGCTGCAACGAGATGACCTGACCCACAGGCAGACCATTATAGTTGACGCCACCTGCCGCAGACAGGCCTGCCACATTGTCGAATAACACATCATAATACGCGTATTGCCGAGTGACTTCGAACTTGGCGAGCCACAGGAAGAAGCCGAAAGCCCCCAGTATACCGGCAAGGGTGAACGCACCGATCAGGATATAATTCGCTCGGGTCTCCATCGCCTCTACCTGTCCTACCCTTTCTCTTGCGCCGCGCGGGCACGAGGGCCTGTGAAATATTCCTGGACCCAAGGATGGTCGACCTTGGTCATGTCCTCTATCGGACCTTCAACCAGCACGCGTTTTTCCGCAAGTACCGCGATGCGGTCGCAAATTGCGTAAAGACTGTCCAGATCGTGGGTGACCATAAACACGGTAAGGCCTAACGCTTGCTGCAGCTCTCTGATCAGATCATCATATGCGGCAGCTCCGATAGGGTCCAATCCGGCGGTAGGCTCGTCCAGAAACACGATCTCGGGGTCCAGCGAGAGCGCGCGCGCCAGAGCTGCCCGTTTGCGCATCCCGCCCGACAGTTCCGAAGGGAACTTGCTGCAGCTTAGCTGAGGCAGCCCTACGAGGCTGATCTTCAGCCCCCCAAGCGCCGCCATCAGGCTTTCGCTGATGCTGGTATGTTCGCGCAGCGGCGCCATCACGTTCTGCAACACAGTCAGAGACGAAAACAGCGCTCCGTCCTGAAATGCGACGCCCCAGCTTCTTTCAATCCGTTGACGGTCGGCTTCGGGGCCGTTGAGCACATCGACGCCCAGTACCTCTATGCTGCCCGCCTTGGGTTTGTTCAGTCCGACAATCGTACGCAGCAACACCGACTTTCCGGTGCCTGATCCGCCGACAACGCCCAGAACCTCACCGCGCCAGACATCGAGGTTCAGGTTGTCATGCACCACCTGCTCACCGAACTGGTTGGTCAGATTTCGTACGCGAATGACAGCTTCGCGCTGCGTTTCACTCTGAGGGTTGTCCTGCAGGGCGGTGCCGTCCATGTCAGACCCCCAGCTCGGAAAAGAAGATTGAGAACAGCGCGTCGATGGCGATCACCATGAAGATCGATTGCACGACCGAAGCTGTCGTGCGCTGACCTACGCTTTCGGATGATCCTTTGACCTGCATCGCCTGCCAGCAGGCAATTGTCCCGATCACCAGCGCAAAGAACGGGGCTTTGATCATGCCAATCGCCAATTGCCAGACCCCGGTGTTTTCCTTGAGCCGCGTCAGGAACATGCCGGGGCTGACGCCCAAATCGATCCAGCTCATCAATGCGCCGCCGATCAGACCAGCCATATCGGCCACGAACCCAAGAATGGGCAGCATGATCAGCAACGCAACAACGCGCGGAACGACCAGCACCTCGATCGGATCAAGACCCAGCGTGCGCATCGCGTCGATCTCTTCCTGCACCTTCATTGAGCCTATCGAGGCGGTAAAAGCTGAACCCGACCGGCCTGCCACGATGATTGCAGTCAGCAGGATGCCAAGTTCGCGCAGGATCGAGATCGAGATCAGCTCGACCACGAAAATCTCGGCTCCGAACTGTTTCAATTGGGTCGCGCCCTGAAAGGCTAGGACCACACCGATCAGAAAACCCATCAGCGTCACGATGGGCAGCGCCTTGAAACCGACCTGTTCCATCTGCGAAACCAGCGCCGCACGCCGCAGTCGCCAGGGCATGATCAGCGTGCGCACCAGCCGGTGCAGGGTCAGTCCGAGGAATCCAAGGATCGACAGCGTGTCCCGCCATGCCCCTGCCGTATGTTCACCGATCCGGCCCACCCAATTGACAAAACCTGTCGGAGGCGCCTGATCGCCCAGTTTTTCGGGGATGTTCTGCGACACCGTATCGATCAGCGAAGAATGGGCAGGCGTTAACCCTTCGAAACGGACATTCGCACCATCGGCGCCCAATCGGCGCGACAGGTTTGCCACCAGCCAGGCACCGCCTGTATCCAGCGCCTGCAATTGTGACAGATCCATCACAACATCCTGTCCGCTCGGATGGATCGCCGCGAAATCGGCTTCAACCTTATCCAGCTGTTGCGTGCGCAGATCACCCGAAATCCGCAGGCACACGCCGGATGCGCTGGTGTCAGAGATGATCGCAGGTCGGTTCATAGCGGTATGTGAAGTCAATCCGGGTGCGGCTGCAATGGGTTTGTTCAACCGGACCGGGTTTTAGCACCCATCAATTGCGATGGTGATACAGTAACTTCCAGTCTCTGATCGGCTGAAAACCAGTTGCGCCTGTTACGAAAGCCGGACACTGTCCGCCGCAAATCGTGAAACACCAATCGGAGAATGGCACCGTGGGTCAGACCGGGAATATTCTTTTTATCACCATCGATCAACTGCGCGCGGATTGCCTGAACGGAGCGCTTTCCGAACATGTGAACATGCCCAATCTGCGCGCATTCATGAGCGAGGCAACGGTGTTCAAGCGGCACTTTTCGGTCACGAACCCCTGTGGCCCTTCTCGGGCTTCGATGTTGACGGGACGGTATGCGATGAACCACCGGTCGATCCGGAATGGCACGCCGATGCGCCACGACACGCCGAATATCGCGACCGAGATGCGCAAGGCCGGCTACCGCCCGATGCTCTATGGGTACACCGATACATCGGTCGATCCTCGGGTTCTCCATCCCAATGATCCTGTGGCCAAAAGCTATGAGCACCCGATGGCCGGCTTCGACGAGATTGTCGAAATGCGGCTCGAAGAATCCTATCCGTGGCGATCTCATTTGCTGAAGAAAGGATACAAATTCGAGAACTATTTGGATGTCTATAAGCCCGTATCACCCGATGGCGGTACACCAAAGCTGAACGACCCGGCGCTTTATCGCGCCGACGACAGCGACACAGCGTTTCTGACCGATACGTTCCTGAACAGCATCGCTGCCTACGATAAGACCGATTGGTTCGCGCACCTGACCTACATCCGGCCTCACCCGCCATTGGTCGCGCCTGCACCTTACAATCGCATGTATGATCCGGCGCAACTGCCGCTGCCGGATACGCTGCCTTCGGCTGATGATGAAAAGGCAATTCATCCGTTTTTTGGACCACTGATCGACAAAAGCGATCTTCGAAACGCGGTTCTGGGTTTCGATGAGGTCGAACAAACCGAAGAAAATCTACAGACCCTGCGCGCCATCTATCTTGGGTTGGCGACCGAAGTTGATCATCACATCGGTCGGGTCATTCAATATCTGAAAGACAGCGGCCTTTACGATAAAACCCTTGTGGTGATCACCGCCGATCACGGCGAGATGCTGGGCGACAGGTTCTCATGGGGCAAGATGTCGGTCTATGACGCGGCATATCAGACGCCACTCATGATCCGTGCCCCAGGGGAAGGGGCGGGAAGGGTGGTTGCCGAGCCAACCGAATCCATCGATATATCGCCCACGATTCTGGACTGGGTCGGGCAGGTGGCACCCAATTCGATGGATGGCCGGTCCTTGCTGCCTCTGGTGCGGGGTGAGACACCTGCGGATTGGCGCAGCTACACATTCAGCGAGTTGGATTTCTCGGAGCCCGAAGATCCGTCACTGTGGCAGCACCGGCTGAAAACAGGAAACAGCGACTCTTGTCTGGGTATCTTGCGGGACGAGCGCTTCACGCTGGTCGAATTTGCCGCCGATCTGCCGCCTTTGTTGTTTGATCATCAAGGGCGCGGGGAGCATGAGAATGTCGCGGGCAAACCGGAATTCGCAACTGATCTTGCACGGCTGTGCCGCCAGATGCTGCGTCACCGGATGCGCAACACCGACCACACGCTTTCGCTTGATTCGATCACCGCGGAAGGTCCGAAATCTCAGCGTCGATATCACTAGATTCGTGGAAGGCGGGCCGCTTTTCCGGTCGGCTGCGCCTTCAGATTGATTATTATCCAGGCAGAGCAGTTCTGTATAAAGAAGTGTTTCTGGCCCAATAATTGGGCCTATTGCCCGTTCTGTCTGTAGTTGTAGGGAAAATGACCGAATGCTTGGGTTTTTGACCGAAAAATATTTTTGGTGACAAAAACATTAAAAAACTGTCACATCTTTATGGTCTTTTGCTGAATTGAAGAAAGACCTGAGTTTGCGGGCATGATGACGAAGACCAATGTGAATGACAGCATTGCCAACACGATGGCGCTGGGTGGGATGACACGACTAAACGGTACCGATCTGCTTCGGCAGCAGAGGGCCATTTCTGTCATCTCTCGGCAGTCACACAACGATCCGCACAACAATTCAGCCCAAGTATCACATCCGGTGTCATCCACCTGGTGTGCATCGCCATTTCAAAGACTCAAAACCAAGAGGGTTCCAAGATGAAAAGATTACTCCTATCCGGTGTTGCGGCGGTTGTGCTGCCCGGCGCCGCGTTTGCGGCCTGCCCGGCGATAACCGTGGCAGATTCGCAGGGCATCGCTGCGGGTGAGCATCCACAACAATACGAACTGGCAGAATTCCAATCCGCCGCAAATTGCGAGCTGAGCTTTTCAGAAAACCCGGCGATCGCCGATCTGAATGCCCGCATCAAGGGGAATGGCGATCTGCCAGCAGTGGCAGACCGTCTTCCCAGCGAGCCTTTGATCGTAGTGCCCTACGATGCGATCGGCCAGTATGGTGGTCAGTTCGATGCACTGTCGAATGCGACCGAATCCGGCACTTCGGATTTCCTGTCCGTGCGGCACACCAGCCTGGTGCGCTATGCGGACGATCTGCAGACAATTGTTCCTCACGTCGCCAAATCCTTTGAATGGAATGACGATTTCACTCAGTTGACCGTAACTCTGCGCGAAGGCCACAAGTGGTCGGATGGCGCACCGTTCACGTCGGCGGATGTGGTGTTCTGGTACAACAACCTGATGATGGACCCGAATGTCATCCCCGAAGCCAAAGATTATGCCCTGGCCGGTGGTGAGCCCATTGAAGTGGTCGCGCTGGATGAACAGACCGTTCAATTCAACCTCAAAGCACCCAAAGCTGGCCTGATCGAAACCTTCGCGTCCCAGTATGTACAGCCCTATCAGCCGATGCATTTCCTGGGTCAGTTCCACCCTGAAATCAATGCCGACGCGGATGCAAACGCGCAGGCCCTTGGTTATGAAAACGGCTATGATGCAATCAAAGCCTATTACGGCAACTCTGACTGGACCGACACGCCATCGCCCATGCTGACCGCGGGGGACAAGTTGGCGGGTCTGCCCAAAAACGCGGTCCCGACACTGGAGAGCCACATCCTTGTCGAGGAGACTGCGGAAGGCCGTCACCTGGTCGCGAACCCATATTTCTTCGCCGTCGACACGGCGGGTAATCAATTGCCCTATATCAATGAGCAGGACGAAGTTTACATCAGTGACTCGGAAGTGCGTTTGCTGAAACTTCTGAATGGCGAGGTGGATTACAAGGCGCAATCGGTTGTTCTGCCAAATGCCCCGGTGCTGCTGGAAGGGCAGGAAGCAGGCAATTACCGTATCGACGTGCGGCCGACAATTGCGATGCCGGCGGTTGCCTTCAACCTGACGCATGAAGATGAAGCAGTTCGCGAGGTGTTCAACGACCTCCGCTTCCGTGCCGCGATGTCGAACGCCATCAACCGGGACGAAATCAACGAGACAATCTATTTCGGTCTGGGTACTCCGCAGCAATATGTAGGCTTCTCTCCGGTTCCGGATTTTGTTGATCCGAAATGGGTCAGCTACGAAGCCTCGTTCGACCAGGATCGCGCCAGCGCTCTGCTGGACGAGGTTGGACTGGTGGATGCCGATGGTGACGGCAATCGCGACATGCCCAACGGTGATCCGCTTGTTCTGGACTGGCAGTTCTCATCGCAAGAGGTTTCCGCGGCTTTGGTCGAACTGATCGCGCAGAACTGGAAAGATATCGGGATCAACACCACCATCAAAGAGGTGACGCCGGACGAATATCGGTCGGCCCAGTCGTCGAACGCTTTGGACGTCCTGACGTGGACCGTGGGTTCACCTGTCGGCACAAATCTGGGTGACAATCAGCTGTGGGTGCCGCCGTATTCGGACTATTTCGGCTTGCGCCCTGCGATGGGTTGGGCTGAATGGGTCGACTCGGATGGATCGGCCGGTGTTGAGCCGCCGCAATACGCGAAAGACCTGATTGCAGGTATCAACGCGTTCCAGGCAGCAATTCCCGGCTCTGCAGAGCAAGGTGAGATCGGCAACAGCATGGTTGAATCGATGACAGGAAATCTGACATTCATCGGCATCATCTCGGCCCCATCGCCGGTATATGTCAGCAACAAGCTGAGCAACGTGCCTGAATTCAAAACAGCATCTTATGAATTCTATCGCACCTATCCTTACCGCGCATATCAATGGTCGCTGAGCGAATAATCGCGGATTGATACAATCGGAGGACGGGCGGCAACGCCCGTCTTCACGTCTTTATTGAAGGATACCCATGTTACAGTTCGCCCGATTTGCCGCGACCCGGGCGGTCATGGCACTGATCACGTTGGTGATCGTTTCACTAATCGTGTTCTCATTGATGGAGCTTGTGCCAGGTGACTGTGCCGAGCGCTACCTTGCCTACAAGAACACGCAAGGGCAGGCGATCACGCTGACAGATATTCAGAATGAGCGTATTCGTCTGGGTCTGGATCGCCCCTTTCTGGAACGCTGGGTCAGCTGGCTTTCCGGAGCATTTCGCGGTGACTTTGGCGACAGCTGTATCCTTCGGGTCGATATCGCACAATTGCTGGGCGACAAGTTCTGGGTGTCCCTGTGGATTTGCCTGGGCTCGCTGACGCTTGCCTACGCGATTGCCATCCCGGTCGGCATCATCTCGGCCGCGTCGCGCAATGCCTTTCTGAACAACACGCTGCGCATCGTCAGCTATCTGGGTCTGGCGATGCCAAACTTCTTGCTGGCGCTGATGGTGATGCTTTTTTCGACCATCTATTTCGGTGAAACGCTGACGGGGCTATTTTCACCCGAGTACAAAAACGCGCCCTGGTCCTGGGCGAAATTCGTTGACTTGATGAAGCATGCCTGGCTGCCAGTGTTTATCCTGGGCTGGTCGGCCACCGCCTTTGCGTTGCAAACCGTAAGGGCATTGATGTCTGACGAGATCGGCAAACTTTATGTCACTGCCGCCGCCGCACGCGGTATCTATGGTCGTCGCCTGCTATGGCGATATCCGGCTCGTCATGCACTGGGACCGATTGTGAACTCGCTTGGGTTTGACCTGAACCGTATCTTCAACGAATTGCCGATTGTGGCCCTGATCCTGACATTGACAGAAGCGGGATCGCTGCTGCTGGAGGCGCTGGCCCGATCAAATGACCAGCAGCTTGCAGGAGCGATCATCTTCCTACTGACGGCCTCCATCGTGACGCTGAACTTTGCCACCGACATTCTGCTCGCGGTTCTCGATCCGCGCGTCCGCAAGAGTATTCTGAGGTAAGCCGATGACTGCGATGACAAAACAACAGGCGAAAGAAGCCTATTTCACCGCATCTCAACGACAGCTGATCTGGGCGCGGTTCAAGAAACAACGCTCGGCCATGATTGCCGCCACGGTGCTGATGGTGTTGATTCTGTCTGGGATCTTTGCACCATTTCTGTCGCCTTACGATCCCACTGCCGCAGGGCGTGACAAGGACTATCTAAACGGCGCGCCGCAGATTCCGCAATTCTGCGACAAGAACGGCTGTTCATTGCGCCCGTTTTTGCATGAAGTGACGCGTGAACGCTCCTTGGCGACGAATTTCCGCTGGGTGGAGAAGGTCAACGAAGACGAGCGGCGTTACGTCCAGTTCTTCGTAAAGGGGGACCCTTACAAACTGTTTGGCTTCATCCCCGGTGACATCCACTTGTTTGGCACGGACACCGGCTATGTCCACCTGTTTGGCACCGATGCTGCCGGTAAGGATATTTTCAGCCGAACTCTGCACGCGGTTTGGACATCGCTTCAGGTTGGGACATTGGGGGTTCTGATCTCATTTGTTCTGGCCCTCGCGATCGGAGGGGTCGCCGGGTATTACGGTGGCATGATCGACAGTTTGATCCAGATGATCACGGATGCGGTGCGTACCATCCCCTCGATCCCACTGTTCATGGCCATCGCCGCCTTTATCCCGCCAGAGTGGTCGGCAGAGACGCGATTTTTCGTGATTACAGCCATTCTGGGTCTGGTTGGCTGGCCCACGTTGGCCCGCCGCGTGCGTACGCATCTGTTGACTGAACGCAATCAGGAATACGTCTTGGCCGCGCAACTCAGCGGAGCGTCACCCAGTCACATCATCCGCAAACACTTGCTGCCCAGTTTCACCAGTTATATCATCGTCGATCTGGTGATCACGTTCCCTTATGTGGTGCTCAGCGAAACCGCTCTCAGCTTTATTGGCCTCGGCCTGAAGGACCCGGTCAACAGTCTGGGCGTGATGCTGCAGAATGTGACCAGTGCCGACGTATTGCTGAATTATCAGTGGTATTTCATCCCGGTATTGTTCTTCATCGCGCTAGTGATGGCATTTGTATTTGTAGGCGACGGGTTGCGCGATGCAGCGGACCCCTATTCGGAGTCCAAGAAATGAGCCTGCTCGATGTTGAAAACCTCACCGTTCAATTCAAGACGGATGAGGGTCTGATCACCGCTGTAGACAACGTATCCTTTTCACTCGCTCCCGGCGAGGTGATGGGGCTGGTCGGTGAAAGTGGATCAGGCAAGTCGGTGACAGCCAAATCACTGATGAAGCTGAATGCCAATAACACCGTCTATGCGCCTGAGACCAAGATTAACCTGCATCTGGAGACAGGTCCGGTGGATGTGATGTCCTTGAAGCGCCCGCGTGACATGGAGGTTGTGCGCGGCGGTGCCATCAGCATGATCTTTCAGGAACCGATGGCCAGTTTTGCACCTGCTATGACCATTGGCAGCCAGATGGTCGAGCAATTGTTGATCCACACGGATATGAACAAAAAACAGGCCAAAGAGCTTTCGATCGAGATGCTGGACCGTGTCGGCATATCGGACGCTGCGACGCGGTTCGGACAGTTCGCCTTTGAGCTGTCCGGGGGAATGCGCCAACGTGCGATGATCGCCATGGCGTTGTCGACCAAACCCAAGCTGCTGATTGCAGATGAACCCACGACCGCTTTGGACGTCACCATTCAGGCACAGGTCATCGACCTGATGAAAGATCTGGTTTCTGAATTTGGGATGGGGATCATCTTCATCACTCACGATCTGGGCGTCGTCGCCCAGACCGCCGACAAGGTGGCTGTGATGTATCTGGGCCGCATCATCGAACAGGGTCCGGTGCGCGAGGTGATCCATGCGCCGACCCACCCTTATACGCAGGGCCTGATCGATGCGCTGCCTCAGCTGGACGATCTGGACAAGCCGCTCAAGCCCGTTCCTGGCGATATCCCGTCGCCGCTTGAGCGGCCCGACGGCTGCGTATTCCACACGCGCTGCGGCAAGATCATCGGCGACATCTGCAAAAACCAGGCCCCACATTGGAGCGATGTCGGCCCCGACCACCGCGCCGCCTGCCATCTCTGCACTGAAGGATCCGCCGCATGAGCGATAAACCCCTTATCAGCACTCAGGACCTTTCGGTCGGGTTCCAGATCGGCGGTAAGATTTTCAATAAGAGGATCCTCAAGGCCGTCGACCACATCACGCTCGATATTCCCAAAGGGACGTTCTTTGGCGTCGTTGGGGAATCGGGTTCCGGCAAGACAACGCTGGGACGCGCCCTGCTGAATGCCGTTCCCATCACGGGTGGCCACGCCACCTATGACGATGGTGAAGTGCAATACGACCTCGCTGAGATGAAACCCGCTGACCTGAAAGAGTATCGCCGCCGCGCGCAACTGATCTTTCAGGACCCTTATGCGGCACTCAGCCCGCGTATGACTGTGCGCGATATCATTGCCGAGCCGCTTGAGGTCATGGGTCTGACCAAAACGCGCGACGAAACCGACGCCCGTGTGCGCGAGATCGCTGCGAAATGCCGGTTGAACCTTGAGCATCTGCGTCGCTTCCCACATGCGTTTTCCGGGGGTCAGCGGCAGCGCATATCAATCGCGCGTGCTCTGGTGTCGGGGCCGAGTTTCGTTGTGGCAGACGAATCCGTCGCCGCGCTCGATGTCTCAATTCAGGCCGATATTCTGAACCTGCTAAAAAGCCTGCAGGAAGAGCTGGGCCTGACGTTCATGTTCATCAGCCACGATTTGAGCGTCGTAGCCCATACTTGCGATCATGTCGCTGTGATGTATCTGGGCCGCATTGTCGAAAGCGCCCCCACACGCCAGCTGTTCGAAGCCCCGCGCCATCCCTACACAAAGGCTCTGTTCTCGGCGATCCCCTCGCTTGATCCCGATGAGAAGGGCAAGGCGCAGAAGCTGGAGGGCGAAATACCGTCTCCTACGAACCCTCCGACCGGGTGCAAGTTCAACACACGCTGCCCTCATGCGATTGATATCTGCCGCCAGAAAGAGCCGCAGCTTGAACATGAAGACGCCACCCACTTGGTTCTCTGCCACCGATGGCGCGAGCTGATGGAGGCCTGACGCGACCTGTTTCTAAAAAACCTAGACATGCTGAGCACTTACAGTATCGTAACCGCATAGAATCTCGCGCTGGCACACCCGTGCCGGACAACTAGTCGGACGTTTGCGGACCGATCTGAATTTTTGGCGAATTGTGCCGAGGTCCATCTTTGTCACGTCCGGCTTTTGCCGAACCTGATATTGTGAGGTGAAGTATGCTCGATTGGCTGGTGAATATTCTTCAGACCTATCCTGAACTGGCGGTATTTCTATCCATCGGTATCGGTTTCCTTGTCGGCCCATGGAAGCTGATGGGGTTCAGTCTGGGCACCGTGACTGCAACCTTGCTGGCGGCGGTGGTGATCGGGCAGGCGCATATCGACATCGACTCAGCGGTCAAATCGACCTTCTTCATTCTGTTTATCTTTGCTGTGGGTTACGGTGTCGGACCTCAGTTCATGCGCGGCCTGAAGGTAGACGGCGCGCGCGAGGTTTTCTTTGCGCTCAGTGTCCTTGCTCTCTGTCTGGTGATTCCTGTCATAGCTGCGAAGGTGGCAGGGCTGGAATTGGGGTATGCCGCGGGACTTTATGCTGGCTCGCAGACGATCTCGGCGGCGATCGGGGTTGCGACCGATCAGATTGGCCAATTGGGCCTCTCGGCCGAGCAGGCCAAGACCTATGCCAACCAGATCCCAGTCGCGTATGCGGTCACCTATATCTATGGCACTATCGGTTCGGCCATAATTCTGGCCAAGATCGGGCCGCGCCTGATCGGCGTTGATCTGCCCGCCGCCTGTAAGGAATACGAGGCCAAGCTGGGTGGCGGTGCATCGGTGGAAACCGGTGAAGGCATCGTCTCGGCCTATCGCGCTATCGAAGCGCGGGCGTTTGAAATTCCTGCGGGTAGCGACCTGCTGGGCCAGCCGGTCAAGGATCTGATGCCGGGTGTACGCATTTATGCCGAACGACTACGTCGCGGCGATCAGGTGATCGAAGTAGACGACAATACTGTGCTTGAGGCGGGAGATGTCGTCATGTTCTCGGGTCGTCGTGCCGATCTTGTGACCCTGCTGGAAACCAATCTGAAAGAGGCTGACGCTCCCGATCTGTTAAGCATCCCGTCCGAAAAACTGGACGTGTTGATCACCAGTAAGGAGGTCCACAACAAGACCCTCGAACAGCTCAGCAAAATGTCGATTGCACGCGGTGTCTATGTTTCGAAGCTGACCCGCAACATGCTGGATCTACCGCTGCTGCCGGGCACCGTGGTCCATCGCGGGGACATTCTGACCCTTCAAGGTGCCAAACGCCACGTTGAGGCCGCCATCGCCGAGATCGGCTATGCTGATCGGCCTGTCGACACCACCGATCTGGCCTTTGTCGGCTGGGGTATTTTTATCGGCGGTGTGATCGGCACGCTGGCGATCATGATGGGAGGATTTCCCATCAGCTTGTCCACTACAGGAGGGGCGCTGTTGGCCGGTCTGGTACTGGGTTGGTTGCGGACGGTGCACCCAACCTTTGGCCGCATACCGGGGCCTGCGCTATGGCTGATGAATACGCTGGGTCTGAACGTCTTCATAGCGGTGATCGGGATTACTGCAGGGCCGGGCTTTGTCGCCGGGCTGCAACAAGCGGGGATTGCGTTGCTTCTTTGGGGGATCGTTGCCACTTCGCTACCGATGATCTTTGCGGTTTATGTCGGGCACTACGTGTTCAAATTTCACCCCGCTATCTTGTTCGGCGCCTGTGCTGGCGCACGAACGACCACGGCTGCCTTGGGTATGATCCAGGAGGCTGCCCAAAGCCGCATCCCGGCGCTTGGCTATGGGATGCCCTATGCCATTGGCAACACATTGCTGACCATTTTCGGAATGGTCGTTGTTTTGATCCTAAGCTGATTTCGAAAGGTTCGATCCATGGATAGACTCACGCTGCACGATTACGAAGCGCTCAGCCCGTTTCAGATCAAGGATGAGCTGATCCAACTGGCCTCGGCCGAGGCGCGCAAGGCCAACAGCGCCTTTCTGAACGCAGGTCGCGGCAACCCCAATTGGGTTGCCACCCGCCCGCGCGAGGCTTTCTTTGCGTTGGGTCAGTTCGCAGTGACCGAGTCCAAACGCGTGATGGACCATCCGGCAGGGTTAGGCGGTATGCCTGCTATAAAGGGCTGTCATGGCCGATTGCAGGACTGGGCCGCGGCAAATGCCGACATGCCAGGCGTCGATATCCTGCTGGAAGTTGTGGCCCATGCCATTTCAGCCTTCGCGTTCAACGCGGATGAGTTTGTCCATGAACTGACGGATTCCATCATTGGTGATAATTATCCTGTCCCGGACCGTATCCTGAAACACAACGCAGCCATCGCGCATGAATACCTGATGTGGGCGATGTGTGCGGGTCACCGTCCCGACGCGCAATTCGACCTGTTCGCGGTTGAAGGTGGAACAGCAGCGATGTGCTATATCTTCAAAACGCTGAAAGCGAACCGGCTGCTGAGTCCGGGTGACACCATCGCGCTCTGCACTCCGATCTTCACGCCTTATCTTGAGATGCCCGAGCTTGAGGACTACGCCCTCGAATCCGTGCATGTGGAAACGGATGAGGAAGACGGATTTCAGCTGACCGATGCCGCGGTGGAGAAGCTGAAAGACCCCAAGGTAAAGGCGTTCTTTCTGGTCAATCCGGGCAATCCTTCCTCGGTGGCGCTCAGCACCGCATCACTACGCAAGTTGGCTGATCTGGTTGAAAACCACCGACCCGACCTGATCGTGCTGACCGACGATGTCTATGGCACGTTCGTACATGACTTTACCTCGGTGATGGGCCATCTGCCGCGTAATACGATCGGAGTTTACTCTTATTCAAAGTACTTCGGCTGTACCGGCTGGCGTCTGGGTGTGATCGCCGTCGCGCAAGACAACATATTTGACCTGAAACTCGCCGAGCATCCCGAAGACATCAAACAGAAGTTGGACAAGCGCTATGGCACACTCAGCCTGACACCGCGCGATATCCGCTTTATCGACCGGTTAGTGGCCGACAGCCGGGATGTGGCACTGAACCACACGGCGGGACTATCGCTACCGCAACAGGTGATGATGACGCTGTTTTCACTGTGTGAGCTCGTAGATACCAAAAAAGCCTATCAGACCGCCTGCATGGAGCTGGTCCACCGCAGGTTCAAACTGCTGACCGAGGCGTTGGGGGTCGAGGTTCAGGCGGGCGAGCATTATGATGCATACTACGGCATCATCGACTTCGAATTCTGGCTGCGAAAGTATGTGGGTGAGGATGTGGTCACCTGGATCAAGCAGAATATCCACCCGCTCGATATCGCCTTCAAACTGGCCGAGGACTACGGCATCGTCCTGTTGAATGGCAGCGGGTTTGACGCCCCAAGCTGGTCAGCCCGCGTCTCTTTCGCCAATCTTCCGGACGAAGCCTATTCACAGATTGGAACTGCAGTCCGCTCGGTCGCGCGAGGATATGTGCAGGCCTATCGCGCTGCGAACAACCAACCGCTACACGGTTAGACAAGGCCCTACACCTGCGCCCGAACTGGTGTTACCCATAGGCGCAGGGGAGGACGGAATTGGAGATTACCGAACAGCGCATTAAGGCGATGACCACTTCTGGCTTGAACCTCATCGGCCAGGCGCTGTCGATCTACGACAGCAAGCTCCGTCTCGTGCTCAGCAATCTGCGTTTTCAAGAGATGTTTGACCTGCCGGAAGAACTCGTCCAGCCGGGGGCATTGTTCCGCGACACTATCCATTTTCTTGCCAGCCGCGGGGAATATGGCGCGGATGGCGCTGTTGAGGATATGGTCGAAAGCCGTGTCGCGCAGGCCCTGGCCTTTGAGCCTCATTACATGGAGCGTGTTCGCCCCAATGGTCAGGTGATCTCCATCGAAGGTGCACCACTGCCAAATGGTGGCTGGGTGGCCGTTTATACAGACATCACCCGAACCCGACAGGTCGAGGATCTGTTGCGCGCCCGGTCCGAAGAACTGTCAGGGCAGTTGCTGAGCCACGCCGAAGAGCTTTCGGCCACCAACCGCAAACTTGCTGCCACCATCACCGCGTTGGAAGAGGCCAAACGCCAGTTGACAGAGATCGAAGCCCGAACGCGGATGACGACCGAGATGATGCCTGCGCATATCGCGCATCTCGATGCCAACAAGCAGTATGACTATTCCAACCGCCGTCTCAGTTCGGTCATGCCGGGTCGCCCGTCAGAGATTCTGGGGCTCCATATATCTCAGGCTCTAGGTAAGGCGGCCTATGACCGGGTCAAACCGCACCTGGAGCAGGCCTATGGCGGGCAACCATCAGTGTTTGAATTCACCGAAGATCAGGATGCCCGGCGCATTCGCGTGTCCTTTACACCAGATCAGGTCGGCGGGGTTTATGTCATGTCGGTGGATATCACCGAAGAAACACAGGCACGCGTTGCCCTGCAGCAGACCCGTCGCCGCGCCATGGCTGCGCAAATGACAAGCGGGTTGGCCCATGACTTCTCAAACCTTCTGACCATTATCCTGGGGATGCAGTCTCGACTGGCCAAGATGGAGCTGCCAGAAGAGGCCGATAAACTTGTGGCGGCCACTCAGTCGACTGCGCGCCGTGGTGGTCAATTGCTGAACCGTATCGCCGACATGACCGGCAACCGAACGCCGCAGCCCAAAGCCACGGATATGCGCGGGCTGCTTGAGGATTTACGGGTTCTGGCGACTCCATCACTGCCACGCGGCATGGGGTTGTCTGTCGTGAACACTTTGCCTGACGCGCCTTTGATGCTTGATCCGGGGATGGTGCAGGACGCTTTGCTGAATCTGGTTCTCAATGCCCGTGACGCCTGTGGCAGCTCGGGACAGATAACCATCAGTGCCCACGCGATCGGAACGATCTGGGCCGAGGTCACGGTCTCGGACACAGGCCCTGGCTTTTCGCCGGAGGCGCTCGACAAGGCGCTGAACCCGTTTTTTACGACGAAGGGAAGCGATGGCTCGGGGTTGGGTCTGCCCATGGTCTACGACACTGTAAAACTTGCCGGAGGAGATCTGAGTCTGCGCAACACTCCATCCGGGGCATCAGTGGTAATGCGCTTGCCCTACCGTCCTGCGCCGCCGGCGAGATCGGGTCTTGTCCTGCTGGTTGAGGATAACGATGACCTGCGTGACCAGTTTCGCGACATGCTGGTCGAGCTGGGTTGCTCGGTTATCGAGGCAAGCTCGGCTGATGAAGCGCTTGAGTTGACGGCAGAGATTGATGACATCTCGCTAGTCGTGACCGACATCCGTTTGGAGGGGGAGGGGACTGGCATCGACCTTGTGGACCAGATCAACGGTGCGCTGCCCTGTATAATGATGACATCCCTGCCTCACTCCGATCCGCTGCACAATCAGGCATTGACCCGTGCGCCGGTCCTGCGCAAACCGTTTACTCAGGCGCAATTGTCGGCGCTGATCCGCACCGAGGCCGCATAGATGACAAATCCTTTGGTCACTATCCTTGATGATGAGCCCGAAATTCGGCGTATTCTGACCGATGCTCTGGAAGAGGCTGGATTTCGCACCCAGAGCTTTGCCAGGGCCCGCGAATTTGAAGCCTCGCTCAAACGTGTCACCCCGGATGTCTGTCTAGTGGATCTATCGTTGCCCGATACCGACGGCTTGGCGTTGGTGCATCGATTGGCGCTGGAGCAAGGTGCAGCGGTGATCATCATCTCGGGCCGGGCGCAAGTGCAGGATCGTGTCACCGGACTTGAGCTTGGTGCCGATGACTACATCACAAAACCCTTTGACCCCGCCGAAGTGGTTGCCCGTATCCGTGCCCGTCTGCGGTCGTCTGGCCCTGCGGTTCAAAGCTCGGATGTGGCCGAATTCAATGGTTGGACAGCCCAGTTCGATCGATATGTTCTGATTGATGCCGACGGTATCGAAACACCGTTCAGTCATGCAGAAGGTGAAGTGCTGCGTCTGTTTCTGGAAAGCCCCAAACGCCTGATCAGCCGTGCGCGGATGCAGGATATGCTGGGTGGAGGTGCTGGTGACAGTTTTGACCGCGCGATGGATGTCCGTATCTCTCGCTTGCGGACAAAGCTGGGCGAAGACCCTAAAAAACCACGCCTTATCAAAACAATATACGGTGCGGGTTATATCTTCCTCGGCGATGTAAGCTGGCATTGAACACTGCGGCGCCAGCTTGATGCGGCGCCGAACCGGGCCAAGCTATTCACGCAAAGCCTGATCTTTTACCTTCAGAACCGGTTGGATGAGGTAATCAAACACCGTTTTCCTGCCCGACAAGATATCAACCTCCGCAATCATTCCAGGGATGATCTCAACAGCCAAGCCACCCGAATCCAGCATGGTACCTGTGGTCTGGATCTCGACCACAAAAACCTCTTCGTCATTGCGCTCTGAGCGCGTAATCGTGTCGGCCCCGATGCGGACAATTTCACCATCCAGGCTTCCATAGCGCGAAAAATCGTAGGCTGTGATCTTGATCTTTACCGGCTGGCCCGGATGCAAAAAGGCGATATCGCCAGGTTTGACATAAGCCTCAACCAGCAATCGATCATCCAACGGAACAAGCTCGATCAATTCCTCACCGCTGCGCGCCAGACCGCCTATGGTGGTGCGATGGATGCGGTTCACGACCCCCCGCATGGGCGCGCGTATCTGCGCACGCGACACGCGGTCGCGCAAAGCGGGTAGCGCGGGTTGCAATGCAGCCAATTCTGCGGTCACCAGCGCCAAGTCGGTCAAGGCAGCACTGCGGAACCGGTTGCGAGTGGCGCGGACTTTGTCATCAACCTCATCAAGGCCGGTTTTCAATCTGCTGATTACCGCTTCTGCACGAACCTTGCGCCCCTTCCACTCCGCCTCGCTGCGTCGCAAAGCCAACAGAGTCGTCATGGGCTCCATACGTTGCTCTACCAATGGCACCATCAGTGCGCGTTCTTCCGCCAGAACATTCAGTGTTTCGACCGCTGTCACCTGATCGACCAGCCCCTCTTCGTATTCGCGCTGTCTTTGCTCGCGCTGTCTGTGAAGGATGGCAATTTCAGCCGCCAGTTCGGCTTGTCGACCCTGATACAGCGCCGTCTCAGAACGGACGACGCCGGGAGCACCACTCAGCAACTCACCACTGAATATCAGGTCTGTCCCATCGATTTCAGCTTGTAGCCGCTGGGCCCGCGCCATCAAGCCATAGACGCGTTGTTGTTCCTGACTCAGCTCGCGCGCAATCTGATTTGTGTCGAGTTCCATCAGCAAGGTGCCCGCATCAACCAGCAGGCCTTCTCGGACATGCAAAGCCCGCAATACGCCCGCCTCGGTGGCTTCAATCACCTGCACGTCACCCGAGGGCACAATCCTACCGTCGGCGCGCACCACATCGTCAAGTTCCGTGAAATAGGCCCAAATAAACGCACTGATCATGCAAACGGAAATCATGATCAACAGCAGCGAACCCCGAAGCGATGTGCGTCCACGCATTTCGCGGGCAAGAGTTTCAAGCTCAGGATGCCGCGACATTCAAATGCCTCCCGGTCTTGCGCACGTGTTGCGTGAGCAGGCTCTTGGACCCGTCGATGCCAACTTTCCCGTTTTCAATCACGATCACCCGATCGACAAGTTCGAGCAGGCTCGAACGATGTGTGACAACAACTACCGTTTCCTGCTGTGTGGCTGATTTCAGACGCCGTATGACCTCAGCTTCGGATTTGATGTCCATCGCGCTGGTGGGTTCGTCCAGCAGCAGAACCGGCGGCCGTCCAACAAGTGCCCGGGCCAAAGCAATTGCTTGTCGCTGCCCGCCCGACAAACCTTCGCCACGTTCAGCCACGCGCAGGTCATATCCGTGCGGATGCCGCGAGATAAAATCCTCAACCCCAGCCAACTGGCCCGCTCTGATCAAGTCTTCATCCCGAACCCGAAGCCCACCACTCGCGATGTTCTCTCGCACGGTGCCTGAAAACAGCCAGACATCCTGCAATACCGACCCGACATTGCGACGCAGATCGCCCGGATCGATTTGACGGATGTCCAACCCATCCAGCGTCACCGAACCCACCCGAGGGTGATAAAGCCCCAGCATCAATCGTGTGATGGTGCTTTTGCCTGAGCCGATCTGGCCGAGAATGGCAACTTTTTCACCTGGCTCAATGTTAAATGATACTCCATTCAAAGCATCATCCACTTGGTCTGGATAAGCGAAATAAACATTGTTGAACGAAATTCGGCCTTTGAATTTGGGATGACTTATCCATTGGCGTCCATCGGGCCTTTCGCTTTCAACATTCATCAAAGTGTCGAGATTGCGATAGGCGCTTCGCGCCTGATTGACACGCGTCAAGGTCTGAGCCAATTGCCCCAACGGTGCCAGAGCACGCCCGGTCAACATCACCGATGCGACAAGCGCGCCCATGCTCGTCTGCCCATCGGTAATAAGAAATACACCATAGAAGACGACCAAGACTTGTGCCGCCTGTTGCGTAAAACCGGTCAGGTTCAGTGCGAATTGTGTAATCGCCCTGGTGCGTGATCCGTGGTTCGATTGACGTTTGATCGCCTCTTCCCATCGAGATCGCATCAACCGCGAGGCTCCTGTGGTCTTGATCGTTTCAAGGCCTGTCAGGGCTTCAACCAGAACAGATTGTTTTGATTGGCCATCCGAAAAGCTTTGCTCAGCCAACCGGGACAGCATCGGTTGTATCGCAAGACCGGTCAGTAGGACGACTGGAATCGCCAAGGCAGGAATCAACGCCAGTGACCCCCCAACCAAATAGATCGTAAAAAGAAAAAGAGCGATGAAGGGAAGGTCGACAACAGCGACCAGAGTTGCCGAGGTGAAAAATTCACGAAGGGTCTCAAATTCGCGTACGGTATTGCTCGTAGCACCGGTTGACCCCGATTTCCCAGCCATGCCGATGTTGATCAACTGATCGAAAATGCGTCGACCCATCGCCAGATCCGCCCGCTCACCCGCGCGATCAATAAATCCTGCACGCAGTATCTTCAGTAAGAAATCGAAGAGTAGCGCAAGGCCGACACCAAGGGTCAAAGCCACCAAGGATGCTGTCGCTTCGTTTGGCAGCACGCGGTCATAGACGACCATGATAAAAACGGAAGTAGATAACCCGAGAATGTTGGCCAACGCAGCCGCCATCGCGACCTGCGCATATGTCCATCGGCTCGCGGCGAGCGCTGACCAGAACCAGTGGCCTTCGTGGACGTTCCGACCCGTTGTCGCGCGATCCTGATACGCTCTGCGAAAAAGCAACGCGTAACCAGTATAGTTGTCTTTCAGAGCGCTTTCGGGGATTTCCCCAATCCCTTCATCCAAATCGGGATCGAATATCAGAAAGTCACCGTTGTCAGACCGGCCATGATAGACCACTGCCCGCTCGTTTTCCAACAAGAGGATGGCGGGGAAGAGGGTCGTATCGAAATCAGGCAACTTCATTGAACCAAAACCCACCTGCAATCCGGCCCGCTGAGCGGCAGCGATGGCGTCGCGGATCGTCAGATTACCGCTCTTTCCTGATTGCGCAGCATGTATTGATGCGAGCGTCACAGGTCGATCGAGCGTTACGGCGACATTCAGCAAACACGCTTCCAACGCAGTAATAGGGCTGTCCTGAAAACTCATGGTGTCCCGTTCCAATTCGTGAAACTCAATTCGAGCAAATCAAGAATGTCACCGGTCAGGTTTAGAACGGCGTAATTGGTCAGAAAGTAACTCTGTTCCGCCAGGATTAACCTTTCCTGCGCATTCACGTAGTCCCGTTGAGCGTCCAGAATTTCGATCAGGCTGCGTCGACCGATGGTAAATTGTGCGCGGGCGGCAGTGACGCTTTCGGCATTGGCCTGCATCGCCAGCCGGGCTTCTCGCAAGCGATCCGCGCCCGCTTTCTGATCCGATCGTATAAACCCAAGTTCACGCCCGATTTCGCGGATCAAAACCTCACGCTCGGCCTCGACCTGCTTGACCTGTTCCTGCGCTGCGGCGATTGCGGCACGGCGTTGACCAGTGCTGTCGAGTTCGTAGTTAACCGACAAATCGACGCCGAAATCCGTATCCGAGAAATCATCGTGATTGGCAAAAGCGGTGAGGCGCACATCCGGTTTACGCCTGGCCTGAGCCGCAGCCCACTCGGCACGAGCAGCAACCAACGCGGCATCTGCACGTCTAATCTGAGGGCTATCAAGCACGATCTGCTCGTCGCTGCGACTGAGTTCAGGAGCAGGAACTGCGGGAGGAAGAGTTCCCGCAGGTATTCCGAACACTTCCTGAAACCGGGCCTCAGCACGATCCACCCTTGTTCTTGCATCAGCAAAACGTGTTCGCGCATCTGCGGCGCGAGATTGTGCTATAAGAATATCGGCCCGAGATCCAACGCCGCTGTTCACCCGTTCAGAAATTTGTTGCTCAATTTCTTGGTGAACCTCAACATTGCGCTGCGATATGTCATAGATTTTGCGGCGATCCAAAACCACGACATATGCCTCTATCGCAGACAGAGCAGTCGCCGCAGCGGTTTGCAGTTGATCGCCACGGCTTTCCAGCACGCGCGCGCGTGCGGCAGTAAGCGAATTGGCGGCAGCTCCGCCGTCATAGACAAGCTGTGATACACGCACGTAAGGGGTGAGGTCTTCCCGATCCGAATACGTTCGTTCCGAACGCGCATTGAGCCCCAGTGAAACCTGGGGTAGAAATTCACCTCTCGCGGCATCACGATTGGCTTCTGCAATTCCCATCCGTGATGCGCTCTGCGCCAGAGCAGGGCTGTTTTGAACTGCAGCGCGAACGCGTTGTCCAAACCCACTTCGGATCAATGTTGTCGAAGGGTTTATTGCACCGGAGCCTGTCGATCCGTCGGCAAAGGACATGGAAACCTGCGTTAATTCAGGAGTTTGAGCGCAGGCCGACGTCAGAGCCAAGAACACGAGGGAAGAATAACATCTCAAGCCAGACCTAACCCTGCGCATAGGTCACCCGATTTTCATGCTGCAAACGGATCATGTCTTGACCCAACGCTGAGACGAACCCGCATAAGCCGGAGTTCGGCTTTGGTCGGTATTTCTGCCGCTGGCTTTGTGCTTCTGACAGCCACTCGCAATGTGACAACGAAACCTGGTGTGCGTGGATCATCCGCAACGCGGTGACGGGGATGGGTTCATTGGAACCCGAGCCCAAGTATTCAGCCAACTCGTCTTCGTCGACCATCAACAGCTCAGGCAGAGAATTTGACCCCGAAGCAGGCCCGAACCGAGAAAACAAGCCCAAAGACTGAATTCGCTTGCATATTTTGTGCGTCTCTCGCACCGCAGCTTCGCGCATTCGGAAGAAGTCCAGAACGCTCTGCAGTTCGGTCGTAACACGCCCGTCTCTCGTGAAGAAAGGCATGTCTTCTGGATCGGATGAAATAAGGCCCGATGCTTCATCGACCAGAAGTCGGTATTGCTTTTCACTCAAGCGCTCAGCTCGAAATGGAAAGCACCGAAGGGCGGACGGCACGTAGCAAGCGAGCCATTTACCATCGTCAGAGACAAACGGCGACGTGAGCCCTGCTGTCATGGAGAATAGAGCAACAGGTTCGATACGCTCGCCATCCGACTGAAAGAGCATCGGATATGCAGCCGCTACTTGCAGAACCTCGGGACTGACCACGGGACAAGTAACCTGGCTGGCAGCAAAATCGTAAGTGGTGAAACGCTGCCAGTACCGATGCCCATGCCGTTCATGAGTTACAGGAACAACGCCAATATTTGCCATGATTTTATCATCCATCTGCACCACCAGCCTCAATCAGGCGCTTGCACCCGTTGGGTCCGAAAGCAAAATATTATCTGCATTGAGATCAGTCAGATCAGCGAGCCCATCGAACTGTGCTATCGTCTCAACTGTGGCGGTATCAGATGATGAGTAATCGACTTTCACCAGAAGACTGTCATTCCCATCCGTTGCCATCAGATAGATTTCGTCACCCGCTTGCGCCCCGCCAAAGGTTTCCGCTGCGGCTGCAATCGTGTCGCTATCGAGGTCCGATAATGCCGTCTGCAATCCGACGAAGCCTGTGTCTTGCCCTATCGATCCTCCGAGGTTCAGGCTCTCAAAACCGGTGCCGTTTCCACGCAAGCTGCTGGTATCGAGCCCCGCGAACCTGATTGCATCGGTGACTTCGGCAGCGGGCCCCAAAGTGAAGCCCGTGATCGTATCTGTGCCGTTGATCGTTGGATCAACCTCGAACACGACAACGTCCCGTCCTGCGCTGGTGAGGTCAATCGCATCGTCGCCGCCAGCCCCGCGAATGACATCGTCAAGGGCGCTTGCAGTCAGCGTATCGGCCCCATCCGTTCCCAGGTGAAACTGAGATGGGCCGCCATCCGGGGTTGTTAGTGACAAGATGATCGGCTGCGACGCATCCTGTACGGTCATCGTGAACGTCATGATAGGTTGTGACAAATCACTAAAACTTGTCGAAGCACCTGCGAAACTGATGGTTGCAGCCCCTTGCGGATTTGCGAGGAAGAAGGTGAAATCGCTGTTTTCAACCTCCGAGCTGGTATCATAGGTTGCAACCGCCGGGTCAAACCCAAGATCCGCAGTAAAATCCAGCCCCCCCGAGATATCTCGGTCTGGGTCGGCATAAACTTCGAAGGTCACTGTCGATCCGCTTCGACCAGCTTCAGCGATCGTGTAGGCCGCAGGCATGTGGGCGATGGCCTGATTGGTGGCGGGCGTAGGGTCTTGTCCCGCTGCAACCGATGCCTGCGCCTCAAAGCTCAGGTCGTCCCCGGCTTCGACAGATACGAACTGTGAAGCCGGGATGCTGAGCGACCAGGAGCCATCGACGGCAACAGTCCCGCTGCCTACCGGAGCGCCATTGAACGTAACTGTAACGGCCTGTCCGGCACTCAGCCCAACCGAACTACCTGTAATCGTGGTGCCGCCATTCTGCAAATCGCTCAGCGACAGAGCCTCATTGGTTCCTACGTCGCTCATACTCAGTATCGGGCGGAAATCCGTGGTAAGAGATGTCGTGGCATTCGCAGCCGCATTTCCCGCGGCATCTTGCACTGAAGCAGTGATCGAGAACGTACTCGCGTCCGCCAAAGCGGCCAGATCCAGTGCGGGAACCGTTGCGACCCAACTGCCGTTTGTCACGGTCGCAAAATAGTCCTGGCCATTCAGGTTGACGGTAACGATTTGACCATTCTCTGCGCTTGTTGCGCCGGTGATCTGCAGATCCGTCGCTTGTTCGAGAACATCCAGAGTTCCCCCGACCGCAAGCGCATCTAACGAGAGGGTGGGTGCGCTCAGATCGGTATCAAAGCTGGTATTTGTGCTCGCGCTGTTGCCTGCGGCGTCCGAAACAGAAGCTTTTATCTGGTAGGTTGCTCCATCCTGCAAACCACTCAGATCGCCCGAGGGGGCCACATAATTCCAGATCCCGCCGCTTACGGTCGTTGTGCCGTTTGTTTCGAGCGAACCGTCAGGGCGACGTATCTCGATTACAATTTGTGAGCCGTCGACAGCATCAGAGGTGCCCGAGATCGTCAGGCCGCTGTCCCTTTCAACCCTGTTCAAAACAGCCCCCCCAGATGTCGTTGTGATTGAAAGGGAAGGTGCAGAGAAATCCGTGTCAAAGCTGCCGGTTGCCTGCACTGCAGGGTTGCCGGCGTTATCAGAGATGTCAGCGGTTACATTAACTGTTGCCCCATCCGACAAAGAACTGAGGTCGGCCGTCGGTACCGTTACGCTCCATGCGCCGCTCATTGTGGTTCCGGTGTACGGCTGGCCTTCGAAGGTAAGCGTCACTGTTTGACCGTCTTCGGCGGTTGTCGACCCGGTGATAACCAAATCCACGCCTTGCTCGGTGGCATTCATCACCGCACCCGCCGAGAATGTATCAATACTCAGCGATGGCGGGGTCGCATCCTTAACAAACCCGAGCCCTGCCTGCGGCGCGTTAAGTCCATCGCTATCACTCACATCAGCGGTTAACGTGAAGGCTTCACCATCTGCCAACGTTGTAAGATCCGCGCTGGGGATACTAACGTTCCACGCACTGCCGGAGACAATTCCAGTATAGGTTTGACCATCCAGAGTGACTGTGACGGTCTGACCATCTGCAACATTCCCAACCGTGCCACTTACCACCAAATTCGAACCTGCCTCAGCCGCATTGAGCATGTCCCCAACCGACAGCGGATCGATGGCGATAGATGGACCCGTCAGATCTACGGGCACAGACACCGAGACCGGCGTTGCGGGGTTGCCTGCGGAATCTGTGACAGCGACCGAGATGGCGACGGGGGTGCCCGTCGACAGGCTAGCAAGATCTGCGTTCGGAATAGTCAGGCTCCAACCGCCTCCGGACACAGCGCCGGTGTAGTTTTGTCCGTTGAAGGTAACGGAAACCTGCTGACCGTCCTCGGTGTTCGACGATCCGTTCAGAACCAGATCGGCGCTCACGTCAATCAATTCGATTGATCCTCCGGCAACGGGGTTCAGAGTCAGCGTGGGCGCGCTGAAATCGGTGTCAAAACTGCCACTTGCTTGTACTGCCGGGTTACCGGCGAGATCGGAGACGTTCGCGGTTACCGATATCGTCGCCGCATCTGATAGCGAGGCAAGATCGCCCGCGGGGACCGTAACGCTCCATCCTCCGTTCGTAACGGTGCCGCTGTAATCCTGACCGTTGACTGAAACTGTCACTGCCTGTCCGTTCTCAGCATCGGTTGCTCCAGAGATTGTCAGGTCGATCCCCTGTTCGGCTGCATTCAGAACCGCGCCGTGGGAAAAGGTGTCGATGGAAAGAGTTGGGGGTATGGTATCGACATCAAACTGCGCAACCCCAACCGACAGAACTGTTCCATCACCGTCGTGATATTGAACGGTCACGGCCGAAATCCCCTGAGAGAGGGCCTGAGCCTCGGCCTGTGTTAACGACACGCTCCAGCTTCCGTCGACTGCTGGGGTAGCGGTTTTGGTAACCGTTCCAATCATGACTTCAACTGACGCCGTCCCATCAGGTGCAACAGTCTGTGTGCTGATATCGCTGAGCGCGTTAGATTGCAGCTCAGCAAGATTTAGGCTTGGAGGTCGTGGCGTGGGGGGAACCACGGAAGGTTCCTCGGTACTCTCATCATCACGACCACCACCACCGCCGCCGCCTCCGGCGGCGGCTGCCGCACCAGCAAGGCCGAGACCGCCCAACGCCAGTCCGGCACCGCTGATGCCACCGCCCGCAGCGGCTGCGCCCGCAACTTCAACAGCCGCGAGTTCTGCAATTTCCATCGCAGCTTCGTCAGCGACCATGATGGAACCGTTTTCAAGAACCTGAATGTTCTCGGCCCCTACTACGACGGTACGCCCGTCCATCATCTTCAGTTGCACGTCCCCGTTCGGCATGAGTTGTGCCGAGCGCACACCAGTAATTGCTTCGGCAAACTGGAACGAAGAAAGCGCGTCATCCGTAGCCTGCGCCAGCGCAGGCAGAGCCATTAAGGTGGTGCTCAACCCCCCCAGCAATCCGCGCCCGGCCCAGCGTTGAAGCTTTTTGTCGATCCAGCTGCGCGTCTGTCCGTTGTGTTGTGATGTCTCGGAGATCTGAGTATCGGTCGAATCGATGTCTTTGGTCATCTTCCCTCACAATCGGTGATCGCGTTCTGTCAGTCGACAGATGGCAACCCGCCGGAACCGGTTGGTCTTCCCGTCCTGATGGCAATGGGGCCAGATGGGAAAACTTGAATAAAACTGAAACCGAAGTCCTTGTTTTCACCACATTCCTGCTCTGGTTTCGCACCGGAGCATCGGGTCATTCTGATTGCAGTGCCAATGTTGGCATTGGGGGCAAACAACGATGATGCTTCAGTTCGACAGAGTGGTTGCAACGGGGACCGCAGCGCTCGATTCAGGTATCGGCGATCTGGCTTTAAAAACGTTTAACAGCGAAACGTACCTCTATAGTGCGACCGGGCTGCAGGGGGGGATTGCCTCGTGGCACCTGACAGATACCGCTGCTCCGGTATTGCAGGATCAGGAATACTTTGGGGCCTCCATCGCGCAGCAGGTCGGGCGAGGCGGAGCACTTGTTACTTTGGGCACCGAGACCCGGTTGATATTGGATGTAGATACCGCTGCGGGGCTGGTCGGGTATGATCTGAACACCGATGGGACCATCGGTGCGCTGCAAGAAACCACGGGGCTTTCGGGCGGAGGCGATATCTCGGCCGTGGCGCAATCCGCGATCGGGACCGACAGTTTTCTGACCCTCGCGCACACGGATAGCGCCCAGATTGGCACCTATCGCGTGAACGGAGATGGGTCTCTGACCCTGACGAGTCTGACCTCGAATCGCGCGGACGCGATGCAGGCCGCGCAATCGGGTGGAAACCACTTCATACTCACGGTGGATACGGCAAGCAGCACGATCAGAAGCTTTGCCGTAGATCCCAACACGGGGGCTCTGACCCTCACGGATGGGGCCGCCAGCCTTCAAACGTTGGGTATCGGCACGCCGACTGCGATTGAGGCGGTGCAGGCATACGGCAAGTCTTGGGTTGTTGTCGCAGGCGCGGACAGCAATTCCATTAGCGTCATGAACCTGAGCAGTAACGGAACGCTCAAAGCAACCGATCACGTGCTTGATACATTGCATACTCGATTTGCATCGGTGCAGGACCTTTCGGTGATCGAAGTTGATGGCCGCGTCTTTGTCGTCGCCGGGGGTGGGGATGACGGCATTACCTTGTTTACAATGACCCCGGATGGTCAGCTGATCCATATGGACAGTTTCGAAGACACAACCGCAAGCGGGTTGCAGAATGTCGAAACGCTAGGCGTTGCGCATATCGGAGACGAGCTGCAGATCTTTGCAGCCTCACAACAGGATCCGGGCCTCACGCAATTAAGTGTTTCGGTCTCAAATCTAGGTGTTATCGATCAAGGTTTTGGGTCGCTCAGCGGTACAGCCGGGGATGATATGCTGAAAGGCGGGCTCCTGGATACCAATCTGAACGGCGGGGCAGGGGATGACATTCTGATCACGGGCACCAGCGCAACCACCATGACGGGTGGGACGGGCGCAGATATCTTCGTGCTGCGCGAAAGCAGCGGTGTCACAACCATCACAGACTTTGAGGTCGGAATCGATCGGCTTGATCTGACCGACTATTCATTTCTGCGCTCCCCGGCGCAATTGAGTTTTACCACAACCGCGCAAGGTGCTCGAATTGCATATCGCGAAGAAACGATTGAGGTAATTTCGGCGCAAGGCACCTCTCTAACCAGCACGGATATCTTTGGCACCGGCTTTGACGGCCCGGACCATATCCCAACAAATCTTGGCAGCGGACCGGACAACAATGCATCTGATGGGGTTTCCGGCCCGGTTACCATTGACTCAAGCAGCCAGAACCCGGCGTTGACCGATGCGGAAATCAGGTTCACTCCTGACGGCGGCGCAACCGTCGTGGCACAGGCGGATGAGCAGGGCGTATTCGATCTGAATGTCCCCGATGGCACCTTTTCCGGCAAGCTGGATATCGTCAAATCCTATTCGAACGCGAGCAATGATATCACCGCCCTTGATGCGCTTCAGGTGCTACGCATCGCGGTCGGGCTGGACCCAACCTGGGGACCCGCGACACCTCAGAACCTCATAGCGGCAGATGTCACGCAGGATGGAAAGGTGAGTGCACTGGACGCTTTGGTCATTCTGCAAACTGTCGTCGGCCTACCCTCTCCACACGAACCGGAGTGGGTGTTTCTGGAGGCGGATCAGGACCTGTCAGGGATCACCAGAAACAATGTCGACTACACTACAGGAACGGATATCACCATTGTCGATGGTGCATTCACCACCGACATGACATCAATCCTGCTCGGCAATATTGAGGCCCCGTAAGGTTTATTCCCTGAACGCGCGATAGAAGTAGTCCGCCAGCGGTTTGATCAGATAGGACAGGGGGGTACGCTCATCTGTCTTGATCATCGCCTCAACCGGCATACCGGGCAGCAACTCCTGACCGTTCAGGCGTTCAAGTTGTCCGTCATCGGGCTCCACCTCGGCGCGGTAAAAGGTAAAGCCGGTCGTTTCATCGGTGAATGTATCTGCGGACACGTTGATTACATGACCGTCAAGCTCGGGCGTTTCGCGCTGGTTGAAGGCAGGAAAGCGCAGGGCGACCTCCTGCCCGCGGTGCAACTGATCGACGTGCAATGCATCAACGCGTGCGGCCACAAGCAAAGGCGTATCCTGCGGAACAACGTACATCATGGGCTCTGCAGGCTGAATGACCGACTGGATGGCAAAGACCTGACTGTCGTAAACGGTGCCTGCCACCGGTGCACGAATATCCAGACGCGACAATCTTTCGGTCAATGACAAACGGCGTTCGGCGAGTTCCACAACCCGGGATTGGACATCCCGAAGCTCAGCAATCGCCTCTTCCCGACGGGTTGCTTTCAGCTGAACAATCTGGATCTCGGTAGTGGAGATTTGCCCATTCAGGCGCGCAATCGTGGATTCCAGCTGTCCGATTTCACCGTTCAAACTGGCCTCTTCCCGCTGCAGTGCCGAGACGCGGCTGGCCTGTGTCAGGCCGCGTTGCAGCAACCCTTCCTGATCTCTCAACTCATTGGTGATCAGCTCGACCTGCGTGCGCAATGCAGCCAATTGCGCTTGTATACCCTCGATTTCATCTTCGATCTGAATCTTCTGCTTACCCAACTGGTCAATCTGCTGAGTGAGCGTGTCCAGACGCGCATCGAACAGGCGCTGCTGGCCCGCCAGAAGGTCCTCTCCGATATGCTCCTGCGCCTGAAGCTCACCGAGACGGGCATCAAGTTCAGAAGCGTCTACGCCATCTCGTTCTGATTCCAGCCTCGTTTTGCGCGCCATAAGCTCGAACAGCTGTGACTCAACGATCGTCTTCTCGGACGCAAGAAACGTGTCATCCAGACGCAACAGCAATTGCCCGCGCGCGACGTCGTCGCCATCGCGCACAAATATCTCGCCGACCACGCCACCATCGGGATGTTCGATCACCTGACGGTTGCTTTGGACTTCAACCACCCCTTGCGAGATGATCGCGCCCGCCAGTTGAGTCCGGATGCTCCAAACGCCTAGTCCCAGAACAAGAATGGCCAGCGCCAACAGCCCGACCAGAGCGGGTGCCGTGATGCTCCACGCCGTCTTTTCACCCTTCTTGAACATTACTCACCCACCTTGTTCAGATGCCGTTTGATAACATTGGCATTCTGCACCATCGTGCTGAGCACCTCATCGCGCTTGCCAGATTTCACGATTTGGCCTTTTTCGACGACCACCAGATCATCACATTCCGAAATCGCCTGCGGTCTGTGCGTCATGATGATGACGGACTTACCCGCGGCCTTGAACTCACGCACGGCGTTGTTCAGCGCAAGCGTACCATCAGCGTCAAGGGCTGAGTTCGGCTCGTCCAGAATCAGCAACACCGGATTTCCATAAAGCGCACGCGCAAGAGCGATACGCTGTTTCTGGCCACCTGAAAGCTGGCTGTCATTGCCTTCCAGAAAGGTATCATACCCTTTTTCGAGGCTTAGAATAAGCTCATGCGCATTTGCGGTTTTGGCCGCGGCGACCACAGCCTCTGGGTCCGGAGTTTGTGACATCCGTGCGATATTTTCGGCGACGGTACCGTTAAACAGTGTGACTTCCTGCGGCAGATACCCGATGTGGCGCCCCAGATCATCCGGGTCGTACTGATCCAAAGTGGCTCCGGCCAAACGGATCTCACCTGCGGCAGGCATCCACAATCCAAGCAGAGCTTTTGCAAGTGTTGTCTTGCCCGAACCGCTTTTACCGATCACGCCCAGAGCTTTTCCCGGTTCGAGGTTCAGGTTCGCATTCCGCAAAGTGGGAATTTTAGCGCCGGGTGGCACCACCGTCAGAGTCTTGGACACAAGATGCGCCTTGGGCACCGGCAGCTTCGTACGCGACGCCTCGGGCGGTGTGGCATCCAGAAATTTGTTCAGGTTGATCCAGGCGGTGCGCGCCCGTTCGATCATCGACCATTGCCCGACAGCCATTTCCACGGGGGCAAGTGCGCGACCCAGAAGAATGGTCCCTGCAATCATTGCACCCGGCGTCATCTCATTGCGCAGAACAAGCAATGCCCCCAAAGCGAGCATCGCAGACTGCAGGAATAGCCGCAGAGATTTGGTCAGCGAGGTAAAGCTGCCTGTCCAGTCGCTGGCGGAGATTGATTGAGACAACGCTTCGGATCGCTGTTTCATCCAGCGGCGCGCCACATCCTCCTGCATACCTTGCGAACGGACAACTTCGGCCGCCTGTCGCGCATGCTCAGAGAACGCATTAGCCTTGGCCGACGCACTCTGTGCTTCGGCGACCTTCCGGTGGGTCAGCATTTGGTTCAGCATGGCGATCACTATGAGAAGCGTACCGCCGCCGACAGCCAACCATCCCAGAAGCGGGTGGAACAAGAAAATCGCGGCGACAAAGATCGGCGTCCAAGGCAAATCCATCACGGCCAGCAGCACGGGCGATGCACAAAGGGAGCGGATCGATTCAAGATCACGCAAGGCAGTCGCAGGGGCCGAGCGGAATTGCGGGAACAGTGCCCGTCGCATCGTTCCTTCGAAGACCCGTTCATCCAGCGAAGACTGAAACCGCGCCCCGAACCGGGCAACGATGCGCCCGCGCGCATAGTCGAGCATAGCCATCAAGCCGTAGAGCAGAGCGACAAGTAGGAACAACGCCGACAATGTCTCGACCGAGCGCGATCCCAAAACGCGATCATACACCTGCAACATAAACAGAGGGCCAGTCAGCATCAGAAGATTGACAAAAACGCTGAACAAAAAGGCCAGCGCCAGAAAGCTTCGCCCCTGACCCATCACCTTTCGCAGTTCATGGCGCTGCGACGCATTTGGCTGATTTTTCATACTCACTAAAGTTGGCCCCCAACCAATGATAAGTAATACGCGCCCGAAGCCGAACATTCTGATCTTATACGCGGCCTGACCTGCGGGCTAACTATATCTATCCCCCAAACCACGAACAACGGGCGTTTAATTCAGGCGAACAGGTTTGAGCAAGCAATGAACAGGTTCGCGCGTGCTGCAGGCAGAATTACGCTGAACATTACAACTCCTCGCTGGCCTCGGGTTCCGGTCAAGACAAGGTTAAACGTACCGGTGGTTTCAGAGACCGCTAAAGTTGTCGGCGACTTTCAACCCTTCCAATGAGGTGGACGTACGTTGATTGTTGCAGTCGGTAATCAGGGGTCAGGGCCGGTTAAACGGGTTCCTTTGAAATCGGCATTTCGCCAAACCGTGTCAATTTGCGCGCCCAAACACGATTGATCCCAAGCCAATCCTGATTTAAGGGAGGCCCTGTCAAATCAGAGTCATCCGTGGGGCGTCACCGCCTCGTTACGGCTCGGTGCCAGTATTGAGCGTTGGCACACACTCTTGGATCGCACGCCCCGAAAGGCTTTAAAAAAGGTAAGGGAATATGGCAGAAAAATCGAACTTCGATATATTGTATACCATTGTAGACGAAGCGCCGGAACTGGCGAGCGCATCGTTCCTGCCCATCATCCGCAAGTTCGCATCCGCTGCGGGTGTCAGCGTCGGAACCAAGGATATTTCTCTGGCTGGGCGCATCATAGCCACCTTCCCGGAAAACCTGACTGACGAACAGCGAATCACTGATGATCTGGCTGCTCTGGGTGAACTGGTGAAGACACCCGACGCCAACGTGATCAAACTGCCAAACATCTCGGCCTCGGTCCCGCAGCTGGTGGCTGCCATCGAAGAACTGCAATCGCAGGGCTATGACATCCCCAACTATCCAGAAGAACCCTCAAGCGATGAGGAAAAGGCGATCCGTGCGCGTTACGACGCCATCAAGGGCTCAGCCGTGAACCCTGTTCTGCGCGAGGGGAACTCTGACCGCCGCGCGGCGCGTGCGGTGAAGAACTATGCCCAGAAGAACCCACACTCGATGGGTGAGTGGGCTTCGGACAGCAAGACAAAAGTATCGTCGATGTCCGGCAATGATTTCTATGCGAATGAGAAATCAGCCACCATCACAGCCGGGCAAGCAGGCGATGCGAAGATCGAATTTGTTGGCAATGATGGCAACGTCACCGTTCTGAAAGACGGCTGGCCTTTGGCTGAAGGCACCGTGGCCGACGCAACCTTTATGTCGGTAAAGGCGCTGTCATCCTTCCTGGCAGATGCCATCGAGGACACCAAGAGCGACGGTACCATGTTCTCGCTGCATATGAAGGCGACCATGATGAAGGTCTCTGACCCGATTATCTTCGGTTACGCGGTCAAGGCATGGCTGGCCTCGGTGTTCGAGAAATTCGGCGCAGAGCTGGACGCGCTGGGTGTGAACCCCAACTCGGGTCTGGGCGACCTGCTGGAACGTGTGAAGGACAATGCGGATATCGTGGCCGCCATTGACGCGCTGAAAGGTGACCGTCCGTCGATGTATATGGTCGACAGCGACAAGGGCATCACCAACCTGCACGTGCCGTCTGATGTCATCATTGATGCCTCAATGCCCGCCGTGATCCGCGCGGGTGGCAAAGGCTGGGACGAGACCGGTGCCAAGGGTGATACCAACTGCGTCATCCCTGACCGTTGCTACGCGCCGGTGTATGACGAGGCGATCAACTTCTTCAAAGCCAATGGTGCGCTGAACCCAGCCACTGCCGGTGCCGTCGCCAACGTTGGCCTGATGGCGCAAAAGGCAGAAGAATATGGCTCGCACCCGACCACATTTGAAGCGCCCGCGGACGGCACCATCCGCATTGTTCTGGCCAATGGTGAGACATTGCATGAGCATGCGGTGGAAAAGGGTGATATCTGGCGCGCCTGCACCGTGAAGAAGGCACCGATCGAGAACTGGATTCAGCTGGCGATGGATCGTCAGCGTTTGACGGGCTCTGAGGCGATCTTCTGGCTGGACGCGAACCGCGCCCATGATGCTGAGCTGATCAAATACGTCAAACCGGCGCTGGAAGCTGCTGGCGTAGCCGACAAGTTCCTGACCATGGCACCGCGTGAAGCGACCCGTCAGTCGTTGGAAACCATCACTGCAGGGAACGACAGCATCGCTATCACCGGTAACGTGTTGCGGGATTATCTGACCGATCTGTTCCCGATTCTGGAGCTGGGCACCTCGGCCAAGATGCTGTCCATCGTCAAACTGATGAATGGCGGTGGCCTGTTCGAAACCGGTGCCGGTGGCTCGGCCCCGAAACATGTTCAGCAGTTGGTTGAGGAAAACCACCTGCGCTGGGACTCGATGGGTGAGTTCTGCGCGCTGGGGGAATCCCTGAACTTCTTGGCAGACAGCAAAGGTAACGCCAAAGCTGGTGTTCTGGGAACCGCTGCCGAGGCTGCAACGCAAGGAATTCTGGACAACAACAAGTCGCCCAGCCGCAAAGTCGGTCAGCCGGACAACCGCGACAGCCACTATTGGTTCGCACGCTATTGGGCCGAGGCTTTGGCTTCGCAGTCAGATGATGCAGATCTGGCAGCTGAGTTTGCGCCTTTGGCAAAGGAACTGGCTGACAAGGAAGGGCAAATCCTGTCTGAGCTGGCAGCAGCCCAAGGTGCGGCGGCAGACTTGGGAGGTTATTATCATACCGACCCAACCAAAACAGCGGCTGTAATGCGCCCCAGTGCAACACTGAATGCACTGATCGGCTGATCGCCGCCTCAAATTTGTTGATGAATGATCAAGCCGGCCCTTCTGGGCCGGTTTTTTCGTTGGTCCAATAAGAAAAGGGTTGGCCCCCATAGCCAACCCTTTTCTGAGTGAGTGGTGGGGCTGACGCCTCACCGGTGCTGTTGAATCCACACTACGCGAAATACTCGCGCTGAATATTGGGGGATTCCCGTAGCGAAGTGCTTTTTATGCGCTAAAAGAGGCATTCATAAATTTTATGACTATACAAAAAGGTGGATACCTTTTTCTCCACCGTATGCGCTCCCGACGTAGAAGTGAAACCCATTCGCACAACAAAAAAAGGGCCGGTCCTGAGACCAGCCCAAATTTGGTCTTTTCGACCGAGGGATTAGTTGGACGCCGCGTTCAGCTTTTCGTTCTGTTCGCGCAGCGTGTCCGAGATAATCGCGTACCATTCGCCGGATTCACGCATCTCAATCAGACCCTTGTTCATCATCGCGATGTATTCACGTGCGAACGGGTTGGTGCGATGCGCGAGGAAGCTCATCGACGACAGAGTGGATACATACGGGTTTTCAACGATGTCAGCCGAAGTCAAACCCATGTCTTTCATTGTCGACGCGAACAGGTCAACCTCGAACGCCGCCACATCTGCAGTTCCGGTCAATACCGCATCAAGGCATTCTCGGGCCGAATTGGGCTGAACAACAGTTGTATTCTCGCGGTTCAGACCTTGTTCTTCCAGCACCACCATGCTCCAGCCTGCCATGCGGCAAACGGTCGAGCCCTCAAGGTCGGAGAAATCCGTCGCCTTTGCGTATTCGCTTTCAGGCAAAGTGAAGAAGCCACCAACGATGTCATATACCGGAACTGAAGCGACAAATTGAGTACACCGGGCTTCGGTTTCTGCAGACCACTCATAGGAGCGGTTGGTACAATCCGGTACAGTCCACGCGATCGAAATATCAAATGCACCCAGTGGCAATAGTGTGTCCAGATGCGAACTCCAGTCATCTACGAAGCTGACCGAGAAGTCGCGGCTATTGCCTGCACGCTGAAGGCTTGTTGTAGCCAGGCGAGTCATGATGCCACCACCGTTCAGGGCTTCAGTCGTGAACGGCTCCCAGCCGTTGCCCGCAACCATCTTGATCGGCGGTGCATAAACATTCGAGCGTTTGACACTCGCTGCACGCTTTTCTTCAGCAGCAATGAGTTCCTGCGCGCTCTGGCCATTTGGCAGGCTGCCATCCTCACAGGGCAAAGCCAGAACCAAGCCATTTTCAAGCGAACCTGGATTGGTGATAGCGTTGCGGTTCGCATTGAAAATCGGCTGATAGTTCGAGGTGCCATAGGCGGCAATGGCGATGGTTGCCAGTGTATCACCATCCTGAACAGTATAGTTAGAGCAGGCCTCTTGCGCGGCAGCTGCACCTGCGCTCAGCGCGGTGAGGGCTGTTGCCGACAGTACTGCTTTCTTTAGTTTCTTGTTAAACATGTCCACTTCCTCCAGACTTTTGTTTTACTAGGCCAATTGGGGCCTTAACCATTTTCCATTTGATGGCGCAGGGCGGTTGAAACGATGTCGCGCCACTCGCCTGATTGCTGCATGATCGCCAGACCTTGGTTCAGCGTTTCGAGGATCGCTTCTCCATCTGGATTATCTTTGTGGGTCATAACGTTAAGCGACTTGATTGCCGCCAGATTGGGGTTTTCGATAATCTGATGTTCATAGCCCAGTCGCCCAATGGCCTCGACGGCCAGATGGGCTTCGACCGCAACGATATCGGCCGAACCATCCATCACCGCGTGGAAACAGTCATCAGGTGAGACCGGGCGTATCAACTTGATCGCAGGCTCATAAAGGCCGACCGCATCCATATGCGACAGGGACCATCCCTCGGGTCGGCAGATCGTGGCGTCGACGAAATCTGAATAGGTCAGAGTTTCCTCATAGCCCGAACCAGCCTTTGCGAAGAATGTATCGACCACTTCATAGAAAGGGTTCGAGAAATTGTAGGTCTCGCAGCGGGTTCGATCACTTTCGGACAAGGCCTCAGCTTCTTCGCAATTCGGGCGCGACCACGGGAAGGTCGCATCGAACGCGAGGGTCGGCATCAGCAGGTCCAGATGCGATGACCAATCGTTGACGAACTGAATCTTGTAGGGCTGTTCCGGCGCGGCCCGCAGCATCGCGGTTTCGACCAGATCGGTATAGAGACCCCGGTTCGGCAGTGCCTCATCGGTGAAGGGTGCGTAGTTACCCCCGGTGATCAGCAGAAGTTGACGATCGCGGATTTCGGGACGTTCACCACCATCCGCATTGCGGATCAGCGCAGCACCCTCGGCGCGGGCAGCCTCGATCTCTTTCTTGGCTTCTACTTTGGCCGCGAGGACTGCATCTTCGCTAGCCTTTTTGGCCTCGGCCTCAGCTGCGGCGACGCGGGCCTCGGCCTCGGCGATCGCTTTTGCAGCACGCTCTTCTGCGGCCTTGACCAGTTCCGATGCCATTTCCGCTGCCATGCGGCCCGCTTCGGTATCCGGCAATTCAGGGGCGCGGCCGATATCTTCCAGGCAAGGGAAGGCCAGAATGTCGCCAACACGAATGATATTCGGGTTAGGACCGATGACATCGCGATTCACATCATAGATAAACCGGTAATCTTCGGTGGCGTAGACCTTAATCGCCAGTTCTCGCAGGCTGTCGCCACGCTGGATCTCGTAGGTCGAACAGGCTTCTTGCGCGGAGGCCGCCCCTGTTGCGGCCGCAAGAGCCAGACTGGATATGATCAGATGGGTTCTCATGTTGTCCTGTATCCCTGCCTTGTTTAGTTCTGCGCCGGTTTGACCACGGCGATTGAGATATTGTCCTGATCCGGATCCGCCTTGGTATGCAGCGCCTGTAGAAGCGCATCCGCGATGTCACGTGCCGGGGAATGCTTGTGCTGACGCAGAAGTTCTTCGATCTCGGCATTGCTGAGATATTGAAGCCCATCGCTCCCAAGGATCAGAATATCTGCCGCGCTAAGCGCCAGCGGCTTTTCGGGGCAATCCACCTTTGGAATAGCGGCCCCCATGATGACCGAGGTCAGCTGGTTGCGGTCAGGATGACCCTGCGCTTCTTCCGCGCTCAGCAGACCTTGCGCCAGCTTCGCATCGATCTCAGGCGCCATCGAGTGGTCCTCGTTGATCTGCGACAGAGTCTCGTCACGAAACAGATAGAGAGGGCTATCGCCGATCGAAATCCAGAACAGGTTCTGGTTCACCAGCAAGGTTCCCAGCAAGGTTGATCCCAGCCGGGCCCCGGAGGTTTCGCCATGGCTCGCCACCTCGGCATTCGCCTGTATGGCTGCCATGGGCAGGGCGTCGAGCAGAGCGCCCTCAGTCACGTCATTGCGTTCAAGCTGCGCGTCCAGCGCCTCTTGCCAGGCCGAGATTACAAGTTCGGATGCAACCTCGCCCGCGTCGTGCCCGCCCATACCGTCAGCGATCACGACATAACCCGCATTGGCCGTATCAAAGACCCGCGCGGCAATCGCGTCTTCCTGCGTGTCGCGCTGACCCTGGTCCAGGATCAGAGCAATGTCATATGCAGGGGTCGCCAGCATCAATCAGCATCCCGCCAGTCAAAGCCATCATCGCAGAAGGCGGCAAAGCGGATCGAAGTTTCGCTGATACGGATCAAATCGCCGCTGGACAGAGCAACAGTGCTGAGAACCGGCTTACCGTTCAGCCGCACGAGGTTCGCTTTGCCACCATGTCCCAGATAGCATTTCCGGTCCTCGGGATCATAGGCGATCACAGCATGGTTGCTGCGCGAGATACCGGTATCTCCGAAATCCAGTTGAATGGCCTGATCGTCGTTCCGGCCAATCTGCATCAGACCTTCGGTAAGGGTAATGCACGACCCACGGCCAGGACCGGCTGTGATGACGAGCCAGCCGACGGGGAAAGTCTGCTGCGCAGTTTCCGTCTTGGCAACAGGTTCGGCGGTTTCGATCAGTTCCTGAACATGCGTGTCTGCTCGTTCAAAACCCAGGAATGTGGTCTTTACGCGCGACCGGCGATCTTCGACCGGGGCAGGGGCCGCGACCGGAGCTTCAATGACAGGCGCTGGGGTGGGTTCCGGGGCAGGTTGGGGCTCCTCTGCCACAACCTCCGGCTCCGCTTCAGCTTCCGGCTGCAGCTCGGGCGTTTCTTCAGGCTCAGACGGTGCGGTCTCTTCGACAACCGCGGCCATGATATTTTCCTCTTCGATCTCTTCGACAGCCTGAACTGCATCTTCCGCGCTGAGATGAAGGGTAACGATCGGTTCTTCTTCTTCGACCTCTTCCGGTGCGGCAAGTTCTTCTTCGATCTCTACAGTTTCGACCGTGGATGCATCCTCATCGAATTCGGGCATCGCCTCTTCGGGGATCAACTCGTCTGAGTCTTCGTAGCTCTCCGTCGCCATATTGCCGCCACCCAGCGCAGCGCGCAGAGCGTTGAAATCCGCGATCGGTTCAGGCTTGTCCTCCTGTACCGCTTCGGGTTCTACGTTTTCTTCTTCTTTAGGTTTTCCGGCACCTTCGAGAAGCCGGCTGAGAGGGCTTTTATATTTGAACATGGTGTCGACACCTTCTTGAATTCTGACACGGGTTTCGTCCCGCGGGGCTGCTACAAACCGCCGTGCATCACGCACAGGGGCACTGATGAATGGGAAACATGGAAACTTGTAACTTCGCGCCGGGCCGGTTCCCGACGGGGTGACGATGATGCGCCACCCTCAGCACACACACGCTGGCGATTTTCACAATGAACCGGTTTGAATTACTCCTGTGCCAGCGGCATGACCGCCGAGCTTTCGCCGCCGTTGCGCAGAACACTCAGGCGCGCATCGGGTTGGTTTTCAGACACAAGCTGGGCAAGAACGGCATCCAGACTTTCGGGGCCGTCGATCGCGACGCCGGTCTGAGCCTCACGCAGCAGAATGTCACCAGCCTGCAATTCACCAGCTGCTTCGGCCGGGACAGCGGCTACAACGGTTTGCCAACCGGCGTCCCCCGCATGCCGAACATCGAATGCGTACCCATTTTGCAAGCCAAACATCCGGTAAGCGGGCAAAGCCAGTAACCCGTTTTGCGCCCGGGTCTGACCCAGCGGGCGATAACGCGCGGCGACACGAATATAGCCGTCGGGATCGACCGAGAAATTGTCCAGAATCTGTCCCGCGAGCGAGGCATCTGCCCGAACAGGCTCACCGTTCAGCGTAAAGATCGTAGCACCACGCTGCACCCAATCACCGATCACCGACATATCCTGACCCTCGTCCACGCCATTGATTGCAATGACGTTGCCGGTGGAACTGCGGCGTTTAGACATTGAGAACGGAACTTCGACGTCCCAATGCCCGAATGCAATCTGATCCTGCACCAGATTCACCGCAGTGGTCGGAGCCTCTGCAACCTTGGCAGGTTCGGCCGCCGCCGCGTCAGGCGCCACTTCCTCAGTAGCAATTGGAGGCGTTTCCTCAGTTGGAACCTCAGTAACAACCGGATCCTCCAACGCGGCCTGTGTCTGCTCGACAGGTTGTTCTGGCGTAGGTTGTGGTTCCGATGCCAAAGCGGGTTCGGCCTGTTGCGGCTCTGTCGTGGCTTCGGCGGTCTGCTCGACCGGTTCCGGTTCAGCATCAACAGGCGCCAGAGTGGCCGGTGCCTGCGCTGTTGCTGGGGTTGCCTCGGGCGTCGATTGATTGCCCGACATCACGAAATATCCTCCGGCGGCAAGAGCCGCGACAACGACCGCAACCCCTGCAATCATCTTGCCGCTGCCACCCGAACCGCTTTTGACCACGGTATCAACGGCGGCGACGTTCTGCTCCTGCGGCGAAAACTGTGCCAGCTCGTCTTCGGACTTCTCTTCGTTGCCAAGTGTCAGATCCGCGTTTCCAGCCAGCAGAGCGGTCACAACGGCTTCGGCGTTTTCGCTTTCGGCCTTAATGCGTTCCTTTTCTGCCTGCTCATCCAGACGATCCATACCCACAATGACCGAGACCGGCCGATAGGCAAAAGTATCGAACATGACGCCCGGACCTCGGAACATCCGCAACCAATCCAGAGCGGATTGCAGGCGATCAGTGGTGTGGACTTCCATCGCTTTGTCGATCGCTTCGAGGAACCCATCAGGATAACCTTTGAAACGCCCGGCCAGAGGTTCGTAAGGATCGTCTTGTCCGTTGTTGAAGGCGTTCAGGCGGGTCTGGCCATCAATCGGGCGCTCACCACTGATTGCGTGATAGAGCGTGGCAGCCAACACATAAAGGTCGCTGCTGGGACCTTGTTCCGCGCCGCGCACATAGAATTCATGCGGCGAATATCCATCCTTGATCACCCGCAAGGTCAGCAATGCCGCCGACTTGTTGGCCGCCTGTTCGCGTGCCGCACCAAAGTCGATCAGGATCGGTTCGCCGTTTTCATCGATCAGGATATTGTCCGGCGAGATATCTCGATGCAGCATGCCGCTTTGATGGATGAACGAGACCGCCGACAGCATCTTCTCAGTGACCTGAACAATGAAGTCAGGGCCGCTTTTGTTTTCAGGGTTCTCGACATAATCCAGCAGATCGCAACCCCGGATCAGATCCATCGCGATATAGGCGGTGTTGTTGTCCTCAAATACCTGGTGCACATCAACGATGTTGGGATGGACCAGCCGGGCATGATTGCGGGCTTCCTGAATGAACAGGTCGATGATCGCACGCAAGTCGTCCTTGTGATCGGGATTGGCGGGCTCAACCAAGTCACCATTCCGTTGGCAGAGCGCACCCGGATAGCATTCCTTGATGACCACATCCCGGTCCAGGCTATCGCGTGCAAGATAGGTAATTCCAAACCCACCGTTGCTGAGGAAACGGAGGATTTCATACTGACCCCGCAGCAGCTTTGCGCCCGGTTGCAATCCTTCGATCTGAGGTTCGTCGTGCGTTGCGCCGACAGCCTGGTTGTGGCTCATATCTTCCCGCCCATATTACTCATTGTTGCGGTATGGATAACCAGGGCTTCAGCCCGCGAACTCACAACCAAACACAACCGCAGGACACTTGAGACGGTTAGACGTTTCAAATTTGACTTTATTGGGGCCGCCTGATGGCTTCACTAAGGATCAAAAAATTGCAAACAGCTTATTTTGCGCCTAAATTGCTAGTGAACACTATATATTGTAATATGCGGTGGAAAAATCTGAAGTCTATCTTCCAGAATTCGCTGTTTGGTCCACGAATTCGAAACAATAACGGATTGATTCTTGCAGTCTCGAATCGCCGCATTGCGGCTCAATTTTAGCGGGAAATTCTTAGGTGCCAGTTCTGGGTGGCGCAGACGCAACCGTGCTTCCAGCCCAGGCGAGGTTGTCGCTGAGCTGTGCGAGGATGCTGATTGCGTCCTTCAGAGGTGCATCGCCGCTCTCGAATTGCAGTAGTAGAAGCAAATCCGTTGCCTTTTCGAATTCTGCTGGAATCCAGTCAGCCTCTGGGTCGATTTCCTGACCGGACTCTAATCGTTCTGCAAAATCCTCGACGATCTCCTGACAGCTTTGAAGGAAGGCCGCGGGTTCGATTTCAGAGCTTTCGCGCAGATCGCCATAGATGCTCGCAATCGCAGCCAGCCAGTCCTCGAGAATGGGGTTGTCCAGAGGGGGTAGGGCGGATTCCAGGCTGGCGTGAACCGCGTGGCTTTCCGTACTGAGGGTCTCGGGATCCTCACCTTTCAACTGATCCAGATAAGGCAGGAATTCCTGCGCCAAATCCTTGCGCGCCGCGTCCAGATCATGCTGACGATGATCCAAAGCGATTTGAAGCACCTGCTCGGCCAGATTTTGTCCACCGCAGGATTCCCAAAGCTCAAAATCAGGCTCGGGCTCGCACTCCATCGCGCGTACGGCCACAGGGGTTCCAATCGGCACAACAGCACGAAACAGGCCGTCTTTTTCCTTGTTCAGGCGCCCAACGACCCGGTCCAATGCATCGCGAACAGGGGGAAGATCGGCGTGTGTAATGGCCAACAGGCTGTTATCGCGCAATTTTTGTGGAACCTTCGACCACAAGTGACGCTCGGTTTCGCGCCACGCATTCGTACCGTTGGTGCACCAGATCGCGCAATCCACATATCTTAAAAGATCCAAGGTTGGCTTATAGGTGTCGTCCAATGCACCCGCACCGGGCAGATCAAACAATGAGATTTCCTGCAGGGCAGGGGTGTTCAACCCAACCGAAATGAAGTCCGGATTGTCGGCCGCAGCTTTTTCCAAAGCGATCCCTGAATAGATTTTGGGCTCCTTGTCCCACCATCCGACAGTGGTTTCCGGGACCTCTGCATAGGCCACTATGACCAAAGGCAGTTTCAGATGCTGCGGCCCCGTCGGCAGGATGTCCGCACCGGCCAGCATATTGGCGAGGCTGGACTTCCCTGCGCCAAACTCCCCGGCAAACCCGATCGACACCGCATTCGACAGCCGCTCGGCATGGGCCAGAGCGCGAGCACGCATCTCGTCCAGCTCAGACGAGGTAGGCTGCTTTTCGGTGACGGTCAAAAAGCGCTCCAACTGGCGCACTTCCTGCTCGGTTCCGGGGAATTCAATCATTCTGCAGCCTCTGCCTGTCGTGTGTCTACGGGTGCGGTTCCATGCACCGATCCCAGCTCATCCGTAATGCGGCGCGCCTGATCGACGGCTCGTTGCGCTTCGGCGCGCGCATTTGTGCCGCTGCCGCTCCGGTGTTCCAGATGTCCGGCCAGCAGCGCCAGATAGTGATCCAGAACAGTTTGCAACCGTTCTGTCAGATCGCTACGGGCGGTGTCCACAAGATCGTCGCCGATCATCTCAAATTCCTGCACAATCATCCGCTCGGCCCGGTTCAGAACACTACGGCGCGAGATCAGGCGGGACAGCCACGTGACACGTAGCTCTACCGTAATACCCCGGGTCAGGGCGCTGGTATCCGGGCGGAACCACCGGACAGCGCTGGTGTTCATACGATTATCCACTGGTTCCTGCCAACCGGGCAGGGCACGCAAGGCCGCGTTGCTTTGCATGTCGACAGCATAAAGCTCGCTCAGCATCCGCTGGCGCACGACCTGCGTTGCACCCTGCACCAGCTCCCGCATCCGTTCGCGCAGAGGGGTAAAGTTCAGCTCGGTCTCGCCATCCTTGGCCAGCAGAGGCGATTGCCCGTCGGGACCGCGAACGACAATCGAGACCGCCTCGGCCACAGTGTCATCCATCACGCCTCGCAGATTGGCCAACACGTTATCCATGTCATTGGTGATCGCCTCGGTCTTTTCGGCAACCATCGCGCGCAGTTCGGCCAGCGTCTGATTGTTTTCATCCGCATCTGCGGTATCCGGTTCGTCCTGCGCCTCGATCGCGCGCAGATGGGCGGTGCTGCGCTCCAGCTCGCCCTGCGCAAAACTGTTCAAGTGCTGCCACGCCATGTGCATTTGTTCCTGGCGAGGCCCTTCGGTCAGCGCCTTAGTGACATGCCGGCGCAAGTCGGGCAGCCCCGAGGCGATCATGGCTGCAAAACGCAATACGCCCTCGCGGCTGATAGGGCCGGGGCCTTGCTTGATCTCTTCCACACCCGACAGATATTGCTTCATCTGCTCTGGATGCGCTCGCAGCCAAGCCAGAATCTCATCGTGATCAATGCCGGTCTCATCCCCGGTCAGCGCGTAATGTGCCCACTGGGCACTGCCCATCAGCACATCGATATCCGAGTTTCCAAGTGCCTGTTCCAGCCCGTCCATCACGTCGGCGCGAACTTTCGAGGCATCGTCGGCACCACCGCCCAGTTCATCCACACGGTTGATAAACACCACGATCTGACCCAATTCCAACGCCTGCATCAGGCGGAACAGTTTCAGATCTGCCCGCGAAAGGGCCTGATGCGCGGACAGGACGACCACGAAGAAATCAGATTCCTTGAGATACTGGCGCGAAATCTCTTCACGGATCAGCAAGGGATCATTAACGCCCGGCGTGTCGGTCACGGTGACCGGATACGGGAAATGGCCAATGTCGAAATAGACCTCGGCCTTACGGGTGATATCGCTGTACAGACCCCGGTCCGAGCCCGGGTCGTGGCCACCTTCTTCGGTTGGATCATCCCCCGCGCACACATAGCGAGCAAGATCATCCGAGGTCAGCTCGTCCAGATCGTGATGCTCGCCCAGCAGGTGCTTATAGCTTTCGCCCAAACGCAGCTTAGCGCGGGTTTTCATCGCTTCGACCTGCTCTTCGATCATCTCGCGCTTATAGCTGTCCTCTTCATCCGGGAACATGTTGCGCAGCTCTTCGCCTTCGGCAATCAGAGCCTGCCATTGGCGGTTGTCAAAGAAATGGAACTCGGCGCCCGAGGTCCGACCCGAGGGATGGCCGAAATGCATGTCGGTGATCACGGTGGTCCAGGGGTTCACATCCGAAGGCAGATATTCGGCCTGACCGGTGAAGCCGTTGATCAGGCGCGACTTTCCTGCCTTGATCTGACCGACAAAGGCAATCGACGGCTTCAGGTTCGACAGATCGTCGATGATCCGCGAGATGAATTGACGGGTCTCGTCATTGCTCACCTCATTCATGTCTTCGGCTATGCGAATAAGTTCGCGACGATTCAGTTCACTCATTAGATTTACCCTGGTAACTCGTATTTTAGATTTAGTTTTGCAAAATGGACACTATTTGGCAGGAACGCGGTCATTCGACGGCGGTTTTCAAGGACTTCCAAAGGTTTACAACGGCCCCCAACTTGCGGGCATCATGGACGGCAGCGGCGGTCTGTTGACCGTCGCTTAGTACAGCAAGACCTGCACCCTGACCGCCTGACGGGCGCATGACGATCAGTTGCGGTTGTGACAGGACATCAGATCCATCTGCATTCCATCCGGCAAGATCACGCGCGAAGCGGGATAGCAGATCGGTTCCGGGATGTGCAGGTTGATCCGGCGCGCAGATGCCATCGAAAGAGTGCTCCTCAGCATCTCCGATCAGGACTCGCCCAAGAGCAAACCGCTCAGATCCCGTGTAAAACTGCATCGCTATGTCGGATTCAGGCTGCTGATCGGTATCGGGCTCGGGGTCAGGCACGACTGACATGCGAGGCTCATCAGAGATGTCGATTTTATCGCAGGCGGCTTCAATCTCAGAGAAGGTGATACCGACATCGTCCGCCTCAAGCGCGGTATCAGGGCGCAGCGACACCATCTCCAGCGGGCCAGTGGCCGTCGATATGTCCGTCACCAACTGGGCCAGTCGTTCCGTCAGATCTTCACGAGTTTCGGTTCCGAAATCCGGCACAGGCCCCGAGGCGCAGGTGAAAACTTCGGTGATCCGCGAGCTGTTGACCTCGATGGCCAATACCGCGCCATCCGCAGCAGTAAATTCGATCCGCCGAGGCAGGATCGTACGTCTGATTGTGCCCAGAACCTGCTGCCTGCGAGACTTGGCATTGTCACCCGCAAGAAAGGTCACCGGCGACAAACGAGCCACCGACGAACGCCCGATGTCTTCGAGCAGTTCCAGAATTTCGCTATCCATCATACCGTGACCCCCTCTGGTCCCGTCTAAACCGCCGCCGCTACCGGCCCGAGGCTGAGATGTGATTTCGTAAGTGCAAGTCCCACGTTCGTATTGTTGCGACAGATGTAGCACACCACATGATCAGGATATTTCTGCGTCCTGAGAAAGATGTGCAGACGATCTTCAGAAAACACCGCGATTTCCCCAAATCCCGGATGCTCAACGTCGTCAATCTGAGCTGTCCGCAACAGCTCCTCGAACCCTTTGACGCCCCGCCCTTGGAACAGGTTCGCCACCGCAAGTGCCAAATGATCCAGTGCATCTGCGCTGTCAGAATCTTCGGCGCTGGTCCCCAACAACATCCCGGTTTCCATATCGACATACCCGGCTGCAACGCAGTCGGGTATCGTCTCGATGGCCGAACTCAAAGCAAGCTCAATCGACATATCGTCACCTGCCTTCGTGTCTTGAAATCAGGTTCGGATCAAACCGCATGCCATTCCGCTCCGCCACTGTCGGTGTGTTTGGGAACAGCGCGCAACACCTCTTTGTCCTTGCGCGCGCTGTGTTCGCGGGCGATCTGATCGAACTCGGTCAGGAAGGCGGCAAAGGCGCTTTGCAGGCCTTTTGCATCATCCGGCAGTGTCTCGCTCGCGACAATTTCATTCCACATCGCAAACGCGCTGGGTTGTGTGCCTGGCGAAGCGTTCATCGCGCTGTCCGCGGACGGAGTGGCCTCTTCAGCTTCGTCGATTTCCGCATCCGATAGCTCAGCGTTCACGGCAACAACGCGTACCGACGTCAGTGCATTTGACTCCGGCTCTGGCTCATAGTCTTCGTCCTGCGCTTCGTCCTGTTCAGCAAGCAGTGCAGTGATCGAAGACACTGAGGTTGCGATGTCATCCTCAGAGCGCTGCTGGTCATCTGCGCCTTCTTGGCCCTCTACCACCGTCTCCTGCGTTTCCCGTTCGTCGGCATCGGGGCCCAGAACGATCAGCTCTGCCTCGGCGTCATCTTGTTCATCGTCGTCTTCGACGAAGTCGAACTCATCGACATCGGTAACGGGATTTGCCAATAGGTTGAGATCAAGCAGTTCCTCTTCTTTTTCAGCGAAGAGGGCGCGCAGATCTTCCTCGGCCGGTTCTGCTTCAGCTTCCATTTCGGCCCGCATGCGCTCTGCTTCGCCCGCATCGATGCGGGGACGTTCAGCCTCGTCCGAGCGGCGTTCCACCCGTACGGGGCGCACCGGGAAGCTGGTGACTACATCCACTTCATCCACAGGCTGATCTACCGGATCAACAAGCTTGAGCGGTGCCTCTTCCTCTTTCCCAGCCGGGCGCAAAGGCTGCACTTTCTGCGCATCTGGCAGAGATTTGTCGATCTGGTAACGCGCCAGCATGTCGGCACGGTTGTCCATGATCTGTTCCGTGATCTCAAGGAAGCTGTCCACCATCTTGCCGCCACCGCTGCGTGACCAAAGCTCGGCATCGCCGGTCTTGTCACGGGCCAGAATAGCGTCGCGGGCAGAGAACAGGATTGTGCGATTGAACAGATGCCCGGCTTCGCGGTTCACGCGGCGCAGGACTTTCTGGCGATCCTTTTGGTTCAGCGCGTCCGCTCGGGTCACCAACAACAGCGATTTATGCTGCAAACGTTCTGGCAGGGACACCCACGTGGCGCGCTCAGTTTCACGCCAAGCTTGTGTCGAATGAGTACACCACAGGACGCCATTGGCCTGTCCAACGGCACGCTGCCACACATCGGTCGAGATTTTCGGATCCGAAATACCGGGCGTGTCGATCAGGTCGACGGCCTCAAGAATGTCGGCCTCAAGAAAAATCCGTACAAATTGCGCGTCATTGACGCCGACCTGTTCAAGCTGATCCAGTTCGATCGTCTGCGTGCTGCCATCGTGGCGTTTTATATATGCCGGTCGATTACCCCAACTGAACCAGATCGGCGGCAGCTGCGTCGCTGTAACCTGCGTCGGCAAGGCTTGCTTACGCAAAAGAAAATTCATCAGCGTGGATTTGCCTGCGCTGAACTCACCCATAAGTGCAAACACAGGCTTGCGCCGGGACCACTGCTCGATGCGGTTCCAGGCCTTGGGAGAGACGAAGCGGGTTTGTGATTCTTTTACCATAACTCTTCTTATGCTGCTTCGTTACTAAGGTCTTTCAGGATGTCACCCAGAATATCGTCACGCGACTTCTGCGGCTTCTGCTCGGCCACCTGTGCCGCAGCCCTGTCTGGCGATTGCGAAATACTGAGCAATGTATCTTTCTGCTCAGCCATGAAATCGGTCAGGGTAGCGCGGACATTTTCCAAAACGGCTGCAATCTGGTTTTCCTCGATATCCTTGGTGATCGAGTTCGCCTCTGACGCTATCAGGCGCGTGTAGTCCGCCGCATAGGCTTCGAACCCTTTGCGTTTTTGCCACCATCGGCGCCACCATGTGCTTTGCAAATCCAGCGCAATGGTGCGGCCAATCCCCAAAGGTGGCGGGACACGCGGTACGATGGGTGCTTCGATATTGAACTCACCCAGATGGTTGCCCAACAGCTTATGATAGAGCGCTTCGACATCCGCAGCGGCGGCGGCATACAATGCACCGGCATCCTTCCGCATCGCGCGTGCAAAGCTGAAATAGGCCGCTTTCTGCAAAGTGCGCAGACCTGCGGGATCATATTGCCACGTCCCCTGCTCCCCATTCTGTTCCAAATGAGAAATCAGCGAATCCGTCGCGCGTTTGACAAAGTTTGCCTCGGCTGAGGCCAGTCGTTCCAACACCTTGTCACGCAGTTTGCCCGTAAGTTCAGCGACTTTCTTTTGGTATTCGTCGGACACCGTTGCGATAGCATCTTCCGGTGATGCACCATCTAGATCGCGGACAATGCCGTCTGTGCTGGATAGCGTCTTGGCGACTGCGGTCGCTCGAATCTGGCTGGCAATGTTACGCGCACGGTGGCGGACGCGATCCAGAAGGCGGCCCCCCGCCCCTTCGGCAATCCGTTCATTCATTGCAAGCAACAGATCAGGCAGTCCCGAAAGCGCCCAGATCTTGTTCAATGACGCGGCCTGATCACCAAACCCGGCGGCAAGATAGAATGTGTTCAGCGCCTCGCGCGATTCCTCAGTCAGAATGTCCGGGTTTCCGGTCAGCGCGGCCTCGGCCCACAGCGCACTGCCGAAAACAACGCTGGTGTTGGCGTCGATATTGTTCTGCTTCAGTGTGTCCTGAATGCGATCCCGAATCTCGGGCACCTGGGTAACCGGGTCGGACAGTTCATCGATCCGGTTTACGAATAGAATGATCTGGCGATTCTCAAACTGCGCGATGATCCGCATCAGCGCCATATCCATGGTGGTCAATGCCTGACTTGCCGCCAGCACCACGACACAAACCTCGGACCCTCGCAAGCTGCGCAGCGTAATCTGCTCGCGCACCATAAACGTGTCATTGACGCCGGGCGTATCGCACAGCTTCAGCGAGATCGGATATTGCGGGATATCCATGAACAATTCAGCCGACTTCGTGACGTCGGCGAAGCGACCGGTCTTGGGGTTGATGTCCGGATCGTCTTCATCCCCAAGACAGACATAGCGCTGGATCAGCTCATCGTCGAAATAGTCGTACTGGTGGCTTTGACCCAATATCAGATCAAAGTGCTTACCCAGGCGATCTTCGGATTTCGATTTCATTTCAGCGATCTGGCGACGGATATCATCCATCTCGTCATCCGCACCGGCACGATTGGCAAGCTCACCAAGACGCCCACCGCCAACCATCAGGTTGTCCCATTCTTCCTGCTCGAAGAAGGTAAATTTGGACCTGGTATCGCCCTCAGTCCGGGTGTTGATGTTCAGGGTGGTAACAACAGATGTCCACGGGTTCACATCCGAGGGCAGCAGGTTCGGCCGACCCGCCAGAATGTTCACGATCGAAGATTTCCCTGCCTTCACCTGCCCCACAAGCGTGACGCTTGCGGTGAAATTCTCCATCTTGGTTTTCAGCGCCGCCAGCCGCGCCGAGGAGCGCGCATCCGCCACCTCTGTCAATTGATCGATCTGTGTCGTCAACGAGGACATTGCCTCTGTCATCTCAGACAGAGCCTCGTTTCCTACAGACAGAAGATGGTCGTTGCGCGCCATATTTAGCCTCCGGTGCCAGTTGCGGCGATCTGGTCCCCTGCCCCGTCCGGCAGGCTCGCAAGCGTGTCGATACGTGCGATCAGGTCCAGCGCATTACCGAGGATTGCAGCCTCGGAACGTGGGGAAATTGATTCATAAGCCAGGGAATCAGCCAAGATTTCGATCGAGCTGAAGCCCTCACCATTTTCCAGACACGCCACGCGGCGTCCGGTTGGGAAGTCCTGGGATTTATGTGCAGGCAGCGGCATGCGGGCATTGGCCAGCAGGTATCGATTGCCTGAATGGGTACGAAGAGCGATTCCGAAACCCGTGCCAGGATGCTGGCGATTAAGGGTTTTCAGCTCGCCAATGAAACTTTCGCGTGCAAGACCTACAACGTCTTGCTCGGAGGCAGCGGTTTTGATCTGGTTGGTCACGACAGAGACCCTTGTACTGGAGTTGAGCAAAAACTCGTACGGTGCCAGATGGCAAAAAGACTCATTAACTCCTGCGCTTAATCAATTACGATCACCACGGTGTTATTTTGACGCGAATAAGATTTTTTGGCGTTTGAAATGTGGCGCAATTGTGGTCGCGCCCCATAGAAATACCTCAACCAATGAGGGAGCGACATTAGGCTCACCGCCCGAAATCCAGCATGCTTGATGTGCTGACTTTGTTTCAGATGCAGGTCAACAGGTGTGTCTAAAATTATGCGTAGATTCATATAATAACCATATCTATCAGGACTCTAACCCTTAGACCTCTCTACTCCTCTCAAAGCCTTGGCAGTCAAGAAAAGTCTCGCAATACGATCGCTTGGAAATATCCGGAAGCGATGCTCGGCTTGGTAAAATCAGGTATAATCTACCTAAAGTAGTAAAAAATACACTAGAAGATTGCACTTTGTTTCCATATTGGAAACGTAATTACGACCAAAGAGTTACGAATTAATGTGTGGATTTGATTTTACACGCTATACGAGGTGGATTGACGCCAAGGAACGATTGCTTCCAACGCAAATACGATAGCATGCAACAAGCTGGCATCCAATCTGGCCCATAAAACGCCCATCCAGCGACTGTTTCCCAATGCCCCAAACATAATCTTGCGATGAGTTAAATTTTACCTCTCGCCCTCGCCCAAAAGCTTTGCTATTCAGCGCCTCACAACGGTGCTTCGGCACCGGATTGCGGGTGTGGCGAAATTGGTAGACGCACCAGATTTAGGTTCTGGCGCCGCAAGGCGTGGGGGTTCAAGTCCCTCCACCCGCACCATATCCCTTAAAAATTCGCATAATTATCAACATATTGCGTTTTTGAATCTATTTTCAGCCACCCCTTGGCCCACCTTTTGAAAAACCCATTCTCAACTTCGTTGTTTGCTATCCTAAAAATCGGCGCAAGTGCCAACTGCGGTATACGAAATTGGTTTTCTCGAAGCCTTGCGACAACTTCACCTCAGAATTGGCAGGCCTTAACTGACAGAAAAGTAGGCTGATTCTTGGGCCCAACACCTCAAGCTGAAGGACTTTTCTTTAGTTTTCACGTTCGTCCGAAACCTAGGTCATGTTGACAAATGGCGGAACCAAAGGCGGATAGATGTGATATCGACGAAGCCAAGGTAGTTTTCGGCAGTTTTGTCGTATCGCGCGGCGACACGGCGGGCATTCTTGAGTTTGTTGAAGCACCGTTCAACCATGTTTCTCAGCTTATATAGCCCACGATCCACACCGACCCACATCTTTCGTGTCTTGCGCATTGGGATTTGAGTGAGAATATCGCGCTCGCTCATGGTTTTGCGAATGCGATCAGCATCATAGCCCCGACCAACGAGCAGCACCGGAGGTTCGGTGAGGTTGTCCGCCATCACAAGATCAAAACCCAGATAGTCCGATGTTTGCCCCGGTGTGATGTCTGTTCTCATTGGTAGTCCATGGGCGTCGACGCGGAGGTGGATCTTGGTCGTGAACCCACCTCTTGAACGGCCAAAACCTTGTCTCGTAGCCCCCCTTTTGCACCCGCCGCCTGATGGCGGGCTCGAATAACAGTGCTATCAACCATTTGGAGCGCGTCTGGGACAGTTCCGCTTTGGTTCAATGCCTCAAGAATATCCTCCCAAAGGCCCGCCAGCGTCCAACGTCGGAATTACCGGTAAACGCTGGACCATTTGCCGAACTCTTCGGGCAAGTTTCGCCAGGGGTGATCCGGTGCGCGCGATCCAGAATATCCCATCTAAATCAAGACGGTGATTGGTCGGTCTGCGTCCATTCGGGGAACGGACCGAAAGGATGAACCGTTCAAAGAACGCCCACTCCTCGTCCGACATTAGGTTTCGTTCCAAGCTGGTCTCCATTGCACATACCGGCTTGAATCATGATCAGCAGGCGCAGTGAACCCCTTTTGTCAACACGACCTAGGGCGAGATAGAAACTCGCTTTCTCGAAGTCGAAGCTCATAACGCAACTTATCTTTCGCATACATTCATCCAAGTTGTTTTCAACTCGGTATATTTGTCGAGCGCATGGAGCGACTTGTCCCGACCTATGCCGGATTCCTTGAATCCGCCAAATGGTGTGGTCATGTCATCGCAATCATAGCAATTGACGTATACAAGACCTGCGCGAATGCTCTTGGACACTTTGTGCGCCGTCGCAAGATCATCAGTCCAAACCGCTGAGGCCAAACCGTAGCAGCTGTCATTGGCCACCTTGATCGCCTCGTCCACAGTATCAACCGGGATTACGGTCAGCATGGGACCGAAGATTTCTTCCTGTGCAATATGCATGTCGTTAGTAGCATTGTCGAAGATCGTCGGTTCGATATAGCAACCGCCAGTTTCGCGGTTGACACGCTTGCCGCCGATGGCCAAATCGGCACCGTCGTTTCGCGCGTGGTCTACGAATTCCATGACGCGATCTGTGTGACGTTCATCCACCATCGCACCCATGTTGGTTTGGGGATCCAGTGGATTACCGGGGACATAGGTTTTGGCAATCTCAACCAATGTCTCGACAACCTGATCATGGATTGCGCGTTCGACGACAAGGCGGCTTGGGCAGGTGCACATTTCACCCTGGTTGAAGAAGGCCGAATGGGCCGAGGTTGTCGCGGCATGTTCCGTATCGCGATAGCTCGACAGAATGATATTCGGGCTTTTGCCGCCCAGTTCTAGGCCCAGACGTTTGAGGTTGGATTGGGCTGAGTATTCCATGAAATACTTGCCGACCTGAGTCGAGCCGGTGAAGAACAAACCGTCCACATCCATATGCAGACCCAAGGCGCGCCCAACCTCGGGACCGTTGCCGGTGACGACATTGAAGACACCCGGAGGAATGGCTGCTTCAAGCGCCAATTCGGCTAACCGGATAGCCGACAGCGAGGATTGTTCGGCGGGTTTCAGGATAACAGAATTACCGGTCGCTAAGGCCGGTGCTACCTTCCAGGCGGCCATGAGCATTGGAAAGTTCCAGGGCACGACAGCCGCCACCACACCCAGCGGTTCCTTGGTGATCGTGGCGAATGTGCATGGGGCGGTGGGGGCAACCTCGTCATAAATTTTGTCGATGGCCTCTGCGTACCAGTCGAAGCAGTTCGACACGGCACGTACGTCTATTGAGGTGCTGTCCGAGATCGGTTTGCCCATGTCGAGAGTCTCCAAAAGGGCGAGTTCGTCGCGATGGGCGCGGATCAGATCGGCGAGGCGGCGTAGCACAAGTTTACGGGCTGCCGGGGCCTGCTTTGACCAGCGTCCGTCTTCGAAGGCAGCGCGGGCGACCTTGACGGCGCGGTTTACGTCCTCTTCGCCACCGCAGGCCACATCGGCAAGGTGCCGGCCATCCACCGGGCTGATGGAGGCGAAGGTTTTTCCAGAGGCCGCACTGACGAAGTCGCCGTCGATCAGCATTTGAGAGCGGATATCAAGGGCGGCTGCTTTATTCTGCCAGTCGGTAAAGGTCAGTTCGGTCATGGCGCGCCCTTTGCAGTAAAATAGATATCGCATCTTATAAAATGATATCACAAAAAGTCAACTGAGTGTGACGCTTGTACCCAAGATCGCGAATCTTGGGCAAAAAACAGCAGCAGGGCGCCCTATATGACGCCCTGGGAAAACTGGTTTGGGGGGGATTGGCCTAGGTTTCGCCCGCCATTTGGGTCAGAAGCCTCCGCCCGTTGCGACTCATGCCTTCGCGGATATCGCTTTCGGTGGCGACAACTAGCGCGGCCGCATCGCGAGTCCTGAGCGCTGCGAGGATCTCTTTGTGGCGATCGACAAGGTAGTATTCCTTAAGCTGCTCGATGACCTGCCGTTGGAACGGTCCGATCTGGAGCCAGACACTTTCGATCACCGGTATAGAGACTTGGTTGGGGTTGACCGTATAGAGCGTGCGATGGAATTCCTGATTCAGGATCGTCAGGCTGTCCAGGTTGTTCTCCTCGATCTCTGCATCCATCGCATCATCGATTGATCGCATTTTATCTATAATAATATCCGATACATAGGGGAGCGCTCGTTCTGCGGAATGCACTTCGAGGGCAACGCGTAGCGCCACGAGTTCCTCGAAACGGCCAAGTGTCATACGAGGTACGGTCATACGCCGGTTCTGCATGACCTCGATGGCATGTTCCGAACTCAGACGCCGAACAGCTTCGCGAATTGGGGTGGGGCTGAGCTTCAGGGCTTCGGCCAATCCGCGCATCGTCAAGGTGGTTCCGGGGCGAATCGCGCCGATCATTATCGCATGGCGCAGGCGTTCATACACATATTCCTGGGTGGTCAGATCCTTGTCTGAGCCGAATTCAGGGATGATCAAATTCTGATCCTTTGGCATGTGCTTACCCGAGCGGAAGTTTCGATATTTGTGACAGTATTCGAAAAAATAATTGACTCAAGTGCAAAATGGCATCTAAAGATTATAAAAGATATCACAAAATAAAATATGATATCACTACGGAGGAAAAGATGACCAAGGCGGACTTAACAAAATGGCTGGATGACAAGCCTGAGATCGAGTCGATCTTTGCCTGCGTGAGCGATCTGAACGGGACATTGCGCGGTAAACGCGTGCCAGTTGAACAGGCAGGTAAGGTCGTCGAGGGCGGCATGCGGATGCCGCTCTCGGTGGTTGGTGTCGACGTCTGGGGCGAGGATATCGAGAATAGCGAATTGGTTTTCGAGACTGGTGACTCGGACGGTCTGTGCGATTTCACCGGGCGCGAGTTGTTGCCGATCACCTGGTCAGAGCGCCCCACCGCTATGGCGATGCTGTGGATGCGCCGGGAAGACGGCACGCCCTTCACTGGCGATCCGCGCCGCGCATTGGGGGGTGTAGTTGATCGGTTCAAGGCGCGTGGTCTGACCCCTGTGGTAGCGACTGAGTTGGAATTCTATCTCTGCGATCCGTCGGGTGATCGCCCCGAGCCCCCGCGTTCGCCGGTAACCGGCAAGCGGCTGGATTCTGATGGCGTGCTGTCGCTTGATGAGTTGGAGCATTTCGATGGCTTTCTGAATGACGTCTATGATGCCTGCGCCCAGCAGGGTATTCCGGCGGATGCGGCGATTTCCGAAAACGGCGCGGGCCAGTTTGAAATCAACCTGATGCATTTGGATGATCCGCTGCGTGCTGCTGACGATGCGGTGCTGTTCAAGCGTCTGGTCCGGGGCATAGCCCGCAAGCATGGCTTCGCGGCATCTTTCATGACCAAGCCCTACGGCGACCGCGCCGGAAGCGGCTTCCACGTGCATTTCTCACTGCTTGATGAACAGGGCAATAACGTCTTCGACAATGGCGGAGAGGAAGGCACCGAAACAATGCTGAACGCCGTGGCGGGCCTTTTGGCGACGATGCAGGAAAACACCCTGACCTTCGCGCCGCATGCCAATTCCTATCGTCGCCTTCTGCCGGGCGCACATGCGCCAACGGGGGTGGCCTGGGGTTATGAAAACCGTACCGCCGCGATCCGTATCCCGGGTGGCAGTCACAAGGCGCGGCGGATTGAGCACCGGGTCGCCGGGGCCGACGCCAACCCCTACCTTGTTTTGACCAGTATTTTGGGCGGCGCCCTGATAGGGATCGAACGCAAGATGACCCCTGCGCCGGCCATCGTAGGTGATGCCTACAACCAGGATATTGAGCATCTGCCGCTGGATTGGGCTACCGCGATCGAAGCGTTTCAGAAAGGCGGACACGTCGCCGAGATCTTCTCATCCCGGCTTCAGACCATGTTTGTCGAATGCAAACAGCAAGAACTCAGGAAATTCTCCCGCCAAGTAACCGACTTTGAATACCACTCTTACCTGGAGGTCGTGTGATGAACGCCATGACGAATTCCTATGCCGGAGACGGCCGGCACACAACGAGCTACTATGCCGCCTCGGCCAATCCGTCGCCGAAGCGTGCCGAGTTGCAGGGTAACAACGAGATTGATGTTTGTATCATTGGCGCGGGATATAGCGGTCTGTCCACCGGGCTGCACCTTGTCGAAAAAGGCTACAAAGTTGCCATCGTTGAGGGCGCTCGTGTGGGTTGGGGCGCATCGGGGCGCAATGGCGGTCAGATCGTTAACGGGTTGAATGCCAGCCTTCAGACGATCAAGAAACGCTATGGTCAGGACACCGCGACCTTTGTTGCCGGTCTCGTGCAAGAGGGTGGCGAGATCATCCGTGAACGGATCAAGACGTATGAAATCGACTGCGACCTGAAAGAAAAGAACATCTTCACCGGTCTGACCAAGGCGCATATGCGCGAGTTGGAAGAGCGGATGAACCTCTGGGCCAGTTACGGCATCAAAAACCAGGAGATGCTCGACAAGAACCAGCTGCGCGAGCACATCAATTCCGACCTCTACGAAGGTGGCCTGATCGACCATTCGGGCGGCCACATGCACCCGCTGAACCTCGCGCTTGGTGAAGCGGCGGCGTTCGAAAAGCTGGGCGGTACGATCTATGAAATGTCACCGGTGACGGACGTAGACACTGATGCGGCCAAGCCTGTGATCAAGACAGCCAAAGGCACGATAACCTGTAAGACGCTGGTTCTGTGCGGTAACGCCTATCTGGGACATGTCGTTCCCACACTGACCTGGCGCGTTATGCCGGTGTCGACCCAGGTGATGGCGACCGAACCGCTGGGTGAAGAGCTCGCGCATTCGTTGCTGCCGCAGGACGCCTGTGTTGAAGATATCCGCTACATCCTCGACTACTACCGCCTGTCGGGTGACAAGCGCATGCTGTTTGGCGGTGGCACCGTTTACGGTGGCAGCGATCCAAGCAATATCGAGGCCAAGCTGCGCCGCAACATGGACAAGGTTTTCCCGCAGCTCAAAGGCGTCAAGATCGACTATGCCTGGAGCGGTAACTTTGCCCTCTCGTTCAGCCGCGTACCCCAAATGGGTCGAATCGGGCAGAACACCTACTTCGCCCACGGCTATAGCGGACACGGCGTGACCGGCAGCCACACATTCGGGCGTATCCTGTCCGAAGCCATCGACGGCGATCTGACCCGTTTCGACGTGTTCGAGAAGGTGCCGTGGTATCCTTTCCCAGGCGGTCGGATGTTCCGCGTACCGTACTCGATGGTTGGATCGTGGTGGTACGCCGCACGCGACAAACTGGGCGTCTGATTTTCCAACTCAAGTCTCAAAATCTTCAAAATCCAAAGGGAGGATTCCATGAAAAACCTTGCAATCTTTTGTTCGACACTGGCCCTGACCGCAGGCGCGGCCATGGCCGAGGGTGAGTTGAACGTCTACAACTGGTCGGACTACATCGCCGAGGACACCATCGCCAATTTTGAGGCCGAAACCGGAATCAAAGTGAACTACGATGTGTTCGACAGCAACGAAGTGCTGGAAGCCAAGATGCTGACCGGTGCCAGCGGCTATGATGTTGTTGTGCCTTCGATCGAATTCATGGCGCGCCAAGCGCAGGCTGGTGTATTTGCCGAAATCGATAAAGGCGCGCTTAGCAACTATGGGAACTTGGACCAGGGTATCCTGGACGTGATCGCGGTCAACGACCCCGATAACAAATACGGCGTGCCCTACATGATGTTCACCACGGGTCTTGGCTATAACGTCGACAAGGTGAAGGAACGCATCGACGAGGGCAAGATTGGCAGCTGGGACATGATCTTTGATCCCGAAACCGCCGGTAAGCTGGCCGATTGCGGTATTGCCGTCCTGGACAGCCCCTCCGAGATCATGGCGCCCGCGCTAAACTATCTGGGTCTGGACCCCAACTCGGAAGACAAGGGTGATCTGGAGAAAGCGACCGAGTTGTTGATGGCGGTGCGACCGCACATCCGTTACTTTCATTCGTCGCAATACATCAACGACCTTGCCAATGGCGATATCTGTGTCTCGGTCGGCTATTCGGGCGACGTTCTACAAGCGCGCGACCGTGCCGCCGAAGCAGGACAGGGCATCAACGTGGCCTATGCCATCCCGGCTGAGGGTGGTCAGGTCGGTTTTGACATGCTGGCGGTGCCCGACGATGCACCGAACCCGGAAAACGCACTGAAGTTCATAAACTACATCCTTGAACCGCAGGTTGCAGCCGCGATTACCAACTATGTCTACTATGCCAATCCCAACACGGCCGCGACCGAGTTCGTTGTGGAAGAGGTGGCCAGTGATCCGGGCATCTATCCTCCCGCTGATGTCGCAGCGAACCTGTTTTCGCTCAAGCCGCACAGCTCGCGCTATGACCGGTCGCTGACCCGCGCCTGGACCACAATCAAGACCGGACAATAACCCGGCAAACATTGCCGGAACCCGACACGCGGGTTCCGGTCCGATGCAATTCACTCTTCAGGGGGCGAACATGTCAGAAGCCAGATCCGTAACCGAAACGAAACCTTGGGCCGATCCGAACGCGGAACCCTTCTTGCAGATCAAGAACGTGACCAAGATGTTCGGTCAGTTCACCGCCGTGGAAAACGTGTCGCTGGATATCTACAAGGGCGAAATCTTCTGCCTACTTGGCGGGTCCGGTTGTGGTAAATCCACCCTTCTGCGGATGCTCTCGGGGTTCGAAACCCCGACCTCGGGCCAGATCATTATTGATGGTCAGGATCAGGCCGGTGTGGCCCCTTATGCCCGCGAAACCAACATGATGTTTCAGTCTTACGCGCTGTTCCCCCACATGACCGTGGAAAAGAACATCGCCTATGGCCTGAAACGCGATGGTCTGCCCAAGGCCGAAATCGCCACCCGCGTCACCGACATGCTGTCGCTTGTGCAGATGGATCAGTTCGCCTCGCGCAAACCGCACCAATTGTCGGGTGGTCAACGTCAGCGGGTCGCGCTGGCCCGGTCGTTGGTCAAGAAACCCAAGCTTCTGATGCTGGACGAACCGCTGGGCGCATTGGACAAGAAACTGCGTGAAGAAACCCAGTTCGAACTGATCAAGATTCAGGAAAGCCTGGGTGTGACTTTCGTGGTTGTGACCCACGATCAGGAAGAGGCGATGACCCTGTCGAGCCGTATCGGTATCATGACAGCAGGCGAGATCGTCCAGGTCGGTACGCCACACGAGATTTACGAATACCCGCAGAACCGGTTCGTGGCTGATTTCATTGGTTCGGTGAACGTGTTCGAGGGCCGCATCACCGAAGACGGCGACGATCATGTCATCATCAGTTCAAAGGAAACTGGCAGCGACCTCTACGTCCCCCATGGGATCAGCGGTGTTCTGGGTCAGAAGGCCGCCGTGGCCGTGCGCCCGGAAAAGGTCATGATTTCCAAGGAAAAGCTACCGGATGTGCGCAACACATTGACCGGTGTGATCGACGAGATTGCATATATGGGCAACTCCTCGGTCTATCACGTGCGTCTGGACAGCGGTAAACGCGTGCGCGTCAGCCAGACCAACATGACCCGGTCCGGGGACGATCCGTTTGACTGGGACGAAAAAGTGCATCTCGGATGGGCCGGTAATGCCGGTGTTGTGGTGACGTCGTGAGCACCGAAGCCGATATCAATACCAAACTTCCGGGCGGTCGTTTCCTTGGCCGTATCCTGGAAAAGCTGGGCCTAGGGGGCCGCGGGTTGGTCATTGCCATTCCGACCTTCTGGCTGCTTCTGTTTTTTCTCATCCCGTTTCTCGTCGTGGCGAAGATTTCGCTGTCCGAGGCGGCAATTGCACGTCCGCCCTATCTTCCGATCTGGGAGTGGGATGACGGATTCCTGAACCTGACACTCAATTTCGGGAACTACCTGTTTTTGCTGGATGATCCGCTTTACCTCTCGGCCTATATCGAGTCGGTCAAGATCGCGGCGATTTCCACGGTAATCACGCTGCTGATTGGCTATCCCATGGCTTATATGATTGCGCGGTCGCCGGTCGACAAACGCAACATCCTGCTGATGCTAGTGGTGTTGCCGTTCTGGACCTCGTTCCTGCTCAGAGTCTACGCTTGGATCGGATTTCTCAAGGCCAACGGGATCATCAACAACTTTCTTCTGACCATCGGTATCATCGACGAGCCGTTGATCATGCTGCAGACCGATTTTGCCGTCTATGTTGGCATCGTCTATACCTACCTTCCGTTCATGATCCTACCGCTCTACGCCAACCTGGTGAAGCTGGACGAATCCTATCTGGAAGCTTCCGCCGATCTGGGCGCACGTCCAGCGACGACGTTTTTCACCGTCACACTACCCTTGTCGATGAGCGGAATCATCGCTGGCTGCATGCTGGTCTTTATCCCCGCAGTCGGTGAATTCGTGATCCCAGCGCTACTGGGTGGACCCGATACGTTGATGATCGGGCGGGTTCTGTGGAACGAGTTCTTCTCGAACCGTGATTGGCCAATAGCGAGCGCCGTGGCGATCGTCATGCTCTTCGTCCTGGTCATTCCAATTATGATGCTGCGTAAGGCGCAGGCCGCTGAAGAAGGGGCGAAATGATGAAACGCAAATCGAGATTTCTTCAGGTGACCGGGCTTTTGGGATTCATCTTCCTCTATGCCCCTATCCTCTCGCTGGTGGTCTTCAGCTTCAATGAAAGTAAGCTGGTCACTGTCTGGGGCGGCTTTTCAACCAAGTGGTATGGTGAGCTGCTCCGGGACCCGCAAATCCTGCAGGCTGCCTGGATCAGTGCCAAGATTGCCTTTCTAAGTGCAACTCTGGCGGTGACAATCGGGACCGTGGGGTCCTTCGTTCTGACCCGGTTTGAGAAATTCCGAACCAAGTCGATCCTCAGCATGATGATCACCGCACCTTTGGTGATGCCCGAGGTGATCATTGGTCTGTCGCTTTTGCTCCTGTTCGTCGCGATGGAGGGGCTGATCGGATGGCCCGGCGGTCGGGGTATGCTGACCATCATCATCGCGCACGCCACCTTCGGGGCCGCCTATAGCGCCGTGGTGATCCAATCGCGCCTTGTCGATATGGACATGTCCATCGAAGAGGCGGCGCAGGATCTGGGGGCCAAGCCGGTGCGCGTGTTCTTTGACGTGACCCTGCCGGTAATCTCTCCGGCGTTGGTGTCAGGTTGGCTTCTGGCCTTCACACTCAGCCTGGATGACCTGGTGATCGCCAGCTTCGTGTCGGGCCCGGGTGCCTCGACCCTGCCGATGGTCATCTTCTCGAAGGTCCGCCTTGGAGTGAGCCCGGATGTGAATGCACTGGCCACCATCATCATCGGCGTGGTGTCGCTGGGCATCATTGCCGCCGCGTTGCAAATCAACAGGAGCAAGAAATATGCCTCACACGGGTGATCAGGCCTTCCTGCGCAAGGAAACCACCAAAGGCCGTTGGCATGAGATGACTTATGGCGGCGTGCTCAGCTTCCTGCGTCGCAATTACAGCCGGGATCTCGAAGGGGTCGATGTGGCGGTGACGGGTGTTCCCTATGACAATGCCGTCACCTTTCGCCCCGGATGCCGGTTGGGGCCGCAGGCGATCCGGGCCGCATCGGTTCAACTGGCCGAACTCAAAGCCTTCCCATTCGGGTTCGACCAGTTTGATACGCTGTCGGTCGTGGATTACGGTGACGTTCATCTTGACCCTCATCATCCGGATACCGTGCGTCCTGCAATCGAGGCTCATGCTGACCTCATCATCGAAAGCGGTGCCAAGATGTTGACCTTGGGAGGCGATCACTCGATCGCCTACCCACTGCTCAAGGCGCATGCCAGAAAATACGGTCCGGTGGCGTTGATCCAGTTCGATGCCCATTGCGATGCATGGGACGATGACGGCGAGATGCAGGACCATGGCACCATGTTCCTGCGCGCCGCGCGCGAAGGCATCATCGATGTTGGCAAGTCCACCCAAGTGGGGCTACGCACCTTTAATGACGAGGACTTCGGCTTTGAAATTCTCACCAGCCCCTGGATTCACCGCAACGGTATCGACGCCGCGATCGAGGTGGCGCGAAAGAGAGCAGGCGATGCGCCGGTTTATCTGTCCTTTGACGTGGATGGCATGGACCCGGCCTTTGCCCCCGGAACCGGTACGCCGGTGTCCGGCGGCCTGGCGTCGTGGCAGGCGCTGGAATTCGTACGTGGCCTTGAGGGGTTGAACCTGATTGGCATGGACGTGGTCGAGGTTTCGCCACCCTATGACGTGTCAGAGATCACCGCGGTTGCAGCTGCCACGGTGGCACATGACTGGTTGTGCCTGCTTGCCAAAGCTGCGGGTGCCGAGGGCGTCGAAGTTGGGCGTGTCTGAGAGGCCGAACATGAAAATCGGGATATTACAGACCGGGCGCTCCCCTGATGAGCTCCGCGAAAAGCACGGCGACTATGACGACTTCTTCAAGAAGATGTTGGCCGGGCGCGGCTTCGACTTTGTGACCTATAAAGCGCTGGATGGGGTTCTGCCCGCGTCGATCCACGACGCTGATGGCTGGCTGATTACCGGATCGAAATTCGGTGCCTACGAGGGGCATGACTGGATTCCACCGCTTGAAGACTTCCTGCGCGATGTCTTTGATGCCGGAGTTCCCATTGTCGGGGTGTGTTTTGGTCACCAGATCTTAGCGCAGGCGTTGGGCGGCAAGGTAGAGAAGTTTGCTGGCGGGTGGTCGGTCGGCGCGACGGATTACGAGGTCACGGATGGGCCTAGTGAACGCATCCTGGCCTGGCATCAGGATCAGGTGACAGAAATCCCTGACCAAGCTGAGGTGATTGGCTCGTCAGATTTCTGCGCCAACGCGATACTAGCCTATGGTGACAAGGCGTTGACCATCCAGCCACATCCGGAATTCACCTCTGCCTTTCTAACCGATCTGGTTGAAGCCCGGCGCAATATCCTGCCTGACAATATCGCTGAAGGCGCGCTGGCGCGGAACGAGGAAACGCTGACTTCCGACGGTTATGCCGACAAGTTCGAAGAGTTCTTCAAGCGAGACCGGACAAGGTGAAGTGAGCAGGAATGCCCGAATTGATTTGGACCACCGTTATGCTTGAGAGACGGGGGACCGAGAATGGCGAACAGGAGATACAAGCCAGAAGAAATAGTTCAGAAATTGCGACAAGTTGATGTGCCTGTCGGCCAGCGAAGGTTTCCAATTCGATAATGTCATAGCCAAAGGGAGCCTTGCTGGTCGGCCGCCGTTCATTCATCGAGCGGCGAAATATGACTGTGAGCCCAGACCTACCATTTTCGGCACAACGACGAATGATGGCATTCTATGCAGCTCTCTCGAAACGCATCAGTTCGAAAAGGTCATGGTTAGTTGCTGGAAGGGGGTGTTTTAGAAACCCAACGATCTACTATTCACGACGTGGTCGTGAGAACTCCCGTGCCTCTCAAAATCAATCAATTTTAAGGTAGTTCGACACAGCCAGATAGCCAGTCAAAGAGCTGAGGTTTGGATAAACTAACATCCATCCACTAAGAAAGCCGTCTACTTAGACGCAGAGATTTCGCGCAAAACGTTAAAGTGAAAAGCCAAATAAGATCTTTCTACCTTGCGTTTGGGAACCAGATTTTCCGCCCAAATCGCTCGCAAGCGTCGAGACGGAATTCCCGGATATGCATGATGTTCAGCATGATAATTTGCCTCCCAAATCAAGTATCTAATGACAGCGTTACTCTGGACGCTTCTCGTTTCGAACTGTCCGTCAGAATATTCTCCACAGCCATAGTGTTCTGATAGGCTAAAGTATAATATTGCTGTGGGAGCAAGTAGAAGCGGAAGCCAGTAGATAAGCAGCATTGTAACAGGGAAGAAAACCGTACTGACGATTGCAACAATCAAGAAAACAAAAATTGTTAGTCGCGCAACTTTTGCACTTTTCAGTAGACTATGAGACGGCTTGAAAGGAAAATCCGCGCTCTTCGGGCTGCACACCAACTTTGAAAGAACCGCTGGCCAATACCATACGCCACTCATTCTGTAGAAATACTCCCGCAGAGAAGTAAACTTATGTGGTGGATCAGTATCGTCGGCTTTGCCAATATTGGCATGATGAGCCAAGTGTTTGGACTTGAATAGTCCGTAGTTTATTAGGAGTGGCGTGCACCAAAATACTCCAAACGAGCTTTCATCACGCCACCTTTTTGTGTGGACACTGTGCACACATTCGTGGGCCGCATTCAAGAAACCAGCAAAAATTGTGGAGTGTAGCACAACTACAAAACCAGACACATAGATCATTTCCAGCCACAAACTCAAAGTGCTTGATAAAGCGTAGATTACTCCAATTCCAAACCACCTTGGCATCTTGTTAACCTTCTGATTCCACTGGCTTAGGACAATACACATGTGCATCATACAAGTGTTGAAGTTGCTCGCGGCTAGAAGAAACAAACACATACTCAACAAGCGACAGATTGTTACTCTGACCAGTTAAATCCAAAACACCTTCAAAATTTGAGTTTTCAAACTGGGCACTGGCTGCAAGTTTTGATCTGCAAGACTCATCATCCCTTCTCTCGCCGCGCCACGAGCGCAAGAAGATCTGCCGTCCATCATTTAGCTCGCTTAGCCGGGTCGAAATTGCATAGAGTACTGTTCCCCCGCCCCATCTGCCGTTGAATTCTGTCGCCTTTAGTTGGCCGCTCCGGGTAAGTATGAAGTCAACATTGAGCTTACCGGAGTAGCCGAGCTCAAGCGCAAAGTTCGCAAGCTTCGCCTGGCGTGACAAAAACCTGACCCTGAATGCCCTTGGAGTGCATCTCAATCGCTGCAGTCGGATCGATCAGGGCTTTCCGAAACAGATCATTCTGGACCGCAATCTCTGCAGCCTGAAGGCTCGTGTCATTCTCGATGTCTTTTGTTGCTTCACTGTTCAAAACCGTCTCTCCTTTTGTGGTGCGACCTTCGGGGTTGATCCCCTTTTGGTGCTGGTTTTGAGCCGAGCCCTGAAAGGGCGTCGTCTCTAAAACCTGCCCCGTGGCGAACGCGGAGAGGGGCGAGACAGGACAAATCGACAAGAGTGGTGCGGCCCGCAGCGCAACGCGCGAGGACACGGTCTTGTCTATTTGTCTTGTCCGAGGGGGGAGGCCGCGCCTTCCCCCTGACGTCGGGGGGCGTTTGGCTTGTCCAAATCCCGCCTGACCAACAAAAGAAGCCAAAGGATCTTCGATCCTGCGGGAGCACAAAAGGGATCGAAACCCGAACGGGCAGATCACAACGGCATGGAGCGACCATGACCCAAAGCCCCCTGCCCCGGCTCGCAAGAGACGGATCAGGGGCTACTGGGACAGGGAGATCATGCTGGGGTGTTCTGGGTGGAAGCCGGCATGCCGGCTGAAACCTAGAGCCCGGTCACGAGACGACAGGCTCGGGATTTGCCAGGGAGCAAAGTCGCATCCCGCTTTCTCGCTACGAACAGAACGTCGGGCGCCGATCTTCGCAGGTTCCCCTCAAGTTAAGTTCCGCGATTGACCCCGGAATCCTAATCGTGCCTACTGCGCGGATTGAGGAGAACTGATGCATGCAAGAACCAATAATTCGTGAATTGCTGGGCCGGATGCTTGCCCATCGTTTGCTCATTGAACGTTTGATTTACCGCCTTCGGGAAGTCGATGATTTCCAATCCATGGGACTGGAATCTGACTTGAGAAAGATCGAAGCGGATATTGAAGCATACAATTTGCCAGAGGGTATTTCCGAAGCCTGTCAGGACGAGCTGGAAAATCTTGGTGATCATGTCCATTCTGGTCGGGTGGCCAAAGAATAGATCGCTTAACCGGGCTGAGAAATGAAAAATCTACTATCGCTGTCAGTAAGTATCAACCACCGACCGGAACATACCCTCGTCGGCGCTTTTGTTTTTCGAGCTTGTGGAGTGCATCAGTAGCCTGAGCTTCGTCTTCGTAAGTCACCATCATGGCTAGTCCGTTTGTGCCAATTCGCCCCCAGGTCCGAAGGACGCACACCTCCCCAAACAGCGTCGGTTGCAGTTCAATCCCATAGAACCGCGCCATGTTAACGTCTGGATCCACGTGGATCAGATGGACAGGTGTGGTTGCTGACAGCTCCATGACGCGATTGTCGGCAAACTCAGCCCATCTGTCCAATGACATTGCGAAATCAATTCCCGTAAAAGGATTCTGATCCTGAATGGAAAATGACATCGAATGCATCCGCTACTACTATAGCTCACCAATATGTAGGTAATAGGATCGGACATGTTTCGTTTTCTACTATTTGTCTTCGTGATGGGTCTTGCCGCCAGCGCAGGCACGGCGCAGACACCGCCTTCGGCTGATGAGGTCACGCACTACGACGGTCTCTTCGCAGCCGCTCACACCGGCAACGAAGAAATGATCCGGCAACTCGTTGCGGCAGGGGCAAACGTCAACGCGCGCGAGTCCCAAGGCCGCACGCCAGCCCATGTCGCAGCCTTTGCTTCGGAGGACGAGGCGTTGCGTACGCTCGCCGAGGCCGGTGCCGACATGAACGCTCTCGAAGATCAGGCCTACGACCTGGTCACGATTGCGGCCGTTGCAAATGATCCGGAATTGATGACGCTCGCCATCGAGTTGGGCAACGATCCAGGCCTAACGACCAGCCCTTATGACGGAACGGCTCTGATCGCGGCCGCGCATCTCGGGCATGTCGAGATTGTCAGACGGCTGATCGCCGCTGGCGCGCCTCTGGATCATGTGAACAATCTGCATTGGACAGCAGTTATCGAAGCCGTTGTGCTTGGTGACGGAGGCCCGGATCATCTTGCAGTTCTGGATGCGTTGTTGGCAGCGGGTGCTGACAGATCGCTTGCCGATCGTAACGGAACTACGCCACTCGAACACGCCGAGCTACGTGGATTCACAGAGATGGCAGAACGGCTAAGAAAAGAGGATTGAGGCCAAGCCAGCAGGCTGAAGCGGTGAAATTACGTGAATGGCGCCGATGGCAGCTTGGATAGGACCGACCTCTGATCAAAGTGGTGTCGTGGCACAGTGGTGAAAAAGATGAATATGTTATCCATTCTAACCTCTCACGCATCACCCACATCGTCACAAAACAGTTCATACAATACAGCTATGACTGCTGATACTCGTTGATCGGCGATCCTGTAGTAAATGTTCTTCCCATCGCGTCTTGCATCGATCAACCCAGAAAGGCGCAGACGGGACAGTTGCTGCGAGGCTGCAGCCTGGCGCATGGAGAACATGTCCTGAATTTCTCCAACAGATTTCTCCGGTGAGAAGCAAGCACAATATCTGCAGACGACCATCATGCGCCATGGCCTTCAGAAAGTCGGTTACTTCAAGGGCGTTTTCGCTGAGGTCTGCCTTCAAGTGGCGCTCCAAAACAGTGCTAAATCTTGATATCACAATGTCTGTTAACAGTCCCTTCGCCGCGCGGATAGAGTAGCAATCTATTTACATGCCTGCGTATTGGTTGGCCACTGCTGGCTATTGGACCTTTCAGTATTTCCGCTCATACTCAGAGCATCTGAGCATCAGAAAGAGATATTCCCGATGATTAAACTGATCATGTGTTTGCGCCGCCGTTCGGACATTAGCCGAGAAGAGTTTCAGGATTATTGGCTGAACAAGCACGGGCCATTTTTTCAAAAGAACGCGACGGTAATGCGCTCTAAGCGGTACGTACAAAGCCATACAATTGACAGCCCACTGAATGGTGCGATGAGAGAGTCCAGAAACATGCAACCGGAATTTGACGGTTTGGCTGAGGTCTGGTTCTCTTCTGAAGAAGATCTGATGGAGGCGATGGGCACCTCTGAAATGCAAGAACTAAGCGTAGAATTGCTGCAAGACGAGTCCAATTTTGTCGACCACACAAAGTCATGCGCATTTATTGTCCAAGAGCGGGAATTCTAGATCAGTTGAATAAAGTCGTTCAGCCCACAAGTCGCGTTCGCCAATTTCCCCAGCGACGCAATGCTCACTTCATCCCGCAGACCGATCAGGACAATCCGGATCTTTTCTTCAGAAGAGAAGTGTTTGCGTGTTTGGCGCTAAACGCCCCTGACTAACTTGCCAACGGTATATTTCGATGTTCCGGATTTCCTGTTAATCCAAGCCCAAAACCTGTCCGGCGAGCGCTGATGTCAGACACCCAGAGCAACAATACGACGAGATCGAAATGAGCAATCTTGGTTTCACTTACCGGCGCGCCAACAATGGCGACGTAGTTGTCGATCATCACGGTCGGCGTGCAACGATTCTTCGGGGCGACAAGGCGGAATGGTTTCTGCAAGATATGAATGGTCTGGATTTCGAGAGCCAACAGCAGGAAATGGCTCGCGTCACCGGCAACTACAAACGGGGAAATGAACGCAAGGCGCGCAACCATCCCCGCAACCGATAAGCTTTGGAAAAGATACAGAGCCGGCGCCGCGCCGCTGTATTTGGCGCTCCTCAGGTGATCGCATTAACCGTCACGCGTATAACAAGTGAGGTCATGGACTTTGCCGTTTTTCAGGCGCTCGAATTGGATCAACCCGCCGAGGGCAAGTTCATGCAAAACACGTTGCTCGTGCTTTGAGATAGCTGCCGTTCGACCCTGGTCACCGTCGCCGCGACGCGGCCCGTTAGAGGAGACCTCCGCCGAGAGCGCAAAATCGGGGGCCGGTTGAACTCACGGTCAGCGCGGACAAAGCGATCTTTCGCCGGACAAGTGCCAAGGTCTGCTTCCGGATTTTTTGGGAATATCAAACGTTTCTTCTTTGGCTGAATAAGGTGCCAATTGCGGCTTCAAAAAAACACAAATGTCGGCGATCTTGCTTATGCCAGCGTCTATTAAAGTGTTCTGTGAAATATCTACTTGCCACGCCACAGCAACCAATACGTGACACCAAACGCCAGACCGAGTCCAGAATACCCAACGAAATAAAGCGGCTCCAGGTCCGTCGTATCGAGTGTAATGACCTTTCTGGCAACGGCCATCAGGGCAGTTGCAACTACCAGCTTCACATGTATGACATCGGCCGTCAGGTAGAGCGTGACATTCGTGTAAATCTCGATAGCGATCAGCACAACAAGCGCGGCCGCAAAAACCTCCAACAGAACACTGACGTCAAGAATCAGGGCCGGTGGACTTACAAGCTTGATGTAGAACGAGTAACCGGCGTCGATGACGGCAAATCCGATCACAACGACCATGAACAAAGACATCACCCGAACGGCGTGTCGAATGAGCCGATTGCAGCTTCTGACAATCAGATCCTAATGGTCAGGGTCAAGCTCGACATGCGCTTGCGCATTGCGTTGCATCTGATCGGCCATCAAGACCTCCCTATTTTCGACGTTTCATAAAAAGTTCTTCAGCCAAACGTCAGCGCCCTCTGGGCAAGACGACCTGAGCCTGCAAACGCAAGCGAACGCCTTCGGCACCCACTTCGGGCGCTTCGAGCCAATAGCCCGCCCCCGCTTGCAGATTGACCAGCAGCGCCCCCCATTGGACCAGCTTGGAGACCGAAGCGTTTATAGGCACAGCCCAGGCATCAGTTTCCCAGTCATAGGCGCTTTCGCTCTGCAGCGAATAGGTCCACGCGCCTTCGGTGGAATAAGCAAGAAAGGGCTGGACAAAACTCACATTCGTGGAGGTGTCGGGGTTGCTTTCTAGATCCCACAGATGATTGGCCAGCGCACCATAGGTCCACGGACCGGTCTGTCGCAGTGCAATGCCGGTGATCCCAGCAGCCCATGTATCACTCGATACGTCGCTAAAGGTTGGAAAGCGCACAACGGGACCCACGCCCCACGTTATGTCCCCGGTTCCGATTGGCGAGAACCACGCAGAGAAAAGGATATCTCCGAACCCCTCCTGGCGTGTGCCCGGCACAACGTCTTCCTGCCAGATGTAAGGAATGATAGTTCGGGTGATCAGGTTAAGGTCATCGTTCAGTTGAAAGGGCACGACTGGTTGAAAGTTCAGCGTGGTGCGCGAGCCCTGATCAGAGACGCCCAGATTTTCATCATGGTTCAATTGAAACGGAACCGAGACGATTGCCGCAAGCGGGTTGGCCAGTTCCTGGGCCAGATCGGATGCCTCGTCTGCAACGGTTGTGGTTCCGGCACTGGCTGCAAAAAGCAGCCCCATAAGAGTATGGGATCGACGCATAGCCGTGTACTCCTTTTGAAATGCAGGTTGGGCGAGTGGCCTAGTTGATCGGCTCCAACTTCGGGAAGGTCCAATTGCCGTTCAGGATTGCATCCTCCGGCTCATAAAGGCGGATCGCATAGTTCCAGCCCGAAGTGATCGGCAGACAGTTCACGCGGCCATCGTCGCACCCACCGAAATGCAACGTGACCGAGCCGTCTTCTGCTGCTTCGGCTGTGTAACCGTTGTAGCTGTTTATGCCCAGATCATTGGCTTCCAGAAAGCCGTCACCGTTATAGACAGTCACCGACCAGAACGCCCGAACCGGCACATCCTTGACGGTTACCGCATGCGGTGTTTCGCCGTCATTCTGATCGACCGCGTCCAACAGATAGATCGCGGCCTCAGGCGGAAGACCGCCCCAACCCGAGAACGCACCGACCAGAAACTGAACCGGATCAATCTCGTCCTTTGTTCTGCCAAAGGCGCGGGCTGAATCGGTGCCCAGCAAGGATAAATCGTTTATCGCCTGACGCGCAGTGGCAAGTTGTTCGGTGTTCCAGTTGGGCGCGTCAAACGGGCCCGTTCCACCGCCGCTGACGACAATTCCATCCTGTGCCGCTTGCGCGGCGGCAATATCATCCGGGTCAGTCACATCGACGAATGTGCGAAACGCGATGAAACCAAAGCGCGTACCAAGGTCTTCCTGTGTGATTTGATACGTGCCGGGCTCTGCCTCGGCATACATGAAGTGGTCCTGATTGATGACATGCATCGAGATATAGCGGCCATCCGCTTTAGGCAGTGTCACTTCGACGGGTTTGCTCAAATCCAGCAAGATGCCGGAGTAGAGCGTGTCCTGATTCATGCGGATAACCGGCTGGTTGTCCGGTGTGGTGGCTTCGCGCATATGCCCTAACTCGCCAACAGCGAGGCCGAGATTGGCTATGTTGGTGCGAAACATGTGATCTGTCTCGGCGCGCACAAGGGTGTCGACGGTCACATCGACCATGTCTTCGGCCCAAACGCCTGTCGGGAGTGTAAGCGCGACTGTCAGAAGAAGCTTTTTCATCGTAAGCATCCTGTTGTTCAGTTTGCGGGTTCTACGGAGGGGAAGACCCAGCTTCCGTCGATGACCTCTGGGCCCGGCTGATAAAGGCGCACGGCATAGTTCCAGCCATCCATGATCGGGAGACAGTTCATGCGTCCGTCGTCGCAGCCGCCGAAATGCACGGTCACACTGCCATCATCATTCTTGGTGCCTGAGACCGAATTGACCACATACGAGTCGAGGGAATTGAGTTCAAAAAACCCGTCTGCATTATAGAGGCTCACGGACCAGAACGCGTTCACTGGCACTTCCGCTGGGACCTGGATTTTGTATTCTCCAAGCGGCAGGCCGGGCTCGATATTCAGATAAAAGGCCTCGTCTTCGGGCAGTCCACCAAAGCCGACGGCGGTGCCAAGGAAATGGCGCAATGGGTCTACATGATCTGCCGTACCAAAAGTTCGGACGCTGTCTGTGGCGAACCTGCCCAGCTCAATTGCGGCTTGGCGCAGCGCCTCAAAGCTCTCCGTGTCGTAATTGGGCATCTCGAAAGGCGTCGCGGAGGCGGCATCAATGGTGAACCCGTCCTGAATTGCATTGACTGCCGCGACATCCTTGGGGCTCTCGGCATCCACCAGTATTCTCATGAAAACAAGTACGTAGGGGGTATGGAATGTATCCATGTCAAGCTGGAACACACCGCCACCGTCGAACACTTCATTGATGAAATGATCCTGATTGACCACCATCGTCGTCATGTATCGGTCGCCCACATCGGGCAGAGTCAGGGTTGCGCCTTGGCTGATATCAATAACCGCAACGCTGTAGAGTGTGTCGCGGTTCATCCGAATGGTGGGCTGATTGTCGATGGGGGTGGGTTCTTTGAAGTGAAAGAACTGATTTACGCCTCCGGCCAGGCCATTGTACGTCTTCAGTTCATTGTCTGTAGCAGCCCGAACAAAGTTGTTTATGGTAATGGGCACTTCGTATGTCTCAGCAAGTGCATCGACCGTGGTATCAAAGCTCTGAGCGGTCGCTGTGCTTCCAATCAGGACAGCTAAAGCAGCAAGTTTCCAGCGTTTGTGCGTGAGATTCATAGTTTGCCCGCTCCACTAGCCAATTACAGAAATGCATTGTTTGATGGTCCCGGCACCTGATCAAAAGCGCACTCTCGCGCCTCTCATTTTGTTGTTCTTAAAATGCTACAATCGGAGCCTTGGCCATCTCTCTCCAACAAACCACAAAGTTCGAATGTATGCCCTGACAGATTGGGGCGACCGCCTCCGAAAACTGGTCAAAAATGACAGGTAGCGATAGCACTTTGGCCAACAACTAGAGGCTCTCTATTAAAATTGACCCGGCGGCGGGCCTATCGTTCATGCAGTGGTGCCAGTTTGCTAGACTGCTCTCTGCAGTTGGCGTGGTTTAATTCCATTGAGCCTCTGCGAGCGGGCACCTGACTTTTTCATTCAAAAAAGTGTCTTCGGCTTTGACGCAGGTCAGGGACACAGAGCCGCGCTTGTCTATGCTTGACGTGCCCGGCCTTTCAATTGCGGTGTCTTAAGGGAGTTATGATGACAGGGCAGGACGCGCATGCTCGACACAGAACACCACCGCTTACACGCGGGCGGGTCATCGTCCCGCTTTTGCTTGCGTTTCAAGAATCCGGTCAATCTGTAGAAAGTCTCCTTGCGGAATTCGATCTATCCTTCTCGGAGTTGAGCGCTCCGAGTTGTTTCATTCCGCACGACACTGTCTATGCCGTGTTTGAAGCCGTCGCACAAAAGACATCCCCAGACTTTCCAGCACTTGTTGGTCAAACTTCAGATCCGACGATTGCATCCCCATTCGGACAGGCCTTTCGCGTCGCAAAATCGCTGGCTGATTTCATTGCCAGGTTCTGCGTTCATGCGGGAAACAACACAAATGCGGTCACCATGACACTTGATGTCTCTGGCGAGTTCGCCGTGCTGTCCGCCAAACGCAGATTCACGCCATGCTGTTCGCCCGCCTATATGGATGCGTTTCAGATCAGCCGATGGGCTACGTTGCTGCACGAAACTGCAGGTCAGCGTTGGGAAGCAAATAAGGTTCTTGTGCGTGTGAACCGTCCTGATCTTCTCCCGTCTTACTTCTACGGTATCCGGGCGATAGGTGCGGGCTCAGACGGGTATTCCATCCGCTTCCCAAGTGCTTGGCTTTTATTTGAACTGGTTAACCGAACCTCAACCGAGTACGTGTCGACCACTCAGGACGAAAAAAACCCAGTGCCTACAGATTTGCTGAGTTCGATCCAAAGCGTTGCCTACTCAATGGTCGGGCGCACGGACTTGTCGGTTACGACGCTCGCCAAGGCATGCGGTTTTCGAGGCGCGGTTCTCAACAGACGGCTTGCTGCCTATGGGACATCACTGTCTCGCATCGTTATCGAAGCTAAATGTGACCGGGCGAAGCGCCTGCTTTCAAAGTCTGAAATCTCAATGGGCGATATCGCGGCTCAGTTGGGGTATTCTGACGCGACGGCCATGACACGGGCCTTCAAGAAATGGACGGGTCAGACACCCTCAGAGTTTCGCACCCGTGAAATGAATGGCGTTGAGGCGTCTGTTCCGATACTCGACCCGGTCGAATGCGATTGTGAAACGTAACAGGAATACGACGCGGCTCACGTTTTTGCCGCGCTTCAATCTTGGGATCAAAAAAGGGGAGCAGATCGTGGACTTCACACAAGTAAGGAGTATCGTGTGTAGCTTTCTAGTTGCGCCGACTACGCTGCTCTACGGATCTCCAGCAGTGGCTCAGGACTCTGGCTGGAGCTTTTACGGCAGCTTCTACATCTATGGCGCAGATACCGAGACAACCATTGGCCCCTTAGAGTCGGAACTGAGCTTCAGCGACGCACTTGATAATCTAGACCTCGCCTTTATGGGCACGGTTGAGGCGCGACACGGTCGATGGTCACTGATCGCAGACTACATGCGCACAGATCTGACATTTAAAGGCGACACCCCTGGCCCGGTGTTCAGCGGCGCAGAAACCAGCCTGAAGACACAGTTCTTCAGCGGGTATGCGGCGTACACGGTCTATCAGGACCAAGCTCTGGACGTCGATCTCGGGGGTGGGTTTCGTTGGTTTGATACCAGCAGCACAATCACTCTGGTCGGTGGCCCCAGCCCGGCACCAAGTGCAAGAACAAGTGACGATTGGGTAGATCCCCTAATTGCAGCCCGTATCCGGTATCAGATCAATGACCGCTGGTCAGCAATTGCCTTGGCTGACTACGGCGGATTTCGCTCAAATCGCGAAACGGCGCAATTTGTAGCTACAGTGGGGTATGCCATCACTCCAAAGTGGAATTTGCGCGCAGGTTATCGCTACATCATGGTCGACAAAGGTGAAGGTGATAGCAAGTTCAAGCTCTCACAATCCGGACCCGTGTTGGGTGTGACATACAGCTTCTGAGCAAGGGCATTATGCGAAAGGCGGCCATGCCGAACACAAACAGGTCTGAAGTGTCGAAATTGCACCAAGGCGCGAGCAGCGGTGCCGACATGCTTGGGACAGACAATTACAGTTGGATGCGAACAGTCGGACAAAGGCAATTGAGGAAAGGAACGACGAGGCGACTGATTACCAGAGCTTTGCCTACGGCAACCGTGTGTTCGTTCTGTATCCTGGCTGCCTGCGGGCCAAATATCTATGACGAAATTGAACTGATGCCTTCACCAACGGTCTATGCCGAGGCTGCTTTTGACCCTTACAAGGACATCACGGCAGACAACTTCGTGCAGCGTTCGCAGCTATTCTACGCCACAGATCGGCTGCCCGCGGTTCCCGGCGACCCACAAGCCTATTACAACAATGAGCGCGGTCACATTCTGCGTACCGGCATTGCCGAAGTGCAAAGCAACCCCCCATTGGCGACGTTGGAAAAGCTTCGCCACGTTACTATGACGCGCGACCGCGCTAAGGACTACACGCTCAGCTTGTCTGACGTACAAGAGATTGGTGTCATGCCATTCAGCGTCACGCGCTACATGAACGATCCACCTTCGCAACAGGAGATGAAGGCAGCTGGACTTCGGTTTGCCCAACGGATTGACGATCACCTTGCAGCCTCTCGCAACAAAGACATTTTCATCTATGTCCATGGCTACAATGTCGATTTTGATTACTCGACCCTTGTTTCCAAAGAGTTGCAGCACTTTCTGGGCTATCAGGGCGCCTTCATCAGCTACAACTGGCCCGCTACACCCAATCGCCTGGCGTATTTTCGGGATCAGGAATCTGCATTGGCGACGCGCCGCAATTTGCGGTCTCTTGTCGAATACCTGTCGGCAAACACCAACGCCCGGCGCATTCACCTTATAGGATACAGCGCAGGCTCAAGGCTCGCATTTGAAGCCGCCTATCAGATTGCTCTGCAGCCTCGGTCAAAGCCACGGCTGGGACGGCTGATCCTGATCAGCAGCGATCTTGATCGCAGCTACTTCTTGCAATCGATTGAAGACGGCCTTCTGGATGCCGTTACAGATGTGACACTCTATCAATCGCAGACTGATTCAGCGCTGGCGATGTCACGGTTGGTCTTCGGTCGCGACCGTCTGGGTCAGGTTTCCGATGAAGCAATAAATGGGTCTCTGTTTCAGCGCCGACTTTCTGAGATGAAAACCCTACATATCATCGACGTGACCGAGGCCGAAGCGGCCGATACAGGAAACGGGCATTGGTATTTCCGATCTTCGCCATGGGCCAGCAGTGACCTGTTCATTTCTCTGCTTACAGACCGAGATCCTCAAGCGCGCGGGCTTGTGCGTGCTCCGGGCGAAGCTGTCTGGAGTTTTCCACCGAACTATCCGCAGACACTAAAACGGTATCGAAATGGCAGCTAATACTGGGATTCCAACGGATGAGAACCATTTGAACCAGATTTTGATTGTGTTCTATGAGCCTGACAACGCACCTAGAGTGCCAGCGCAAAGCTGACGTTCGAGCAACGCGCAGCATCGGTTTAAGCGGGCTCGTCCCAGACCTCGGAGCAGATGCAACATAAGCCCCTACCCTGTTTTCCGCGACATACTCAACGGCCCATAAAAGACATTGGTCGCACCGTCAGGATGCCGCGTTTGCAAACTGCTTTCTGGACATTCACTGCGCGAGAGTAATTTGGTGCCTGGATAACACGCACCTTGCCGGACCAAAGCGGTCAGACATAAGGTGTGACCGAACGTCAGCTTTTTTATTGATCAAGCCTGAGGCGCGAAATCACTATCGTCGCAACGAGGAGAATAGAGCCGCCGACTGTGAATGGCGCACCAACGGAAAACAGACCGACCAGCAATGCGCCCACAAATGGTGCGGTCAGCAGCGCCAACGTATTTGCGGCTTCGCTCAGTGCCGTTACCGACCCCATCCGGTCGGGCGAAACAGTATTTTGCAAGATGATGCGCACCGGGATCACGGCCATGGCGGACGTCAGTCCCAAAACAAGGAAGAGCAATATGAATGCCTGAAGGGGCATGGATGCGCTCAAGAGATCAAAGATCCCGAGCGTCAGGAGCATGCCGCCCCCGACAAACGTGCCGAACGCGATCCACCTTGGACCCTACGTCTTATGGCACGCACTCTATGCGGCGGACCAAGGTGGCACACATCTACAGGAAGACCGGTAACCTGCGAGCTGTTCAGTTGCTCCTCGGTCATGCCAAGATGGACAGCACTGTCCGCTATCTCGGGGTCGAGATCGAAGACGCTCTGGCGATCTCTGAAAGCGTGGAAATCTAAAAAGTGGGCTGCCTGCAATGGCGGCCCAAAGTTAAAGTTTTTCGAAGTCACCCGCGCTGCGCCGCAGTTCCTTGTAGCGGACATGGACGTGCACGAAATCTATCATCTCCCAAAGAGAAACCGATTTACCGCAGCGCAGTCAAAGTTTCGACTATCTGTTTACGTCTTCTACCTTTTTCAATGGTCCGGTCTGTAAACGTAGGAATTATGAACGGCGGTTTCGCTCACAAGCCATCTCTCTATTTGCTATTTACGCGCCTTTGCAATTAGGCAAACCATATCAAGCAAGAGCGATGCCCCGGCCAAAGCTGTAATCTCAGCATGATCGTACGGAGGTGAGACTTCGACGAGATCGGCCCCGACAAGGTTGACCCCGTCGAGCTTTCGCACCAAAGACTGCCCTTGATAGGTAGACAGTCCTCCGCATACCGGCGTTCCGGTTCCGGGCGCGAATGCCGGATCAAGCGCGTCAATATCGAAGGTCAGGTAAGCAGGCCGGTCTCCTACGGTTTCTTTGATGCGCGCAACCGTTGCATCAATCCCGTTCTCGTGAACCCAATTTGCGTCGAGTACCGTGAACCCGTGGGTCTTTTCATTCAGCGTGCGCATGCCTACCTGTACTGACGTCTCAGAGGATATGATGCCTTCGACAGTGGCATGGTAGAACATTGAACCATGGTCGATCCGCTTTGGGTGTTCTTCCCATGTATCCGAATGGGCATCAATCTGGATCAGCGAGATAGGGCCGTGGCGTTCTGCCTGCGCCTTAAGGATCGGATAGGTGACCGAGTGATCTCCGCCCATCGTCAGAAGAAAGGCACCAAATTTCAGGATTTCCCGCGCTTGGTCCTGAATTTGCAGCGCAATCTGCTCTGGAAAGCCTGGGTCGATATCACAATCGCCGTAATCAACCATGTTCAGGGTTTCGAAGGGATCAAACCCCCAGGGCCAGGGCCCACCATCCCAGGCGAGGTTGGTCGATACAGCACGAATGGCACGTGGCCCGAACCTGCACCCCGGGCGATTGGTCACAGAGAGATCATAGGGAACGCCCCATGTAACCATATCCGCGCTCTTTAGATTGCGGGAATATTGTCGCCGGAACAGACTTGTCGCTCCGCTAAAGGTCGGCTCATACCCCATGCCCATTTCGTTTTGCGCCAGAAAGGCGCGGTCGGTTGAAGTCACCATTATTGGCTCCGTTGATTTTGATGGTTGCTGCCCGAGTGTCGGGGAATTGCAGTTCTTTCCCGCCTTTGCCGGGCTTGGCAGGGTTCAGGTGCCGGATTTTACATTCGTCCAAAGACGGTTGCGATTGCGCAGCGTTTTCGCGCCGACACTCAGATCAGGGAAGAGTCGTCTAAATGTCGCCTCATCCGGGTAGATTCCCGGGTCGGTCAGAATGGCTTCCTCTACAAATGTATCTGCTGCGGAATTCGCATTCGCAAAATAGACGTAGTTGGACACTCCTGCGATGACATCAGGCCGCAGCATGTAGTCAATGAACCGATACGCTTCATCCGCCCGCGTAGAATCCACCGGAATGGACATGAGGTCGATCCACATCAACGTGCCTTCGCTTGGAATTGAATACAGAATTTCGACACCATTGCCGGACTCCATGGCACGGGCCTGAGCTATGCCGGCATCACCACTGTACATCACTGCCAAACAGGCATCTCCTCCGGGCAAATCTGTAGATGCTTTCTGGTTGTGAAAATAACGAATGGACGGTGTGACGGCCTCGAAGAGGTCCTGAACCCTGTCGAGATCGGCCGGGTCATCGGAGTACGGGTCAGCCCCGAGATAGTTCAGCGCCACCGAGACCATTTCTACCGGTGAGTCCAGCACGGCAATCCCACAGTCGGCAAGCTTGGCGGTGATCTGAGGATCAAAAAGAACGTCCCAGGATGTGATGACATCCGTGCCCAGCCGCTCTTTGATCATGGCCGGATTGTAGGCAAGCCCTACCGTGCCCCAAGTGTAAGGTACGCCCAATTGCCGGGCACCGGGCATACTTTCGAGCGACGCCAGAATTTTCGGATTGAGATTGTCGTAGTTGCTCAGGCGCGCTGGGTCGATCGGATGCAACGCCCCGGCCTGAAACTCTCGCTGCGCATTGGACGCGGCGGGGAAAACGACATCGTAACCTGACGCCCCTGTCAGCAGCTTGGTTTCCAGAACCTCGTTTGAATCGTAATAGTCCAGGCTGACATGTGTCCCGGTCTCCTTTTCGTAGTCCGAAATCGTCGTTTCGCCAAAGTAATCAGCCCAATTGTAGATTGAGAGGTCTTCGGCGGAAGCCGGAAAGGTAATCGCGAGGTTTGAGGCAATGGCAACAGCCGAAAGGCCAAAATGCGGTTTCATCGTATCTCCTCCTTGTTGCAGAATCTCGCCCTGAATTTTCACGCCCGGAGAGGCTTTGGTGACGAGGCACAGTCAGCACCCCGGGCGAGCGCTCTGACATCAACAATGGAATTGAATGGCCATCACTGTAAATTTGCGGTAGGATATATATCTTTAGTTATAGGAATTGGCTTTGTTACCAGACAGAGACGACATCTCGGCGGCCAAGTGGGATGAGACCTACGCAATCTTGTTGGAGCGGTTGGAAACAGACTTCTTCCCAACAGCTCTGAGGAAGATTCTGGAACTGCATGTCAATTTTGAAACGATGATCCTCACGCGGTATCAGGATCAAGCACCACCTGTCTCGCTTTATCACGATCTCGACGACGTGCAGGCGGCCATATCAATTCAGTTTTATGCAACCGGCCCATACCTGCTGGATCCGTTTTCGCAAGCGTGTAGATCGGGAAAAGAACCCGGCGCTTACCGTCTGGCCGATTTGGTCAATGAGGCGTTCTTTCGTTCAGAGTACTACCGCACCTTTTATCGCAAGGTTCGGATCAGCGACGAGTTGGGGGTGTTGATCAGACGAAACACCGGGGACTGGGTTGTAATATCCCTGTCGCGAGGCGCCCGTCAGCGCCGGTTTACCCCTGAGGATGTCGCGAAGATCAATTCCATCCATAAGACCCTGTCGGCCGCCGTGATCCGAAACTGGAACCTGAGTGGTGCCGAAGATCAACGGGAAGCCCTGAATCAGGTTGAGGAACGGTTGGCTGCGTTTGGGGCGGACAGGTTAAGCCCAAGAGAGGCCGAGGTCGTGCGCCTTGTTTTGCAAGGCCACTCAGCCGGCTCTGCTTCCGCATTTCTCGGGATCACCGAAGGTACAGTCAAAGTGCATCGCCACAACGCCTACTCCAAGCTAGGCGTCAGCTCGCAGGCAGAGTTGTTTTCCGCAGCCACACGATATCTGGCATCAAAGCAAACTTAGTCTTGGGAAGCTGACAGACTACAAAGTTATTCCGATTGCCGGAATCTGTTGAATTTGGCCCATTCCCGACATTGGGCATAACAATCATTTTCTGCGGTCGCAGCCCGCATTGCCGCCATTCGCTGCACAAGCAAAGTGAGGAGCCACTCGAACTCTCAGCCTAAAGGGCAAAGCTGACGTTCCATATGCAGTTTCGATTAACCACCTTGCTTGTCTTTTTGCAATTTCAATAATTCTGGTTAATTCTTTAAGAATTGTCTTTGGGCGTCAGCTCTTTCTCCGCTTCTATAGATACTATCCGAAGCTGCCATTCCTGCGTCCAGTACCAAGTACCTTAACTTCTAACCAGTGGAAGCCCAACGCGATCACACCCGCCACGAGAATGTAAAAAACCGCCAACAGGATGAGCGGTTCATAGATTATGAACGTGTCTGAACGCACCCGAGAAGATACTGCGTAGATATCGACAACGGTGATGGTCGCAACCAGTGGGGCTGCCTTCAATTGCAGGATGGTTTCACCACCCAGCGTTGGCAATACATTTCGAATTGCCTGCGGCAACCAGATACGGCGAAACATGGTTAGACGTGGCATGCCAAATGCCTTGGCTGCCTCAAGCTGGCCCTTGGCGACCCCTTTGAAGGCACCGCGCATCACCTCTCCTTCGTAGCCGGCATAGGACAACGTCAGCGCCAGTACTGCATAAGGCCAGGCCTGCCGCAAATAGGGCCACAACTCGGAAGAGCGTATCCAGGGGAACTGCGGAAACAAAGACCCAAGCCCATAATACAATAACCAGAGTTGCAGCAGCAGCGGTGTGCCGCGGATGATAGTGCAAAATGCCTTGGCAGGGGCGGCAAGATACCAAGGCCCAACCGCCTGTGCCAATCCAAGTGGAACGGCGAGTAGGAAACCCAAAACTACGGTGACCACCAACAGCCAGATTGTCGTCCAAATACCCTGAAGGGCGAGCGGCGCATATTTCGGGATCCAGTCCCACTGAAGAGAGACGGCGCACCAGACAACGATTCCAGCGAATATCAGCATCATCACAATGCGATGTGGTTGCATCAACGATCTGAAATCAATCATCTGCCCCCTCCTTTAAGGGAGGGTTGGCCGCGACGCGCCCATTTCTCAATCCGAGCGAAGATGCCGCCCGAACACAGCGTTACCATGAGATAAAGAAATCCCGCTGCCAGAAAGAAAGTAAAATAGGCGCGTGTACTGCTTGCAGCCTGGCGGGTTTCCAGTGTCAGCTCGTTGAAACCCACAACAGCGAGCAACGCGGTATCTTTGGTTGCAATCAGCCACAGGTTGGCAAGACCTGGCACGGCGAAGCTCATCATGGCCGGGATTGTCACGCGGCGCATGGTCATGAAGGCGGGCATACCGTAGGACTTGGCCGCTTCGATCTGACCGGGCGGAACCGCCTGAATCGCGCCGCGCAAAATCTCGGTCGCGTAAGCGCCCTGGACCACACCCAGCACCCATATGCCTGCGCCAACACCACTGACCTCAACCCGACCCCCGCCCATCGCGGCAGAGATTTTGTTTATGATGTCAGATCCCACGTAATACAGGATCAGGATCAGGACCAGCTCGGGCACGGCCCGGATCACCGTCGTGTAGATGGCGAGAAGATCGCGCGTGACCTTCCCGCCATAGAGTTTGCCATAAGCTCCGAACAATCCGATCACGAGACCGAGGGCGTAAGCGCCGAAAGCAATCTGCAATGAGTGGGACAATCCGCGCAGCAGATTGCCCCCCCATCCCGGTGGCGAGAGCGACAAAAGCTCTGCGCTCTGCGCCAATCCAAGTGAATCCAACAGTCCGTTCACGGCAGCGGCTTAGTAAATGCTGGCCGAGAAATAGTTCGAAGTGATCTTCTCGTGCGTGCCATCGGCAAGAATTGCGGCGATGCCTTTGTTCAGCGCCTCACGCAGGTCATCTTGCCCTTTGCGCACGCCAGCCCCGACGCCACGCCCCAGAATGGCGGGATCATCCTTCACGGCACCCTTGATTTCGCAACAGGCACCCGCATCCGAATTTACGAAGTCGGCCATGGCGATGCTGTCGGCCTGAGTTGCGTCAATACGGCCTGCGAACAGGTCCTGATTGGCCTCATCCTGAGTTTGATAGACGCGCAGTTCGGAATCCTTGAAGTATTCCTGTGCATAGGCCTGATGGATGGTCGAAGCCTGGATGCCAACAACTTTACCTGCCAGCGACTCTGGCGTCGCTTCGATATCCATCGATTTATCCGCAACTATGACGGCGGGTGTGTTGTAGTAAGGATCGCTGAAATCAATGGTTTTCAGCCGCTCTTCGGTGATCGACATCGAGGCCATGATGGCATCGATCTGCTGCCCGGTCAGCGACGGGATGATACCGTCCCAAGCCACCGGCGTGATAACACAGTCAAGTTCCGCTGCTGCGCAAACAGCATTGATGACATCGATCTCCCAGCCAACCCAGGTGCCTGAACTGTCCAGCGAAGCGAATGGCGGATAGGGTTCGGCCGCAATACCAATCTTGACCTCTTCAGCATTGGCGACACCAGCCGAAAAGATGGCGGCGGCAAGCCCCGATGCGAGTAGTTTCTTGACGTTCATTTTGTTACTCCCTTTTGGTTCATTCGTTTGTTTTGACTGAATCAAGCGACCGAGCTGAGGAATTGCTTCAACCGTTCTGATTTTGGGTTACCGAAAACCTCGGCAGGCGGACCTTGCTCTTCAATGCGGCCCTCGAAGAGATAGACAACGTGGCTGGCAACTTCGCGCGCGAACTTCATTTCGTGCGTGACCAGCAGCATGGTGCGGCCTTCGGCGGCCAGATCGCGGATCACGGTCAGAACCTCGCCCACAAGTTCGGGATCAAGCGCCGAAGTCGGCTCATCAAACAGCATGACCGACGGGTCCACCGCCAGCGCCCGCGCGATGGCGGCGCGCTGCTGCTGGCCGCCCGACAGATAGGCCGGATAGGTGTCGGCCTTATCGCCGAGGCCCACCCTTTTCAGCAATTCATGCGCCCGCGCGATGGCCTGAGCCTTAGGCACCTTCAGCACATGCACCGGGACCTCGATCACGTTTTCCAGAAGCGTGCGATGGGTCCACAGGTTGAACTGCTGAAAAACCATGGCCAGCCGGGTGCGGATACGTTCGATCTGTCGCCGGTTCGCGGGGTTGCCATCGGCGTGCATTTCAATCAGTTCACCCCCGATGGTGATCTTGCCCGAGCTCGGCGTTTCCAAGAAGTTGATACATCGCAGCATGGTGGATTTGCCAGAGCCTGATCCTCCGATGATGGCAACAACATCCCCTTTGTTAGCTGTCAGGGACACGCCCTTCAAAACCTCTAGCGAACCGAAGGATTTGTGCAGGTCTTCAACCTTAATCGCCTCATTGGACGCAGTTGCTTCGGGTGGGGATGTTGCTGCTTCGGCTGTGTCCATATCCAACAATCTTCTGATTTCCGCTTGCAGTAAGCCTCGAAAATCGCAATTATGCAAGTGTATAATAACACCCAGCCATGGATGAACCGGACGTGCAGGACCAAATCCGCAAGTTTACACGTGAGTCCGCCGAGTTTCGGCGCGAGGCGCTGATATTGGCGACTCTGAACCTGATAGCTGAGATGGGTGTTCGCGGGGCCACCGTACGAGAGATTGCAGCCCGCGCGAACGTGACCCAAGGGTTGATCCGCCATTATTTCTCTTCAAAGGAAGAACTGGTTCAGGCTGCGTATGAGCACCACATGAATACGCTGACCGATCAGACAGCGGCTTCGTCAGGAACGGGAAGCGCGGTATCTCAGTTGACAAACTTCGTTGACGCGTCGCTGCGACCACCGATCGTTGATCCAAGCGCCGTAGCCTTGTGGGCTGGCTTTCTGAACAAGGTGCAGAATGATCCGAAAATGCAAAGCATTCACCAACAGACCTATGACTATTTCCGGGGTCACCTTGAGGAGCTGATCGTTGCCGCATTGCAAGAAACCGGGCGCTCGGTCGCAGCGTCGGAGGCAACGCAACTGGCTATTGCCTGTAACGCGGTGATCGACGGCCTCTGGCTGGAAGGGGGTGCGCTTCCGGATGCCTTTTCCGAAGGACAACTGGCACAGATCGGACTGGACTCTGTCGGCGCTATTGTCGGGATTCCGTTGACGAAAGAGGTGGAGCAGCCATGAAAACCACATCAGTGACCGAAAGGTTAGCAGGCCTGGGTGGCGCCAAGTGGGGCGTACATCTAAAAGCCCGCGACCTTATCAAAGCCGGCGCGGATATCGTCGAGATGACGATTGGCGAACCGGATGTGCCTGTGCCCGATGTGTTGGTCGAGGCCACCGTGACCTCACTACGTGCGCAGCGGACAGGGTATTCCAACGGACGCGGTGAAGCTGGACTGCTCGACGCGCTTGCCGTGCGCTATTCAACCTCTCGCGGGCGGGCTTTTTCACTCGAGAACTTTCTCTGCTTTCCCGGGACACAAACCGCCCTGTTCACAGCGATGGCTGGAGTTGCTGAGGCAGGTGATGAAGTTCTGGTTGGTGACCCGATGTACGCAACATACGAAGGGGTCATACGCGCCTCGGGTGCGGAAATGGTTCCCGTTCCACTGCATCCAGAGCACGGGTTTCGCATGCAGGCCGGAGATATCGCGGCGCGGATCACGCCGCGCAGCCGCGCCATTCTTCTAACCACGCCCCATAACCCAACAGGTGCAATCCTGACTGCTACGGAAATTGCCGAAATCGGACAACTCGCGATAGCGCATGATTTGTGGATCATCTCGGACGAAGTTTATGAAGATCTGATCTTTGACGAGGCCGAATTTGCTTCACCATTGGCAGACCCGAAACTGGCGGATCGTGTCATAGGTGTATCATCCATCTCGAAATCACATGCTGCCCCAGGGTTTCGTAGCGGTTGGTGTGTCGGACCAGCAGCGTTTTGTGAAGCGCTGCTGCCGTATTCCGAAACAATGCTCTTTGGCAATCAGCCCTTCATCGCGGACATGACCGAAAAGGCAATCCGCGACGGGTCCGAGGTTGCGCCCGGCATGGCCGCTCGTTTCTCTGGCCGCGCCACCCTGCTGGCTGATCGTCTTGAAGCAGAAACGGATCTGACGGTTCATCGCCCAGAGGCGGGAATGTTCGCCCTCATCAACGTTTCTGCCACCGGGTTTGATGGCGAAGATTATGCGTGGGATCTGTTGCAGGCCGGGGTGGCTGTCATGCCAGGGTCCGCTTTTGGCAACGGTCTGAAAGACTGGGTCCGGGTCGCGCTGACGATTAGTGACGCCGATTTTGCCACAGCGGTTTCTCGCATCATTGATCACGCCAACAGCAAATCACGCGAGGTTGCATGAGCGGAATGACAATCGGTGAAGCTTTGGTTGCCAAGCTTCGCCAAAGAGATGTGACCTGCGTCTTCGGAATTCCGGGCGTTCACACGGTTGAGCTGTATCGCGGGCTTGCGGCCTCGGGCATTCGTCATGTTACGCCCAGGCACGAGCAGGGTGCCGGTTTCATGGCTGATGGCTATGCGCGTGTTTCGGGGAAACCAGGTGTGACCTTTGTGATCACTGGCCCCGGGTTGACCAATACGCTGACGCCCATGGCGCAGGCGCGCGCTGATTCAATTCCGATGTTGGTGGTCTCTGGTGTCAATAAAACCGCTTCACTTGGCAAGGGCTTGGGACATCTGCATGAATTGCCAGACCAACTGGGGCTGGCCAGAACAGTTGCGTTGGTGTCAGAACAAGTTGCTGACACCCAAGCGCTGGACCCGGTTTTGAACCGTGTTTTTCACAGCCTGACAGATGGTCGCCCGGGACCCGCGCATATCGAGATTCCATTGGATATCGCGGCTTCTGAGTATCAAGAAACGCCAGTTGAGGCATTCGACCCAAAGCCCTCGTTCAACCAAGCACAGATCACGAAGGCTGCGAAGCAACTGACTGAGGCAAAGGAAACTGTCATTCTGGCGGGTGGTGGCGCAAAACGTGCAGGGCCCGGTCTACGGGCATTGGCCGAAGCGCTGGATGCCCCCGTGGTGCAGACTGTAAATGCGCGCGGCTTGATACACGGGCATCCTCTGACCGTTCCAGCCAGCCCCAGTCTGAACGCGGTTCGTTCACTGATAGAAAGCGCCGATTGCGTACTAGCTTTGGGAACCGAGCTGGGGCCGACCGACTACGATATGTACGACACAGGCCAATTTGCTAAAATGCCGGGCCTTATCCGAGTTGATCGGTGCGCCAATCAACTGGCCCGTCATGACGCAACGCTTACCATTCTAGGTGACGTTGACTTGGTTGTGGGGGCTCTATCCGAAGCTTTACCGCATGAAGCAAAGCAAAACGGCGGAGCCGAACGAGCCAACAAAACACGCAAAGCCGCCTGGGAGGAGATTGGTGCGAGTTATCGCGATCAGGTAGAAATCCTGAATGCAATTCGCTCTACCGCGCCGAATGCGCTCATGGTCGGTGACTCAACTCAACCGATTTATGCGGGCAATCTTTTCTACGATCATGACCGCGCAGGTGGCTGGTTCAATTCAGCAACGGGATATGGTGCTCTCGGATATGGGATACCTGCAGCCATCGGCGCATCGATCGCCGATCCAACCGCACGGGTTATATGTATTACCGGCGACGGAGGCGCGCAGTTTTCATCGCCTGAGATCATGGCGGCGGTAGACGAAAAACTGCCGATTACCTTCGTGATCTGGAACAATCGCGGGTACCGGGAAATTGCCACGTCGATGCAGGATGTGGGCGTGACCGACATCGGATGTGAACCTTCGCCCCCCGATTTTGCTGCAATGGCAAAGTCCTTTGGTATTCCATTCACCACGGTTCCACCCGAACCGCAGACCATCGCGCAGGCGTTGCGCAAAACTGTCGCCCGGGGCGGGCCGGCAATGATCGAAGTCTCCGCTCCGCCATTCGAACCTCAGAAAGATTGAAACATGTCAGACCCAACCTTTGAATTTTCCCGCGCCATCACCCGACGCCCGGCCCCAACCATTGCCAGCGGATTGCGCGCAAAAGATATCGGCAACCCAGATTTCGACGGGATGGTGGCAGCGCATATGGCTTACGTGGCTGCCCTGAAAAGCACTGGGGCTGAGGTAATCGAACTTAAGCCCCTCGACGCATTCCCTGACGCGCAGTTTGTCGAAGATACGGCCCTTTGCCTTCCGCAAGGTGCTGTGCTGTTGCGACCCGGCGCGCCTTCGCGAATGGGTGAAGTGGCCGAAATGGCACCGACACTTCAAGCACGCTATGAAACGGTCTTCGAAATCAAAGGTCCGGGCCATATTGAAGGCGGAGATATCCTTGTGACTGGTCGCGAGATTCTCGTGGGTCGGTCTGACCGCACGGATGCAAATGGTGTCGCCGAACTCGCTAAGATCACCTCGGACTGGGGCCATAACTTGCGCGAAGTGTTCACCCCTGAAGGTGTATTGCACTTCAAGACAGATTGTTCCTTGATGGATGCCGAGACAATCCTGTCGACCCGTCGATTGGATGCATCGGGTTGCTTTGAAGGCTACCGGGTATTGTATGTAGCCGACGGCGAAGAAGCAGCCGCCAACGCAATCCGCTTCAACAATTTGGTGTTGATGGCCGCTGGCTTCCCGCGCACAGCAGAGATGTTGGATCAGGAAGGGTACTCGGTCGTTGAAATCGACAATACCGACTGTGCAAAGCTGGACGGTGGCATGTCATGTCTTTCGTTAAGGTTTTGAAGCGTTTGTCGCAGACTTTTGGCCATTGGGGTTCTTGAAGCTAATAAACAATTGAACCGTCCAAATTAGTTCCACTGACCAGACATCTGTTGATCACGCGGCAATCGACATATTGGGCTCATTCCGGACCTCGGCGCCATTGCAGCACAGTTCCCTGCTCCGCTGTCAGCTCATTGGGTAGAACCGGCCCTAAGCCGACCTTGGACGTGGGTCGCCAATGCTGCATTCGCAGCCTGCTTTGTTGACATTCGCTGCGAACGCATCGCTGCAGCTGGTTCAGGTGATTGAAAAGCGAGACAAACCGAACTTTCAATCAATGGTTCTGAACGTCCGCTCTCCTATTCCCGAGCATGTAAGTGTTTCGCCCATTCCTTACTGAAGTCTCCGAGTGGACAGAGATGATCATAGAGGTGTTGTCCCAGATCAGTCGACGCATATCCTTCGGCAACGCGATGAACAAATCCCGCCGCTTGAAGCTCTTTCAGTCGGGTGTTGAGTGCCGCAGGTGAGATTGTTTCGCACTCTTCTTGCAGCATTCGGAATGTGCATGGGCCAGCCTCGCTCAACGTCCAAAGGACTCCCATAGCCCAGTACCGTCCAAGCAGGTCGAACAGAGCCATAATGGGCGCGCCGCTTTTTGAGCCACGGACAGGCTGACCTGGTATCGGTATCTTAGTCACTTGCTATACTTTCTGTAGCGATTTATGTTGCTATGTAATTTGTAGCAACCCGAGCCAGTATTGCCAATGACCAAGACTGATACTTACGAAGTCCGTGATGATCGGTTCAAACGCAGCATCAAACTGGATGAGCCGATCGACCAAATCTGGACAGGGGGTAAATGGACAGAAGGACCGGTGTATTCTCCGACGTTCAGATGCCTGATTTGGAGCGACATTCCCAATGATCGACGGCTCCGCTGGGACGAACTAACCGGAGCAGTCGGAGACATCCGCTCAGGCCTCGGATGCTACACGAATGGCTCAACGCTCGACCGGCAAGGGCGGATCGTGGCATGCGAGCATGGGACGCGCAGTGTCACCCGGATTGAGCATGATGGGTCGGTTACGACTCTGGCCAGTCATTTCGAGGGAAAGCGGTTCAACAGCCCCAACGATGTTGTGGTGCGATCAGATGACACGATCTGGTTCAGTGATCCGGCCTACGGGATAGAGTCTGACTACGAAGGGTTTCAGGCAGACCCAGAGCTTGACGGTGAACATGTCTATCGTCTCGATCCGGCCACCGGCGATGTCACACAAGTGACTACTGACTTCGCCTGTCCGAATGGACTTGCATTTTCGCTAGACGAGCAAACGCTCTATATCGCTGACAGTGGTGGCACGCGTTACGCAAGCGGAGAGCATCATATCCGCGCGTTCTCCGTTGGTGCAGACGGCAAGCTCTCAGGCGGGGATGTCTTTGCTGAATGCGAAGAAGGCGTCTTTGACGGATTTCGGCTCGATACCCAAGGCCGTATCTGGACGAGCGCAAAGGACGGCGTTCATTGTTACCACCCGGATGGCACGCTGCTGGGCAAGATTTTCGTCCCAAAAGAGGTCTCGAATGTTTGCTTTGGCGGGCCGAAACGCAATCGCCTGTTCATCACCGCCTCCACAAGCGTATATGCGGTCCTCCTGCCAACAACTGGCGCTTTGCTGTTCTGATGGCAGAGACTTTTGTGCTGAAGGCCCGCACGGGCCGCGCGTTTCGTCTTGTCCAAGGCGCACAATTGAGAGTTACCAATACCTTCGGCTCTCAGGTAATCGACGCGCGGGCGTTCATGGCTGATGACATCGACTTAACTGCGTTCTGGGCCAGCAAGGCAATACGGTATCCGTCCTGTGCAAACCGGCGGGCAACCGATGCTCCGGTTCCGTCACCGACACCTGTAATCAGACAGACTTTATCGTTCATGGCGGCTCTCCTTTGGGAAGGATCAGCTTGTATCAAGCTGCTCTAAATCAAGGATTTCATATCCGCAGCGAAGGTCGGAAACGCATATAGCGAGGACTTGAGATCGCTGGCAGAGATGCCGTGACGCATGGCCATCGCAAAGAGATGAATCAGTTCGTCACCGTGATGGCCCAGAATATGAGCACCCAAGACTTGATCGGTACTCTTGTCGACTAAAACCTTGGACCAGGCTGCCGTTTCCGCATAGGTCTTGGTGGAAAACCAACCGGACATATCAGAAACCGTAACTGAGACATCGAGACCCTTTTCCCGCGCTTCGGCTTCAGTCAGGCCCACGGTGCTGAGCGCTGGAACGGTGTAGACGGCGCTGGGGATCACGCTGTAATCCGGCCTTTTAGTTGGTCCATGCACGATGTTGTGGCCGACAATCTGACCCTCATACGTTGCGATGGGGGAAAGTTGAGCGGAGCTGGTGACAGCATCGCCCGCAACCCAGACTGAAGAGTTGGAGGTGGACCGCATCGTATCGTCGATCAGAATGCGAAGTCCGTCATGCCCGACACCGGCGGCATCGAGGTTAAGCCCGTCGATATTGGCGACGCGGCCTGCGCCGTTGACGACCCGCTCGGCTAAAAGACTTTGGTTTCTGCCGTCATGTTCGAATTCAACACGCAACCCGTCGGCAGTCTTCTCGATTGCCGTCACCGATACTCCGGTTTTGACCGCTACGCCCAGGCGTTCGGTTTCCGCTTGCAGAGCCGATACGGCGTCACTGTCCATACGCGGCAGCAACTGTGGCAACGCTTCAAGGATTGTCACCCGCACTCCGGCTCGCGCGTAGACATGACTGAACTCCATGGCAATGACGCCGCCGCCAATGAAGACAACTTCTTTCGGCACTGTCGCATCGGAAAGAACTTCGTCGGACGTGATCATGTGCTCGGTGCCGGGAATAGGCAGAGGCCTTGGCTTCGATCCTGTTGCGATAACGATGTCCTTGCCATGTATAACCTGACCGTCGACCTCAACCTCGTTCGGCCCGACAAAACGCGCGGTGCCTCGAAAGACATCACCGCGTTTTTCGGCCAACCCCTGCATGGCTTCAGGGATGAAACCAATCAGGTCTTTCTCTCGGTCGATCAGTTTCGTCCAATTGAGCTTTGGCTTGCTGACTTCGATCCCATGGATGGGGGCTTGTTCGATCTCGTGCATTGCATGGGCGGCCGCCACCAGAACCTTTTTTGGCGTGCAGCCGCGATTGGGACAGGTCCCGCCGAAATCGCGCGCTTCGATAAAAGCAATCGATTTTCCGGCTCCATGTGCCACGGAGGAAACACCGAACCCTGCATTGCCCCCACCAATAATGATCACATCATATGACTCGCGCATATTGTTACTCCTCTCGTTCTAATTTCCGATTGCGGATCTTTGTCTATAGAGATCACATGGCGGAACCGAAACTTTCGGTGTGGATCTGCTCGGCGGGAACGCCTTGGCTTTCCAGGTCAGCCTGCACGTCGCCCATGAAACTGACTGGTCCGCACAAAAAGTAATGCGCGTCAGGTTTTTCGATCAGTCAAGCACGCAACGCTCCGGTGACGCGTCTCCGGGAATTGTAGTCGCGGCCATAGACATCTCCAGTTGCCGGTCTGCAAACGGTTAGGCAAGCTCACGCGCAATATGACGTGCCTGGGCCTGAGCTGAGGCGACCGAAGCTTTGTGACGCTCATCCGCGAATTCCTGATACTCGGCCGCAGCTTCGAACATGCGTTCTGCGCCTAGGTACTTGCGCAAGGTGCCTATATGCGCAGAAAGGTGGCCCGAGTCATTGCGAATCCCACCGTTCTCAAAGCCGAATTCGCCAGCCGATGTCAGCAGCACCAGTGTTTTTCCGGACATGATCGGTTCCAGAGGGAAGTCGCCGCGCGCCAAATCAAACGTAAATGTCTTATTGATCCGGATGATCTGATCAAACCAAGCCTTCAGGGCTGCGGGCATGCCATAGTTATACATGGGCGTCGAAATCAGAAGGATGTCGGAGCGGTCGAGCTCTTCAATCAGCGTATCAGACAAGCTGACCAAAGCGCTCTGTTCAGGAGTGCGTTCTTCATCCGGTGTAAAGACGGACGCGATCCAATCGTTGGAAATGAAGTCCGGCGGGGTCATTCCGACGTCACGCACAATAATTTCGACGTCCGGATCAACCGTTTTCCATTCTTCCACGAAACTGTCCGCCAAAGCGCGGGAAATGGAGTTATAGGCCGCAACAGGGTTGTCGGTGCGGCGCACGCTTGCGTCAATTCTCAGGATTGTGGTCATCTTGTCACCTAGTCAGTTTGCAATGAACCATTCAAAGGTGAAGCCAGAGACGCACAGGTACAAATGAAGAGAATTCTGAATAGAGTGAGCTGACCTCAGCCATCTCTAATCGCTGAAAAAATCTTCTCCAGATGAGACGACGTCGCAAGTATATCCGCGTCCCTGTTTGCGCCGCCGCTCAAGGATAGGCTGACCCCCGGTCTCCGTTCTCCAAATGGAATGGAAATTGTTGGGGCATTGAGGAAAGCGGCTTTCATCGATACCGACAGGATACGGGCGTTTTCCCGTGCAAAGACCCCTTTACCGCGGGTCACGGCTTGAACAGACGGCGGGTACGACGGCAATGTCGGGTAAAGCAGCATCTTCCCTGCCAGTTCCCTGCCAAAGTCTGAGATGAGTGCCCGCCGGATTTCCAGCAATGCCTGCAGATCTGTGCCAAGGATTGAAGCCGCCTGAGCAAGGCGATCCTGCACATTTGGGTCCAGTCTGGCCTGCTGGTCTCCGACCAAGCTTGGCAGAATACGAAAGGCTTCGGCACTCACCAGCGTTCCATAGGTTTGGAAGATCTCCGTGACACGAGTGAAACTACGGATATCAACCCTTTCCAATTCGATGCCATGATCGGACAATTGCTGCTGGGCCTGTTCGTACATAGCCCTGATTTCCGGGGTAAATCCCACCAGGGCGTCTTCCCTCAGGCACAGAATATGACGGCAGGCGTCCCCGGTTTCTTTGCAATCCGACAAAACGCGATCTACAGCGCAAATCTGACTGACGTTAAAAGCGAGTGAGCCTGGCGTATCCAGAGAAGGCGCCAGTGGTAAAATCCTGGCGCTTTCATAACGGCCCATAGTTGGGCGAAACCCCACCAGGCCCTGACAGGCGGCCGGAATGCGCACGGAGCCGGAGGTATCTGTGCCCAATGCGATGTCGGCCAAGCCCAAGGCAACGGCTGACGCCGATCCGCTCGAGGACCCTCCGGGCACCAGTGTGCTATCCAACGCATTTAGAGGGGTGCCGAAATGCGGATTAACTCCGAGCCCGGAGAAGGCGAACTCCGACATGTTCACATGACCCAGAATGATCGCGCCCGCAGAACGTAGCTTGGCCACGATCGGGGCGTCATTGTCTGCTGGTTGAGGATCGATGGCCAAAGATCCCGCATGGCTTCGGAGCGCTTGCACGTCGATATTGGCCTTCACCGCAAGAAACTGGCCGTCCAACGGGCCAAGCAGGCTCCCTGCGGCCTGCCGCGCGGAGGCGGATCGGGCATCATCCAACAGTCTATCTGGCGCAACGCTAAGGAATACCTCGCGCTGCGCGTCGAGCGAAGCCACGAAGTCGCGCGCCCGTTGAAGGATATTCATGTCGTCAGAGCCGGAGCCTTATAATAAGGCAGTTCTTCAACCCGTACGCTTTGCCGGTCTGCCTCATATTGCGTGCGCACGTGCTGCGCGATCTCTCCGAGAGTGGCGAACCAGACGTCACCCCTGTTCAAGATGGTTTCCATCCAGTCTTCCACCTGCCGCCACCGCGCCAAACGCCCGGTCAGGAAGGGATGCCAAATACCGATCCAGAAGCCACCTTCTTCGTATTGGGCTTCGAATTCCTCCCAAAATGGGGTCAGCCCGGCGCGTGGCCCGGCGACGGGCATCATGTAGCCAATCTCCTCAAAATGGGCGAATTGCGGCCAGTCGTCGGTCCCCCAATGCGGTGGAAGTTCGACCAAAGTCCGCCCGCCGGATCGCATGAGATATGGCACATCATCCGCCATCAGCGAACTGTCATAATCGAATTTATGCTTGTTCAGCAGGTCGATGATGGCTTGCGTCACATTGTAAACCGGTGCGCGATAGCCTTTTGGCACATTGCCCAGAACCCGCTTATGCGACTCCAGCGCGCGTTCAAACCAATAGGCTTGTTCAGACGCGCTGTGGTTTGTCGGGTCTTCGTGCAAATAGCCATGATGGCCGATTTCATGACCATCTTTCAGGATGGCTTGCATAGTATCTGGATATTGCTCCACGACCCATCCGGGTGCGAAGAAGGACTGTTTCAGCCCGAGGCGTTTGTAGGTTTCTAGAATCCGAGGGATGGCAACCGTCGGCCCGTAGCGCCCCATCGAGATCGGATACAGGCGATCATGCCCGTCGACCGGCTTTGCGATATGGATCAGGCTGTCCGCATCGATATCAAAGGTGATCGCACAGGCGCATCGCGCGCCGTTTGGCCAGATTATCTTTTTCTGCATGGTCTTGCTCCTCTGTCACAATTGCGGGGCATTGTTCGTCAGCCAATCGTCATACCAGCGCTGCAATGCGGATTTGACGACGGCATATTCACTGGCGCTCAGCCTTTGATCCGCGGCGCGCTGCATGCTGTCGGTGATGTTTTGAAGAATTTTCTTTTCGTCGCACTTTTGGGCCTCGCCGTGCGAAACGGCCAGTTGTCCGCCGGTGAAGACGCTCTGGATGTCCGTGGATTTTGCCGAGCTGACCAACAGCTCAACCGGATCAATGCCGGGGTTTAACCAGGGACCTTCAAGACGGTCCAGGCGCAGGATCACAAAGTCGGCGCGTTTTCTAACGGACAGGCTTCCGATGCTGTGATCCATACCCATCAAACGCGCGCCACCCAAAGTGGCCATGTCGAAAACATCCTTCGCGGTCAGGCTAGGGTTCGCCCGATCACTCGACCAATAAAGGCTTTGCGCCAGACGCATTTCGGCGAACATATCGTCATCGCCTGCCAGGCTGGTCCCATCCATCCCCAGTGCGAGGTTGATGCCCATCCGCTTCATCAATGGCGCGGGTGCAATGCCGGACCGCAGCCGCAAATTGGAGCTAGGATTGCACACAATATGCGCGCGCGCCTCGGCGACTCGCGCCAGATCTTTTTCGTCCGCCCAGACCATATGCGCCAAAGACAAGCCGTCAGTGAGCAGGCCAGCTTTGCCCAATTCTGCGATGGCACCCTGAAAACTCCAGGCTGTAGCCGACAGGTGCTGCAGCCGAGACTCTTCTGCATGGGTGTGAATGCGCTGGCCGCTTTCGCGAACCTCCCTGGCAATGTCGCGAAGGATCTCTCGGCCCGTCCAATGCGGTGCCGTGGGGCCAAACCACACATCAGCGCATTCAGATGCCGCGTATTCGCCATTCATCCGGGACAGAAGCCGTACAAAGCTTTGCGGTGCAATACGTGTACGCGCAACGTGTTGGCGTTGCAGTTTGCATCGCAGAACCTCGGGCAAGGTGGTCAGAAACGACTGGCTTTGCCCATATGGATGCACAAGCTGGTTGTGCCATCTCTCGCCCGGCGCGATGGCACAGGACAGGCCAAGCCCATTATATACGGCGATTTTGTCCCTTATCTTCACTTCGGCAATGGCCGTTGTCTGACCCGTGGTGCCAGCATCCACAACAGCCGTTACCCCATTCTTCAGCAAGCGCATTGCCGCGTATTCGGTGGCGAGGCGCGGCGCAATGTCGGCTGCGCCAGCGGAGGCGAAAATCCAAGGCTCTAACAGGTCATCCCGTATCCCTTGGTTGATCAGGTTCACCCCATAACAATGGTGATGAGCATTCACAAACCCGGGCAGGATCGCCGTGTTTGTGTCCGAGTGCACCCTTGCGCTGGGATAACGTGACTTCAATACGGCCAGAGGTGCTAAGCCACCTATTCTACCGTCTAGAACATAAAGAGCGAAGTCGTTGTGACTGTGAAAAGCATCTTCGATGATCCAGCGGGCAGAAAATATGTCGCCGCCATTAGCCGTCATGAACAACAAATTCCAGCGCGCTGGGTTTGCCTTCGTCCCCATTGACTGGAGTGATATCTTGCGGGCAGGCCGACATCACGGCGTAGACTGGCATCTCAGCTTTGAATGTCATGCTATCCCCCGCCTTTGACACCGGCGCAGCCCAGGCAAGGCTGCCATCAGGGTGAACTGGGACGTTCATCCACAGATTGAAGGGCGCTGGCACATGCGGTGCTTTTTTCCCGATAGCAAGCAAGGCCTGCCTCAAGTTGTCGGCGCAATTGTCGTGGTAATCAGTAACGCCCAATTGCTTGTACCGGTTGGCATCGCAAGCGGCGACCGTTGTGTCATGCACACCCGGCGATGTGTCTTGGGTCAGCGTCAGAAGAGGATTGCGCAGATTGCTGACCAACCTGTCACCGACCTTTGGGAAAACAGACAGAAGATCCGGATGCACATGCGGCATAGACAAATATTCATGCAGCTCTGCCGCATTGAACGCCCAGAAATCGCAGACTTGCCAGCCGGTCGGATTGGTGATGGTCAATGTCTGCCCGGCTGTCAAACGCACCGCGACACCGCAACGTGCTGGCACTGTATACCGTTGTGCAATGACCGGGACGCCGTCGGCAGAGACCGTGCTGTCCAGAGTTTGATTGAAACCATGGGGTTGGGAAGGGTCAAAACTTTGCATGTGCAAGAACTCCTGGTTAGGGGTTCAGAAACGCATGCTTCTCGGCAATTTAGAAATGACAAAAATTCAAGCGACGGATTAGATCGTTGCGGACGCGCTAATCTTCAAAAAACCTTTGACCGACGGCGCTGTCACGAAACTCATCTGCTTGGTCCAATAGCCATTCCCGGAACGCACGAACGCGTGCACGATTGGCGTAAGTTTCCGGGCAAACGAGAAAATAGCTCTTGTTCTTCAATGCCGTATCAAAGGGGGCGACCAGCATATTACGTTCCAGAAAACGCGCGGCGGCCAAAAGGCTGACCAGGGCCACACCATGACCATCGCTTGCCGTCAGCAGGCAGATGTGTTCCTCGGAATAAGTGACATAGGGCTCGACATCACCAGTCTGCAAGCCAGCCGCGTCCATCCAGCGCTCCCAACTCGGATCCGCATCGGAAAACCCGCTCCATTGGTATTCGATCAGACGAGACTTCAGAAGCTCTTCGGGGGAACTCAGTGACTTCGTCTTTTCCACGCTGCAGACAGGGGCTACCCAGTCATTCAAGACCCAAGCCACATTGCTGTCAGGATAATCGCCAAAGCCATACCGAATGGCCACATCCACATCACTGGATTTGAAATCCACCAGTTGATCGCTTGACAGAACCCTTACCGAAATCTCCGGGTATTTCTCGTAAAAGCCTCGCAGCCGCGGGCTCAGCCAGTTGGCGGCAAAGGACCCGGTGGTTGAGATTGTCAATGTGCCCGCAAGGTCGTCTTCCTCCAGCGCGAGAGAGGCGGCCTCGATGTTCTTGAAGGCCTCAATAATGTGGGGCGCGTAATTGGCCCCATCCTCCGTCAATTTCAAGGCGCGGGTCAGCCGGTGGAACAGGGGTACCCCAAGTTGATCCTCCAGCGATTTGATCTGATGGGAAATGGCAGTCGGAGTGACGCATAATTCATCGGCGGCATCCTTGAAACTCAGATGCCGGCAGGCTGCTTCGAAGGCCTGAATGCTTTTCAACGACGGTATCTTCGCCATGACGCGCGGCTTTGCTCTCCTGATGCGATGCTATTTCGTCGTTCCACTCTAACCCGATTGCCAGTTCTCATGTGGACGAATTTCTCAGCTATGAGGTGAAAACATCTAATTTGAGAAGATAGGACATTCTCTCTTGAATTTGCGTGAAAGTTGGGAGGTTGTCTTGGATCCATTTTTGAAAGTCACCGGCATCGACAAGTCGTTTGGCGCCGTTCGTGCATTGCACGATGTCAACCTGCTGGCCTCGAAGGGCGAGTGCATTGCGATTTTGGGCGAGAACGGAGCGGGGAAAACCACGTTCGCAAGCGTTTTGATCGGTCTGTATCAGCCCGACAACGGCGAAATCAAACTGGGCGGAACACCTGTTTCGGTGACCAGCCCAGCAAAAGCTATTGAGCATGGGATTGGCATGATCCACCAGCATTTCAGCCTGGTCGGCGCGATGAACGCCGAAGAGAACATTCTGATCGGCTTGCCCAGCACAAAGAGGGGTGCCGAAGCGCGGGCGCGCATTCGGCAGCTTTGCAGCGACTTTGACTTTAACGTCGATTTCGACATCCGCGTCACGGAAATGCCTGTGGGCATGAAGCAAAGGGTGGAGATCCTTAAGGCGCTGTTTCGCGATGTATCGATCCTGATCCTGGATGAACCCACCAGCGTTCTTGCCCCGACCGAAGTTGCGCCGTTTCTCAAAGGGGTGCGCAAGCTGGTCGCCAACGGCTGCCTCGTCTTTTTCATCAGCCACAAGCTCGATGAAATCCGCGAAATTGCCGATCGCGTCATGATAATGCGCCATGGGCGTGTCGAGGGAGTCCTTCCGGTTGCGACCACGCCGATGGCCCAGATGTCAGCGCTTATGATGGGAGAAAAGTCGACCGGCGAAACTGTCGAGACGCCCAAGGCCAAAAAGGCGCGCAACGACATCAGCTCAGCACCGGACGCTCTGGTTGTCTCTGATGTCTGCCTGATCGATCCAGGCGGCGCGGAAATCCTGCAGGATCTGACCCTCTCCGTGAAGGCTGGCGAAATTCTCGGAATCGCCGGGATCGACGGCAATGGCCAGACGGAGTTGAGCGAGGTGATCACCGGCCTCAAAAGACAAACCAGCGGCGCCATCCACCTTAATGACACGGAGATATCAAGCGCCTCCATCGCTTCGCGCATTGCAGATGGGATAGGCTTTGTGCCCGAGGACCGCCATGCCGAAGGCTTGGTCCTGTCGCTCAGTGTCGAAGAAAATATGGCTTTTCGATCCATTGGCGAAGACAGGTTCATGGCTGGCGGTCTGATTTCCCGGCGCGCGATGCACGAGATCACGTGCGACGTGGTCGCGGCCTTTGACATTAGGCCCCCAGACCCGAAATTGAACGCCTCAGCTTTGTCCGGCGGCAATCAGCAAAAAATCGTTCTGGCCCGTGAAGTGGCCCGGGCGCGCAATCTCTTGGTCGTCGTACAGCCGACAAAAGGGCTTGATGTCGGCGCAACGGAATTTGTTCAGAACCAGATCCGTGCTGTCGCCCAAAGCGGCGTGGGCGTTCTCTATATCTCCACTGAACTTGAGCATGTGCTCGACATCTCTGACCGCGTCGCCGTGATGGCTTTTGGTCGGATCACGGGTGTTGTCGATCCAGAAAACACAACTCTTCAAGACATTGGGCTCTTGATGACCGGAGCGCCGGAGGAGGTACAATGAACAGATTTACCATGCAACGCCGGATTGCGATTGCTTTGCTTTCAGCGCTGAGCGTTGGCGGCGTGCTGATCCTGCTGGACGGGCACAACCCGTTTGAAGCCTATAAGGTTCTGTTTCTGGAATCTTTCCTGAATTACTGGGGCTTCTCCAATACTTTGGTCAAAGCCTCGCCGATGCTTCTGGCCGGGCTGGCCGTGATCATTCCGATGCGCGCCGGTGTGTTCAATATCGGTGGCGAGGGGCAGATTTATATTGGTGGGTTGTTCGGCGCCGTCTTCGCTTTGGCGATCCCCAATCTGACCGGTCTATTGGGCGTGCCACTGATATTTATCGCCGCCGCCGCCGGTGGGGCGTTTTGGGCGGCAATTCCTGCGTATCTCAAAGCCTATCGGGGCACGAATGAGGTCATTGTCACGCTGCTGATGAACTTCATTGCGATCCACATCGTCAGCTACGCCGTGGCTGGGCCGCTATTGGCCGAAGGCGCGCCATATCCTTATTCCGAGGAAGTCTCAGAAGCCTATCGCCTGCCCATTCTGATGCCGCGATCTGATACCCATGTGGGCTTTGTATTCGGGCTGGCCATGGCGGTTATCTTGTATTTCTGGCTGCGCTTCACGCCATCGGGCTTCCAACTGGACCTTGTCGGGCACAATGCCCGCGCTGCGGCCTATGCCGGAGTGGACCAGAAAAAGACCGTCATCCGCGCCATGTTGATTGGCGGCAGCCTTGCAGGCATGGCCGGCGCAATCGAGGTGATCGGGTTGAAGTACCGCCTGTTCCACCTGTTTAGCGATGGCTACGGCTATGACGGAATTGTCGTCGCCTTCCTTGCGGCTCTTAACCCAATTGTCGCGCCTTTGACCGCGCTGTTCCTTGCCGGGCTTTCTGCCGGCGCGGGAACGATGCAACGTGCCGTCGGGGTCGACAGTTCCGTCATCGAAGTGGTCGAGGGGCTCGTCGTAGTTTTTGTCGCTGCCGCTCTCGTGACACCGCGAACCACGTCAAAATCCATTCTGAAACTCCTGACAAAAAACCTGGGGCTGCGCAGTCAAACACAACGCCGGAAGAAAGAGGCATAAGCTATGATTGATCTTGTTTTACTGGGCGACGTCCTTGCCGGAACCGCCCGATTGGGTACACCAATTGCTTTTGCTGCCCTTGGCGGGGTGATCGCGGAACGTGGCGGGCTGTACAACATCGGCCTCGAAGGTCAGATCCTAGCCGGAGCGCTTGGCGCTGCTGCTGGTTCTTTCGCAACGGGCTCCGCCGTGATCGGGTTCGGATGCGGGATAATTTGCGGCCTGATCTCTGGCCTGCTGCTTGGGTATATGTCGATCCGGCTGCGCATCAACCAGCTGGTTGGTGGTATCGCGCTCAACCTGCTGCTGGCCGGACTCACAGCATTTCTGTCCCGTCAGATATTTGGTGCTCAGGCCGGAGGGGCGCGAGTAAACGGATTCTCGCAGATCTATTTTCCCTTCTTGTCAGATCTTCCCGTCGTTGGCCCGTCCCTGTTTTCCCAGGATCCGCTGTTCTACCTATTGATCGGGTTGGCAATAGCAGCCTGGTTCTGGCTGATGAAATCCCACAAGGGTCTGGACCTGCGCGCCGTTGGCGAAAACCCGAAGGCCGCGGACTTGGCCGGGGTTCCTGTCTTTCGCATGCAATATCTCGCGATTGCAGCTAGTGGAGCCCTCGCGGCGCTTGCCGGAGTGCATCTGGTCTTGTCGCAAGTCTATGTGTTTGCGGAGGGCATGAGCGCGGGCAAAGGCTTCATTGCGCTTGCGGCAATCATCCTGGGACGTTGGTCGCCCATCGGCGCGATCTGCGCGGCGCTTTTCTTCGGCTTCTGTGATGCGGTGCAATTCAAACTGCAATTCACCTCGCCAGAGATTCCCTATCAGCTCTTCCTGATCTTGCCTTACCTGGCATCGCTTATCGCACTCGTGGTCCTCGGAGCCAAAGCCAGCGCACCTGCAAGCGTCGGACTGCCTTACGACCGAGAGCATCGATAAATCTCAGCCGTGACGTGAGAAACCATCGTTTTTCACGTCGCGATCCTCCCGTCACCCTGACAACACATATCCAGTATGGGAGAACAACAATGCAATTGAAGTCCAAACTATTGGCGGGGCTTGCGGCACTGATGTTGGCAGGGTCTGCGACTGCTGACGGGATCGAACGCGCCGCGATCGTTATGCCCGGATCGATTTCTGACAATGGCTGGAACCAAGCCGGATTCGAAGGTCTCACCAAGGCAGGTGAAGCGCTCGGCTTTGAAGCCGCTTTTTCCGAAAGCGTGCATCAGCCCGAACAAATCGAAGTCCTGAGCGACTACGCACGCCGGGGGTATGACCTTGTGATCGGTCACGGCGGAGAATTCCAGGACGCCGTGGAACGTGTCGCTGCACGCTTCCCGGAAACCATGTTCATGGTGAACAACGGACTGGGCACCAAAGACAACATTGCCAACGCGGATTTCTATTTCAGCCAAATCGCTTATCTGATGGGCTACGTTGCAGGCTCCATGTCAGACACAGGCACCATCGGCATCATCGCGGCGCAGCAGTTCAAGTTCACGACCGACACGGTTGCTGGCTATGAAGCGGGTGCCAAAGCGGCCAATCCGGACGTCAGAGTTCTGGTTACCTGGACCGGTGACTGGGATGACATCGCCAAGGGCAAAGAAGCTGCCTTGAACCAAATTTCCCAAGGCGCCGATGTCGTCTGGCCGACAATGGACAGCGCGACGCTGGGCTCCATGCAGGCCGTTCAGGAAAAAGGTGTCTATGGTATCGGCATCTATCGTGATGCGATCAACGAATGGCCGGAAATCCTACAGTCCGCAATCTTGGATGTCCGAGGCAACATGCGGTCCTACCTGGAACTGGCAGCTGCTGGAAAACTGGAAGGTGCACTCTACCGGGCGGATATGGGCAATGAATTGGCCATGCGGATCGGGTCGTTCCATTCAGATATCCCGGTGGACGTTGTGGATGAAGTCAACAATCTGATCGACGCCATGAAGTCAGGCACTTTGGTTGTAAATCCACAATAACGCTCCCCAATAATCGCTACTCCTTTTACTCTCGCCTCCAAGTCTGGGGGCATTTTTTTATCATAGTAATCAATATTTTAAGTATTTCGCTTGTGCCGCGTGGGACTGTGTTTCCCCCGATTTCGTCGGAGTCGCTGTGCTTTCTATTGATGGTTTTTAGTTCTGCAATGTCCGAGAACAAACAACTCCAGGGCTGCCTAAGATCCAACCATGCAAAACGCTCAATCAACATCGTCCATGCAAAATCTGTGACCAGACATTCCTGCGCATTGCAGCATCGGTCGAACTGGGCTCACTCTGCGCTTTAGGGCAAGCGCAGCGTGCAGCGACCAGAAAAGTCTCGCTTCGATGAGACGGTCCAATCCAGCCGTTCAAGAATGTCCGACTCTGCACTACAGCATTCCCCGAAGAAGACATTGCAGGACTGCCCCGCACTTTGGGTGTTCTTGGTCGGTCCAGGTTTAATGTTAGAGTATCATCGGCCCTTGCCCCTAAAGCGGACCTGCATCCAAATCCCAATAGGGTGCGTCGTGCCCGATGCGTTCCACGACGAAATCCAAAAACGCGCGAACTTTCGCTGGCATGTGCTTTCGTTCAGGGAAGACTGCGTACAGCGCCTGTTCAGGTAGGCGATATTCGGGCAGCACCCTGACCAGACGGCCACTGGTCAAGTGGGCTCCGGCAACAAAGGTCGGCAGGCGACCGATACCAAGACCGTCAAGCAGCACGGTGCACAGGGCTTCACTGTTGTTCACGCGCAGAACACCAGATGTCTGAACGCGCATGTCACCCGCGGGCCCGGCTAAGCGCCATTCCGAAGGGTCGCGCGAATAGGCGTAGTGAAGGCAGGAATGCGCCAGAAGATCCTCAGGTGTTTCTGGCGTTCCGGACTGCGCAAGATAGTCCGGCGCAGCGACAATCACGCAGTGGATCGGGGCGAGTTTGCGTGCGATCAGGGCCGAGTTCGGCAACGTTCCGGCGCGTAAGGCCACGTCGATGCCCCCTTCGACGAGATCGACAAATTTGTCATCCATCGTCAGGTCAATTCTGATCCCCGGATATTGCCTGAGGAATGCAGCAATCATAGGCGCAACATGCAGTTGTCCAAAGGACATGGGTGTACTGAGCCTTAGTAATCCAACCGGTTGCCCCTGCAACGCCGCAACTGCGTCTTCGCCGTCCTGCGCTGCGTCAAGCGCCTGCGCCGCGTGGGCCAGATAGATTTCACCCGCCTCGGTAAGGGAAATGGACCGCGTCGACCGATGAAAGAGCTGCGTTCCCAGATGGGCCTCCAGCACGCCGATCCGCTTGCTGACCGCTGATTTTGTAAGACCCAGATGCCGGGCGGCGGCTGCGAACCCGCCATAGTCCGCCACAGCAACAAAAACGGGGATAGCGCCAATTTCAGTCATGTTTTGCGATCCTTTGGGCGAATTATTCTCACCTATAAGCTTCAAATTCACACGATTATCATCAAATAGAAAGCCTAATAGTTATCTGCATGTCCTGTTAACGCCGGAGGCTGACATGCCCAAGATGCTTATCAACGGAGTTCTGCGTGACAGACCGCTCGCCTCGGACGGTCGTTTTCACCGCCTGCAAAGCCCATTCACGAGCCACATCAGCGTGCAACCGGGCGCCCCGTTTCCGAACACGCCCGGCCGGTACCACCTTCACCTGTCCAAAGCCTGCCCCTGGTGTCATGGCGTCGATCTGATTCTAACTTTGAAAGGCTTACGCAATGCGTTCAGCATCACATGGATGGACCCGGTCATGTCGGAAAACGGCTGGGTCATCGACCAGACGCTATTCGACGACCAAAGCGGTGTAAAACGCACCCGCTTCCTTTACGATGTCTATCAGAGTGCCAAGCCGGATTACACGGGTCCGATCAGCGTGCCTGTGCTGATGGACAAGGTGACGGGCCGGATCGTCAGCACCGAATCGACCGAGATCATGAGCATGCTTCAGACGGCGTTTCCCGATACCGCGGGACCCGATCTTCGCCCGTCCCATCTTTGCGACGAAATCGACCGGATCGCCGAACAAATTCAGTCACCGATCCGCGAAGGCGTCTATCGCGCTGGGTTTGCCACCAGCCAGATCGCGTATGGCGAGGCCGTAACGGCGCTCTTTGCCTGTCTCGACGCGATTGAAGAAACGCTTGGCCAACGCCGGTTTCTGGCTGGTGACGTGCTGACAGAGGTTGATCTGAAGCTGTTTCCGGCACTTCTGCGGTTTGACCCGGTCTATGTGACCCACTTCAAGACCGACTACAAACGCATCAGCGACTATGTCGCCCTGCCCCGCTATCTGGCCGACGTCATGGGGTTGCCAGGCGTGGCCGACACTGTGGACATGGCCCATATCCGTCAGCATTACTTTCTCAGCCATCGACACATCAACCCCAGCGGAATTGTGCCAATCGGCCCGGCTTCCCTACGCTCGACCAATATGCCGGAAATGGGGGCCGCGTGATGCCTGATATAGTCAGAAGATCCGGTGTTTCAGCGCTGATCATGGCCATCGGCGTCCTGGTGGGGGTCAGTTTCACTTTGTCCAAATTCGTCTCGATGGCGGGAATATCTGCTCTGACCGCTTTGTTCTGGTAGGTTTTTCTGGCAAGCATCGCGCTGTTGGCGTTGTGTTTGCTGCCGAAGAAGCGCGTGGCGCTCGACACGCGGCACATCCCCTATTATGTCGGTGCCGGAGTTTTCGGTGTCAGCGGCCCCGCTGTGATCGGGTTTCTGGTGCTGGAGCACGTAAGCCTTGGGTTCTATTCCGCCCTCGTCACGCTGTCACCGCTGTTTACCTTTGCGATAACGGCACTGATCGCGCGCAGGATGCTGCCGTTGCACCGCCTGATTGGTATTCTGATCGGCCTTGCAGGGGTCAGCCTTGCCACCATGGGTGGATTTGACCTGTCGGGTGTCGAGCCGGCGTGGATTGCCCTGTCGCTTTTGGGGCCCTTGTTTCTGGCCTGCGGCAACGTCTTTCGCAGCTATGCCTACCCGCCCGGCGGCGATCCGTTGGGGCTGGCGACCGGAACGCTTCTGTCACAGCTGTTGCTGATTTCCGCCCTGTTACTGGGACGCGGCAGCACAATCAGCGACGTCTCGGTGCCCCCTGCCCTGCTTGGCGCAATCTTCGGCATCGGATCCATCACCGCGCTCTGCTATGCGCTGACCTTCGAAGTACAGCGGCGCACGGATGGCGTTGGGTTCGCGCAGGTCGGCTATTTTGCCACGCTTTCCGGCATCGCAATCGGGGCAATTGTCTTTCGGGAACCTCTTGGCCTCGGACTGCTTGGGTCCCTCGCAATCCTGTTCCTTGGGCTAGCCGTCACCAACGGCCACCTGAAACTCCCGCCGGTCCTGCACCGACGGTCACAGGCCAACCAGACTTAGACCCACCGATAACTTTCAAACCGAAAAGGAAACCAAAACATGCAAATCACGGCCCCCACCACAGCGGCTCACGCGCCCCGGATCGCGTCCCTTTATTCAGCGGTTGACGCGCTCGACGAAGCCGGCGTTGTCGAGCATGTCACCGAAGACGTGAAATTCCAGCTTGGCAATTTCGAACAGATTGACGGGCGCATAGCCGTGCAAGCCGCGAACGCGGAATTCTTTGCCACGATCCAGGGTATGCAACATACCATCACCGGCATCTGGTCCAGCGGCGATACCGCGTTCTGCGACGGCACCGTTCACTACACGCGCAAGGACCAAAGCACACACGACGTGCGCTTTGCTGCACGGTTCAACTTTCGCGAGGACAGGATCGCGGATTACCGGGTGTATGTGGATATCTCGGGTCTTTGACGCGCATGGTCAGGGTGGCGCGCGTTGCCTGCCGCTCTGGCCGACACGGGCAGAAGCGGCCATAATTGCGATCCAGCTTCGGAAGAGGGTTCGATGACCGATCGCAGCATTCTGGCACAGCTCATGACGATGTCCGACGTCGTCTGGGACCGACACACCAACCCGTGGAGCGGCTGGAGCCGTCTGAGCATCCCGCCCCTGTTCGTTCTGGCCGTCTGGAGCCGGGTTTGGCTGGGCTGGTGGTGCCTTGTTCCAATCGGAATTGTTGTCTTCTGGACATGGTGGAACCCGCGCGCCTTCCGCAAAACGGCCAATCCGGATAACTGGATGTCCAAAGGTGTACTTGGGGAACGGATCTGGCTTGCGCGCGCGAAATCGCCGATCCCTGCAAGGCACCACCAGATGCCTCTTGTTCTGGCCGCAGTCAGCGCGGTCGGTATCGGCCCCTTGGTCTGGGGGCTTTGGCAGCTTCAAATCTGGCCGACGCTTCTGGGGTTGCTGCTGGTTATGGGTGGCAAGCTGTGGTTTCTGGACCGCATGGTCTGGCTGTTTGAAGACACCCGGGCGGTGAGCGCCGGGCAAGGAATATAGCGGCGCAGTGAAAACGGAAAGCAGGAGCATCAGATGCCCCTGCCATTCCGGGTTCGCCAGGGCGCGCTTAAGTTTGCGGCCCCCCATGCGCCAAGGACCGCTGCGCCAGCCCCAAAGATATCAGGGATACACCGGCGAATATCAGGTTCAGGCCGGCAAGAACCCCCAGCAGAACAAGGGACGTGCCATTGACGATACCGGACAGGATCAGGCCGCCAAGCAGGATGGCCATCGCGCCGGACGCAATCATCAGCGCCATGGGCCGCTCCTGACCCGACCGAATGGCAATTACGATCCGCAACACACCTTCGGCCAGAAAAACCGCGCCAAGCGCAAGGGTCAGTGCCAGAACGCCGCTGAACGGATCAAGCAACAAGACAAGCCCTGCAAGTACGTTCAGAACACCGATGGCCAACAGCCAGAAGAACCCTTTCCACGCCTTTTCCGCAAATGCCTGAATCGCTGTGACGATGCCCCCGCCCAGCAGGGCCACGCCGACAAAGGCTTCGACGGCAAGCGTGGACATCAGTGGGAAGGTTACGGCGCACAGCCCAACGCAGAGCATGGCGACGCCAAGCACGATCAGCCAGAACGGTTGAGGCTGCCAACCGGCGGCCTCTTCCATGAGCGCGGGTTTCGGTAAGGTTTCGTTAACTGAATCAGTCATGTCGACCTCCGGGATCATGGTCAGGCGACCGATTTGTCGAGGTGGTCGCGATAGGCGGCAACGGCGGCGTGCAGGGCCTCCCAATGGTTCTTTGCCTGATCATGTGCGTCCGTCACGGCGTCCTCACCTTCTTTCTGGATGCGGTCGGCAAGGTCGGTGACCTTGTCTTTTGCTTCCTGCAGGTCGGATTGCAGCTTTGTCACCTGTTCCTGGGTCCACTTGTCGGTCGCGTTGCCCGCGTCCTTGACCTTCTGTTCGAACGATTTCAGCTCGTCCTCAACACGGGTATAGTCGTCTTTGGCTTTCTGTACGAATTCGGAAAATGTTGTCATGGTTCAGTCCTTTCATGGGTCATATTTTTGCTGGGCCCGTTTGAGCGCCATGACCCGGACCCTCGCAAATCCCCGGCAGGCGTCCGAGTGAGTCACGGTTAAACCGCCGGGCTGTCTTGTGACGAGGCCCGTCATCGGACAAAGTTGAGCGACGGAGGGAAACATGCTTGCCGAAGTAAGCTCTGCCATAGATCCGCGCGCCATTCAGGAACAGTTGAAGCGCATCCTCGTCAGTCCGCATTTTGCGGATACCACACGCCTGAACCGCTTTCTGTCGCATATTATCGGCGAAGCGCTGGCCGGCCGGTCCGAGACGCTGAAAGGCTATGCAATCGGCATTGACGTATTCGACAAGCCCGAGGATTTCGACCCCACCATCGACACGATTGTCCGGGTTCAGGCCAATAAAATGCGCAGTCGGCTGGATCTCTACTACGCACAGGAAGGGCGAGAAGACCCAGTTCGAATTCATATTCCCAAGGGTTCCTACGCCCCGGTTTTTGAGATCGCATTTGACCCCGAACGCCGGACCGATGCCGAAACACCCCACGTGGCAACAGGTCGGGTTGCGGTTGCGGTTATGCCCTTTGACAACCTGAGTGGAGACCCCTCGCAGGAATATCTGGCCGACGGGTTTACCGAGGAAATCATCTCGGCCATCGCCCGGTTTCGCGAGGTGAGTGTGCTGTCCCGGCACGTCACCTTTCGCTTTCGCGGGCGCGGCCGCGATCCGCGCGCAGTCGGAAGCGAACTGGATGTACAGTATCTGGTTGAAGGCAGCGTGCGTCATTGGGACAATAAGCTGCGCGTGACCGCCCAGCTGATTGACGCAGAAACCGGCCAACAGGTTTCCACCGACACCTATGACCGCGACTTGAGCGCATACAGCCTATTTGAAATTCAGGACGACATCGCCGCCCGGATCGCCACGGAAATCGCGGAACCCCACGGAGTGATCCATCGAACGGGTGCCGTGCAGCGCAGGGCGCAGACGCACACGCTGGACGCTTATCAGTGCAGGTTGCTGGCCAGCGAATATTGGCGTGAACCCACGGCCGAAAAACACAAGAAGGTTCGCGACCTGCTGGAGCGCGCGGTTGAGATCGATCCCGAATATGCCGGGGCCTGGGGGATGCTTGCGATTGTCTACGGGGACGAAGTGCGCGGCGGTTTCAATTTTCACAAGTCCCCCCCGCCCATTGATCGCGCGCTGGAGGCCGCACAGCGGTCGGTCGCTCTGGATCCGTTGAATGCCACCGGCCAGCACGCTTTATTCCTAACCCATTTTCACCGCGGCGAGTTCGAGAGTTTTGAAGAGGCGGCAGATAAAGCCTTGCGGGCCAACCCGAACTACCCGGACATGTTGGCCGATCTGGCGGCCTGCTTTGCCCTGCGCGGAGATCTCGATCAGGCTACCAGACTCAGCGCCCGGGCGATCGAGCTGAGCCCCAACCCGCCCGGCTGGTACCACGCAAGCACGTTCCTGATCTGTTTCATGAAAGGTGATTACAGCGGTGCGCGGTCAGCGGCGCGCAAGGTCGGTGGTGGCATGTGGAATGGCTCTGAAGTGCTTGAGCTTATGTGCGTCCCTTACACGGAACCGGACGCCGACCTGGCTTCAACCCTGTTGGCCCTGAAGACCAACATTCCCAATGTAGACCGGTTTATCCGGACGCTCTACGCGATCTGGCATGTGCCATCGGACATCTCACAGAAAATGACCGAGGCGCTGCGCACAACCGGGGCGCTGGACTGAGGTTCGGCCTTCAGGGATTTAACGGTGACTCACTCTGCCCGTTCAACCGCTGTGCGTAGGATTGTCCTGACATCGCAACCAGGCCCGGAAACGACCAATGCTTACTCTGCCTCAGCGCCTTGATCTGATGAAACTTGCGACGGATATCGCAAAAACCAAGGCCGGCTGGTCTGAAGAAAAGCCGGCCAAACTGGAAGAGGAAATCCTGTCCATTTTTGAGCGGCTCAGACCAAGCGTCGAAAACGGCAGCGCCTTTGACAACACCAGCATGTCGGATGTGAAAACCGCCGTTGATGTCGCCTCGACCATTGACGGTTTCCTAGAATAGCCGGCCTTTCTTCACAAACCCAAACAATGCCGTTTCGCATCAATATGTTGCGCGCTCACAATTCTAACAACTATCAAGTGCAATCGCCCCGACCCGAACCTCAAGTATGGTTCTCGCACACTTCGCTAGCAGCGCGCTTTCCTGCCTTCGCTGCGATTGTGAAAACTGGCGCTAAATGTATTATCTCTATCGGGGCAAAGTTGAATTGCGTTACACTTGTACTAAAGTCAGATTTGAGATTTTTGACCCACTTGAGGATGCCGTTATAAACAATAGACTGCGAACCTTGCGACCGAGCATCAATTCTGGACGACACAGCACAATGCCCCAGTTGCCTCGCATACCAGACCCTTCTCAAAAGTGTTTTTAGTATTCTGATGACGAGCAAGCACGGAACCTGGGCCTGAGTTGATCTTGCTCAGCGCGTTTTCGAGAAAGTCGACGCGAACACCCGGCGCCCACGCCACGTTGTTGTTGGGAACTGCAGGTTCCGCTGCACATATCGCCAACACTTCGTCTTTTAGACTAATTGGTCTCTGTGACGAAGGTACGTTTCTAGCAGGTGAGAGATTCCATCCGAACATTTGGTGGTAGAAGTTATCTGGGAATGCGCCGCTACGGGATAGGTAGTGTTCATGCGTAAATTGACGAGCGGGGACAGGATATTCGTGCCGCGAAACTGATACACCGAAGAATGCGCCAAGCGGATCACGTAAGAGGCAGTTCCGACCAACCCCAGGAACTTCAAAGGGAGGTTTAACTACTGATCCTTCAAGCTTGACGGCGAGTTTGGCGGCCTGATCTACATCTTCGACTTCAACATAAGGAATCCACCCTTCAAAGAGCACCTGATTTTGAGAAACAATCCCGGCCCCTGCCTCTCCATCGAGAGTGGCGAGGACAAAATCTCTATGGCCGCCGCCCCATGCGAAATCTGTGGCGTGTTCGACAATATAGCTCCAACCTGCCACGCTTTCATAAAATGACCTGGAAGCTTCCACATCAGGCGTGAAAAGATCGTGCCAGACAATTCGGCCAACTTTTTCTTTTGTCACCGCGACTTCATCCAAACTGCTTCCGTTCGCCATAAGTCTCGCTTGCGGTCCAAACATTGATGCAGATCAATTTGCGCGGTTCTGGTCCGTGAAGTCACTTAATTCAGTGGCTCCGTTGGCGGTCAGCCATTCTGCAAACTTACCCATAGCATCCATTGCGGGGCGATCCGAAGGCTAGGCGAAGCAATATTTACCAGCTTTAACGGCTTCACTGAAGGGTTGTATCAGGCGGCCGTGTTCGATGTAGCGTTCGAACATGGGCACAGGTAACAAGGCCGCCCCAGTACCAAAGGTTGCCAGCTCGGCAAGGGCCACTGATCTGTCCAGAATTGGTCCCTTTACACGCGGGCAAATCGATCCAACTGCTTCGAACCAACCTGGCCATCCGGCACCCTGAATTACGACGGTACCGCGTCGGCTGCATATTGAGACAGGAATTCCTCTGAGGGTGGGATCTGAGTGATGACATCAATCAGTACCCCGTTCGGATCACGATAAATCGCATGGCGTTGGCCAAACGGCTCGCTCACAAGTGACTTTGCCACCGGAACTCCTTCTGACCGAAGTCGTTCATCCACTTTGTCGACATCCTCGACTTCAAAGTTGAGGATCATGCCCTTAGACGCACCGCGGGAAACCTCCGGGATCGTCTCGTGGTCCGACTGGACGATCGCGAGATTGACCGACGAATCCACTTCACTTTGTAGATGCACATACCAATCCGCCTGGAACGCAGCGCGGAAGCCAAAGTGACGTTTGTAGAACTCTGCTGTCTCAGAAACCGTTTCAGACTGAATGACCGGGTAATATTGAGTGACACGCATTTTTGATCTCCCTAACTTACATGCACTTTGTATGTATCATAGATTTGCAAATACATGCAAGATGTATGTAAGGTACTTGTAGTGATATTCGGAGCCGTTAGATTTGCCCACAGAAAAACCCGCCCGACGCAGCCAGGCAGACCGACGCGCCGAAACGCGTGCCAAACTCGTAGAAGCTGCCCGAGAACTGTTTGTGAATTCGGGATTTGCCGATACTGCAACCCCAGACATCGTGCGTAGGGCCAGCGTAACCCGCGGCGCGCTGTATCATCATTTCAAGGACAAGGCTGACCTTTTCCGCGCCGTCGCAGAAGAGGAGGCCAAAGCAATCTCACACCATATTGACCAGAAAACGCGCAATGTGGCCGATCCCGAACAGGCCATGGTGACAGGATCGAATGCCTTTTTTGATGCGATGTTGGTTCCAGGTCGAGTGCGCCTCCTGATGGAAGAGGCCCCAGCGGTATTAGGGCACAGCACCGCTGTCGCATTGACTCGGGCCAATGGAACAGAAGAACTTCGTGAAGGGCTTTCGCGGGCTCTTCCTGAGCATTCACCAAAACAGATCAATGCTTTGACTAACCTGTTGTCGGCCGCGTTTGATCGCGCCGCTCTTGAGATCGCCTATGGGAGCGATCCAGAGGTCTACAAGGAGGTTATGAACCATTTGATTGGTGAAGTACTCAAGGGCAACTAGCAGACCTCGGAAGCCCCGCAGTATGGGTCCCTACCACTTTTTCCGTGAACTACTCGGCCCAATCCTGACGTTCAGTACAGTGTCGCGATGCTGTGGTCGCAGCCCGCTTTCCAGACATTCGCTGCGCCCGCGAGTTAACTGACCTGCTCGAACTTACCCACTGCGGACAAAGCGGCCTTCGAATCAGCATTTGTGATTGGCCGTGATCCGCTTTCTAGCTCCATGCACTCTCTTTCTTGGTCAAAATCGGCAAAATCTGAAACAGTCTAGCGCTACGTTGAATACTAAAAAGGCGCGTTGGTACGGAATGGAAGAGGGAGCATGACCTTTTCAATAATACAACCAATTCAAAAAACTGCTCACAGCATCCATTCTACCGGTAGCCACCTGACGACTGTAGTAAGACCTCTCTGTAGGCCATTGGTTTCCGGATCCGTAGTATGCACAGTGACTGTGCCATCTTGTTCTTCTTGAACCCAAATCATTTCATTGCCGTTATTGAGCTTAACGCGATAAGAAAATTCCGGTTTGTTCAATTGCTCTGTCAGTGATGCAGCAATCGTTGGACTTTCGATCATGATGCCCATTTCAGTGTTGAGATGCGCAGACCTTGGATCGAGATTAAAAGAGCCAATAAAGATCCGCTCGCCATCCGCCCCAAAGGTTTTTGCATGCAGCCCTGATGCCGACCCAGCTAGGATCTCTGGCAGGCTTCTGTCGCGATGTTCCCGCCGCAAGGCTCGTAGCTCCAGCAGTTCTACTCCACTATTCAACAAATCATATCTGTAACGCATATACGCAGCGTGAACTGGCATGACGTCTGTCGCGTCCAAAGAATTGGTCAAGATACGGACCCTAACACCTGACTTGGCCAACTCCTCCAAGACCTTAGAGCCTCTTTCGCCAGGAATAAAATATGCCGAAACAAGGTCCAGTGAAGTCCGTGAGCTCTTAGCGAATTCGATCAGTTGTTCGACCAATAGGTCTTCACTTTTGACTTCGCCCAAGCCCTTCGCCGGATCGTCGACAAAAAGTGTAACCTCGCTCCAATCAAACTTCAGAGTATGTGCTGCGATGTTGTCGGCCAGTTCACTATCCTGAATTGCCTTTTGGTAACCTGCGCCAACGGCGGTTCGCCGTGCCGCATCCGCCTTAGCTTGCAGACTGCCTACGGCTGGAGGATCTAAGAAAAGTCCAGCATCATAAGAAGATGCACTGTTCCAATAAGCGTCGAATGATTTCGAAACATCGTCCACAATCGGCCCGATGGCAATCGCATCTAAATCAAGGTAGTGCGTTCCACCCCCATAGTCGAAATAGATGTCGCCGATGTTGCGCCCCCCAACAATCGTTGCGACCCCATCGACAGTCATCGACTTATTGTGCATCCGCCGGTTTAGTCGGCTGAAGTCAAATGCGTAAGAGAGCAACTTGGGTTTTCTCAGCGTAAACGGATTGAAAATACGCACATTCGCGTTGGGGAGCGTGTCTAGCTCTGAAAGTAGATCGTCCAACCCTGAGATACCGTTGTCATCGACCAGTAGTCTGACGCGAACACCGCGTTCTGCTGCCGCCCTAAGCTCGTCAAGGAGCATGAGACCTGTTACGTCATCTTGCCATATATAGTATTGCGCATCGATTGAGGAGGTAGCTTCTCTCGCAAGGATAGCCCTGGCTGCAAATGCGGCGCGTCCATCGCCCAAAGGCCGAACTCCGTCGAGACCGGGGTTGCGATTAAGAGCATATTGAATGGTTTCGCCCAATGCTCCAGCCCAATCGGCGTCCAGTTTCAGCGTTTGCCGCGAAAAATTCTGCTCAGGCAGCGGAAAAGCCAACCTTAAGCAAACTACGGTGAGTGCAATCACTGTTGTCGCAATCAAGCATACTCTGATCAGCCGCATTTAGTTTCCTATGTTTGCAAGCCCGGGTTGCCCCTTTTGTCGAATTTGGGCTCAGATGTAGTTGAGTTTCTTGTTGATCCAAAACAGGATTTCCGCCAGCACTGAGATTGCGCCAGCCCCTTCGGTTATTACCAAAGCGGTTCCTGACACACCAAGCTTTGCACGATCAGACGGAAGGCCTTCTGGGATATCGATAGTTACAATGTAGCTCGACGCGCCTGTAAGTTCGCGCATGCTAGGCAGCCCGCCCCTCGTATCCAACGCGCCCTCTCGTGTTCCCGGAGGGATTGACCGTATTGTGGTCTCAAATTCCTGACCTGGCATAGTGCCCAAAGCAATCCGGATCGTATCGCCAACGGCCACGTTGGGATAGCTGCTTTGCGGCAACGCCGCAATGAGCAGCCGATCTGAAGGGAGTAGAAAATTCACGGCGCCTTGTAACGTCGTAACACGATTGCCTGGGCGGAGTGAGAGCGCCGTTACAACACCGTCATCCGGCGCTCGAACGACCGTCTGCTGCAACGCCCACTCAGCTTGGGCCAGCGCCTCCTGAACTTCAACGACACCGACGTCGACTCCGTCCACCTGAGCCGCGATGCGTCGTTCGAGGCTCTGCCTACGCGCTTGTGCTGCTCGCAGCCCGGCTTCAAGTTGCTCAATCGTTGAAACGGCTTCCTGCAATTGGAACTCAGCTGCAGCACCGCGTCCGGTAAGCTGGACGATGTCATCGCGACGCTGCACACCGAAAGAAAGTTGGGCTTCAAGAGAATCAATTTCTGCAAGCGCCGCCGCATAGTCTGTCTGTAACTGGTCTGCTGCGGACTGTGCTGATGCGAGCGAGGCTTGAAGTCGGGCAACTTCAGCCGCGTAGGTGGTGTCATCTATTCGAAACAACACATCACCCTTCGCCACCGGTTGGTTTGCCGTGACCGCTACTTCAGTGACTGGGCCGGATACGTTCGGTGCAATGTTGATGACAGCACCTTGCACGGACACAGTCCCGGATGGTGTCGTGTGGTTTAAGGCTCCAACAACAACCAACGCGATGACCAAAGCTCCACCGTACACGACTGTCTTGAAGAACCCGTTCCAAGGCAGGATTTTGAGCTTCGCAAAAACCAGCCAAACAATACCAAAATAAAGACCGAGAATAATGAGCATCGTGAATTGCCCTCACCGTGTTTCTTTTGTTCAGTTGCCGTCAAAACTCGTGCGTATAGCTGATACCAACCAGATCACGTGTTCCGAAAGTGTTGTCGATATGGCTGCCAAATACGCTGATGCTGTCGTTCGGCGACGCATTGAAGGTAACGCCCGCACCAACGGTGTACCCAGAGTAATCGTTGGAACCGGCAGATAGGACACCACCGGTCTTCACAACCCATCGTTCTGACAATGGCTTGAGGCCAAGTATACCGATATAACCGCCCTTACTGGCAATTTCAGCGGGAAAGGCATCAGCAAACTCAATATCGCTGTTGCCGATCCGACCGTCGGTATAGTTTGCTCCCAGTGCCGGGAACAAAAGCCATCCTTTAGGCTGAAAGCCCAACGCGGCAAGCGGCACAAAGGTCCCTATGGCGTATTGCGTTTGTTTGACGCCACCTTCCAGCTCTTGCTCGGACGCTGAGAAATTAACTATTCCAAAATCGAAGAGATAAGAGCCACCAACGCGCCACTGATCGTCTTCTGAGACCGAGACGTTGATCTTCGTTACGGGCCCGAAAGCAACCGAGCCGAATACGGTGCCAAAGTCACTATAACGAACGCCGATTTTCGTTACGATCTTTGTCGGATCATCCGATAGTTTTTCGTCTTCTCCGGTCTGAGCCCAAGAAGTGGAAGCAGCAATAGCGAGCATGGTTGCAAGATATTTTCGCGATGTCGTTCGCCCAATCGTCATGCATTGGTGCCCCTGTCATCACTACCAGATTGGCTATGCCGTTTTCTTGCCACTGCGCAGGCAATAGTGAATACAAGGTTGATTGGAACCATCAGCATCATGAAGGCCAGAACGCTCGTTGAATAGGCCGGATCAAAGCAGCACGCATCCACAAGTAGATAGACAAGACCGACATTGCGAAGGTTTGTGCAGGTCGCAAGGACCTGCCGATACTCCTTATTCTCGCCGCCTAAAAACCAGCCGAGCGCCATTAGGGACAGAATGAAAACCAATATCGCGATCAGGCTCGAAGGCCCCAATCCAACAGCGGCTTCCTGCCGGATGCTGATGCTTGCTACGACAGATGCAATGAAGGAGACTGTCGATATAAGCATCGCCGGTTTGTAGATATGCTCGGCGACATCCGGGTAAAATCGTCGGATCAAAATCCCAAGAAGCAAGGGGATTCCGATCACACCCACGATGCGGATCATTAGTTGGTCCCAAGCGACACGTTCCAGCGCGGCGGTTGGCAAAACGACCTGAGCGGCCGACGGCGCAAGAACCAAGCCGATGATTGAAAGTAAAACCAGCAGGGCCCCGGCCGCGCTGACTTGTCCCGGCGCTTTGGTCGAAAATTGGACCGCGTTGATGCCGCCGGGGGCGACTGCCAACAAAAACAAAACGGCGCTAACTGATCGTGGTAGTGGGAAGACCCCGATAATCAGGATTGCAATGACGGGCGGTATGAAGACATTTGCAGCAAGAAGGCGCGGTAGTCTTTCACGTTCCAGAACCGTTGCACCCATTTCGCGCAGCGTTGCACTCATCCCGATGCAAAGCATGGCTAGAGTAATGAAGATATGGATGAATAGGGTGACGGATTGCTCAAACGGCAGCGGCGACTCCATCACAGCGGTTCCACATTCCAAAGGATGCTGATCGTAGCGTAAATAGCGACCGCCAAGATCAACCCGGCTGAGACCAGCGCAGGTGAAATCGGAAATGGCTTTCCGGAGATATCAGAGATCCGCTTAAGAAAAGTAATTTGCTGTATGATGGCGACAGATAGCATTATTACCGCCAGTATCAGCATGAATAATCCGACAAAACGTGCATGTTCTATCGGAACCTCTTCCAACCCAGGTACATCAGTCAAAATTCTGAATAGTGCGGGTATAGAGAAGCCAAAACCAACGAGCGACGTAGCCGTTCTCATATATCCCATGGTCGTCCTGTCCGAAGCGAGCCGGGACCGCTCGAACGCCAGATCTGTTCGTTCGCCGGCCAACTGATTGTTAGAACGCTGCGGCATGTCCTCGTCGTCAAAGTCCATTGGAGGCCTCAGTTAGAAAATCAGGTTTCACTTGGTTTATCCTCGACTCTCTCCTCGCGAATTTCCCGAACGAGGAAATAGTCGAGAAAGGTTCGGACGAAGGCGATGGCTGTCAGTTTCGCCAATTCTTCGATTGTTGGGTCTGTTGCAGTCGCTATAATATCCGCGCCTAGTTGCAGTTCGAGCGCCACAATCAGGTATTTTCCAAGGATGCGCCGTGCGACAGGCTCGGCATCCGACTTCCGATGCATAATGAACGCTCGTGCAAAGGCGATGCCTCCAGCAGCAACAACGATGACGCTCGCCGCTTCGAATAGAACCTGGATGTAGCTCGCCGCTTGAACGATCAGGATTTCCAACTCATGCATGGTAACTATCCTGTTGCGACAGTTACAACTTCGCTATTTTCGTTCCCGACAGACGAACCAGAGCAAGCATCGAACAACTCACGCAAGTGCGCTTGATCAAGAGTTGTTTTGTGTGCGATGGCAACGATCCGGTTTGCCGGATCCTCGCCCCCCCAAGGGCGGTCTTTCGTCAACTCGACCCGCCGCCCGACAACTTGCAGCAAATAACGGCTGTTCGGGTCGTCATCCAGGTAAACAAATCCCTTGCAGCGATAGATATTTGAAGGCAGTTCTCTCTTGATCATTCGTTCCAATGCTTTGCGCTGCAATGGCGCGTCGCGCGTATAACTCCAGGTGCTGAAGAAAGAACCGTGATTGTGCTTATGATGATGTTCGTGGTCGTGGCTATGCGCTTGATCAGCCATTGCGCGAGAAACATCGAAACGACCGACAGACAGCAGGATTTCGAGTGGAACGTTACATTTGACGGCAGGAACGATGCGAACCCTTGAGAAGAAGCCGTCTATCCACCTCTTTACCTTTGCAGTTTCCTCGACTCCTGCCAAATCAACTTTGTTAAGGATTACAAGATCCGCAAATCCGATCTGCTGCAGCTTGAGCTTGGCAAGGTCCGGGTCGTCATAAGTAAAGACTTGATCGGCGTCGACGACACACGTCACACTGTCAAGCCGTATCAGATCGCGATATGCTGAATCCACGAAGGTCATATAGATGCTTGCCGGATCTGCAACTCCGCTGGCTTCAAGCAGTATGTACTCAATGGGATCATCACGCTCGATCAACGCTGCGACCGACTCAACGAGATCATCTCGGATTTGACAACAGACGCAGCCGTTCGCGAGGCTAATCATCCCATCTTCGACGTCGACAACCAGTTCTGCATCGACATTGATCGAGCCGAAATCATTCACAAGAATGCCAATTTTCAACCCATGTTCACCCTTTAAAATCCGGTTCAGCAGAGTAGTTTTTCCCGCACCCAGAAACCCTGTTAGGATCGTCAGCGGGACAGGTTCTTTTGGGGCGTTGTTCATGGCTACATCCTTTTGCAAGAACTGTGATCGCGCCGCGTGGCTAAGAAACGCGGCGCTTATTTTTAGTCAATAATCAGATCAATCCGTATGATCGCGCGCAGCAATCAGGGCGTGGAGGTCGAAGCGGAAAGTTTCTTCGTCGTAGTGCTGCGTCAGTGGACGGAGTACGTCCTCAGGCATGTAGAGGGCCGGATCTAGTTCCCGTTCCCGCAGGAAGGCATCCTGTTGTTCCTCACGCGGCAAACGCGGTTTCGGAATCTGAATGTAATCCGGCATCTCGCCATCCGGGAACGGTATCGTTCTGGGATCTGGTGGCTGCATCGCCGGCATTTCCGGACGCAGGGCCATACGTTCCCAGATACGATCCTTTGTGACGTTGATTACCTTGGTGTCTGGTCCACCAAAGAGGAATAGACCATCCCAATGCGCGCGAATTTCCGCGATGGCTTCGCCCGCCGATTCCTCGGTGTAGTGGCAGATCACACCGGCCCGAGGTTGAATTTCGTTCATCAGATATCCCGCCGCATAGTAAGGCGTGTGGTAGGTATCCAGAGTGAATTCCAGAACTTCTTTGGGCGTGCCGTATTTGTAGTTGAGTAGTTGCGGTAGATCGGCTTGTCCTTCGGTCACGAAAATATCGCAGCCTTTCGCAAACTCGATTGTGCTTTCATCAGGGCGCCCGTCGCCTGTCCAGACAAAGGACAATCCGGCTTCTTCCCAATCCACGCGATATGCTGACGCACCGCTTTTCACGTGGCTTCGCGCCCAGTGCGTGACTTTCAAACCGGGTTCTTCCAGAACCACACCGCCTTCGTCTTTGTAGTCGAACTCAACAACTTCGGTGTCGTAGCCGGCGCCAATCGGGCAGTGGTCAAAGTTCTCAAGATGCCATGTCATCATCTCATGCATCTTGTCGACCATATATTGGGTGCCCGTCTCTGGCCGGTCACCTGATGGGCCGAAAATGCGCAAACCGTTGCGCCAGCCTCCCGACCATGCGCGGAACGGCATGAAGTAGGGCAAGTCTGCATAGTGGTCGACGTGCAAGTGGCTGATGAAGATATCGCGCACCATCGGCGGCAAAATGCCAAGCTGAATAATATTCCTTACGCAGCCATTGCCGAAATCAAAGAACAGGCGGCGCGGGAATGGAGTACCGTTCCCCAGCTCCAAGACAATGCATGTGCCGGACTGTACCATCGTCGGAGGCCAAGGCGTGCTACCCGGAAAACAAATCCGCATCTCGCCTTTTGGCAAAAGCTCGTTGGGTGGGAAAAAGTTGTTGCTTGTACAGCCGGGTGTCGGCCGGAAATACTCCGGCAGCGTAATGCCACCGCCGGGGCGTTGCCCGTAAGGGTTGCGTGATTGGCTCATTTTTGGATCCTCCGAGAGTTTTTTTGGTGCACAGTTTTTTGTTTTTTCTTGGTTCCTGAAGACAAGGACCTGCGTTTCCTAACCATCGCCGATATCAACTAGCATCGCTGAGCCTCTGCGTAAGTCGTCGAATTTCGGACAGCAGCTCGTCTCGAACAGTCTCCCATTCTTTTCGTACAGGAGACTTTTCTGGTGAGAGGGCTACGTGCTTAAGAACTTCATCAAGGTCTTCCACCGCCTCACGTACATTTTCGTTCCTTAGCGCTCGGGACAGAGCCGCCTCGGAATACTCAGGTATGAGGGCGTGGAGTTCCCTGCAGTTCATGGTTGAGTGTGGCCTTTTTGTATTCACTTTAGCCAATATGTTAGAAGGTGGGTGGAGCGGAAAGAAAGTGAGTTACGGTGAGCTAGGGGTGAGTTCAGCTTAGATTCAGAGAGGCGGGATGGTTATTAAAACACTGAAAAAATAAGAAAATGGATGTGAGTCTGGGGAAATGATAGAGGCTGGAGAAATTAGGCGAACACTTGAGCGGGTCCTTTCATCCGCAGAGTTTGCTGGCTCACCCAGGCTGCAGTCCTTCCTAAGATACATTGTCGAACAGGAACTTGACGGTCACGGGCGCTCCATAAAGGGCAAAGTTATCGCGACAGATGTCTACGATAAGGAGCTTGACGAGACCGGTGGGGCACTAAACCTCGTTCGGGTTGAGGCCCGTCGCCTTAGGCGTGCCTTGGAGAACTACTACAGTGACGCGGGCAAATCAGACCCTTTACGCATAACTATGCAAACCGGGGGGTATCGACCACAATTTGAACCATCCGTCGCGACGAAGCCAACTAGCGGGCAAAGCCAGTCGGCATCATCGCACTCTGGCGGTTTCTGGCGTCGCAAATTCCTGTTACCGCTCATCGGAACAACGCTTTTGTTGGCATGTGTCCTAGGATATTTTGGACTACGCGGTTCCCAATCGAACACACAGTTCGCAACCAATAAAAACCCCGCAGAATTGGCTGCGCTTCGGGAGAAGTCATTCACCAGTGTTCAGGCTGCAAACTTAGCTGAGCAAACACGGGGATTGTTTTTTCCTTTGTTCGACCTCCGACGGCAAGCCATTAACTTGGAAACGTTTCGGTATGTGATTGACCTCGATCCGCAACTTGCTGCAGGTTATGCGGGTTCGGCCCAGGTGCTCACACTTAAGTCACTTCTGACAAGCGATGCTGACGCTTCAACCGCTTTAGTTGCTGAAGCTTTGGAAATGGCAGAACGCGCTACCACGCTAGATCCCTTGGATGGTTGGTCGCAAGCCGCTCATGGCTGGACCCTTGCTGTGACTGGAGATAGTGAAGGAGCGCTTAGACGTGCCCGAATTGCCTTGGATCTTAGCCCTCAAGACGGACATACTTTGGATCTGATAGGCATCACGGCCCTAGTTGTAGATGATCCCGTGTTAATGGCCGAAGTTTCTAATCCACAACGGTCTCGACTAGGCGTGGGTCGTTTCGCATACAACAACATCTATGGGGCTGCACAACTTATGTTGGAGAACTATAGTGAAGTCATCGATGCCTTTTCCAAAGCAGCAGAGCGAGGCCATCCTGTGAGTCCGCCAAGCCTCTTTTTGCTCGCCACCGCCTATCACGAAACAGGTAATACTGTGGGGGCGGAGAAGGCAATTGTCGAAATGCTGGACACTTGGCCAGACTTCCCTGCCCGCAGCGTCGTAGAACGTTTTTTTGTGAAAGATCGTGAGACTCGTTCACGTGTGCTATCCGTGCTTGATCTTTATTCACCAAGTTGAGTTAGCGGACGTGAAGCGAGCCGAAGGGTTAACAGCCTGAATACTGTTGTTTTCGCCGCCCCAGTCGCGAGTACTCATACGCTTTTTCTCCGAGCCGTTGCGCGCGAAAAGCAGACTTTGCAAAGTCCGGTTGACCACATTGTCCACCAATGGCGACAGTTCTGCTTCGCGACTGGGCTATACATAGCCCTCAAAGCG
>NZ_JBQFTW010000002.1:0-448465 GCF_056538865.1 Ruegeria sp. BE3 | reverse complement strand
CCCAGTCTCTCCCGAGCGTCCAACCGTCTCTCCGGCCCGTCTCCGCCGTTCCCAGCGTCCCAACAACCACCTCAGCAGCGCCGGTGAAGGGCGTTCTATGCCTTACGCATTCAACGCGCAAGTGGAAAATTCAAGAAACTCGCAAAAAACTGCAAAATCATGTTTTACACAATTATATCAAATGTTTGACGAGACGCAGTTGCGAAGAAGCTTGCCGAAATCGACCACTCAGGCGTCTGGCCGTCCCGCTCGACGTTCGGAGCCTGTCTGCTCGACCCCTATATATAGTGAGAACTTCCAAACTCGCCACAAGACTGATCCGACTCGATTGCGAAAACCGATTCATTTTCAAGTTCAGAATCGCTACCCCAATCGGTTCAGTTCGGCGCGACACCCGCCAGCCTTGCAAGGCCTTGCGCATTCTCTGCGGATAGGCTCAGGTCTCCTCAACGCACAAACTATAAATCCGCGAACGTGACATGACACCTGACCCTCGATTCCCCTTGATGCGAACCGTCGGATTTGACGGGCTGCTGGTGACATTTGCTGAAACCATGTCTGAGCCATCAAACCGCGCTGCCTTAGCATTCCGAGGGGCTGTTGAGATGTTACAGCTAGACGGTGTGCTTGAAACCTCGGCCTCGCTGGCATCTGCCTACGTTCGGTTCACCCCATCACAGGTGTCGCATCAAGATATCGAAGCCCAGCTGCACTCTCTATTGGATAGTCGCGACTGGTATCACGCGCCGCTGCCAACCGGGCGACGGTTCTGGAAAGTGCCAACGGTCTACGGCACCGATCTTGCGCCACAGCTGGAAGACGCGGCGGCGGCAGCAGGATTGGATCCGGCAGAAGCGATCAAACGACTCAGCGAGACGCGCGTGCGGGTTCTGACAATTGGGTTTGCACCGGGGCAGCCGTATCTTGGCCCGTTGGGACCGGAGTTCAACATTCCGCGTATGAAGGAGTTAACGCCAATGGTGCCCGAAGGAGCGCTGGTTCTGGCCATTTCGCAATTTGTGTTGTTCTCGGGGCCCACGCCCACCGGATGGCGCCATGTCGGACAGACCGCATTCAGGTGCTTTCGGCCTGACATGGAGCAAAGCTTTGCGCTCAACCCCGGTGATGAGATGCAATTCGTCTCGGTCTCGCGCGATGACCTGGAAAATATCCGGGCGACATGCACCGACGGGACAGGCGGCGCAACCTGCGAGGAGATCACGGCATGAGTCTGATCGTTCATCACATTGGTCCCGCCTGCACCATTCAAGATCAAGGACGTACCGGATATCTGGATCAGGGTCTGTCGCGCTCGGGTGCGGCGGATGTATCGGCGTTGTACGAAGGAGCAGCTTTGTTGGGACAGAACCCTGCCTGTGCCGCTCTGGAAATGGCGGGGATGGGCGGTGAGTTCGAAGCGACTGCGTCCACCGCCATCGCCCTGACCGGAGCGCCGATGCAAGCCAGCATCGATGGCAGCCCGGTTGCGTGGAATGCATCTCATCAGATGGAGGCCGGACAGCGGTTGGTGATCGGGTCGGTGCTGCAAGGTAGTTATGGGTACCTGCATCTGGGTGGTGGAATTGAAGCCGACGTCATGTTGGGATCTCGTTCGGCCCATCTGACCGCCAGAATCGGGCGTGCCGTTCAGGTGGGAGATCACCTGCCTGCAGCCGGAACGGGCAAAACAGGCCTGAAACTGCGCTTGGATGATCGTTTCTCTGGTGGGGGCCTGCGGGTGATCGCCAGCTTTCAAACCGCGCTGTTTGATGACGAGACACTGGGGCGGTTCACGCAAACGACATTTCAACGGGGCGCACGGGCCAACCGCATGGGCATGCAATTGGACAGCGATGATGACGGGTTCGCAGCCAGAGGTCAGCTGAACATCCTGTCCGAGGTCATCACCCCCGGCGACATACAGATGACCGGCACCGGTGCGCCCTTTATCCTGCTGCCCGAATGCCAGACCACCGGAGGTTATCCGCGCATCGCAACCGTCCTGCCCTGTGATCTGCCCCGCGCGGCACAAACCCCGGCGCACGGTCAAATTCAGTTCGAATTCGTATCGCTGGAACAGGCCTCAGCACTGCAAGCCGCTTTCGAGGCTGACCTTGCGCGCTTGCCGGGTCGTGTTGAACCTCTGGTCCGCGATCCACACGACATTCCGGACCTTTTGTCCTACCAATTGATCAGCGGAATGATCTCCGCCACTGACTAGGGAGTTATCGCGATGCCGAGCGTCGATCTGAATGCCGATATGGGGGAAAGTTTTGGCCCATGGAACATGGGCGATGATGAGAGCCTTCTGAGGATCATCACTTCGGCCAATATCGCTTGTGGTTTTCACGCCGGAGATCCGGATGTGATGGCCAAGACCATGGCTCTGGCAGCCGAAAACGGCGTTGGCATCGGCGCGCACCCCGGCTTTCCTGATTTGCAGGGGTTCGGGCGGCGGAACATGAAAGTGCCCCACGAAAGCTTGCGAAATCTGGTGCGCTATCAGTTGGGATCGGCCGTTGGCATGGCCAAGGCGGTCGGCACCGAAGTGCGGCATCTTAAATTGCACGGGGCGCTGGCCAATATGTGCTCGGTCGATATCGATATGGCACGGGCCTGTTATCAGGGCGCACTGGATGTGGACCCGGACATCATCATCATGGTGCTGGCGGTCACCAAACAGGAAGAAGCCGTACGTGAGCTAGGCTGCAAATGGGTCGGCGAAATCTTTGCCGACCGTGCATACAATGATGATGGCACGCTGGTGGATCGGTCCCTGCCGGGGGCGGTTATTCATGACCCCGCACTGGCGGGGCCGCGTATTCTGGACATGGTAAAAGAGGGCGCGATCATAACCGAATCCGGTAAGCGGCTTGAGACTTCAATCGATACGATCTGCTTGCATGGCGACGGTCCGACGGCGGTTCAGATCGCGCGGTCGGTGCGTGAGAACCTGATCGAGGGCGGTGTCGAGGTCACGAAATTCATGCCTTAGTCATCTTTGCGTCAGGTTCAAACCCCAAGTGCAGACTGTTGCCCGTGCAGGCCTAAGCGCCTAGCATGAATTGCAAGTGTATGTTCCGACTGCCACAAATCTGCACGAGACCGCACAAGGAGGTGCGCCAATGTCTTTTGATCTGATGTCTTATGAACCCCGGGGCGACAAGAAGAACTCGGACTTCTTCACCGAATATCTGCCGAAAATTTACGAGCGCCGCGCCAGCTCGGGTATTGCAGATCAGGTTGACGCAATGCGTGCGATTGTCATTCAGGTTGAACCCGATGCGTTGTTCGACACTTTGATCGAGCTTTATGTAATGACCCCATATCGCCACACGGCCAGCTATCTGGGTCAGACACACAAGTTCTCGGTGATGCATTCGCACTCCGATTACCCAGCGTTGATCCTGATGGCCCCACTCAGCCCCGCGTTCGAGGATTTCATTCCCCGCATCAACCGCATGTACCCTCTGGCACGCGGCACTCCGCAAACGCGTTATGTGGGCGAAATTTACGGGGCCACCGATCTGAAAGCGCTGACCGGAACGCTTGAGGATCAGAATATTCGGTTCGAATATTCTGGCGACACCGAGAACCCGTTCTACACGCTGGACGGTTTCCGTTTCACTACGCCTTCAGATTTCACCTGCAATCGGGTGGGATACTCGACGCTGGATTTCAACGACACCGACAGTCTGGGATTGGGCGATCGGGTGCTGCTGAGCGATGCAGAACAGGCGCGGCTGGATCAGGCCGCAGCATTTGGCACAGACAGCAAGATCGCGCCGCTGATGCTGGGCATCGACCACCTCGCCACCCGCGTTCTGGCGGGCGAGCGTGAGGACGCGATCCTCGAATTTCTGACCATGGTCCCCTATTACTTCTGGGGGGCGTACAACATATTCGACATGAACTCGTCGACCAATGTGAACCGCAACGCCAATGTGGATGACGACAAGAAATCCCCCGCCAAGGTGTTCACGGCCAATAACACGCCTTCCTTCGTGAATTCCTTCGCCAAGCTGCCCATGCCGACCGAGGATTTCGTGCGCAACTTCGGACGGCGCCTGCACCATATGGCGGTCGAAATCCAGGACGGCGATCATGGCGCGGGCGAAAAGAATGTCGACTTCGTGGTCAATACACTCAAAGACAAAGGCGTGCCGTTTCTGGCCCATGTGGTGGGCGAGTGCAAAGACGACCCGAACCTGAAGCAGATTTTCTCGAAACACTCCAAGAACACGCTGCTGATTACCGAATATATCGAACGCTGCCATCACTATGACGGGTTCTTTACCAAAGATAATGTGGCCGCGCTGACAGCCGCTGCGGGTCAGGACGAACAATACCAGCACGGCCACGTATTCGATTGACGGGGCAACAAAAAAAGGGCTGCGAAGTGATCGCAGCCCAGGCCCATCCAGGAGAGAATATGCCGGGTCTTATGACGGCCCGATCATGAAACAAGTGACATTTCGTGCTTGCAACCGGCGGCAGGCCAAATCTGCCTGTTCGCGGGTCATGCCCTGAAATGTAGCATCAAAGCCGCGCGAACTCTGGTTCACCTTGCGCAGCGTGCCTTCCAAGGTGGTCATTTCCGACAGGGCAGTTTTCAACAGAACCTTCTCGGCCTCATACCGGGTTGTATAGCGGCCCACATTGACACCCCAAAGATGCCCGCCCGAGGTCGACAGGCGCGTTACAACCTCCTGTTCGGGTTCCGGCTGTTTCGCGGGCGCAACAGATGCAAGTACCACATCGTCAGGACGCGCTTCGGGGCGTGTTGTTGCCTCAGATGGCGCAACATCTGCCTGTGCAATGGCTGCGGCAATACCATCCTGAATCCGCGTGCGGTTCTTCTCGGCGGTCTCGGCCACCGAGCCTGCCACCTGCACGGCCGCAACCGGACGCAGCACCGGGCGCAGACTGGTCTTGGGCGCACCTGCCGCAGCAACCTGAACCGCCCCTACCCCTGCATTCCCAGCATAGGCCGGGCGTGCAGGCTTGCGGATTGGCGCACGCGAGGGGGCACGGCGGAAACCCATATCCAACAGTTCAGCCACACGCGCGTTACGCGATGCACCCGATTTGCCGCCAAAGACAGTGGCGATGATGCGTTCATCCTTGCGCTTGGCCGAGGCGACCAGATTGAAACCAGCCGCGCGGGTATAGCCGGTCTTGATTCCGTCAGCGCCTTTGTAAGCCGCCAGCAAGCGACGGTTGGTATTCGGAACGGTCTTGATCCCGGCATTTGTCGATTGGCGCGAGAACAGGTTGTAATATTGCGGATAGTCGTACAGCAGGTGACGGCCCAGCGTGGTCATATCGCGCGCGGTCGACAGATGGCCCGACTCGGTCAGACCGTGGGCATTCTTGAAGGTCGTCCGGCTCATTCCCATCGCTTTGGCGGTGCGGGTCATACGGCGTGCAAAGGCTGCCTCGGACCCGCTGAGCGTGATGCCGATTGCGGTCGCGGCGTCGTTGGCCGATTTCACCGCTGCCGCACGGATCAGATAGCGGAAGGCAATCTTCTGCCCCGACCGAAGCCCCAGCTTGGACGGTGGCTCTGCCGCTGCCGCCTTGGTGATGCGTACCTGAGTATCCAGTGTGATCTCACCGTTTCGGACCGCCTCGAACGCGATATACAGCGTCATCATCTTGGTCAGCGATGCCGGATGCAGCCGCGTGTCGGCATTGCGCGAATGCAGCACCTCACCTGTGCGCGCGTCAATGACCATGGCCGCGTAAGGGGCCGCAAGGCCCTGGAGTGGCGCAAAAGAAAGCAGCCACAAGAATGCTATAAGGAATAAGCCCATTCGGGCCGGAACTGTCCGCCGAATCTGCACGATCTTTGCCTCTGTCTGCCTCGCACCGCCGGGTTTTCCCGGTCGGCAATTCTTTTCTTTATATCACGCAGGCTAACACAGAGACTGATTTAAAGAAACCGAAAGCTCGGGGCGCAGCGATCACATTCTTGGAAGTCGCAGCGCCATATCTTGTGGAATTCATCGCTCAATCTACCAAACCGGCGATTGCGCCAGAAATCGGGCAAAGCGTCGATACAATTTTCCGGTAACTGAGGCGAAACGGCAACAGATCAGGAAATCCGCGCAACCAGCGCCGCAAGATCGCCCAAATCGCGCAATTCACAGAATCGAGGGCTGGCGGCCGGCACCTCTGCCTGCTCGATTTCCCAGACCAGCCCATGCGGCACATACACGCCCCAACATCCGGCCTGAATCGAAGCCACCACATCGGACCGCATCGAGTTGCCCACCATCATCGCCGCCTCTGGGCCATCCCCATGCTGGGTAAAGATTGACGCATAGGTCGCCGCCGTTTTCTCGGACACAATTTCAACCCCGTCAAACAGCTCACCCAGACCGGATTGCGCCAGCTTGCGCTCCTGATCGATCAAGTCACCTTTCGTGATCAGTAGGACCCTGTGCGTCTCAGCCACCGCTTCGATGGCCTCGCGGGCATGGGGCAGCAATTCGATGGGATGGGCCAGCATCTCTTGGCCGGCTTCGATCAATTGGCGGATTACTCCAGCCGGAACCCGGTCTTCGGTCACTTCAATCGCGGTTTCGATCATCGAAAGGATGAAGCCCTTGATGCCATAGCCATAGTGCCGGATATTACGCTTTTCAGCGGCCAGCAGACGCTCCATCAGATGATCGCGTTCTGCATGATCTGCCAGCAGCTCGGCGAAGTATGCCTGCGTTAATTGAAAAAACCGTTCGTTATGCCAGAGCGTATCATCGGCATCGAACCCGATTGTGGTCAGCTTGTCCTGCATAGCGATTCCGACTCGTAGCTCTTTTCTCTGGCAATGGTGACGTTATATAAGCCCTGAAACAAACCGAAGCGTGAATCGGGATTCTCTTACAGCAATGCGCCAAGACCAGTGGATCATGTCCGACAAGGATGACGAGAGCGACGAAACGTCGGTCCTGGTGCAGACGCGTCCCAAGACCAAGCGTCCGCCTCTGTATAAGGTTTTGTTGCTGAATGACGATTACACACCGATGGAGTTTGTCGTTCATGTGCTGGAGCGGTTCTTCGGCATGACTCACGCTCAGGCGTTCGAGATCATGTTGACCGTGCACAAGAAAGGTGTTGCGGTGGTTGGCGTGTTCAGCCATGAGATCGCCGAGACCAAAGTGGGTCAGGTGATGGACTTTGCCCGCCGGCACCAGCACCCTCTGCAATGCACCATGGAACGCGAAGAATAACGCGCGTCCGCAGCCGGGTTTGCCCATCATGTCCCCTCGTCTCGATCTAGCCCTGAACAGCGGGCTCAGCCTGTCGCAGCCGCTGACTGTTCTGGCCCCGGCCACCGACCAAGATTTGACGGATCTGGCGCATGAGACGCAGGTGGTGCAGCCGTTCAAACCCTTTCACGATCACTTTGCCGCCCAAGGCTTTGCAGCCACACCCGAAAGCGATGCGCCCTGTCAGGATGCCATCGTCTTTCTGCCTCGCGCCAAAGCGCTGGCCCGTGCGTTGGTCCATCAGGCCTGCAGCCGCGCCAGCGGCGTGGTGGTGGTAGACGGGGCCAAAACCAATGGCGTGGACAGCCTGTTGAAAGACATCCGCAAGCGCGTTGCGGTCGAAGGGCCGATCTCGAAGGCGCATGGCAAGATTTTCTGGTTTCAGTCCAATGCGGATGCGTTTGCCGACTGGGCCGCGCCCGAGGGCCAGATGGTCGACGGCTTCCAGACAGCACCCGGCGTGTTTTCCGCTGACGGTATCGACCCTGCCTCTGCGCTGCTGCTGAAATCTCTACCGGCGAAACGCGGTGCGCGCATCGCTGATCTGGGCGCGGGCTGGGGCTTTCTGTCCGCCAACCTGATCGACGATACGCTGCATAGCCTACATCTGGTTGAGGCCGATCACACCGCCCTCACCTGCGCCCGTTCCAATGTGCCGGACCCACGCGCGCAGTTTCATTGGGCCGACGCCACCACTTGGACTGCGCCCGAGCCGCTGGATATGGTGGTCATGAACCCGCCCTTTCATACCTCGCGCAGTGCCGATCCGGCCCTGGGTCAGGGCTTTATCGCCAGTGCAGCGCGCAATCTGACACGAAATGGCAACCTGTGGATGGTCGCCAATCGCCACCTTCCTTACGAAGCCACACTGACCGAGGCCTTCGCGCAGGTCGAAGAAATCGCAGGAGACAACCGGTTCAAGGTGTTCCATGCCTCTCGCCCTCGCAGGTAGGGCCCGTTAACCTGCGCCAGAACTCAGGAGGATTCGCATGTCCTTTTCCATCGCGGGCAAAACCGCAATCGTCACAGGCGGTGCAAACGGCATCGGGCTGGCCATCGGACGGCACTTTGCCGATGCGGGAGCCAATGTCATGTTCGCAGATATGGACGAAAAACGCCTGTCCGAAGAGCTGGGCGAACAGGCCGATGACAGTAACATCCGTTACTTCGCCGGAGACCTGCGCGAGAAGCTGACCATCGCCAATCTTCTTTCAGCCACACTGGATGCGTTCGATCAGGTCGATATCCTGATCAACGGCGCACGGCAGGTGATCCCGTCGGACCCGCTGGACAGTGATGACGACTCGGTGCGCATCTTGCTGAATCAGAACCTGATGCCCGCGTTGCGGCTGAGCCAACTGGTCGCCAAGCGCTTTATCAAACAAGCCGATGGCGATGATGAGAACCCCGCCGGATCGATCATCAATCTGTCCTCGATTGCTGCACGCCGCACGCACCCGGACCTGATGGCCTATTCCGTCTCGACGGCCGCCTTGGATCAGATGACGCGTTCGCTGGCCGTGGCGCTTGCGCCGAGCCGCATCCGGGTGAACTCGATCGCGCTTGGATCGGTGATGAGTGCCTCGTTGCAGTCCACGCTGAAAGAAAACCGCGACTTCCGTGTCGATATCGAAAAACACACGCCGCTAGCCCGGATCGCCGCCCCGAACGAGTTGGTCGAAACCGCGCAATTCCTGGCCTCGGACGCTGCTGGCTTCATGACCGGACAAATCCTCACCATTGACGGAGGCCGCACGCTGCTGGACCCCGTCGCAGCCCCGGCCCATTGATCCTGATGTTTGACACTGAAAAAGCCACCGCCTCTGCCTGGTTCCGCCAGTTGCGGGATGAGATCGTCACCGCGTTTGAGGCGCTGGAAGACAGCCACGACACCGGTCCTTTCTCGCAGGCCGAACCGGGCCGGTTCGAGGTGAAAGAGACGCAACGCCAGTCCGACGATGGCTCGGACGCAGGCGGAGGTCTGATGTCTGTGATGCGCGGCGGCCGCGTATTCGAAAAAGTAGGCGTCAATGTATCAACCGTTTATGGCACGCTAGGCGAACGTGCGCAGAACGCCATGGCCGCGCGCAAAGGCATTCCGGGTATGAAGGACGACCCGCGGTTCTGGGCCTCGGGCATTAGTCTGGTGGCGCATATGCAGAACCCGCATGTGCCTGCCGTCCACATGAACACGCGGATGTTCTGGACCCCACACGCCTGGTGGTTCGGCGGCGGGTCCGATCTGAACCCCTGCATCGAATACGATGAGGACACCGCCCATTTCCACGCCACCCAGAAGGCCCACCTGGACCCGCACGGGCCAGGGCATTACCCGCGCCTCAAGGACTGGGCCGACGAATATTTCTATATTCCGCACCGCAAGCGTGCGCGGGGCGTCGGCGGTATCTTCATGGATGACTACTGCACCGGCGACTGGCAGGCTGATTTTGCCCTGACGCAAGATATAGGCCGGGCTTTCCTGCCCGCCTTTCTGCCACTGGTCCAGAAACGCCGGGTGCAGAGCTTTGACGACACCGATAAGGACACACAATTGGTGCATCGTGGGCTCTATGCTGAATACAATCTGGTCTATGACCGGGGCACCAAGTTTGGCTTGGAGACCGGACACGACCCGGATGCAGTCCTGATGAGCTTGCCGCCGCTGGCAAAATGGGTCTGACGGCTAGAAACCCATATCTATGAAGTTGTCCCAGCAATAGCCCTGCGCCGAAGCAGCCGTCATGCTGGCACCCACAGTTTTTACGGTTACGGAATAGGTTGAGACGTTCTCGGCCCCTTCAGGTGGCGTAAGCGAGAATTGCACGGTGCGAACGCCCCTCTCATAAGGCTTTGAGATATAGATGCGTTGGTTGGACGGCGTCCGCAATGTGCGGATCGCATAATCTCCGATCCCGCACCAATAGGCGACGGGCGCTGAAGATCCGATGGCAGCGACCTCAAAGGTACCGTCCTGCAGCGGTGTCACTGTTGTCCGAAACGCGGGCCGGACGCCGAAACCAACGCCGACGGCTTGCGCAACAACTGGCATCAGAACAATTGTCATCACGCAGGTGAGTTTCAGAAAACGCATAGTGAATACCCTTTTCCCTAGCCTGGCCCGAAGCAGCAGAGCATGAATTCAAATAGAAATACATCAGAACAATATAATTGACTCGACCAAGACGTCCATTTCGGTTTCATCTCTGCCGCCCGCCATGAAAATCCTTTCATTGAATATGATGCACGCTATGATCTCGTGTATACGCATTTGCAGGATGGTCAGTGCAGAAACCGTTCCCAAAAGACTGGTTTGATCTTTCGCCCGAAAAATATGCCGATTTCGGCGCGTTGTTCTATCTGGCAGCGCTGACGAAAACACACCGCAACCGTAGCTTGGCGCAGGTTCTGCACGCCTTTGAAACACCCCTCAGGCTGGAGCAGTATCACATCTTCCGTCAAAATGGCTTCCCGCGCGGCTTCGTGACCTTTGCGGGGCTCAGTCCCGAAGCCGAATATCGCTATGCGGTGCGGGAAGAACCTCTGACCGATACCGATTTCACCAGCGGACCATCCTTCTGGATCGTCGATTTGGTTGCGCCATTCGGGCAAACGCGCCAGATGGTTAGCATGTTGAAGCGTGAAATCCCCCATCCGCGCGTGCGCACCAACCGCCTCAGCAGTGATATGTCGACCAAACGCATCGTAGAATGGACCCGCGACGCGCAGCACCAGGTGCATATGCGGCTCTACCGTACAACCGAATTTGCAAGTCTGCTGGAACAAGAGAACGGGTAGGCCATGACATCGAACGTAACGATCAGCGGCACCATCACTGGCGACGTAACCGGCTTTCCTCCCAACGTGGCTTCTGGCGATCTCGACGTAACAGCAACGTCGGATTTCGGCACCTTCACCGAGGCCAGTTGGGCGATCTCTGACCCACCGGATTTTGGCACCGCTTCAATCGATCCAGACACTGGTGAGTGGACCTACACCGTCGATCCCACCTTCTTCGACAGTCTTGATGATGGTGACATCGTGCCAGATTCATTCGAGGTCACGGTGACGGCGACCTTCGACAACGGGCTCTTTACCTTCACCGGCACACAAACCCAGATCGTTGACATCACGATCGAGGGTGTCTGCTTCACCTCCGGAACCCTGATCGAGACCGCAAAAGGCGCACGTGCCATCGAAACCTTGCGCGTGGATGATGAAGTCACCACGCTTGATCACGGATTGCAGCCGATACGCTGGATCGAAAGCAGCGCTCTGACACCTGAGCGGCTGCGTGCTAACCCGGCCATGCGGCCCGTGCGCGTGGCTGCGGGAAGTCTTGGCCCCGGCACCCCGACGCGGGACCTGTTGGTATCGCAGCAGCATCGCATTCTGCTTCGCGGACCTAAGGTTGAATTGTTGTTCGGGACGCCCGAGGTCTTGATCGCGGCCAAACACTTGTGCGCGTGGCCCGGTATCGAGATCGATACCAGCGGCACGCCCGTCGAGTATCTGCACATCCTTCTGGACCGGCACGAAATTCTTGTCGCCGAAGGCGCTTATGCCGAAAGCCTGTATCTGGGTGAGGAAAGCCTTCACACCCTGTCGTCTGAGGCGCTGCAAGAGCTATCGGAGATCTTCCCGGGCGACGCCGGTGCCCAAGGGTTCGGGCGTGCCGCTCGACGTATACTGCGAGAGCATGAGGTTCGGGCGTTGAGTTAACGCAGCTCCACCCGACCGCCAACATCCTGCGGTGCCAGCGCGACAGTTTTGATCACTGCATGGCACACGCTACCAACTTGCAGGCCCAGAGCCGCGACAGAGCGTCGGGTCACCCGCGCCAGAACCACCCCGGCGGGAGTGTTCACCGATACGATGGCCCCCGGCCCCTCGCCCGCGCGGATCGCTTCGATCTGGCCGGACAGTATGTTCAGTGCCGACAGCCCCTCGGGCGGTTTGTTTGACAATATCACTTCCTGCGCAGGAATACGGATACGCAATTCCTCTCCGATCTTATGAGAGATGCGGGGCAGGAACAGGCGCGCACCGCCCGCATCCAATTCGGAGAGGCCATCGTCGTGATGCGCCGCAACGCGGACCTGTAACACCGCGCCCACCGCTCGGACCCCGGCAGGGGCAACCGACGGATCGGCCAAAACCTCGGACGCCGGACCATGGCGCACAGCACGCCCATCCTGTAGCGCCACCACAGATGTCGCCAGCCGCGCAACCTCGGCCGCTGAATGGGTCACATAAAGGATCGGGACCGAGACCTCGTCCCTCAGCCTTTCAAAATAGGGCAGGATTTCAGCCTTGCGTGCCTCATCCAATGCCGCCAACGGCTCATCGGCCAGGATCAGGCGCGGACTGGCAAGCAGCGCCCGCCCAATGGCAACGCGCTGTTTCTCGCCCCCCGACAGCATCGCGGGGCGGCGGTTCAGCAGATGGCCAATGCCCAACATCTCAATCACGCGATCCGGGTTTTCGCGCTGTGCCCCACGTGGGGCGAACCAGCGGCCATAGCTCAGGTTCTGGCGCACGGTCAGATGCGGAAACAGGCGGCCTTCCTGAAAGATATAACCCAGACGCCGCCGATGTGGCGGCAACCAGACGTCACGATCCGTATCAAACAACACCCAATCATCCACCGCAACACGCCCCGCTTCGGGGCGCAGCAATCCAGCCACCGCGTTCACGACCGTGGTCTTGCCCGAACCTGACCGACCAAACAGGACCGTAACGCCAGCAGGCGCGTCGAATTCCAGGTCCAGTGAGATCCCCGGTAGTTGATGTTTCAGACGGACGGACAACCTCATGATCCGGCCACCCGTTGGGCCACACGACGGCCAACATATTCCGACAGCAGAAGTGCACCCATTGCGATGATGATTGAGATGATGACCAACCGCGTCGCCGCCGCCTCGCCCCCCGGCACCTGCAAGAACGCATAGACGGCCGACGGCAGCGTCTGCGTCTGACCGGGGATATTGGAGACAAAGGTGATCGTAGCCCCGAACTCTCCCATCGCTTTGGCAAACGCCAGAATCGCGCCCGCAATGACACCGGGCAAGATCATCGGCAGCGTCACAGTACCGAAAACCATCAGTCGCGAGGCCCCGAGCGTGGCTCCGGCCTGTTCGAGTTTCGGGTCCACCGCCTCAATCGACAGACGGATCGCACGCACCATCAGTGGAAAGGCCATTATCCCGGCGGCCAGCGCTGCCCCGGTCCAGCGGAAAGCAAAGACAATGCCAATCTCGGACAGCGGTTTGCCCAACGGCCCCTGAATACCAAAGGTCAACAGCAACAGATATCCGGTTACGACCGGCGGCAGGATCAAAGGCAGATGCACCAAACCATTCAGCACTTGCCGCCCCGGGAAACGCCAGCGCGCCAGCGCATAGGCTACGAAGATCCCAAAAGGCAGCGTGATCAGTGTCGCCCAGAACGAGACACGCAACGACAGGCGCAACGCCTCCATCTCCGCCGGACCCAGCCAGCCCATTCCGTCACCCTTCGGGCAGGGAGAACCCCTGCCTCAGAAATTCTGCCTGCGCCGCATCACTTTGTAGATAGGTCAGAAACGCGTGTGCCTCAGGGATTGCCGAAACGGTCAGGGCCGCCGGATAGACGATTGCGGGATGGTACTCTGCCGGGATAGCCCCGACCACGCCGACCCGTTCCTCGGCCTTTGCGTCAGAACGATAGACTATGCCCAACGGCGCAGCCCCTGCCGCCACCAGCGCCAGCGCGGCGCGTACATTATCCGTCTGGGCGACCTGGTGCTGAACGTCATTCCACAAATCCAGCCGCTCAAGCGCGGCTTTGCCGTAGATGCCCGCAGGCACTGCATCAACCAACGCCATTGCCAAATACCCGCCATCCAGCTGCGCGATCAAATCGAAACCCACCTCGATTGCGGCGGCGTCAACATCGGGGGCCCCTATCAGAACCAACCCGTTGTTCAGCAAATCCACGCGCGAAGCGTTTTCGATCAAGCCGTCTTCCTGCAGCACATCCATCCAGTCCGTGTTGGCCGAGATGAACATATCCGCCCGCGCCCCTGCCTGAATTTGCCGCGCCAGCACCGAAGAGGCCGCATAAGAGATCGTCACCTCTTGCCCTGTCTCAGCCTCAAACCCCAAAGCAATGGCGTCCAGCGCAGTTTTGAGGCTCGCCGCAGCAAACACCAACGTGCCCTCGGCGCGAACCGGGGCCGCAAGCGTTGCGCAAATGGCCAAAGCCGCAAACAGACGGCGCATCCTGTTCCTCCGGTTCAGAGGGTTGCAATCCCTCTGGGCATATCGGAGGCAACATGGGGCAGGCAAGGCCCTTTGCCTATGGACCTAAGATTGCTGCACGAACAGGTGTGTATTTCCATCCGAACAGGGATGAGTATTTCCGTTACCAAGCGCCAACACACTTCGCCCATTTTGAGCAAACCCATAGATGTATCCGCTAAGGTTTGGAGAGTCCGAATGGTCCCAACCGCTGCCTGAGGCGTCCTCGACGATGAAGGTAAGAAAACCTGATCTTCTGCCTGCCGTAAGATATCGTGAAGAATTTCTACCAGACCCTCTTGCACCCAAGCGCAGCCTTGGCTACATCAGCCCTCACGGGTGATTAGCTCAGTTGGTAGAGCGCTTCGTTTACACCGAAGATGTCGGGAGTTCGAGTCTCTCATCACCCACCATCAAACAGCCCTTGTTTTACTGGCGTCCTTTAAAATAAGGACATGACGCTGCCGTGTGGAGTACATCGCGGGAGTACATCATGGGTCGTTTCGTAATGCCAAATCCAACTCTGATCAAAGGCTCGTATTACTGCCGAGTCGCCGTCCCTGCCGATCTCAAGGACGAGGCCAAGGGAACGTACGTGACTGCGACGATCAATGGACAGATCATAAATCGCAAGGTCGGGACACACGCGAAAATACCTCTCGGAACGTCAGACCTGAAGGTAGCACGGCAGAGGTTCCCTGCCGCCTTAGCTGGCATAGAAGCCCACTGGGAGAGCTTGAGACAGGGTCCAATAGCGCTCAATCACAAACAAGCCTTGGCCTTAGCAGGCGAAGTCAGAGCCGATTTCGTTCGAATACTGGATGGGAATCCCGGCGACAGTGAGATGTGGGAGGACGTACTGAAGCTGAACGAACTGGCACGTACGGGGCGGACCAACGAGCTACAGGTCGATAACCCCTCCAAAGAACTCGAGCAGATGGAACAGAGGTTTGGCGGTCTTGCTGATGCTATTCTCAGACGCCATCAGTTGCGGGTCACAGCAGCATCGCGGATCAAGCTGATCGGGCATCTATACACTTCGATGAATGAAGCGGCGAAAATCAACGAAGCTAAGTCGCTCGGTGATTACTCCGACAGCGGCGATACAAACAAATACCCATCTTTCGAGATCACTGCTCCAACAGAAACTGTAAGCCGCGCCCGACTGACCTTTGCAGAAGTTATCGACAAAGAGGTACAACGGCGGGCTTCTGGGCGAGGTGGAGCGCCGTTACGTGAACGGTCAGAAAAGAAATACAGGCAAGCTGTCGCCGAGTTCGATGCAACCCGAGGCGATGATGACGTTCTGTCTATCGACGCCAAGCAAGCGGACCAATGGCTGAATGACATGCTTGATGCCGGAAAACTCAAAATCAAAACTGTCCGCGACCGCTTCAAGAACGTGAAAACAGTTATCGAATGGGCGCGAGAACAAGGGCTGGGCGAAGTGTTTCCGGACAAGAATCCGTTGGACGTGGTTAAGCCACCGAAAGCAGAGGCGACAGACAGCGCAGCGCGTACCATCCGCTTGGACGAGGCAAGAAGCATCCTGAAAGCCGCGCGTAACGAGAGCAGACCAGAGCGCCGTTGGTTGCCTTGGATGTGTGCATATTCGGGGGCGCGTATCGGAGAGGTGGCACAGCTTGGGCCGGATGATTTTTTCTGCGTCGGCGATGACTGGTTCTACAGGCTCACCTCAGAAGATGACAAGCTGATCAAAGGCGGATACAGCATCAGACGTGTTCCGGTACACCCTGCACTAATGGACGAAGGGTTGATTGGGTTTGTTGACGAAGGACGCAAGCGCGGGATCAGACGCTTGTTCCCCAATAGATCGCAAGGGAACATCCGCGATTGGGTCAGAAATGACCTCGGTTTGACACGACGCGAATTGGCACCGAACCACGGCTGGCGGCACTTGTTCGAAGACATGGCCTTGATAGCGCACATGACCGACGCCGCTAAGCTGTACATAACAGGTCGATCACGTGGGTCTTCCGCTGAGGCATATGGAAAAAGTGATGCGATGCTGCCCGGTTTGGCTGCTCAGATGCGGATGATAAAACCGTATAAAGTAGATTGATCCGGAGCGCCGAAACTATCGCTTTTGCTTGCACTGACGCAGTGTTTGGGCAAGCCGTGAGCTGGAAATTCAGAAGCAAAAAACTCCTTTAATAACATAGCTTTATAATTAAGTTCCACCATTGTAAAATGCCCCGGCTATACTATAGCTATGCTAAGCCTTTGTATGTAGCTTCCTGTTGCTACATCCTCCCCCCGGTATATTCCTATAGTCATATCTCTATAGCTTCAGCCTATCAGGGATGCTCAATCCCTTTGCATGGGTCAATGCACCCAGCTTACAGCCCTCCAGCGACAATTCGTTGGGGGGCTTTTTTGTTTACAGTTGGTCCTGTGAACACAGAATAGCTTGAATAAATTGGACCAAACCAACGTCAGCCACTCAACGCGCGGAGATTATTGAGCCACAAAAATCAGAGCGCCTCTGACTATACCCCTGTTTGGGTCATCTCCCCCCTTTGCCGTTTCAGATACAGGAGCCAGTGTAACGAATGTGGCGGAGGGATATTCCTTTCCTCACAGCGCCCGTGAGCGCCTCACACAGCGACGTTGTCGGCGACCGACTGGCCAATGTACATCCGCACCCTACTGAGGCGCTACGGCGCTCTGACGTTGCCACTTCCGACTCGTCGTTGACACTGCAGCGTACACTGTGTTCTGCGTAGGACATTGCGGTAACTTGTTTTTTTCACAAGGACATTGAAATGAACTGGCGAGATTCAGTTGAGCTTGCGTTACAGAACTTAGGCGGCAGCACCAGCCTTGATCGTTTGTATGAAGAAGTCCGCGCAATTCGCGAGAGCAACAACGACACCACCCCCAAATCCCTTAAAGCAGTTGTCCGGAAGGAGCTTGAATACAACTCTTCGGACTCCTCGAATTGGCAAGGCGATAGAGACCTATTCTACAGCGTTCACGGGATAGGTATGGGTGTTTGGGGTCTTAGATCGCTCATATCGGAAACTCCGTTTGCTCACGACATTGAGTTACCTGATACGACTGGAGAAACCGAACGCTCCGAAGTTACGACCAACCGCATCATCCGTGATACGGACATGACGAAGAAGGTGAAGGCGCTTCACAACAACGAGTGCCAGATGTGTGGGGGGTTCATTGAGCTTCCCAATGGCAAGAAGTACGTTGAAGCGCACCACATCATCCCCTTGGGCGCTCCACATAATGGGCCTGACACTCCTGAAAATATAGTTGTGGTCTGCCCAAACCATCATGCCATGCTCGATTTTGGGTGTACCACTCTTTCGAAGTCGCTTCTGAATAACGCAGTCGGCCATTGCGTATCTGACGCAAGCATAAGCTACCACAACGAAGATATCGTCTCGTCCTCCAAATAGCAGGACGACAGTTAGCTTGTGTCCGCAGGGGTATGCCTCTGTGTACATCTCCGTTATTGCGAACAAAGCTGTCCGTAAGGGTTGATTTTCCTAATCGTACACCTCTATCAACGTACATCACCTTAACGGACACGAGGACGACATGAGCAAGACCATCCTGTACGCACGAGTTTCAACTGCTGACCAGACGCTCAGCAATCAGCAGGCGCAAGCTGAGGCTGCTGGGTTTGAACTCGACGAGGTGGTATCCGACCACGGTGTATCAGGTGTCAGCACAGCGCTGCAGGAAAGACCTGAGGGTAAGCGGCTGTACGACAAGCTGCGCCATGGGGATACACTTGTGGTCCGCTGGGTGGATCGCTTGGGCCGTAATTACCAAGATGTAACTGATACAATCAGGCACTTCATGCGGCAGGGTGTCGTGGTGCGGACGGTGATCAATAACCTCACCTTCGACGGGGCAACAACGGACCCAATGCAGGAAGCCGTGAGAGACGCACTGATAGCCTTTATGGCAGCCACGGCTCAAGCTCAGGCTGAAGTCACAAAGGAAGTCCAGAAGGCAGGCATAGAGGCCGCGCGACAGAACGAAAACAAATACCGTGGCAAGAAACCCAGCTACGACAGAGAGACGCTAACAGACGTCCTTAACATGCTGTCAAAAGGTGCGGGTGCCTCGGAGATCGCCAAGGTAACTTCACTAACCCGGCAGACAATCCTTCGTATTAGGAAAGACCCAGCGGCAGCGGAGACTTCTTTAGCTAAATGGGATCTGTGAACTTGTGTTCGTCTTCTTATTTGTTCTTTTTGACAGTCAGACGGTGGGCCCGACAGGACCCTCACCAGGACAAAAATGTTGGCTTCAATTCCTGATTTGTGTGAGGCTGCTTAGTGACTAATTTGAAGCAGGCGATTTGACGATGGGATTGAAGAATAGACGAAGGATTATGGTTTGGCTGCTGGGGCCGGTTCTAATCTTAATTGCAAGTTCTCAATTTGCTCATAGCGATTCACCAACGTTAGTGGATCGAAACCTTACACCGCAGGTACGGTCGGCTGAGGCGATCTTGCCGACGCCGCAAGATGCAACGGAGCAAGGTGTTTGGGTAAACAACGTATCTGAGATTGAGCCCGTCATTGTTGTCGAAGAGGTTGAGGAACCATGGGTTGTAGTAGAAGAGACCTATTCCTCGATAGATTATGTTACAGTAGCTCAAATTGCGGGGATTGCAGCAATAGCTCTTTTTGGTTCGTTATTCAGCGCATTTTTGTTTCTCGTCATGAAGCATGCAGTTGATCGCCGCTTTGCGCACCCCACAAATAGAGACAGAAAATTATCGCGAAACATCGAGATGTTGGGATTGGCCGACTTGATCTACATCTCTTCACAGAACAATCAAGACATTCCGGCCAGTCTTAAAGAAAGATTCCTATCTCTTGTTTCAGAAATGGAATTAACAGAAGCCGAACAAATCGCAAACTTTTCCAGAAGTGTCGCAAACTTTCTTTTCCAGAGCGACCACTCCAAATCAAGCGCACATGGTGGCGCAGAAGTTAACGAAGTCGAGGAAGTCGAGGAATTTTCTTTACTCCGGAACCGCTTGATGGTTGCTCTCAAAGAATAGCCCGTTCCGTGAATTTAATACATTAGCCGACTAACATCAACTGAAGTCGCTTACACACAACTGGAAATACCTAAACGGGTTGTAAAAAATTGAATACATACGAATACAAAGGAGAGACGAAGATGCGTTTTCTTGGCAGGTCAATGTTCGCTTTGATAGCACTGGTCTTTACAGAAACGGAGTCTCTCGCCCAAAACGTAAGTCCGAGCGAACCGTCACTTCTAAGCCCCATGGAAGTGCAAATAAATGATAATTCTAAAGATGAATGTTGGGCTAACTCTGACGCCGCCAAAGCGTATGCTACGAGTAGGCTTGAGGAAATAGGATACAAAACCAATACCGGCTCTGTGAATGTATTTTCAATTTATGTCAGTTCTGCAAAGGACAGCGCAGATGATCTTTGCTTCGGAGTAGTGCGTACATCTATTTCGAAAGCCGTTGATGTAGGGGGAGTCAAAGGATGGATGACATTGGATTGGAGCGAGTATGTGTTCACGAGAAAACAAACTAATGACGATTTGGTTTTTAAAGTGATCGAGCAATTAACCGAACGGATGGAAACACTGACCATTGGGAGATGACAGATTGGATTGTTGGTACATCTAAGAAATAGCTCAAAAACTGATTGGACCAACTTCACAAAATAAACTTAGTGTCAGCATCAAAGTGCTTCGATAGCTGAATATTCACTCTCAACCGGACTTTTTTCCTGTTTCTGTTAAGCCGTTTTGGAACGAATGCCAGCAATATTTTGCGTCCGCTTCGAATCGTGAGAGTAGTGAAACTCACGCGGCTTTTCTTCAATCGCCGTAGCCAAAGTGCCTATCCCGATACTCTCTGCAGACTCCTTCAATACCGGGGAATAACGAACCCGGAGAAATCCCCATAAGACCCAGCTGTTGAAGCACGGCAGCTCGCTCTTCTACGGACAGGTCAAATACCTTGAGGTACTTTTTGTCATTCTCTCTTTCGCGGTACTGAATGTACCACTCTATATCGTCGAGATTCGTTATCGCCGCAATCGACTGTTGTGGAAGCGCCCGGTCGTTTCCCAAAGCCAAAGGTTCCAATAACGAGAAATGTGGCGGACAGTGAGTCATGTGGAGAATTTGGACGTGGTCCTCCATCCACTGCTTCTTGTCGAACATGAAAACACGGACAGGTTTCAATGGTTGTAAAGTAGGGTTGGCTGAGGCAAATGCAAAATACGCAGCAATATATGGTGAGTACGTCCAGTCCAGCATAGGTGTCGGATACCCGTGATGCTGTAGCAAGTGAAGGAACGCAGCGTTGTGTTCGCCAGAGTTCGAGTCAAATACATGCCGAGTTTTACCCACACTCGCGTGTCGTATTCATGGAATATCGTTATCCCAATAGCGGACGAGGTCTTTTCGTTTTGTCCGATGGAATGATGTCTGCAAACGCCACGGTTCGGACTGCCCTCTAAAGATGTACCGATAAGGTTCTTTGGCGAGATTCGCGACTACTTGCTGAAAGGCAACCCAATTGGTCACTCCAGCTTCGCCGCTATAACCCGAAGGTTCACTTGCATTACCTTTGACAAGATTGACACTCCCACTCTTATTGTTATCCGAGATCCAGCTTCCCGTCAGCTGACCTTCGTTAAGCGTAAGGTTGCATTGTAGCTTCTCGGGAAAATCGCCGCCTTCCAACCGACTGCGATCCACCAGATACGGCACATCATTTTCGACAGCATGTGCGGGAACAGCAAAATCAAGCTGACTGCCTTCAGGTATCGCATTCACAGGGCAAAAGACGTTGAAGTTCTCTGGATCGGCATCGAAGGCATGTAGAGAACCCTCCAACCACCCGTCATGCTCCTCTAAATCCAGAACAGCAAATCCTGCTTCAGCGCCATCAAAACCACCGATCCACTGCCCTGCAAATTCACTCACTGTACGTCTCCGGGTTCGTTACGGCCAAAGTATTCCGTCAGGAAAGCAGGAAGTACAACCATGGAACACTCGTGGGAGCGCCGATTTTGTGCTTTCCATCTACTAAGGTTCTTCGGAAGAAAGAGTTACAGATCGCCACATGCCATCGATCCATTGACCACAAGTACACCAATGGAGTACATCAACCTCAAGGTAGCGATTGCAAATCGCCATAAAAATAAGGACCTTAAGGTGACGCAGTGGGAGTTCGAGTCTCTCATCACCCACCATTCCATCAAACTTTGGGTGCATTGCCTCTGGGTTCGCGGATAGAGGCTCACGCTTCAGCTATTTCTGGCCGATTTACCCCGCTCGATTTCAGCGAGCTGTGCGAACATTTCGGCACGGTCATCTGCCGTTAATTCGGCTGGCATATACATCCGCACCTGACCGCGCCCGCAAGGGGTGTCAAAAACAAGCTCCGCAGTATTGGCCGCTGATGTCATGGTGAGCTTGCCGATCCTGCTGATCTGGTCATCGCCATCATACCCACCGGCAGCAAAGATAGATTTGCTGTCGAACATCCTGAAACCTCCGTGTCCGTTCATCTCCTGAGTTGGTTACGGACGGCCTTCAATCCAAATTAGTTTTTGTTAATGCGCTTGAGATGCACCACCGGGGATCATTCTTCGGTGTTCGGCAGTATCGGCCTTAACAGTCGTAGACGGCGCTCTACCGCTATCGATCCAGGCCGTTTTCAGACAGCCGAAATCAGGGCACTTGCGGCACCGATAAACCCGGCAAACGCCACGACGCTTGCCAGAATTATGCAGACAACTTCCAACGCACTGAGTTTCATCTTGGCCCCCACCAAATTCAGCATGCTTGGCTTACGGCAATGCGTGAGCGCCGAAAAGAGAGGCTTTCTTTACGTTGCGGAATGTTGCCGCGTGCACGGCGCATATTCGCTTAGGCACGTGTCTTACGACCGTTTCGAATTTGGTTCGACGCTTGACCTGTAGCTTTCCTGCATCAGTCGATCCGATTGATCGTCGATGCCAGCAATTCCGCGGCCCAATCCGAATGCACATCAACGGAGATATACGGTCAAAATCCAAGTTTGATGGCGATCCCTGAAGGACTCGAACCCTCAACCTGCTGATTAGAAGTCAGCTGCTCTATCCAGTTGAGCTAAGGGACCGCTGCGCCCTTCTTGCGGTTTTTACGACCCGGGTTCAAGGGCCAAGCGCATGAAAGCACTGTTCGGATCGGGCTCGTAGCCATGGATCGGGTCGCAATAGCCGTAGCCCAATGTTTCATAGAGCCGACGCGCGGCGTCATAGGCGGGTAAATGGGCCGCGCCGGTTTCCAGAACCAGCGCCGTAGTGCCTTCGGTACGGGCCAGATCCGCCAGATGAATCATCATCACGCGTGCCAGCCCTCGTCCTCGCGCGGAGGACAGGATATGAACCGATTTCACCTCCGCCGTGCCATCCGGCAAAGCCTTGAGCGCGCCGCAACCCAAAGGTTTGCCTGATTCATACAGCGCCCAGAAACGAATCCCCGGACCAGCAAGTGACGCGGCATCCATGGTATGGTTGCTCTCGGCCGGTCCAGCCGTTTCGCTATGGGCGAAATGCGCCTCGACCAGCGGGCGCAAGGCGTCCGATGTCGGGTCGGCTTCGCGGATTTCGATCACTTAGTGTGTCCAGGGCGTGCGCCGGTCAGTCGCGAAATTCTCCCCATAGCCACGCGCGCGCAGGTTCGGCTTGCGTTTATGCGGCTCGCTGACCTGCACCTCGATGCCATTGTCCTTGGCATAGTCCAACGCCTCTTCCCTGGTATCAAACTTAAGGCGCACCTGAGTTTGCGTATCGTTGGATGAGGTCCAGCCCATCAGCGGATCAACTTCACGCGCCGACGCAGGAGCATACTCCAGAACCCACTTACGGGTCTTGGCCATCCCCGAGGTCATCGCGTTTCGCGAAGGCTGGTAAATCCGTGCGCGCATGTCGCCTCTCCGTACTCACTTGGCTGAAGCTGTTTATGCGTCAGAGCGCGCGCCGGGACAAGATGACAATTGTCGCGGATGTCATGGAAATATTGATGTCAGGAACTGTCATCAGGTGGAGCTATTTACGGCACGAACCCGAGAAAAGGACAGCTAGATGATTCACCACGAACGCCACCTCGACATCAACGCTCGACCTGAGGACATATGGGCTATCCTCAGCCGCTTCATGCATATCGACGACTTCGCTCCGCAGGTGACATCGGTGGATGCTTTGACCGAGGGATCGGATGGGGTCGGATCGAAACGTCGGTGTCACTTCGCGAACGGCACATCATTGGTCGAAGAGGTGACGGATTGGCAGATCAACCGAGGCTACACCGTGCGGCTGTCGCAGATGGCGATGCCTCTGCACGAGGCGCAGGCAACGATTGCCATCACACCGCTGTCCGACACCCGCAGCCGTGTTATCTGGAGCATGGATTATCGCATGAAATACGGCCCCCTCGGCTGGTTGATGGGGCAAACCCTGTTGAAGATGATGATGGGCCGCGTGCTGGCCGAGAACCTGTCCGCTTTGGCGGCGAAGCTTCAAACGCACCCTGACGCTCAACACCGGACCGCATAGCAGGAAATGAATCCAGATCTGACCTTGCAGATGGACAAAATAAGAACAAATGTAGGGGCCTGACCCGGAGCTTGCCTATGCCATACGCCCATTCCGACAAAACCCAACTGACTGCCGAGGACGTGCGCGCCCGCCTGAAGCTGGAAGGCGGCAAGCAGTTCGTCATGCATACCGAGTTCAATCCTGCAGGCGACCAACCCACGGCGATCAAAGAGCTGGCAGGCGGAGTGAATGATGGTGAGCGAGATCAGGTTCTGCTGGGTGCGACCGGGACGGGCAAGACCTTCACCATGGCCAAGGTGATCGAGGAAACGCAGCGGCCTGCGATCATCCTGGCGCCAAACAAGACGCTGGCAGCGCAGCTGTACGGGGAATTCAAGGGCTTCTTCCCAGAGAACTCGGTCGAGTATTTCGTATCCTACTACGACTATTACCAGCCAGAGGCCTATGTGCCGCGCTCGGACACCTATATCGAGAAAGAATCCCAGATCAACGAACAGATCGACCGGATGCGCCACTCGGCCACCCGCGCGCTGTTGGAACGTGATGACGTGATCATCGTGGCTTCGGTCTCGTGCATCTACGGTATCGGTTCGGTCGAGACCTACGGCGCGATGACACAAGACCTGAAGGTGGGTCACGAATATGATCAGCGGCAGGTGATGGCTGATCTGGTCGCCCAGCAATACCGCCGCAACGATCAGGCATTTCAGCGCGGGTCGTTTCGGGTGCGCGGGGATAGTCTGGAAATCTGGCCCGCCCACCTTGAGGACCGCGCGTGGAAGCTTTCCTTCTTCGGCGAAGAACTGGAACAGATCACCGAATTCGATCCGCTGACCGGCGAACGCGCCGCCACAATGGAGCATGTGCGTGTCTACGCGAACTCCCACTACGTGACGCCGAAACCAACGATGCAGCAGGCCATCATCGGCATCAAAAAGGAACTCCGCATCCGGCTGGACCAACTGGTGGGCGAAGGCAAACTGCTGGAAGCCCAACGTCTGGAACAGCGCACCAACTTCGATCTGGAGATGCTCGAAGCCACCGGCGTCTGCAACGGCATCGAGAACTACTCGCGCTATCTGACCGGTCGCGCACCGGGCGAACCACCCCCGACCCTGTTCGAATTCATCCCCGACAACGCCATCGTTTTTGCCGACGAATCCCACGTCAGCGTGCCGCAGATCGGCGGCATGTACCGGGGCGACTATCGCCGCAAGTTCACGCTGGCCGAACACGGGTTCCGCCTGCCGTCGTGCATGGACAACCGCCCCCTGAAGTTCGAGGAATGGGACGCCATGCGCCCGCAATCCGTCTTTGTCTCGGCCACTCCGGCGAAGTGGGAGATCGAACAGACCGGCGGTGTCTTCACCGAACAGGTTATCCGCCCCACGGGCCTCTTGGACCCCGAAGTCGAAATCCGCCCGGTATCCATGCAAGTGGACGACCTGCTGGACGAGGTGCGCAAGGTCGCCGCCAACGGCTTCCGCACGCTGGTCACGACGCTGACCAAACGTATGGCCGAGGACCTGACTGAATACCTGCACGAACAGGGAATAAAAGTCCGCTACATGCACTCGGATATCGACACGCTGGAACGCATCGAAATCCTGCGCGACCTGCGTCTGGGCGCCTTCGACGTGCTGGTCGGCATCAACCTGCTGCGCGAAGGGCTCGACATTCCCGAATGCGGGCTGGTCGCCATTCTGGACGCCGATAAAGAGGGCTTTTTGCGCTCCGAGACCTCGCTGGTGCAAACCATCGGCCGCGCCGCGCGCAACGCCGATGGCCGAGTGATCATGTATGCCGACAAGATAACCGGTTCGATGGAGCGCGCCCTGGGCGAGACCAACCGCCGCCGCGCCAAACAGCTCGCCTATAACGAAGAACACGGAATCACCCCCGAGACGGTGAAAAAGAATGTCGAGGACGTTCTGGCCGGTCTCTACGAAGGCGATGTCGACATGAACCGCGTCACCGCTACGATCGACAAACCGATGCACGGCGCGAATTTGGAGGCCCATCTGGACGGCCTGCGCGACCAGATGCGCAAAGCCGCCGAGAACCTGGAATTCGAAGAGGCCGCCAATATCCGGGATGAGATCAAACGTCTGGAAGCTGTCGATCTGGCCGTCGCCGACGACCCCATGGCGCGCCAATGGGCGGTCGAAAAAGCCTCGGAAGACGCAGTGAAATCGCACGGGCGGTCAACGGCTGGCAGGCCGGGGCAGCGGGGTGGGAATGTGAAGAGACGGAAGCGGTGAGGAATTGAATCCTCACGAAATAGGAAAAAGGTATGGAATTAGAAATACTTAGAGAGATAAATCTCAAGAACGAGAAAAGCGTTAGCGAAAAACAAATTGCAGAGTTGATTAAATCTTCACCCGGGTGCCTCGGATTAGGTGAATTGGATCTGATCGGAGCGGAAGTGCCGCAGGTTGGTGGCGGCTTTCTAGACCTTCTTCTTCAAGACAGTGAGCCGACTCGTTTTTGCGTGGAAATTCAACTTGGCAAAACCGACCCGTCTCACATTATTCGCGCAATAGAATATTGGGACTTGCAGCGCTCGCGCTACAAGGGAATCGATCACGTTTGTGTATTGATTGCAGAAGAAATCACCGGTCGCTTCTTTAACGTTATTACGTTGTTAGGAAATTCAGTGCCGATAATTGCTCTGAAGCTTTCGGCTACAAAAAGCAATCTCGGTTTAAGTATCATGTTCTCCAAAATCTTGGATACACGGCAAGAATACTATGGCAGCGACAAAGAGCTCGAAGAGTTCGTTGAAACAGATCGCTCATATTGGATTGAACGTGCGTCTTCAGCTTCAATCGGTGTTGTAGAGCGAATTTTTCAACTGATGGAAGCCCAGATCCCAAACTCAGAACTCAACTTCGCCAAACACTACATTGGACCTAAAATCGACGGTCGCTCGCGAAACTTCTGTGTCTTTCACCCCAGAAAATCTACAATGGTCCTTGAAGTTAGGCTGCCTCAAGAAGCTGAAACATTGGCATCAATCGAAGAGTCTATGTGTGATTATCTGGGCTATAATCAAAGGTATGGAACATACAAATTCAGCCTGAAGTCTGACGATGAGGGGTTGAATGATCAATTTCTTGTCGAACTGATCTGCAATGCGCACGATCAAATGATGAGTTGATGGTCGTAGGATGGGTTTCCAATCCTTCACTCCGAGGCGACCAAAGCGCATGATGGGGTAAAGCCCCATCTTACAAGCCGCGCCAAAATAATAACGGGCGGGGAAATCCCCGCCCCATCGCTTACCCCTTATCCCAATGGGCAATCACATCATACCCAACCGGCGTCGGCGGGCCTTCCATGAATTCGGCGAAATGGCCCCATAGCTCGGCCACTTTGGGCGCGTTCGCGTTCGAGGTCGCCTCGCTCTCGACCACCGAGATCACATAGCCCGAGCCGTCCTCGTTCATCACATTGGTAAAGCTGTGCATGCCGGGCATGCCCATGATTTCGGATTTCAATTCATTCATTTTCGCCGTCGCCGCCTCGCGCGTGCCGGGCCTCATTTTGTATTGGGTAATACGTGCAAACATCACTTTTCTCCCTCGCCTGGCGAAATTGCCATAAGACGTGACCGGGACGGCCGCGCCGCGCGCAACGTAACATAGCGACTTGAAATCTCGCATTGATACTTGAGGAATCAGGCTATTTTCAACCTAGCACCTTACCCAAACGCAGGCCCTGACACTTCAAGGTTGCAGCCCAGCGTCCCCTCCGCCACGTTTGAGATCACAAACCGTATTTCCAAATGGTTGCCATGACATACCCGAACACCGTGCCCAACACGAGTATTGCGAAACGTGTCGTGCAGGGGATACGCGGGGGGCAGACCGAGGATCTGGCGCGCGACGCAGTGAACAATCAGGCCGTTTCGCGCGACACCAATCTGTTGAGATAAGGCAGGTCGCCACTCTTGCCTGAGGTCCATCAGCAGCTAAATAATCGCCCATGCGCGTCATTCTGCTATCACTCATCCTAGCCACGCCAGCCACCGCATGGGAGGCAACGGTCGGACAAATTTGCACCCTGTCGCATGACACGAGCACGGCACAGATTTTCCTGACCTACGACCCGGCTCAGCCGCTCTATACCCTGACCATCACTCACAAGGCCGAAGGCTGGACCCAGACCCCATGGTTTGCCATGCGGTTTGACGGCCCGAACCCCATCGAAATCGCTACGGAACGTCATGTGTTGTCGGGAAACGCTGCATCCCTTACCGTGACGGACACCGGGTTCGGCAATGTTTTGGATGGGCTAGAATACAATCAGACCGCCTATGCCTTTACACCAGACAGGTTGACCGAGTTCGCACTGGATGGCGCCGCACCCCAGGTGCGCCTCTTTCGCGACTGCGCCAGGGCTCCGCTGTCCTGAGCGCATCCCCGCAAAATGCAGATCAGGGTTTCAGGAACTTGGCGGTCCCGACGGTGCGCTCTTTCGGGGCCTCGACCTCTGGTGTGATCGTCGGAGCTTGTTGCGCAAAGCTTGAAACCGCGCGGGATGCGGATGGCCCACAGGCCACGCCATCGCCATCGGGATCGTTGCGTTTGTGATATCCCGGACCGCCCTCATAAAACGGACCGGGGACGAGCTTTTGCACGACATCACATCCAGCCATGGCTACCAGATGCACAACGGCTTCGGGACGGTCATAGTCGCTCACCCGAATATAGACCCCGATTGCGATCATCCCCGTGGTCAGGGGCAAGGCCAGCACCATCATCAGAATCCGGATCGGAGACAGAGCCTTGCGGCGCACAGCCTCAGCCCTGCGCTGCCGTCTGGTCAGGCGCGGGCCGGGCGTCGTCTGTTCTTTTGGTCGCTTAGGGCTCATGCAGGCCGTGATACGATGCCTATGTGGCAAAGCCATGGCCGCGTGGGCCCGAGGTCGAAAAATTATCCCTTAACGCACCACATGCACGGCGCATTTCGCGTGCCGCACGACATGAGTCGCGGTTGATCCCAACAGCAGATCCTGCATTCCGGGGCGATGCGATGCCATAATGATCAGGTCGGGCTTGTTCACCTCGGCCCAATCCAGAATCGTGCGCCCGGAATGGCCTTCCACGACCAGCCCCTGCGCGTTGGGCACCTTTGCCGCCAACGTGTCCAACTCTGTCTGGATGGCTTTACGGGCCTCGGAAAGATACTCGGCGGGCATGTAAGAAATCGCATAATCCGGGATATGCTCGACCACATGCAGCAATGTCACGTTGGCCTCGGGCGTCGCCAGCATCTGCGCCAGCTTCAAAGGTGCCGAGGTATCTCGTTCGGCATCAAAGGAAATCGGTACTAGAATATTGTGATACATGGCACATCTCCGTCATTGCGCCGCCATCGTCGCTGTAAACCTGCATCGCTGCCTTGATCCAGGTCAGGTCTCGCCAAATGTCTCGGCCACGTCATACATGACGGGTTCAAAGCTTTTGCACAGCTCATTGATCCGGCGATTGCGCTCGCGCATTTCTGGTGTGCGCAACATCGACAGGAAATCCTCGCGCCGCTCCCATTGTGAATAATTGGCAATGCGCGTCTGCGCATCGTTCACATGCAGCCCTGCAGAGATGAAACCGGGTTGTTTCGAAATGAAATGGGCATAGGCATCCGTCAGCGCCTCAAGAAGATCCTGACAGGTTCCGGGGGTCATCTCAAAGGTAGTAATGACCGTCTGATAGCTGTTGTTTTTGGAAATCTGCGGCATGTGGCTCCTCCTACTTTGTCAGGTCCAGCCTAACACAGCTTTCACAAACGCCATCTATTTCCTGAGCCAAAACCGGGATTTGGAGAATTTCTTTCCCAAGGATGAACAGGAAACTAACGATCCGTTAACCATGTCCGCGGATGCTGCGCGCATGGCCCGTCTGGTTCTCATATTCTTGCTATCCTTCGTGCTTTGCGGCCCGGGTAACGCCGGGGCATGGTTGCGCGAGAAAGATTCACTCTTTGCCGCGACCTCGGTCACTGCATTCCGGGAAAACGATGATGCCTACAAGTACAAGGGGGCGTTCTATGCTGAATGGGGGTTCAGGCGAAATCTGACAATCGGGCTGGACGCTGAAGAACATCAGGATCTTTACGGCCACGCCCTGGTCTTTGCCCGAATCCCTGTCGCTGATTTCGGTTCAGCCGGGCGCATAGCCGCCGAATTCGGCGCCGGGTTGCATCACCGGCAGGACGGCGCCTGGGCGATGTATAAAACCACATTGTCGTATGGCAAAGGTATCCGAACCGGGTTGGGTCCGGGATGGATCGCAGTCGACACAGCGCTGGAATACCGTACGCATGAGGCCTTGATCCGAAAGCTGGATTTCACTGCAGGTCTGTCATCGGGGCGGCGCTTCGACCCTCTGTTGCAAATCGAAACGTCATACGAGCCGGGTCGCCCTTGGTATTGGAGCGCCCGGCCCTCGCTGATTTATCGTCCGAAAACCGGTATAGCCAGCTGGGTCATTGGAGTTGAACGGAATTCAGTTCGCGAACACACAGGTTTCAAACTCGCATTATGGCTCAACTACTAAGCACCTCCGGTCAGGTATCGATCCGCAGAATGGCCGAGACTGTGCCTCTTAATGCCTCAGACCAACGTAGGCGGATATTGTTTTGGCTCGATCCCTGCTTCAGCTCGACATACGGTGCCGTGTAGCGCACTGAGTTAAAGACCGATCTCAGCGAGCTGACGGCCACCACCGCGTCGCACCCGCGCGCGCGACCACCAAACGGCAACCGCCCCTGCGAGCTGACCGTCCAGGCCGATGAGGTCGAACTTTGCGAGTGACGAACGCGTAGCGGGTTGGAACAAGGCGTGCTGATCCCATGGAACGTGTTGTTTTCAAAGCTGACATTTGTATGCCGCTCTGGGTTGAGGTTGGCAAAACTGGTATCCACGCGCTCTGCCCGGTCAATATCCACATTGGCGACCCGGAACTTGTTGCCAGTCAACGTCAGACCATTCAGAAAATGCCCCGATCCATAAGGACGGATCACGAAGTAGCTAAACCAAGGCGCGACATTGCTAGCATAGAAGATATTGTCTGTGACGCTCAACGCGCTGAAGGAATAACCAGTGCTGTAATCAGGGTTCGGATCCCGTTCATTGGTCCATTCGATGAAGCAGTTGTCGACATAGTTCTCGGCAACCGAAGAGCTGTTGTACCCTCCTATCAGCACAAGCCCCGCGTTGCGGATACCGTTGGGCACGCTGTCACCCTGGAAAAAGTGGTTACCCAGCACCAGATTGTTGTCACCGCCCAAAACCGCAAAGTGGTGGAACCGCGTTGCCCGGTTATGGCGCAGCTTGACGTCATTGGCATTGGTGTTCAGCGCGATTGAGCTGCGATCCGCCACGTCCAAACTCTCTTCGGTCGATAGGAACTGACACCCGTCGATCAACATCCCCTGACAGCCTTGCCCGATTGAGGTAATGCCGCGATCCTTGGGACGGCTGATAAAGCAATCCTTCAGCACAAAGGTGTTACCCCCAGGCGACAGACGGATCGCGCTGCAACGACCGTTGCACTGGAACTCGATCCCTTCCATGTTGAACTTCTGCAATGCGCTGAAACCGCTAAAGTCCAACAGATATTTGAATGCCGTAAAGGTAAAGTTCTGCGTCCCAGCTGCATCATAGATCGGTTCGTTCAACGTGATTTCACCAGCGCTGTCATCTTTGGAACGCACATAAATCTCGCGCCCCACCCCACTGCCGGTGACCAATGAACCCACAGGGATGTTTGCGATATTGGCCACATTGGTGAGTTTGCGGGAATCGCTCGGATCATAGGTTGCGACCGACTCAAAACTCTCGGTATCCCAGGCTGCACTGCTTTTGACGTCGAACTGACCGTTGCGCACCACCCGACGGGTGGCGTAGCCGGTTCGGTTGGGTACGGCGGCAGCCATGTTAATGGGCTCGGTCACCGCTATCTTGCGCCCACCCAGGTCGAGCGATTCATGGTCAGAACTATTCAGCAATGCCTGAAACGCTTTTTTGAAGGCCAGCATCTCATCCCCAAAGGCTGAGATATAGGTGGGCAGATCGTAGTTCTTGGTCAGCAGAAGCATCTTGTCATCGGGCATCGTCACCGTGCCGTCGAACTCGATCTCGGAGCCGATAGAGGTATTCTCGTCGAGCAGGAACGTTCCCTGTGGCACATAAATCTTGCGCCCGTTCGCAGCCTGATCCGCCGCCTCGAACGCCTCCGAGTCATCGGTGGAACCATCACCTACAGCGCCAAAGTCACGTACATCGACAACGCCGATCATGTCACGCAGGAACGCGCTCGTAATGTCGACAATCTCAAGATCGTCAACCCGCACCACGGCTCCGTTGGTGCCGTCGACATTCAGCCCGAAATGACCATAAAACGCCGCAGGACCCCAAGGCATGTCTACACCCGGCCGCTGACCAACGCCCACGATCGCCGTGATCTCATGCACCGTGCCATAGCCGGTCAATTGTGTCGCCGGGCCCTGCTCGACCAAACCGCTCACATGCGTATCCCCGGCACCCCCGGCCCAACCCGCTATCCGCACTTCCGGCAGAGGTCCACTGATCGCCTTCACCCGTGCCTTGATCTGCAAATAGCAGCCCGGCAACAGCTGCGTCTGACCCATATAGCGCAGTTGCTGCGTGGCCTCAGTTTTGTAGATCTCCAGACAGCCTGCGAAATCCGCATCCGCTGGCACAAACACACCCGTACCCGACCCCTCATAGGTCGGCGCGCCAGGCGTGCCGTCGCCGCTGGACCATACTCCCAGACCATCCGCGAATGCTGGCGGCATAAACACGATACCGTCGGTGATAGCCTTGTTCATGAAAATCCCTTTCCCAATCGCGCCATCGCGCGCCAAAACCCAAAGCTCAGGACATTCCCCGAGCGCGGAGGTCTTGGTATCGAAAAGGAATTAATCGCAGCTCATATCACCGTGACGGTGGTGTTGCATCACGCCGCCGGATCGGAGTTGCCCAACAATTGCACACCATTGATCTTCCAGCCGTTTTCTTGCCGGATCATTTGGTAATCGAGGATATGGACACGACCATCTCGGTCCACCACCATAACCTTCTGCCATAAGGCACCATTGATCTCGCGCAGCTCCAGAAACCTTACATCTGTCGGGCGCCAGACCATTGGATAGCCGCGCCGCACCATGATACCGAAATTCTCGGGCGACCCGAACAGGCGTTGGATATTGGGGCTGGCAAAGGTGAAAGCGGTGGCGAAATCATCCGCCTTGAAGGCCTGTATCTGCGCCGAGATATTTGCCTCGATCTCGGCGTTTTGCGCAAAAGCGCCCGAGGCCAGCCCGGCACTCAGAGATACAGCAAGCAATAGTCGACGCATGGGGCCACCTCCTGAACCAAGGGTAGCCCCACACGAGGTCAGGTCAAATCAGACCAGTTCTCCGGCCAATGCCTTGTCGATCAGAGCAATGGTTTCCGGCACACCATAAAGCGCGATGAACCCACCGAACCGAGGCCCCTGCGACGCGCCCAGCAGCACTTCATAAAGCGCTGTGAACCAGCCGCGCATCGGATCAAACCGCTCGCGCCCGATGGCATAGACCACCGATTGCAGTGCCTCATCTTCCATCGGTCCATCATAAGCTTCTAGGGCTGCCTTCAACGCCTCCAGCGCATCCCGCTCCTGATCCGTCGGCGCACGATGCTGGCGCGTCGGTTTGACAAAATCGTTGAAGTAGCGCACCGCAAAGCCCGCCGCCTGATCCAGATCGGGATGCGTTTCGGCCGTAGCCTCCGGCGCATAACGACGGATGAAGCCCCACAGCGCCTCTTTGTCCTCAGCCCCCGACACGGACGCGAGGTTCAGCAACATGGCGAAAGGCACCATCAGCGTTGATTCAGGAACTTCTCCGCCGTGGATATGCCACACCGGATTGTTCAACTGCGCTTTCAGGTCCTGCCCCGGATAGGCCCGCAACTGCTGATGATACTCATCATAGGCTTTCGGGATCACATCGAAATGCATCCGCTTTGCTGTCTTGGGCTTCTGGTACATGAAATAGGCCAACGACTCGGTCGGCGCATAGGTCAGCCATTCGTCAATCGACACACCATTCCCCGACGACTTGGAAATCTTCTGCCCATTCTCGTCCAGAAACAGCTCATAGCTAAAATGCTCGGGCGCGCGACCGCCAAGTGCCCTACAGATCGAGTCATAGATTTTCTCGTTGGTGGCATGTTCCTTGCCGTACATCTCGAAATCGACGCCCAAAGCTGCCCAGCGCGCGCCGAAATCCGGCTTCCACTGCAGCTTCACATTGCCGCCGGTGACTGGAACAGTCCATTCCTTGCCCGTCTCATCATCGAAGGTCACGGTATATGTCTCGGCACAGACCTTTTTCATCGGCACATACATCACCCGCCCGCTTTCAGGATGCAGTGGCAGGAAGATCGAATAGGTTTGCTGGCGCTCTTCCCGCAGGCTTTTGAGCATGATCGCCATGATCTCGTCATAGCGTTCAACCGCAAGCTTGAGCACTTCATCAAACTGACCGGATTCGTAGAATTCCTTGGCCGAGTAGAACTCGTATTCGAACCCAAAGGTATCGAGGAACCGCCGCAGCATCGCGTTGTTATACGCGCCAAAGCTGTCATATTCGCCGAACGGATCAGGCACCGAGGTCAATGGGCGCTGCAAATGCTGCTCGAGAATCTCCGGGTTCGGCACGTTGCTGGGCACCTTGCGCATCCCGTCCAGATCGTCCGAGAAACAGATCAGCTTGGTCGGGATGTCCGACAGCGCATCAAACGCGCGCTTGACCATCGTGGTCCGCGCCACCTCACCAAAGGTTCCGATATGCGGCAGGCCCGAGGGGCCATAGCCTGTCTCGAACAGCACAAACCCCTTCTCCGGAGCACCTTTCTGATAGCGTTTGAGCAACCGACGCGCCTCTTCAAACGGCCACGCCTTGGACGTCATCGCGGTTTCACGCAGTTCAGACATAGTAGTTCAGCTCCATCGGAAGAAATCAGCCCGCCGCCCTATGCAGCCGACCGACCCCTCCTATTGTGCCGGTGCAGCATGAGTCAACAAAGCACGGGCATTTTTGGGAGTTGAGTGGTTGGCGAAGCCTCTGACCGATTGGGCGTATTCGTCAATCCATCGCGATATTCGCGCAGGCCGGGTTGATCCGGCGTGGCGTGGTGTGGTCACCGATGGCACGTTCGGAGAGCCGTAGGATGGGGTTTCACCCTATCATCTGAGAGGATGGAGTTGGATATGGTTTGGTGCGCGGGAAAAGATGGTGCGGCTGTTCGGGTATGTTCTTCGAGTGAGTGATGGAGTGTAATCCCATCATCCGCTTGCTATCAAACGGTCTGGCTTAACTGGAACAGGGTCAAAAAGCTTGCAAAAAAATCGTAAATTTCTATCCTGATTTGTATTTTAAGAATGTGGTTCATTGGTAGTGTAATGGCTTGTTTTTTGAAGACTTACAAAGATGAAATAAGCTCTGCGGCGGCAATTTTGGCGGTTGTAGCCCTAGGGCTGAGTTTCTGGCAATTCAAATTGACTAGAAACGCCGTGCAAGCGCAGGCGATATCTAATCTACTTAATAGTGGGAGAGATCTCTCTCAAGACTTGGCTGATAATCCGGAAATCGCAGCTAGAGTTTTCGGAGTAGACCAAGCTGAGATAAAATACCGGACCCTTGTCCGCAAAACACTGAGCTTTTTGTCAGAGCAGTACGTTTTCTATGACAACGGTCTTATCGATAGTTCAGTGTGGAAGCGCGCCAAGGAAGACATGTGCGCTGTGTACTTGATCCCTTCATTTAATGAAATGGCTATGCCCATGTTAGAGGCTAGCAGCTATCCGGAAGACTTCGTCAAAATATTGAAAGACTGCTGATATGCTAAAGAAGATCGCTATTGTTCTGGTATTATTGCTTCCAAATGTTTCGTTTGCTTGGTTGTTTCAACCTCAAACGAATGACAACATTTCAGAGGATACAGTGCTTCAGTTCAGCTCTGCCTCTGAGATTACTATGTCTGCTTTTTCGATTGTATTTTCGACTTTCTCCCAAGCTGAAGGTGGTGAGATATCGATAAGCGATGTTGGTTCTTTTTCTGATGTTGTTGGCAGTCTTGAAACAGCTCGTGAACTATATACGAGTTTACCTCAGGAAGAGCTCGAAAGCGTTTTGATTGATCAAGGCCTCATAGCTCAAAACACATTAAGGATGATCCAGCGGCAGGGGGTTGAAATTACCACCGTGAAGGATCTGGCAGATTACGCTGCATCAAGCTGCAATCAAATAGCTCAGCTTATGATTCAACTCGAAGCTCAAAAATTTGGCCCGAACGACGCGGCAAATGAGGAATCAAGAAGATTGGTAAATCAGCTAACTTGGAAAATAGCTGAGTTCACCGTCGTCTTAAATTCGATATCTGGAGCTCTTGCTGTTCAATAAGAACCGGAACCTTTACCGCGCGAACTTCTTATGCTTCAACCGCTTGGGCTCCAGCGCGTCCGGTCCCAGACGGCGCTTCTTGTCCTCTTCGTAATCCTCGAAGTTGCCCTCGAACCACTCCACGTGGGCATCGCCCTCAAAGGCCAGAATATGCGTACAAATCCGGTCTAGGAAGAAGCGGTCGTGTGAGATGACGACGGCGCAGCCGGCGAAATCGACCAGCGCGTCTTCCAGCGCACGCAGTGTTTCAACGTCGAGGTCGTTGGTCGGTTCGTCGAGCAGCAGGACGTTGCCGCCCTCTTTCAGCAGGCGGGCCATGTGGACGCGGTTGCGTTCACCACCTGACAGCAACGAGACCTTCTTCTGCTGGTCGCCGCCCTTGAAGTTGAAGGACGAGCAATAGGCGCGGGAATTGACCTGCGCGTCGCCCAGCTGGATGATCTCGGCGCCGCCGGTGATCGCCTCCCACACGGTGTCGTTGTCTTTCAGGTCGTCGCGGGACTGGTCGACATAGGACAGTTCAACGGTATCGCCCAGCGTGATGGTGCCTGCGTCGGGCTGTTCCTGACCTGTGAGCATTTTGAACAGGGTCGATTTACCGGCACCGTTGGGGCCGATGACGCCGACGATGCCGCCGGGGGGCAGGGCAAAGTCCAGCCCTTCGATCAGTTGCTTGTCGCCCATGTGCTTCGACAGGCCCTCAACCTCGATCACCTTGCCGCCGAGGCGCTGGCCGTTGGGGATGACGATCTGGGCGCGGGTCAGCTTTTCGCGTTCGGACTGGTCGGCCAACTCGTTATAGGCGTTGATCCGGGCCTTGGATTTGGCCTGACGGGCCTTCTGGCCTTGGCGCATCCATTCCAACTCGCGTTGCAGGGTCTTCTGCTTGGACTTGTCCTCGCGGGCTTCCTGTTCCAGCCGCTTGGCTTTTTGTTCCAGCCACGCGGAATAGTTTCCCTCGTAGGGAATGCCGCGGCCACGGTCGAGTTCCAGAATCCAGCCGGTGATGTCATCGAGGAAATAGCGGTCGTGGGTGACGATCAGGATGGTGCCCTTGTAGTCGATCAGGTGCTGTTGCAGCCAGGCGATGGTCTCGGCGTCCAGGTGGTTGGTCGGTTCGTCGAGCAGCAGCATGTCGGGCGCTTCCAGCAGCAGCTTGCAGAGCGCCACGCGGCGTTTCTCACCGCCCGAGAGGTTGGCGATGTTGGCATCGTCCGGCGGGCAGCGCAGCGCTTCCATTGAGACGTCGATCTGGCTGTCGAGGTCCCAAAGGTTTTCGGAGTCGATGGAGTCCTGCAGGGAGGTCATTTCTTCCATCAGTTCGTCGGAATAGTTCTCCGCCATCTCGATGGCGATTTCGTTGAACCGATCGACCTTTGCCTTTTTCGCGGCCACGCCCAGCATGACGTTTTCGCGGACGGTGAGGGACTCGTCCAACTGCGGTTCCTGTGGCAGATAGCCGACCTTGGCACCCTCGGCGGCCCATGCTTCACCGGTGAAATCGGTGTCGAGGCCCGCCATGATCTTCATCAGCGTCGATTTACCCGCGCCGTTGACGCCGACGACACCGATTTTCACGCCGGGCAGAAAGCTGAGGTGGATGTTTTCAAAGCACTTCTTGCCACCGGGATAGGTCTTTGAGACACCCTGCATGTGGTAGACATATTGATAGGCGGCCATGTCGCGTCCTCTGGGTCGGGGAAATTGAGTTGAAACGCTGGATATCCGAGGCGGGCGAGCGGGGCAAGCTGGTGGTTTTGTGAATTTTGCACCGTGCTTGTATGGGCTAAAGAGCTTCAACCGATAGGAGAGACTGGATTGTCTGAACTGGCAGAGTTGATCGCGGGCTGGGCGCAGCCGGGTCGTATTGAATGGATTGGCTTGCGACCCAAACGGCGACTGGAGATGGTTTCAGAGGATACAGCTAACATTTCCGTTTCTGGCCTCGACGGCGACCGTAGCAGCGCGGGCAAGCGGGCGGTGACTTTGATCCAGCAAGAGCATCTGAGGGCGATTGGGTTGTATCTGGGGCGAGGATCGATTCCGCCTGACATCTTGCGGCGCAATCTGGTGGTGTCTGGGATCAATCTGGCAGCGCTCAAGGGGCGTGAGGTGCAGGTTGGTGATGCCATTCTGCGCTTTACCGTAATCTGTGCGCCCTGCAGCCGGATGGAGGAGGCGTTGGGCGCAGGTGGCTACTCTGCCGTGCGCGGGCATGGGGGTTGGTGCGCTGAAGTTATCCGGCCCGGGCGCGTAAAGCTGGGCGATGCGGTGCAACCTGTTGATTGACAACGCCTCCCAGTTCTGAACATCAGCGAGGGATGGAGCGATACCACATTCCATATGCGCGGCCAGGACAAGTGATCGGGCTGTTCGGCGGATCTTTTGATCCGCCCCATCGCGGTCATGTTCATGTCGCACGCGAGGCGTTGAAGGCGTTCGGGCTGGATCGGGTGTGGTGGCTGGTGTCTCCGGGCAATCCCTTGAAAACACACGGACCGGCGCCTCTGGCACAGCGGATGAAGGCCGCGCGTGCAGTGATGCAGCACCCAAGGGTCGAGATCACAGATATCGAGACGTTCACGGGCACACGGGCAACGGCGGATACTATAGTGGCGCTGCGACGGCTTTATCCGCAGGTCCGGTTTGTCTGGCTGATGGGCGCGGATAATCTGGCGCAGTTTCACAAGTGGAAAGACTGGCGGCTGATCATGGATAGCATTCCCGTTGGCGTCGTGGCGCGACCGGGGGATCGGATTTCGGCGCGGATGTCCCCGGCGGCGCGGCTCTATGCCAGATACCGCATCGACGGGCAGGCGCGGCATTTGCTGGGCCGGGCCGAGGCTCCGGCCTGGTGTTTCGTGAACGTGCCGATGGTTGACGTCAGTTCAACTGATCTTCGCAATCGCGGCATCTGGGGCGATGGGGTGTTGCCCGAATGACTCCAGTCAGCGCATAATCTTAATCAAGTGATTGTCTATATTTAAGCTCTGGGATTCTAATAGACCCATGGTTGATCGTATTTCGCGTCGTTTGTTTCTGAGTGGATTGGGGGCGTCTCTGGTTCCGGGCACGGGCCTTGCCGAGGCGCCTTTGGTGTCTCTGCGCCCTCAACTGCGCGGACCGTTGGTGAGCGCCTCCGAGCGGCTTGTAAAGGCCGCAGGGCTGCGGGGCGAAGTTGTCTTTGCCGTTTCCGATGTAAAAACCGGAACGCCATTGGAGGTATTCGGCGAAGGCGCAAGCTTGCCACCTGCCAGCGTCGCCAAAGCTCTGACCGCGCTTTATGCCTTGGATGTTCTGGGTCCTGAGTTTCGGTTCGAAACAACTCTGATCGCGGATGGTCCGATCGAAAACGGAATCCTGAAGGGCGATCTGATCCTCGCCGGAGGCGGTGATCCGCTGCTAGACACAGATGCGCTGGCCACAATCGCGGCCAATCTGCGCAAGGCCGGGATTACCGAGGTGCGCGGCGCGTTCAAGGTCTATGACGGAACGCTGCCTTATGTTTTCAGCATTGAACCGGGGCAGCCCGATCATCTGGGCTACAGCCCGGCAATCAGTGGAATTTCTTTGAATTTCAACCGGGTGCATTTCGAATGGAAGCGCGAAAGCGATGGCTATGGCGTGACCATGGACGCCCGTAGCACAAAATACACGCCTTCGGTCGATATGGCCACGATGCGGATCGAAAGCCGTAGTCTTCCTATCTACACCTATCAGCCCAGTGCAAGACAGGATCGGTGGACCGTGGCCAAAGGCGCGTTGGGCAATGGGGGCGCGCGGTGGTTGCCAGTGCGCAAGCCCGCGCTTTATGCAGGCGATGTGTTCCGAACGCTGGCGCGCGTGAACGGGATTGTTCTGGGCCGGGTACAGGTAACCCAACAAGCCTCGCAGGGGGTGCCTTTGGTGATCCATCAAAGCGACCCGCTACAGAGCATTTTGAAGGGAATGCTGAAATACTCGACCAATATCACCGCCGAGATGGTCGGTATGGCGGCCACAAAGGCGCGTGGGATAAGACCTGAGAACCTCGCAGAGTCAGCGACAGAAATGAACCGCTGGGCGACCGAGCGGTATGGAGCGGACGGGATTGCGATGGTGGATCATTCGGGGCTCGGGGATGCGTCGCGCATGGAGCCCGTGGCGCTGACCAAGATATTGGCGACGGCGGGCAGCTCTGATCAGCTGAGACCGTTGCTGAAACCATTTGCCTTGACCGACCAGAACGGGCGACCGGTCAAGAACCATCCGGTCCGGGTGGATGCAAAGACTGGAACGCTGAACTTCGTCTCAGGTCTTGGTGGCTATCTGACTACAACAGATGGGATAGAACTCGCCTTTGCCATATTCACCGCAGATGTCGCCTATCGCGCCAAAATCCCGCGCGCAAATCGCGAACGACCCGAAGGCGCGCGCCCTTGGAACCGGAAATCACGCAAATTGCAACGGGCGTTGTTGGAGCGTTGGGGCTCGCTTTACGGCAGCTAGATGGTATGCCGTGCACGTGCCCCGCGCTCGATGGCGGCGGCATGCAGGCGATCGATGCTCAGCTCATAGCGGATTTCTTCCAGAAGGCGCAGCTCGGTCTCAGCCAATGAACCATCGGCGGCAGCCACATCGCAGGCCAACGCATAGGCGGTCTCATTCAGACGTTCGGGCAGGTTTTCGCGAACCAGACCGAAAAGGGCGTCCAACCCATCCTCTTGCTCAAACAGATCAAACACGATTTGCGATACGCGGCGGGTGCGATCGATATCGTAGTCGGCAAAGACCGGCAGCATGTTGACCGCGGTTTCGATCTTGACCAGTTCGGCGGTGCGAATGGTTTCATCCGAGGCGGACACCGCGACCATGATCGCCACAAGGCAATCCTGCGGAGACATGGGATGTGGCATTTGCTCGGTCATATTATCGTCCTGAATGGTTATATTACACGCGCACGATAGGAGGGGGTGCGAACAGGTTCAACCGCTTGTTTGTGTTGTTGGCGTTCCAGTGCCGTGCGCAATGAATGTAGGCACATGCGGACGCCCAAACTCTCGGAGAATTCTTGCGCAATTCGGATAACGATCTCCCAAACGGCGTCGCGACCAGAACACTCCTCTCTTGCCACGCGTTCGTCTCAATGCCATATCCACAACGCTAACGTTTTTCTATTTCGACCTACTGTCTCCTTCATGGGCGCTCAGTCATTCGATCCAGACCGACGACGCCAGGCTGCCGCAACTCCGTGGGCAGCACCAAAACAGGAGACAACGGATATGCCTACAGGTACCGTAAAATGGTTCAACACCACCAAAGGCTTCGGCTTCATCGCACCCGAAGAGGGCGGCAAAGATGTGTTCGTGCACATCTCAGCTGTCGAACGCTCGGGCCTGACGGGCCTGGCCGACAACCAGAAAGTCACTTACGAGCTGCGCGCAGGCCGTGATGGCCGCGAAAGCGCGGATAATATCGAACTGGCCTAAGCCGTTCAAAGGGCGGAGCTTTCTCTCCGCCCTCTTCCTTGGCCACGACTAATGTGTGGCCCGCAGAATACATCACATTTCAGTTATGCATCCCCGCCGATTGACCAAATCGGCTATCCTTTCAAGACTAGGATCAAAAGTTCATTGGTCTTTGGAAGGGACGCAATATGTTCACTCGCCGCGCTTTTGTGGCTGGGACAGCTGTCTGCCTGCTGCCCGGCACAGCCAGTGCCAAGAAAGCGGTCGAATACGACCCGACACCGCAGTTTGTGCGCATTAAGAAGCAGTTTCAGCCAGGTCAGCTGCTGGTCGCACCGCGGTCATTCTACCTTTATTACGTGACCGAACCCCGCAAGGCTGTCCGCTACGGGTGCGGCGTTGGCAAAGCCGGCCTCGAGTTCACGGGTTCGGCCACCATCGACGTCAAGAAAGAATGGCCGACTTGGCGGCCAACCGACGAGATGATCGAGCGCGACCCGGTCACTTACGCCAAATTCAAGGACAACGACTATGTCCAGCCCGGTGGTGGAGACAATCCTCTGGGCGCACGCGCGCTCTATCTGTTCCAGAATGGGGTCGATACATATTTCCGTATCCACGGCACCACGCAGCCGCAGACCATCGGCCATGCCGTTTCAAACGGTTGTATCCGAATGCTGAATGAGCATGTGATCGACCTTTATAACCGGGTGCCGATCGGAACCGTGGTGACAGTGGTCTAGGGGGCCGACCAATCCACATCGTCGGCTTGCTCGATACGCAGCCATCCGTCAGGCCACGGACTGGCGAGGTTTTGGGCCTCTTCTTCTGTTCCGTTCAACCAAAGCTCAACACCATCGCGGTCTAGTAACACGCCCATCCGATGATGGATGGGCTTCACGTCCGCATTCGGCTCGCACGTCACCGCAGCAACCTGATCAACGCACAGCCCTCCGGGTGCCTGCCAGACGTCGGTGATCGCAGCAAACAGCAAGGGTGATCCATCCTTGGCCGAGATGCGCCAAGCGGTTTTGCGCCGCTTCTCTCCGGTCCACTCATACCAACCGTCAACAGGAATAACCGCACGCCCGACGCCTTCGAAAGCGCTTTTGTCGAAGACGGTCTCGGAGCGCGCGTTGATGATCGTCTCCATCACCGGACGCCCTCGCGCATTCACCCGGCCAACCGGGATCATGCCCCAGCGCATGAGGGTCAGCCCGGTACCGGTCAGAACAACCACCTCCTCTCCCGGCTGGATATTTTGGCGCGCTGGTTGTTCGGGGATGCTGCCCGGAATTCCCAGATCATCTGCGATCTGCGACGTCGGTCGTGTCAAAAAGAACCGTCCGGGCATCGGAAACCTCCTATTTAGCGGCCTCCTCAGCCAGCACCAGCACCTCGGGCCCTAGCGCTTCTACTATCAAGGACACGCCCTGCGCGTTGGGATGAATCCCATCGGCTTGCATATACTGACGCGCCGCTGCCGGATCACCCGAGGCCGTCAGACCCTCAAAGAAGCTCTCGGCATAAAGCGCGTCAAATTGTTGTGCCAGTTCCGGATACATGCTGTCGAAACGTTGTTTATAGTCGGCCCCGTAGTTGCCCGGGGCCTGCATGCCGATCATCAATACCTCAACCTCTGAAGCTTCAGCTGCGCTCAAGATGGCCTGAAGATTGGCGCGCGAGACGTCCGGATCGATCCCGCGCAACAGATCATTGCCGCCAAGCGCTACGATCATCCCGTCCACGTCTGGTGTCAGAGTCCAGTCGACGCGTGCCGCGCCCCCGGCGGTGGTATCACCGGAGACACCTGCGTTGATCAACTGAACCTGCGCTCCCTGATCCTCTAACCAACGTTGCAGCTGCGGAACAAAACCATCCTGTTCGGGCAAGCCATAGCCCTGCGTTAGAGAATCCCCCAACGCGGCGATCACGACCGGCTGGGCAGTCGCTGCAAAACCGCAACAGATCAACGCTGCGGCCATCAAAGTCTTGCGCATTTTCTGTTTCGCGCCATATCCCAATGAACCGTACTCCCCTAACTGGGCTGATTGATGACGACACCTGTTCTCTCCCTCCAAGATGCCGCTTTATCGCTGGATGGCAATGCCGGACGGGTGGATATCCTGCATGACATCTCTTTGACCCTAAACAAGGGCGAAACGCTGGGGCTGGTCGGCCCGTCCGGGTCGGGCAAATCCTCGCTGCTGATGTTGATGGGCGGGTTGGAACAGGCAACGTCGGGCTGCGTCAACGCGTTGGGCCATGATCTAAGCACGATGAACGAAGACGCTCTGGCCCGGTTTCGGCGCGATGCGATGGGGGTTGTGTTTCAGAATTTCCACCTGATCCCGACGATGACAGCGTTGGAGAATGTGGCCACGCCATTGGAACTGGCAGGCCACAAAGATGCGTTTTCGCGAGCGGAGGCCGAATTGAACGCCGTAGGCCTCTCACATCGCCGGGACCATTATCCGGCGCAATTGTCCGGCGGTGAGCAACAGCGCGTCGCTCTGGCCCGTGCAGCGGCCCCGCGCCCGCAAATCCTGCTGGCGGACGAGCCCACCGGCAATCTGGACGAAACCAATGGGGCTGCGATCATTGACCTGTTGTTCGGGTTGCGCGATCGCCACGGTGCAACCCTGATACTGGTCACACACAGCCACAGCTTGGCTCAGAAATGCGACCGCGTCATACGTTTGCGGGATGGCCGGATCGCAAAGGACACACAGCGCGAGGCCGCCGAATGAGCCTGCGCATGGCCGGGCGGCTGGCACGTCGCGAGCTGCGCGGTGGGTTGCGCGGGTTTCGGGTGTTTCTCGCCTGCCTCGCGCTTGGGGTTGCGGCAATTGCTGCCGTAGGCTCGGTCCGGCAGGCGATTCAGACCGGCCTGACGCAGGAAGGGGCCGCGCTGCTGGGTGGTGATGCCCAACTGGAATTCACCTATCGCTTTGCTGATGACCAGGAACGCGCGTGGATGGAACAGACTGCGCAGGCGGTCTCGGAGGTCGTTGATTTCCGGTCCATGGCTGTCACGGAAAACGGGGGCGAAATACAGCGTGGCCTGACGCAGGTGAAGTCGGTGGATACTGCCTACCCGCTGGTGGGTACGGTTCAATTGCTGCCAGAGTTGCCCCTGCCCGACGCATTCAAAGGGGCTGATGGTCTGCCAGGGGCCGTGATGGACCCATCTTTGATCGACCGGTTGGGCCTATCAATTGGCGATCAGTTCGCCCTTGGAACCCAGTCTTTTGTCCTGATGGCGTCGCTGGAACATGAACCTGATGGTGCTGCGGATGGGTTCACCTTGGGGCCACGCACCTTGGTGCGCACGCAAGATCTGCAAGCCTCGGGCCTGCTCGCGCCGGGCACTTTGTTTTCCACCAAGTATCGGCTCGATCTACCGCGGGGCGCCGAATTGGAAGCTCTGGCAACCGAGGCAGGACAAACCTTCGACGGCACTGGTATGCGATGGACCGATGCGCGCAACGGCGCGCCGGGTATATCCGAGTTCGTTGGCCGCCTGAGTGCCTTTCTGGTGCTCGTCGGCCTCTCTGGCTTGGCCGTCGGAGGGATCGGCGTGTCCGCGGCCGTACGTGCCTATCTGGCCCAGAAAACGGAAACCATCGCCACGCTGCGCACACTCGGTGCGGATCGGGCAACGATTTTCCAGACCTATATGATCCAGATCGGAGTCCTATCGGGTATAGGCATCCTCCTGGGCCTCATTATCGGTGGAGCGATCCCGTTGCTGATCGCCCCCATCATCGAAGCCCGCCTGCCCGTCCCTGCCGTCTTCTCGCTTTACCTCCAACCATTGGCCGAGGCCGCGCTTTATGGGGTGCTGACAGCCTTCCTGTTCACGCTCTGGCCGCTGGCCCGAACCGAAGAGGTGCGCGCTGCGACCCTGTTCCGCGATGCGTTGTCAACGACCCGCAGCCTACCCCGTCTGGTCTATGTCGTCGCAACGGCAATCGGGCTGGCCCTGTTGATCGGTGCAGCCTCGTGGCTCAGCGGCTCAACCTGGCTGACGCTCTGGACTAGCGGCGGGTTGGCCGGCGCACTTGCACTTCTGGCACTCTCGGCCTTCCTGATCCGCAGACTGGCGCGGATGGGTACGCCCTGGGCCAGAGGTCGCCCGTCCCTGCGGTGGGCTCTGTCGGCAATTTCCGACCCGCGTGAGGGCGCATCCTCGGTGGTGCTGTCTCTGGGCCTCGGCCTTTCGGTCTTGGCGGCGGTGGGTCAGATCGATGGAACCCTGCGCAACGCCATCTCGGGTAACCTGCCGGATGTGGCTCCGTCCTATTTCTTCGTCGACATTCAAAAGGACCAGATGCCGGGCTTTACCGAGCGGCTGGAAACCGATCCCGCCGTAAGCCGTATCGAAAGCGCCCCAATGCTGCGCGGGATCATTACCCGAATCAATGGCAGGCCCGCCCGCGAGGTCGCGGGGGATCACTGGGTTCTGGAAGGCGACCGAGGCGTCACCTATTCAAATCTGCCGCCACAAAATGCAAGGATCACCGAAGGCACGTGGTGGCCCGAGGACTACACAGGCCGACCGCAGGTCAGTTTTGCCGCCGAAGAAGCCGCCGAGATGGGCCTGAAACTGGGCGACGAACTGACGGTTAATATCCTCGGCCGCGACATCACCGCCGAACTTACGTCTTTGCGAGAGGTTGATTTCTCAACTGCCGGCATCGGCTTCATCATGTCGATAAACCCATCGGCCCTTGCCGGTGCTCCCCACAGTTTCATCGCGACGGTTTATGCCGAGGAACAGGCCGAAGCCGCCATCCTGCGCGATCTCGCGGGGCAGTACCCCAATATCACCGCAGTTCGCGTGCGCGACGCCATCGACCGCGTATCCGGTCTGTTGGCGGGGCTCGCCGCGGCGACGTCCTATGGTGCGGGCATATCCTTGCTGACCGGGTTTCTCGTCCTGATCGGCGCAGCAGCGGCGGGTGAGCCCGCGCGGCGGTATGAGGCTGCAATTCTGAAAACGCTCGGTGCCAATCGGGGCCGCATCCTACGCAGCTTCGCCCTGCGCGCGATTCTGCTAGGGGCGGCGGCGGGCTGTGTCGCGCTGCTGACAGGAATCCTGGGCGGTTGGGCCGTTGCGACCTATATCTTCGACACCGGATTCACGATCATCTGGCCATCCGCGCTCGGCATTGTCCTCGCGGGCATCGGCGTGACGCTGGGCGCTGGCGTGGCTTTTGCCTTGCGCCCGCTCTCGGTCCGGCCCGCTCGTATCCTGCGGGCCAGCGACTGATCTCAGCGCACACAGGCCACGGGCTGCAGAATCTTCAGCAACTGGTCGTTGTCACAGACCAAAGCGTCCAGAGTGATTTCGTCCAGCGAGGCGTAAAACACCTCAGCCGCATCCTGCAGCGCCAGCCGCAACCGGCAAGCATCGGTCAGCGGGCAAGTATTGTCGGCATCCGCAAAACACTCGGCAATCGGAAGACCACCTTCGACGTGACGAAAGACCGATCCGATCCGGATCTGATCCGCGGGTCGCGCAAGCGACATGCCTCCATTACGGCCGCGCTGCGTGCTCAGATACTCCAGCTGGCTCAGCTGGTTGATTACCTGCGCCAGATGGTTTTCCGAGATATTGCACACCTCGGCGATCTCGGCCTTCGTTACCAGCCGATCCTGATGGGCGGCGCAATACATCAGCAGGCGTACCGCTATGTTCGTCCTTTTGGTGATCCGCATCATGACCTCCCAAATTTCAAGATGCAGCCTTATTGCATGTCTCGTAAAAAGATTGTTTGACATACATCAATCATCACCGAAGGACGTAGCCCGCATGGTAGATCCCTATTTCTTTGGCTATGGCAGTCTGGTGAACCTCTCGACCCACGACTTTCCAAACCCGCGACCGGCACAGCTGAAAGGTTGGCGTCGCGCGTGGCGGCATACGGATCTGCGCCCCGTCGCCTTTCTAACGGCAGTCCCTGACCCGGCCTCAGAGATCGATGGAATGATCGCCCACGTTCCCCGAAATGACTGGGTCGCGTTAGACGAGCGCGAATGGGCTTATGATCGCATCACCGCAACGCACGCCGTTACACACCCCCTGAAACACGCGGTCGAGATCGCGGTCTATGCCGTCCCGAAAGGCAAGCACACCGAACCAACAGATCAGCACCCGTTGTTGTTAAGCTATATCGACGTGGTCGTTCAGGGTTATCTGCGTGCATTCGGGCCCGAAGGCGCGGACCGCTTCTTTAAAACAACCGACGGCTGGGACGCTCCGATCCTGAACGACCGTGCCGCGCCCCGTTACCCGCGCCATCAACAACTGAATTCGGACGAGACCGGTTTCGTTGACGAACACCTGACCCGTTTAGGCAGTAGGATCGTAGACCCAGCATAACAAAAGGGCAGGCGCACCGGCCTACCCCCTCTTAGTTCAAATATACTTCTGCCGGAACGACCCGCCATAAGGCGCGGTCGTTATCCGCGCGCCCGGATGACTTGCAACAATGGCAGCAGCGCCGCCATTTCCGGTCCACGCTCCATACCCGTCAGTGCCTTGCGCAGCGGCATAAACAGGCCTTTGCCTTTGCGGCCGGTGGCCTCTTTCACAGCTTTGGTCCAAACACCCCAAGTCTCGCCGTCGAACGGGCCTTCTGGAAGCAGAGCGATAGCGTCGGTAATAAACGCGCGATCCTCATCGGCAATCAGCGGCTCGGCCCCATCACGGCAGAGCTCCCACCAGCCCTTCAGATCGGCCAGGGTGGTAATATTCTCGCGCGCCATCTGCCAGAACGGCTCGGCCAATTCTGCCGGCACGCCCGCATCCGCAACAGCCTCTGCCACATCGGTCAGCGGCAGCGACTGCAGATGTTTCGCTGTCAGCGGAAACAAATCCTGCACGTCGAATTTGGTCGGAGCTGCACCAAAACGGTTTAAGTCGAAGCCTTCGATCAATTCGGCCATGTCAGACCGCAGCTCGACCGGATCAGACGAGCCCAAGCGTGCCATCAGGCTCAGCAGTGCCATCGGCTGCACGCCCTGCTCACGCAGATCACGCAGCGCAAGCGTACCCAGGCGTTTCGACAGCGCCTCACCCTGCGGACCGGTCAGCAGCGAGTGATGTGCGAAACGCGGGCAAGCACCGCCCAGCGCTTCGATGATCTGAATCTGCGTCGCCGTGTTGGTCACATGGTCCGAGCCGCGCACAACATCGGTCACACCCATCTCGGTGTCATCGACCACGGACGCAATCGTATAGAGGACCTGACCATCACCACGGATCAGCACCGGGTCGGAAACCGAGGCCGCATCGATCGAGATGTCACCCAGAATACCGTCTTTCCACTCAATCCGCTCGTGATCCAGCTTGAAACGCCAGACGCCATTGCCGCGCTCGGCACGCATGGCTTCTTTCTCGGCATCCGAAAGGTTCAGCGCCGCGCGGTCATAAACCGGCGGCTTACCCATGTTCAGCTGCTTCTTGCGCTTCAGATCAAGCTCAGTCGGCGTTTCGAACGCTTCATAGAAGCGTCCCATTTCACGCAACTTGTCGGCAGCTTCAGCATAGCGATCCAGCCGTTCAGATTGGCGCTCCACCCGGTCCCAGTGCAGGCCCAGCCAGTCCAGATCCTGCTTGATCGCATCAACGTATTCTTCCTTCGACCGCTCGGGGTCGGTATCGTCGATACGCAGGATGAATGTACCACCCACCTTGCGGGCAATCAGATAGTTCATCAGGGCGGTGCGCAGGTTGCCCACATGGATGTAACCTGTGGGCGACGGGGCAAAACGGGTGGTGGTCATGGGTGTCTCCTGTTGGCGCGGCTCTTGTCACAGGATTGGCGAATTGTCCAGTAGAGGCGTTCAGGTCGGCTGGACCGGCCAGTGCCGTTCAAGGTCTTCCAGACCGGCGCGGATCAGTTCGCCTAGAACATCCAGATCGATATCCGCCAGCTTGTTCACATAGAGGCACGATTTGCCCAGCTTGTGCTTGCCCAACCGGCGCAGGATATCCCTGAAATCCGTGTAGCCGGGCATGATATAGATCGACAGCGCCGCCTTGCGTGGGGAAAAGCCGGTGGCCAGAAATTCCCCCTCGCGCCCGGATTTGTAGCGGTAGTGATAACGGCCATAACCCACAATCGATGGTCCCCACATCACCGGCTCGAACCCAGTCGTTTCGCGGAATAACCTGTCCAGCGTTCGTGCATCTTCGGCCTTCGTCGCCGGTTGTACGGATGACAGAAACGCTTGGACGCTTTCGCGGGTGGGGACGGTCTTGTTCTCAGATCGCGGCATAAACAAAATTTAACACGCAATGTTCATCCCCGCAGCCCATATCATCTCGATATATACTGGCAAGAGACTCACGCCGACCTAACTCATCTATTGGTGTTCTGACAGGGAGAACAAAAATGACCATCAAACTCACACGCCGTGCTGCACTGGGTTCCGCAGCTGCTTTGCCGTTTGCCGCAGCTGCAACCCCGCTCTTGGCCGCCGGGACCGAAACCAAAGCCAACTCAACCATCGCCAAATCCTTTACGCTGGGCGATTTCACCGTCACCACATTGCTAGACGGCAGCCTGCCCCGCGACGGCGCCCAAGAGATTTTCGGCGGCGGGGCGTCTGATGAAGAATTTGCAAATGTCTCGGCCGAGAACTTTATTTCCCCGGACGTTGCGCAGTTCTTCTTTACGCCCACGCTGGTCAACACAGGGTCCGAGCTGGTTCTGTTCGATACCGGCCTTGGACAAGGTGGCATTCAGGCCGCGTTGGCGGATGCGGGCGTGACGCCTGATCAGATTGATGTGGTTGTCATTACCCACATGCATCCCGATCATATTGGCGGCATGACCACCAATGACGCTGCGACCTTCGCCAACGCGCGCTATGTGACCGCTGCGCCCGAGTATGATTTCTGGGCGGCACAGGACGCGGGCAACCGGGTCGGCGATCTGGTTGCAGCCAAAGTCACGCCACTGGCCGAAAAGATGACCTTCATCGGTGACGGTGGCGAGGTTGCATCGGGTATCACAGGGGTCGCGGCGTTTGGGCATACGCCGGGGCACATGGTCTATCATCTGGAAAGCAACGGCCAGCGTCTTGTTCTGACAGCCGACCTTGCAAATCACTACGTCTGGTCCTTCGCACACCCTGAATGGGAAGTGCGCTTTGATATGGACAAAGCGGCCGCCACGCAGTCGCGGCGCAATGTTCTGGGCATGCTGGCCGCGGACAAGGTACCAATGATCGGCTATCACATGCCCTTCCCTGCTGCCGGTTTCGTCGAGACCCGCGGCGACGGATTCCGCTTTGTCCCTGTCAGCTATCAGATGATGGGTTAAGACCTTAATATCCTGGGTCCGGCCGCACCTTTGAACCGTCCGTGAAACGGGACAGGCGAAAGGCGGCCGGATCAACACATGGCGCGGTCTGCATTACTAGATCGGCCACGAGGCGACCTGCGCCGGGGCCGATGCCAAACCCATGGCCCGAGAATCCGGTTGCGATGTACAGACCCGGCACGCGCTCGACGCCCGAGATAACCGGGACCGCATCTGGTGTAACATCAATCATTCCGGCCCAGCTTTGCACGACCTCGACAGCATCCAGCGCGGGCAGAGCATTGCGTGCCTGCGCCCAGGCGCGCCGCAATACCTTCTGCGACGGCTCGGGATCCAAAACCCGGCAATGCTCAAACGGAGTCACATCGGTCGGCAACCATTTGCGGTCCTGTCGCATCTCAGTCAGCCATCGCTGGGACAGACGAAAGCGCAGTGAACGCCATTCCTGACGGAAGGCAGGTAGAAACTGCCGGGCCAACCGAAAGCTGTCGGGAACGATGTCGACCGTGTTCTCATGGCCCGATGCAATCGAATAGCCACCATCTGATCGCTTGCGAATTGCAAACTCATCGCTCCAAAACGCAGCTTCAGGTCCGGCATCCGTCGGAGACGAGCGCATCACGGTGTTCATCACCTTCAACTGCGGCAGCTCAATCCCCGCATTTCCGGCAAACAGGCGCGACCACGCGCCACCTGCCAGAACGACATGGCTGCAGGCCACTCGACCCCGTTCTGTAAAAACCCCCGATATTCGTCCCGCCTGCATATCGACGCTGCGCACCGCACAATTCGTCATGACCGCAGCGCCTCGATCCCGCGCGGCTTCGACGATAGCCGAAGCAGCCCATTGAGGTTCGGCCCGTCCATCCTGTGGCATATAGAGCGCTGCACGCAGGTTCAGGGTGTTGTCAGGCAGCAGGTCCTCCAGTTCAGGCCCCGATACCATGTGACCACCGGTTTGCATCCCCTCGACATTCTTCAACCAACGGATCAGGTTGCCTTCACTTCTGGCTCCCGAAGCGCCGAACAGAATGCCGGATTGGACATAGCCCGTCTCGCGCCCGGTCCGCTCATCCAAGCCCTGCCAGATGTGGATGGCTTGCGTCATCAAGGGAATCTCGCGCGGGTCGCGCATTCCAAGCCGCACCCACCCCCAATTGCGTGAGCTCTGTTCGCCCGCGATCCGACCTTTCTCGCAGAGTAGAACGGACACGCCCCGTTCAGCCAGTTCAAGCGCGGTCGACGCACCGATTATTCCGCCGCCTATGACGACGACATCTACGCGTTTCGGAAGGATGAGATCAGACTCGACAGGCGTCGGAGTGGGGCCAGGCATCAGTCGCTCGGAATTGGGTCATCGAAGCGGTATCCAGCCCGATAACCACCGCGCTGACAATGCGGAACCCACGCAACCACGAGGGTTTCCACTGACCTGTGGCCATTCGGCCAAAGCGCAACTCAAACTGCTGCACTTATTCCTTGCTTGCTCAGGCTGCGCCGGACAGTTGCGCCCATTTCTGGCGCAGCGCAGAGGCGAAGCCCGGCTCAGGCCGCACGAACGAAGGTTCCTGCGGTCGCAACACTGGAAACTCTGCACGCGCAGGTTGCTTTTCCGTTGTCAGTGCAGGCGCTTCCTGTCTCAGGATGTCCGCGATTGAGGCATCCAGCGCCTCTTCATTCAGCTCACGCGGCGGCGACTCCATCGTTTTCAGTTGCGTCGGCGCGTGAAGCGGTTTGTCGTAACCATAAGTCATTTTGACCACCAATACTTTTACTGACATCCAACACACGGATGCCCTACCCCAGTTCAGCAAATCCGACGTTGGGCCTTGTAAGGCAGGCTTAGCCACCGGATTGCGTCACGCTCGCCCAACATAAGGCGAACCCCCGTCATAAATGTGGCAAAAAATGGACCACAAGGCAAGGAAAACACCGGGAAAATCTGGCCAAGAGGCTGAAATAGATAAACAATCCAACTTCAGAAGCTCGATTGCAAAAAAATCGTAAACGATGAGAGAGTGAGCAGCGTTACTTCCTGTCGCGCCAACGATTCACGATTGGATAGCGGCGATCTAGCCAGAAGGCCCTTGGCGTCAGCCGGGTGCCCGGCGCAGATTGAAAGCGCTTGTATTCACTGATGTAAATCAGATGTTCCACCCGCCGCGCCTCGGCCTCGTCAAACCCAGCAGCCACGCAATCCGCGACCGAGCCATCCTGATCCACCAGAATGTCCAGTATTGCATCCAAAATGGGGTAGTCCGGCAAGCTGTCGCTGTCCTTCTGGTCCTCGCGCAACTCAGCGCTCGGTGGCTTGTCGATGACCGAAGGGCGAATGACCTCGCCGTCAGGCCCCATCATCCAATCGCGGTGATTGGCGTTGCGCCAGCGGCAGGTTTCGAACACGCGGGTTTTGTACAGATCCTTGATCGGATTGTAGCCCCCATTCATGTCGCCATAAATCGTGGCATACCCCACCGCGACCTCGGATTTATTGCCAGTGGTCAGCAGCATCTCACCAAACTTGTTCGAGATCGCCATCAGCAGCAGCCCGCGCAGCCGGGATTGGATATTCTCTTCGGTCAGATCTTCGTTCCGGCCTTCAAACAGAGGTGCCAGAGTCTCGGTCACCGCGGCCCGTCCCTGTGAGATCGGTACGAAATCATAATGTACGCCCAGCGCCTGCGCGACCGCTTCGGCATCGTCCAACGAGCTTTGGCTGGTATATTCCGAAGGGAGCATCACGCAGCGCACATTTTCTGCCCCGATGGCGTCCACTGCGATGGCCGCCACAAGCGCCGAGTCGACGCCGCCTGACAAGCCCAAAACCGCTTTCCCAAACCCGGTCTTACCCATGTAGTCGCGCAGCGACTGCACCATCGCGCGATAGTCCTGCTCCCATGTGTCGGGTTGGGGCACGACATCACCGGGCACGATCTGCCAGCCGTCCTCCCCACGCAGCAGGTCGATATGTTGTACCGCCTCGTCAAAGACCGGCATACGAAACGCCAGCTCTCCGCCCGGGTTCAAACCGAAGGTGGCGCCGTCGAACACCTGATCATCCTGACCGCCGACCATGTTCAGATAAATCAGAGGCAACCCGGTCTCGACCACGCGCGAAACCATGTGGTTCAGCCGGATGTCATATTTGTCACGGAAATAGGGCGAACCGTTGGGGATCAGCAGAAACTCGGCCCCGGTTTCCTCAAGCGTTTCAGCCACATCTTCATGCCAGCCGTCCTCGCAGATCGGGCTGCCAATACGGATGTTACCAACCGCATAGGGCCCACCCAGCGGGCCTGCATCATACAGCCGAACCTCATCAAAAACAGTTTCGTTGGGTAGATGGTGCTTGAGAACTTTGCTGACGATCCGGCCGCCCTTGAGGATCAGGTAGGCATTGTAAAGCTTGCCTCCTTCGACCCGCGGCCCGCCGATCGCCAGCGCAGGACCTTCGGCGCATTGTTCGGCCAGCGACTCGATCGCCGCCATGGCAGCGCGATGGAACACCGGTTTCATAACCAGATCCTGTGTGTTGTATCCGGTGATGAACATCTCGGGCAACGCCACTAGATCAGCCTGCGCATCGCGCCCTTCGGCCCATGCAGCGGCGGCTTTGGCAGCATTGCCATCGATATCCCCCACGGTGGGGTTCAGCTGCGCCAGAGTGATACGGAAACGATCGGCCATCTTGCCCTCTTGCCTTCGTCAGTCTTTCAGGGATTTAGCAGATCACAGCGCAAGTAAAAGGCAAATGCGGCAAAAGCCGTTGCTCTGCTCTTAGCGGTATCCTAGTTTTGCGCCAGAACCACATTCAATCTACCCCGCAGGCAGGTACGACCATGAACGCGATCCGCATCTCAATTGCCGCAGCAACGCTTGCCTTGTTGGCGCAGGTGACCATCGCCCAGCAAGACGGCCAGGTCGTCATTGCGGATGACGATGTAGGTGGCGTGTATGAAGGTACGTTTGAAAACGGTTTGCGTCACGGGACAGGAACCTATCGCCTGCCCAACGGATTCGAATATTCCGGAGAATGGGTCGAAGGCGAGATTCAGGGCCAGGGAATCGCACGCTACGTCAATGGCGCTGTCTATGAAGGAAATTTTTCGAAAGGTCGGCCCGAGGGACGCGGTAAGATCATCTATGCCGATGGACGCACCTATGAAGGCGACTGGTCCGAGGGCGCGATCAACGGGGCGGGTATCGCGGAATACACCAACGGCATGCGCTATGAAGGTACCTTTGAGGATGCCAAACGCCACGGCAAAGGCGTGCTGACCGGCCCGGACGGGTATGTTTATGACGGTGACTGGATTGAGGGCCGGAAAGAGGGCACGGCCAAGATCACCTATGCCGATGGCAGCACATATGAAGGCGGTATCAAAAACGGACAACGCCACGGAACGGGTGCTCAGAACATGGCAGACGGCTTCACCTATTCCGGTGACTGGGTCGAGGATACGATGACCGGCGCCGGGCGTCTGGTTTATGCCAACGGTGATGTTTATGAGGGCACTCTGGCCAATGGACGACGGCAGGGCGAAGGCAAGGTCACCCATGCCAATGGCGCCGTCTATGAGGGCAATTTCGCCGATGATATGCGCAATGGACAGGGAACCTTCACCGGTACCGACGGTTTTCGATATAGCGGCGAGTGGCAAAACGGTCAGATTCAGGGCCTGGGCGAAGTGACCTATGCGGATGGTTCGGTCTATGTAGGCGATTTTCAGGATGACCTTCCTCACGGCAAAGGCCGTACGACATACCCGAACGGCACCGTTTATGATGGCGATTGGGTGGCGGGTATTTTCGAAGGTTCTGGAACCGCGAGCTACCCCAACGGCACCGTTTACAAGGGACAGTTCAGGAATGCCCGCAGCCACGGCAAAGGCGTGCTGACCTTTGCCAATGGCTATCAATACGACGGTGAATGGATTGACGGCGTTCGGCATGGCAAGGGCAAAGCTACATTCCCGGATGGCACCGCCTACAACGGCGATTTCGAGGATGGGAAACGTCAGGGTCAGGGCACGCTCACCCGGCCCGGCGGGTTCAGCTATACCGGCGCTTGGCTCGATGGAAAAATCAGCGGCTTTGGCACGGCCACCTACGAGACCGGCGATATCTATGAGGGCAACTTCCTCGACAACAAACGCCATGGCGACGGCACCATGCGCTATGCCGGTGGTGAGGTTGAAACCGGTGTCTGGGACAATGACACTCTGGCAAGCGAAGCTGAAACGCCACTTGAGCCGGCGACCTCAGCGACCGACGCCGAAGCGTCAGAACCTGAAGCGGATCCGACCAACACGGACGCAAATGACGGCTGATACCGCCTACCAGGGCACGGGTTTCCCGGCCCAATCATAGAACCCGCCCGTTTCGGCCGGTGTAAGACCGTCGATAACGGAAATCAAATTGGCTGCGGCTTCACTGGGTTCAACGACGGGATGGCGGCCCAGGTACTTCTCGGTAAAAGCGGTCTTGACCGTCCCCGGATGCAGAGCGACGCACAAGGCCAGCTTATGCGTCCGTGCGAGTTCGATCGCTGCCGTATGAACGATTTGATTCACCGCCGCCTTGGACGCGCGATAGCTGACCCAGCCACCCAACCGATTGTCGCCGATGGACCCGACGCGCGCAGACAGTACGGCAATTGTCGCCCGGCGATCTCGCGGCAGCAGACGAGGCGCATGGCGCAGAACCAGCGCCGGACCCACCGCATTGAGGGAAAACTGATCCATCATCGCCTGCGCCGTGACTGCCCGAATAGACTTCTCAGGCGGCGTTTCATTGATCTCCAATGCGCCGGACGCAACCAGGATCACGTCGAATGGGCCGGTAAGGTCGGACAACATCTGGTCCGCCACTTCGGGTTGGGTCAGATCAAACCCATCCCCGGATCGCGACAGACGGACCACAGCCGTGCCCTGCGACTGCAGGCATGTACTCAGGGCGCGACCAATTCCGCCGGATGCGCCGATTATCAATGCGTTTTTCATGCTGCACGAGCTAGGTGGAAAGCCCGCCCCATCAACTGTGCATCCAAATTTCACCGCAACTGAATTTCCTTCTTTTCAATCGCGCCCCGCGCTGTATAAGCTCAACCCCATGATCAACCGCGCAGATATCCTTGTTGCCGACACCGCCCTTCGCGGTGCGTCGCTGCGTGGCCTACTGATCCTAATCCGCCTCTGAGCGTGCCATCCGGCGCGCCCGCTCAGAGGAGGACGCCCGCGCGCCATAGGCTTTAGGACAGAAGAAGAAAGAGATTCCCATGACTAACGTGACCGACCAAAACCGCGTCGTGATCTTCGATACCACTTTGCGCGATGGCGAGCAGAGCCCAGGCGCAACCATGACCCATGACGAAAAGCTTGAGATTGCCGAACTGCTGGACGAGATGGGTGTCGACATTATCGAGGCCGGTTTCCCCATCGCCTCCGAAGGTGACTTCAAGGCCGTGTCCGAGATCGCGCAGCGTTCGAGAAACAGCCGCATCTGCGGTCTGGCCCGCGCCAATTTCGCCGACATCGACCGGTGCTGGGAGGCGGTGAAACACGCTGAAAAAAACCGTATTCACACCTTCATCGGTACGTCCCCGCTGCACCGCGCCATTCCAAACCTGACTCAGGACGAGATGGCCGAGAAAATCCATGAGACAGTCAGCCACGCCCGTAATCTGTGTGAGAACGTGCAGTGGTCGCCGATGGACGCGACCCGGACCGAATGGGACTACCTCTGCCGCGTGATCGAAATCGCGATCAAGGCAGGCGCAACCACCATCAACATCCCGGACACCGTGGGCTACACCGCTCCGGTCGAAAGCGCGGACCTGATCAAGCGCCTGATCGAAACGGTACCCGGTGCGGATGAAGTGGTGTTCGCCACCCATTGCCACAACGACCTTGGCATGGCGACCGCGAACTCTCTGGCCGCTGTCGCGGGCGGCGCGCGCCAGATCGAATGCACCATAAACGGATTGGGCGAGCGCGCAGGCAACACGGCGCTGGAAGAGGTGGTGATGGCGCTGCGCACCCGCAACGACATCATGCCATGGCATACCGGTATCGACACCACCAAGATCATGCATATCTCGCGCCGGGTCGCGACCGTGGCGGGTTTCCCGGTACAGTTCAACAAGGCCATCGTCGGTAAGAACGCTTTTGCCCACGAGAGCGGTATCCATCAGGATGGGATGCTGAAGAACCGCGAGAATTTCGAGATCATGCGCCCCGAGGATATCGGCCTCTCCGGCACCTCATTGCCGTTGGGTAAGCACTCAGGTCGCGCAGCGCTGCGCGACAAGCTGGAAACGTTGGGCTATGAGGTTGGGGACAACCAGCTGAAGGATATCTTCGTGCGGTTCAAGGATCTGGCCGATCGCAAGAAAGAGGTCTTTGATGATGACCTCATAGCGCTGATGACGCTGGACGATGATGAGGCCAACGATCACCTGCAACTCGTCTCGATGAAGGTCACCTGCGGCACCGGTGGTCAGGCAGAATCGACCGTGGAGCTGGAGGTTGACGGCAAGGATATCATCGCGACGGAACACGGTGATGGTCCTGTGGACGCGACCTTCAAGGCGGTCCGTGCGATCTACCCGAACGAGGCCCATCTGCAGCTTTATCAAGTTCATGCAGTGACCGAAGGCACCGACGCGCAGGCCACTGTGTCCGTGCGTCTGGAAGAGGACGGCATGATCGCCACCGGTCAATCTGCGAATACGGATACCGTTGTGGCCTCGGCCAAAGCCTATATCCATGCCCTGAACCGTCTGATCATGCGTCGCGAAAAGGCTGGCCCGGGTGCCGATACGCGCGAGATCAGCTACAAAGACCTGACCTGATCAAAGGGGAGGGCTCCCGCACCCGCGGGTGCCCGGCTACGCCGACCCCCCTTGCGGCTTTGGGCCCGGCAGCGCGCCTGCGGCGCGCTGCCGGGCCCAACTCGTTTGACGGCATCTTTGATGCTGGCAAACGAGGCGGGAGCAATTCCGTACTCTTATCATCCAGCTTCTCAGAGTTTTGCGAACAGGTCCGAGAGGCGATCGATCTCATCTTCGATGCCAAAAGGCGCATTCAGCATGAACATACCCGACCCAACCATTCGATGCCCTTCGCGCACCGGCGGGAAATTCACCTCGTGGCAAATCGACTTGGGATAGCCCGCGGCACCCAATGCCGAAACCATGGGTTTGTGGCGTGCATCCGTCAGGATCGGGTACCAAAGCGCGATCACTCCGACATTCCATTTGCGGTGCAGCTTGGCGATCAACCCCGGCAACCGCTCGTAATCCGCCTTCACTTCATAGCTGGGGTCGATCAGCATCATTCCACGTCTTGGCACCGGAGGCAGCAAGGACTGGGCCAATTCGAAACCGTCCTGCCGATAAACCTTTGCCCCGTAGGGCGACAGCGCCAGTGACAGCGCCGCGTACTCCTCCGGATGTAGCTCGGCGAAATGCAGACTATCCTGTTCCCGCAAAAGATTGGCCGCAATCAATGGTGATCCCGGGTAGGCCGCAGCGCCATGACGGGACTGCACCGCCTTCAGCACGCGGGTCATCGGATGTTCTGCACTAAACCACCCCTCCTGTTGCGCGCGCGCGATCCCGGCGACAGCTTCGCCTGTTCGGACAGCTTCGGCCGCATCAAGATGATAAAGACCGCGACCGGAATGCGTCTCGACATAGCTGATCGGCTTGTCCTTTTGCGTCAGATAACGCAGCGTCCATGCCAATAATGCGTGCTTTTGCACATCAGCCAGATTTCCAGCGTGGTAAATGTGTTGATATGAGAGCATTTTGCCTTCTAAAGTCCCTATCAATAAGGCGGAAAGGTGCTGATTGTCGCGGAATCAGCCCTTTAACCGGGCGAGTTGGCACCCTATAAGGCATCCGTCCCGGAACCGTCGAGTCGCGGGCAGTGGAAATTCTGACAAATGGGATCAGTGAAAATATGGGCATCTTTGGCAATCTGGGCGGCCTGTTCTCAGCAGACATGGCAATTGACCTCGGGACGGCGAATACGCTGGTTTATGTCAAAGGGCGTGGCGTGATCCTGTCTGAACCATCCGTCGTGGCCTATCACGTCAAGGATGGAGTGAAAAAGGTTCTGGCCGTCGGTGAAGATGCCAAGCTGATGCTGGGCCGGACCCCCGGCTCTATTGAGGCCATCCGCCCCATGCGCGAAGGTGTCATTGCCGACTTCGACACCGCCGAGGAGATGATCAAGCATTTCATCCGCAAGGTGCACAAGCGCTCGACATTCTCGAAGCCCAAAATCATCGTCTGTGTCCCGCATGGCGCGACACCGGTCGAAAAGCGTGCAATCCGCCAGTCGGTTCTCTCTGCTGGCGCGCGGCGCGCGGGCCTGATTGCCGAGCCGATTGCGGCCGCGATTGGTGCCGGGATGCCGATCACCGACCCAACCGGCAACATGGTTGTCGATATCGGCGGCGGCACCACCGAGGTGGCCGTTCTGTCGCTGGGCGACATCGTGTACGCGCGCTCGGTTCGCGTCGGTGGAGACCGTATGGACGAGGCCATCATCTCGTACCTGCGTCGTCAGCAAAACTTGTTGGTCGGTGAATCCACTGCCGAACGCATCAAGACCACCATCGGCACCGCCCGCATGCCCGACGACGGCCGCGGCCAGTCGATGCATATCCGCGGTCGCGACCTGCTGAACGGTGTACCCAAGGAAATCGAGATCAGCCAGGCACAGGTGGCCGAGGCGCTGTCGGAACCCGTCCAGCAGATCTGCGAGGCCGTGATGACCGCACTGGAAACCACTCCGCCCGATCTGGCAGCCGACATTGTCGACCGGGGTGTGATGCTGACTGGTGGTGGTGCTCTGCTGGGCGATCTGGACCTTGCATTGCGCGAACAGACAGGTCTGGCCGTGTCGATCGCCGATGAAAGCCTGAATTGTGTGGCTTTGGGCACCGGCAAGGCTTTGGAATACGAAAAACAACTGCGCCACGCGATTGACTACGACAGCTAAGGCGCGCACCCTGATAGGGTAAGACCTCGGGCACGAGCAGCACGGGAAGGTAACCTGTGGCAAAGGACCGATCACAGCGCGATGAATACACAACCCCCTTGCGCCGCCTGCTGCTGGGGATCGTGGTTCTGTGCTTGCTGGCGATCTTTCTGGTCTGGCGCATCGATAGCCCGCGTGTCGAGCGGTTCAGGGCGCAGGTGGTGGATACGGTTGTCCCTTCGATGGAATGGGCGATGGTGCCGGTCACTGGTGCCGTCAATCTTGTGCGGGACTTCCAAAGCTATCAGCGCCTGAGCGAACAAAATCAGGAGCTGCGTAGCGAGCTGCGCCTGATGCGCGCCTGGAAAGAGGCCGCGCTGCAGCTGGAGCAGGAGAACGCGCGCCTGTTGGACCTGAACAATGTGCGGCTTGATCCCCGGCTTACATATGTGACCGGCGTGGTGATGGCCGATAGTGGCTCACCTTTCCGGCAATCCGTGCTGCTGAATGTGGGCGAGCGTGATGGGATCGTCGATGGCTGGGCCACGATGGACGGGATCGGCGTGGTCGGACGTATCTCGGGGGTTGGGCCGGATACGGCGCGGGTGATCCTGCTGACGGATGCATCCAGCGCGATACCGGCAACCATTCAGCCCTCGGGTCAAACCGCGCTGATCGCAGGTGACAACAGCGCATCGCCGCTGGTTGAGTTCCTCGAGAATCGCGAGTTCGTCCGCCCCGGAGATCGCGTTGTGACATCCGGAGATGGCGGCGTGTTTCCAGGTGGATTGCTGATCGGTCAGATTGCCGTCGATCCGGGCGGCAGGTTGCGCGTGCGGCTTTCAGCCGATTTTGAACGGCTCGAGTTCCTGCGCGTCCTGCGCTTCCAATCCGCCCAACCCATTCAAGACCCCGGCGGCATCGTCGGACCCCGGCAACCTGCGGCTGCACTCACTCCGCAAGAGGTTACCGATGGATAGGCCAACCTCACATCTCTGGCTGAAACGCGGGCTTTATATCGCGCTTGCGGTGCTGGTGATGTTCCTGCACCTGCTGCCGCTCGACAGCAAGCCGGATCGATGGCCCTTTCCGGATATCCTGATTGCACTGACTTTTGCATGGGTGCTGCGCCGCCCGGAGTATGTGCCGATCCTTGCGATTGCGTTCGTGATGCTGATGGCTGATCTACTGCTACAACGTCCTCCGGGGCTGATGGCTGCGCTGGTCGTTTTGGGTGCAGCCTATCTGCGCAATGCTGCGCCGGGGATGCGGGATGGCGGGTTCGTCAGCGAATGGACCAACGTAGGCGCGGTGATCACGGCAGTTTTTGTGCTCAACCGCGTCATTCTTGCTATTCTGTCTGTGCAACAGGCAACGCTGGGACCGGTGGTGATACAAGTTGTTCTGACAATTGCGGCTTATCCTGTGATCGCCCTGCTCAGTCAGAGCGCGTTTGGCGTGCGTCGCAAGTCTGTCACTGACAGCACAGCCCCGGGGGCACGGGCATGAAGCAGCGCAAACCGAAATCACAAGGCCTCGCCTATAAGCGGCTGCCCCGCCGGGCGCTGGTTTTAGGCGGGTTGCAGGCCGCGTTCATTGGCGGGCTGGCGGCCCGCATGCGGTTTATGCAGGTAGATCAGGCCGATGAATACCGTCTGCTGGCCGAGGAAAACCGCATCAACATCCGTCTGATCCCCCCGACACGCGGGCGGATCTATGATCGCAACGGGCAGATCATCGGTCAGAATTCGCCATCTTATCGCATCGTGATGGTGCGCGAAGATGCAGGCGATATCGACAAGGTCATTACCAAGCTATCTGAACTGATCCCCCTCACCCAAGACGAGATTGAGCGCGCGAAAGCCGAGATGCGCCGCTCTGCTCCATTCCTGCCGGTCACGCTCGCCGATCAGGTCACATGGGAAGATATTTCGAAAGTCGCCGTCAACGCCCCTGCCCTGCCCGGTGTCACGCCCGAGGTGGGATCGACGCGTCAGTACCCTCGGTACGAGGATTTTGCCCATGTGGTGGGCTATGTTGGCCCGGTCAGCGATTATGATCTCAGCCAGATCGACGACCCCGAACCGGTGCTGCGCATCCCTCGGTTCCAGATCGGAAAAGTCGGTCTTGAATCCAAACAGGAAATCGCGTTGCGCGGCAAAGCCGGTGCCAAGCGGGTCGAGGTTAACGCGACGGGCCGCGTGATGCGTGAACTCGACCGGCAGGAAGGCACTGCCGGGGCGGATCTGCAACTCTCGGTCGACGCCGATCTTCAGCAATACGCGCAAGCCCGCCTGGCCGGAGAAAGTGCTGCCGCCGTTGTGATCGACTGCGAAACCGGCGATATCCGCGCCATCAGTTCGGCCCCAAGCTTCGATCCAAACCTGTTTGTTCGCGGTATTTCAGTTGCTGATTACCGCACGCTAACCAATGACAAGTACCGCCCGCTGGCCAACAAGACGGTGCAGGGCACCTATCCGCCCGGTTCGACCTTCAAAATGATCACCGCGCTGGCTGCGCTTGAAGCCGGAGTGATCGGCCCGTCGAACACAGTATACTGCCCCGGTCATCTGAAGGTCGGTAGCCGCCGATTCCACTGCTGGAAACGCGGCGGGCATGGAACTGTTGATCTGGAACTGTCGCTGAAGCGCAGCTGCGATGTCTACTACTATGATGTCGCCCTGCGGGTTGGCATCGACAAGATATCCGAGATGGCGCGCACCTTTGGACTGGGGGTCAAGCACGATATTCCGATGTCCGCCGTGGCGGCTGGCCTAACCCCCAACCAGGATTGGAAAGAGCGGGTGCACGGGCAGGAATGGCTGATTGGTGACACGGCGAACGCCTCGATCGGTCAGGGCTTCATGCTGGCTTCACCGCTGCAGTTGGCGGTGATGACGGCACGGCTGGCGACCGGACGAGCGGTGACACCGCGCCTTGTTCGCTCGATCAACGGGGTAGAACAGCCCTCGGGAGCGGGCGAACCTCTGGCGGTGAACCGAAACAATCTGGAACAGGTGCGCAAAGCCATGTTCTCGGTCTCGAATGACCGGCGCGGCACGGCCTATCGCAGCCGTATCATCGCGGACGAGTTCCGTATGGCAGGCAAGACGGGTACCAGTCAGGTGCGCAACATCACAAAGGCCGAACGCGCCGCCGGCGTGATCCGCAACGAGGATCTTCCATGGGAGCGCCGCGACCACGCACTGTTTGTTAGCTTCGCACCCTACGACAATCCTAAATACGCAGTCGCTGTTGTGGTTGAACATGGCGGCGGCGGCTCAAAGGCCGCGGCCCCAGTGGCGCGCGACATCATGCTGCAAGCGCTTTACGATGGAACGCCCCCGCTTGAGGCGTATCCGACCGGTGATCGTGAGCGCATCAAGGAACAACAAAAACAGCTTGAGGGGGATCGCCGCCCCAAAGCGCGTCCTGACGTGAAGGACCGCGCATGAGCTATCTCGAATACGCCGTCAAATCCACGCCCTCCGGGTTCCGCAAGTTCTTCTATATGAACTGGCCGCTGACCCTGCTGCTGATCAGCGTGGCGAGCGCAGGTTTCCTGATGCTCTATTCGGTAGCCGGTGGGTCATGGACACCATGGGCTGAACCGCAGATAGAACGGTTCGGTCTGGGCCTAACGGTCATGTTCATCATTGCGCTTGTGCCGATCTGGTTTTGGCGAAATATGTCGGTCGTGGCCTATCTGGGCTCAATCGGCTTGCTCATCGTGGTGGAGCTGTTTGGAACGATCGGCATGGGTGCGCAGCGTTGGATTGACCTCGGCTTCATGCGACTCCAACCCTCTGAGGTGATGAAAGTGGCGCTGGTGATGGTGCTGGCTGCCTATTACGACTGGTTGCCTGCCCATAAAACATCGCGACCACTCTGGGTGATCATCCCAGTCATTCTGATCCTGATCCCGACCTTTATGGTCCTACGTCAGCCAGACCTCGGCACTTCGATCCTGCTGCTGGCGGCAGGCGGAGGTTTGATGTTCCTCGCCGGTGTCCACTGGGCCTATTTCGCCGCCGTAATTGCGGCAGGGGTCGGCCTGATCGCCACCGTTTTCAATAGTCGCGGAACAGAATGGCAATTGCTCAAAGATTACCAGTTCCGCCGGATTGATACCTTTCTGGACCCTTCAACCGATCCGTTGGGGGCTGGATATCACATCACCCAATCCAAGATCGCTTTAGGCTCGGGCGGCTGGAACGGGCGCGGGTTCATGCAGGGCACGCAATCACGGCTGAACTTCCTGCCCGAGAAACACACCGATTTCATCTTCACCACATTGGCCGAAGAGTTTGGCTTCGTCGGCGGTATCACCCTGCTGATCCTCTATGCCATGATCCTGATCTTCTGCATGGTCACGGCTCTGGCAACCAAAGATCGGTTCTCGTCCCTGGTGACGCTGGGCATTGCGCTGAACTTCTTCCTGTTCTTTGCCGTTAACATGTCGATGGTCATGGGGCTTGCCCCGGTTGTCGGTGTGCCATTGCCGATGGTCAGCTATGGCGGCTCGGCCATGCTGGTGCTGATGGCCGCCTTCGGCATCGTGCAAAGCGCCCATATCCATCGTCCCCGCTAAGAGGTACCAATGCCCGTTAACGTCCTGTTTTCCGCCCGCCCCGGGTTGTGGCCGGAATATGAACCGCTGCTGCGCAAGGGTCTAACCGAGGCTGGGTTGGATTTTCATCTGGCCACAGACATCCCCGCAGATCAGGTCGATTATGTGGTCTATGCCCCGAACGGGGGGCTGCGGGATTTCACCCCGTTCACCCGCCTCAAGGCGGTGTTCAGTCTTTGGGCCGGGGTAGAAAGCATATCGGGCAATGAGACCCTGACCGTACCGCTGACGCGCATGGTGGACAGCGGGCTGAAACAGGGCATGACGGAATGGGTGGTGGGCCATGTGCTGCGCTATCACCTCGGCATGGACCGCCACATCACCCAACAGGATGCAACATGGGAACCGGATGCACCGCCTTTGTCATCCCAACGCACCGTGGTCGTTTTGGGTTTGGGTGAGCTGGGCGCGGCTGCGGCGCGGGCGCTGGCGGATTTGGGCTTTCACGTCATCGGCTGGAGCCGGACCGCAAAGGACATTCTCGGAGTGACCTGCCTGCACGAGGCGGACGGCCTGCGTGATGCCCTGTCTCAGGCCGAGATCGTGGTTCTGCTACTGCCAGACACGCCGGCGACCGAAAACACGCTGAACGCAGAATCGCTTGCCCTATTGCCAAAAGGGGCCAAGATCATCAACCCGGGCCGCGGACCTCTGATCGATGATGACGCCCTGCTGACCGCACTGAATTCAGAGCAGGTCGGACATGCCACGCTAGACGTCTTCCGCATCGAACCGCTGCCGACCGAGCATCCCTATTGGGCGCATCCGAATGTGACGGTGACGCCCCATATTGCATCTGAGACCCGACCGGTGACCGCCGCTCAGGTGATCTGCGAGAACATTCGCCGAGGTGAAGCGGGCGAGCCCTTTCTCCACCTCGTTGACCGCGAACTGGGGTATTAGGCCGCGATCAGCCCGCGACCCTTCAGCAAGGCCTCGACCCCCGGCAGACGCCCGCGGAATGCCAGGTACAACTCCTCCGCCTCACGCGAACCACCGGTTGAGAGGATATTGTCCTCCAGCGCCTTGGCGCGTTCTGGGTCAAATGCGCCGCCTGCTTCTTCGAACGCCGCAAAAGCATCGGCATCCATAACCTCGGACCACATATAGCTGTAGTAGCCCGAGCTGTATCCGTCGCCTGCAAATACATGGGCGAAATGCGGGGTGGCGTGGCGCATTCCTATGGCGGATGGCATGCCAATATCGGCCAGAACCTCGGCCTGTTTCGCCATCGGATCAGCGGGTGCAGCGCCGTCATGGAATGCCAGATCGACCAGAGCCGAGGCCACATACTCGACCGTCTGGAATCCTTGATCGAAATTGGCCGCCTTCAGCACCTTTTCCAGCATCTCTTGCGGCATCGGTGCGCCCGTCTCGGCATGGGTGGCGAATTCGGCCAGAACCTCGGGCACTTCCAGCCAATGTTCATAAAGCTGGCTGGGCAGTTCAACAAAATCACGCGCAACGGAGGTGCCCGAGATGCTTTCGTAAGTCACATTGGACAGCATCTGATGCAGCGCGTGACCGAATTCATGAAACAGCGTGCGCGCATCGTCATAGGACAACAGCGCCGGGTCACCTTTGGCGAAGTTGCAGACATTGATCACGACCGGGGCCTGCACTTTCGGGAATTTCGCCTGCCCTCGCATCGCGCTGCACCATGCACCCGAGCGTTTTGATCCGCGCGCGAAATAATCCCCGATGAACACCGCGATGTGCTGCCCGTCGCGGGTCACCTCCCATGCACGGCAATCAGGGTGGTAGAGCGGCACATCCAGCGGTGTAAATTCCAGTCCGAACAGGCGATTGGCGCAGGCAAAAGACGCCTCGATCATCCGGTCCAGCTGCAGGTAGGGCTTCAGCGCTGCCTCATCCAGATCATGTTCGGCCTTGCGGCGTTTCTCAGCGTAGTAGCGCCAGTCCCAAGCCGCCAGCGGGCCATTGACGCCATCCTCTTGCATCATTGCAGTCAACACTTCAGCATCCGCGTCTGCGCGGGTTTTGGCGGGCTCCCATACGTCCATCAACAGCTCACGCACACGGTCCGGCGTGCGGGCCATCTCGGTCTCCAGCTTGTACTCGGCGAAGCTGTCATAGCCTAGGAGCTTGGCGCGTTCTTCACGCAAGCGCAGAATTTCCGCCGCAATTTCCCGGTTGTCAGTGTCGCCACCATTCGCGCCGCGCGCAGTCCAAGCGCGGTAGGCTTTTTCGCGCAAGTCCCGGCGCGGCGAGAATTGCAGGAACGGCACAATGATCGACCGCGAGAGCGTAACTACAGGGCCGTCCACGCCCTTCTCCTGCCCTGCAGCGCGTGCGGCATTGACCGCAAATTCAGGCAGGCCCTGCAGATCATCCTCGGTCAGCTCCATGAACCAATCGCGCTCGTCCGCCAATAAGTTCTGGGTAAAGGACGTGCCCAGCGAGGCAAGCCGTGCCTTTATCTCTTGCATGCGCGCATCGGCATCACCTTCCAGCGCAGCACCTGCGCGCACGAAACCACGATGCGACAGCATCAGAACGCGCGCCTGTTCGTCACTCAGACGCAGCTCATCGCGGCGTGCCCACAGATCAGCCACGCGCCGAAACAAAGTCTTGTTGGATGAAATCCCCGAAAAATGCGCCGCCAGTTTCGGTGAGAAATCGCGCTGCAGCTCTTCGCGCTTGGGATTGCTGTCCGCGCCCGCAACCGTGAAGAACACCGACAGGACCTTATCCAATTGCTCGCCTGCGGCCTCTAAGGCTTCGATGGTATTGGCGAATGTTGGGACTTCAGGGTCGGCCGCAATCGCCTCGATCTGCGCGTTATGGGCCTTCAGTGCCTCTTCCAGAGCAGGGGAAAAATCGTCATCCGAGATCTTGGCAAAGGGGGCGAGTTCAAACGGAGTTGTCCAGTCGGACAGGATCGGGTTCGTCATTCTGATCTCCTTTGCTGGTCAAGCTAGGTAGGCCGGGGGCAATGGTCCAGAGGCAGCGGATCGGAAAGATCGGATTCTGTCGCAAACCCGCTTGCGCGAGCGATCTCGCCTGCGCAGTGTCCCTGTCAAAGGAGACAGGACATGACCAGATCGAACCGTTCCGCCGGGATCATGACAACCGCAATCCATGCGGGCGATCCACCCGACACCGCGACCAATGCATCGGCCCCCCCGATCCATATGAGCTCGACCTACCTTGTTGAGGATCTGGCTGGATTCTCTGCGCATGATCTGACGCCGGACAGCCCTTATCTCTATTCCCGCTGGGCGAACCCGACAGTCGCGGGGTTGGAGGCCAAGATTGCGGCCCTGCAGGGAACCGAGGCCTGTTTGGCGACGGCCTCAGGCATGGCGGCAGCATCGGCCATTTTCCTTACTTTCCTGTCGACTGGCGATCATCTGATCGTCTCGGATGTCTCTTACGCTGGCGTCGCTGAACTTGCGCGTGAGACCTTGCCGCGGATGGGTATCGAGATTTCGGCGATCAATATGTCTGATCTGGAAGCGGTCGCAGCCGCGATACGGCCCAACACGCGGCTGATCCATACGGAGACCCCGGTGAACCCGATCAACCGCCTGACCGATCTGGCGGCCGTCTCACAATTGGCGCGCGAGGCTGGTGCGCTGCACAGTTGCGACGCAACCTTTGCCTCGCCCCTGGGCATGGACACTGTCGCATTGGGTGTCGATCTGACGATGCATTCGATCACGAAATATATCGGCGGGCATGGCGATGCCGTCGGTGGGGCCGTCGCCGGATCGGCCGAGCTGATATCCAAGATGCGTGCCGAGGCGAGCATCCATCACGGCGGAATCCTGTCTCCGTTCAATGCCTGGCTGATTGCCCGAGGCGCGTCGACCCTGCCATTGCGTATGAAGGCGCACCAGTCCGGTGCCATGGAGGTCGCAAAGTGGCTTGAAGCGGATCCACGGGTTTCACAAGTGATTTATCCGGGCCTGTCTTCGCACCCGCAGGCAGAGCTGGCTGCACGGCAAATGTCGAACACATCAGGCATGATTTCGTTCCAGGTCGGTATTACTGCTGACGGAGAGCGCATTGCGCAGCAAATGATCGAACGCCTGGAGGTCATCCATTACGCAGTGTCATTGGGACACCATCGCAGTTTGATTTTCTGGATGGAAACCGAAGGCCTGATGGAGACTTCTTTCAAACTGCAGGGAGATCAACTGGAAGATTACCGCAGATATACGGGCGACGGGATTTTCCGCCTGTCTGTTGGTCTGGAAGATGCCGAAGATCTGATTGCCGATCTGGATCGCGCTTTGGGTTAAGGAACGCTCCCGCCCCCGCAGCGTGCATCAAAGATGCACCTTGGCGGGGTTGGACCGCGTGCCTGTGGCACGCGGCGGTTGCTTTAAGCACCTACACCTGCGCAGATCGGACAATCGGCAGCTTTGGAAAGTTTGATTTTGCGGCTTTCGCCATAGAGGGCGTCATAGATCAACATCTCGCCGCGCAGCGCTTGCCCGGCCCCGGTAATGACCTTGATCGCCTCCACTGCCATCATTGACCCGACGGCGCCGGGAAGCGGTCCGATCACGCCCGCCTCGGCGCAAGATGGGGCAAGGCCGGGGGCCGGGGCTTCGGGGAAGATACATTGGTAACAGGGACCGGTCCTGGCGGGGTCGAAGACGCTCAGCTGACCTTCCCATTGCGACAGAGCGCCCGAGATCAGTGGCTTGCCCAGCGCGACTGCGGTTCGGTTGGCCAGATAGCGTGTGTCGAAATTGTCGGTGCCGTCGAGGATCAGATCGAAGTCGGTGAACAGATCTGCAGCGATCTCTTCCGTGAGCCGACGGTGATAGGGCAGAACAGTCACGTTCGGGTTCTGCGCCTGCATCGCGGCCTGAGCCGAGAATACCTTGGGCATCCCGATATCCGCATCGCGATGGATCACTTGCCGCTGAAGATTGGCGTTTTCAACCTCGTCATCATCAATCACACCAATTGTGCCAACGCCCGCCGCAGCCAGATATTGCAAGGCAGGCGCACCCAGACCACCAGCCCCGATCACCAGAACCCGCGACTGTTTCATCTTTTTCTGCCCCGGGCCGCCCAGCTCTCGCAGGACGATGTGGCGTGCATAGCGTTCCAGCTCGGTCTCGGTGAACTGATCTGAGGGCATTTTAGGTTCCTTGGGCTCGGCAGCTTCCGCTCGGTTTCGCAACGCTTTCACGCCTCGCCCATAAAGCAGAACCAGCACCGCAGAGCCAGCAAGGATCAGCCACATCGCAGCAGAGCCGCCGGTTGCCTGACGCAACGGATGTGCCTCGGGCAACACCAGCTGAGCGATGATGACACCGATCAGCAGCGTGCCGACAGATGCCATCCGCGCGGTACGGGACACACCCGCGATATAGCCGATCCCCCATAGGCCTGCCGCAAGGATCAGGACCAGCAGCATCAGCCGCGCCCGGTCGAACCGAAACCGCCCGCGCCCCGGTCGGTTTCAGACAGCGTGTCGGTGGCTTCGAATGTGGCTTGCACCACTGGAGCGACGACAAGCTGGGCGATGCGTTCTCCGTGGGTGATTTCGAACGGGTCCTGACCTGCGTTCAGCACGATCACACCGAGAGGACCACGATAGTCACTATCGATGGTTCCGGGCGTGTTCGGCAATGTGATGCCGTGTTTCAGGGCCAAACCCGAGCGCGGGCGGACCTGCACCTCAAACCCTTGCGGAATCTCGATCCGCAGGCCGGTAGGCACCAAGGCGCGTTGACCGGGGTCCAGTGTAATTGTTGCCTTTCCCGGTAGATTGGCCCGAACATCCGCCCCTGCGGCCCCCGTAGTTTCGTACGAAGGCAACGGGATCGAGGGATCGGCCCCGTCCTCGCGGATCACACGAATTGCAACCATCCCCAAACCTCTCATTTTCTACGGAGTTTACCCTGCCAAAACCGCGGCAATCTTCTGCGCCAATCGTTCGGCCACCGCGTCCTTGCCCATGCGCGGCCATTCCTCAGCCCCTTCGTCCGAGATCAGAATCACCGCATTCTCAGAGCCACCCATGATACCCGTCGCCGGGCTCACATCATTCGCAACGATCCAATCGCAGCCTTTGCGCGCACGTTTCGCGATTGCGTGCTCAATCACGTTATCCGTCTCGGCGGCAAAACCTACAACGAGCGCAGGGCGTCCCGCCTTCATCCGCGCTACACGTTTCAAGATGTCCGGATTCTCGGCGAATTCCAAAGTAGGCAAACCGTCTCGGCTTTTCTTCAGCTTCTTGTCCGTGGCCGTCGCAACGCGCCAATCCGCTACCGCAGCCGCAAAGACCCCTGCATCCACGGGCAAAGCGGCCTCGACCGCATCGGACATCTCTTGCGCCGTCTCGACCGGCACGACCTGAACCCCTTCGGGTGGCGCAACCTCGGCAGGTCCGGTGACAAAAACCACCTCTGCCCCGAGCGCCGCCAGCGCCCGTGCCACTGCCGTCCCCTGAGCGCCCGAGGACCGGTTCGCAATATACCGCACCGGGTCAATCGGTTCATGTGTCGGGCCAGAAGTTACCAGCACGCGTTTGCCCCTGAGCGGCCCATCACCGAGCTGCGCCTCGATCGCAACCACGATCTCCAGCGGTTCCGACATGCGGCCCGGGCCGTACTCGCCGCAAGCCATATCGCCCTCATTCGGACCCACGAAACGGACACCGTCCGCCTGCAGTTGCGCCAGATTGCGTTGCGTCGCTGGGTGATCCCACATCCGCACGTTCATAGCAGGCGCACACAGAACCGGCGTGTCGGTTGCCATCAGCAGCGTCGAGGCCAGATCATTGGCCAGCCCCCCGGCCATCTTGCCCATCAGGTCAGCAGTCGCAGGCGCCACCACGATCAGATCAGCAGAACGTGATAGCTGGATGTGCCCCATCTCGGCTTCATCGGTCAGGTCAAACAGATCGCGATAGGCTTTCTCTCCGGCCAGTGCCGAAACGGACAAGGGGGTCACGAATTCCTCTGCCGCACGAGTCAGCACCGGTGTCACCGCTGCACCGCGTTCGCGCAGCCGTCGGATCAGATCCAGCGACTTATAGGCCGCGATCCCGCCGCCGATGATCAGCAGAATGCGTTTGGTTGCCAACATGTCTTGCCCTTCCGTCCCGGTCGGCCCCGACATTAGGCAAGGCAGCCGGGCAGTTCCAGCAGTTAATTCTGTGTCTCAAAGGCTTTGCAGGGGTCTTCACGCTCGACAATGGGGCTGTCAATCACCGCATCAAACTCACCAGAGATGAGACCGTCCTCGGACTGTCCCAAAACGAAGACCTTCAACCCCGGACGCAAGCGCGACAGGAATGTGGGGATACCGCGATCCTTGCGAGCATGGCCATTGCCGGTGATCACGGCAACCGGGCCACCGGTTTCATCGGTGGCACGCAGGATGGCACGTGTCAGAACGGCATCGCGCAAACGCTGGATCGCCACCATCTGCGGTAAAGCCTCGGCAGGCAACGCGTCGCAATGAGCCGCAAGCTGATCTGCCTCGCGCGCCGCCTGATCTTCGGGTGAGAGCGGAATGGTCAGCCCATATCGCGCCGCATCCGCACCCAGCGCAGTGGCTGCGCCCCGTTCCATCGCGGCCCGCGCAGCAGTTCGTGGGACCATCGCACCGTAAACCGGAGCATTCGACGCCTGGAATACCGGATAATACATGCTGAGCGGGGGCCATCCGGATTCGGCCCAGCGTAGAATCCGTGACAATTCCTCGGGGTTGGCCGCCGCCTTCTGCGCCAAACGCTGAGCGCCCTCTTCCGTCACCATTTCCCAGACCACGCCCGAGGGCCCAATAGCTTCGATCGCCTCGGTCTGGACGAGGTGATGCCGCGGATTGTCGTGAATTTCGCCCAAGATAACGACATCTGCCGATTGCATGGCTTCCAATACATCGTCAGGTATCAATTCTGCAGCGCGGACCGTTTGGCCAGCACTTGCAAACAGCACAAACGCTACAAGAATCGCAAAGAGTTTCATGCGAAGAAGTGTTGCACCTCGCGCGATTGCGCTTCAAGGTTCTTGCGCATCTTAACAAAAGCTGCAGCCTCAAGCTGACGTACACGTTCCTTTGACAGTCCGAGTTCCTTGCCCAGGCTCTCCAGCGTCCGCGACGGTTCACGCAGCTTGCGTTCGCGCACGATGAAACGTTCACGATCATTCAGCGCCTGCATCGCGGTGACCAACCATTCGCGCAGCTGTTGCCTGTCGTGACTGTTTTCTACGGTTTCAGCCGCTTGCTCCCGATCATCTTCCAGCGCATCAATCCACTCGCGCCCGTCTTCGTCCGTCGACTGAACCGCATTCAGGGAAAAATCGGACCCGGCAAGCCGCCCCTCCATCATTTCAACATCGCGCAGGGGAACGCCGATTTCAGAAGCGATCATCTGATGCAACTGGTGTCGGTCCAGATCAAGACCCTCGGTCGCGGCCTCGCGCTCTAACCGTGCCTGCACCCGGCGCATGTTGAAAAACAACGACTTCTGAGATGAGGTCGAGCCAGTGCGCACCATGGACCAGTTGCGCATGACGTAGTCCTGAATGCTGGCCTTGATCCACCAGACCGCATAGGTCGAAAAGCGCACACCCCGATCCGGATCGAACTTGTCTGCAGCCTTCATGAGGCCCAGCCCGGCCTCTTGGATCAGGTCGTTCATCGGCGCGCCATAGCGTTTGAACTTGGCCGCCATCGAAATCGCCAGGCGCATATAAGCGGTGATCAGACGATGCAGGGCCTGCTCGTCCCGGTCATCACGCCAGGCATAAGCCAGCTTCAATTCGGTCTCGGCATCCAGCAACTCAGCCTTCATTGCCTGTCGGGACATCGAAAAATCGTTTGCGTTGTCCAGTGCCATGCAACTCTCCCTTTACCACAGGCTATAGACCGGGCTTGTCTTGCCGACCTGAGGTCGATACGCAGAACAAAACCGGGTGGATCACCAGAAAGGTAATAAAAGTGCACCCCAATTTAACCTTTGTGTTGGGCGGCGCGGCTTCGGGAAAGTCGCTTTTTGCCGAACAACTTGCTGTTTCCACAGGGAAAAGCCGGGTTTATCTGGCCACATCACAAATGTTTGATGATGAGATGCGCCAGAAAGTTAGGCAACATATTGCACAAAGAGGCAGCAAATGGGTGACAATAGAGGCACCTTTTGAGCTGCCTCCCGAGCTGGCGAAGCTGACGGAAGATCAGGTCTGCCTGATCGATTGTGCCACCATGTGGCTAACAAATCATTTGCTGGCTGAAGCCGATCTTGATCAGGTTCAGGCAAAATTGCTTGGCGCCTTGAAAGACTGCGCAGCGCAGATCGTCATCGTATCGAACGAAGTCGGCCATGGGATCGTCCCCGACAACGCCCTGTCCCGCCGCTTTCGCGAAGCGCAGGGACGGCTGAACATCGCGCTGGCTGCCCAGGCGGATCGGGTCGTGCAAGTAACCGCCGGGTTGCCTCTGGTCCTGAAAGGTGCGCCCCTGTGACCCGGCTGCATCTGGTCCGGCACGGGCCCACTCATGCAAAAACCATGGTCGGTTGGTCCGATCTGCCCGCTGACCTGAGTGATACGGCAGCGATTGATCGCCTCTCTGCCCATCTTCCGACTGAGGCAATCGTGATCTCATCCGACCTGTCGCGCGCGGCCGACACCGCCAGTGCCATTCAGGGCGCACGGAAACGATTGCCGCATCACCGCGATCTGCGCGAGATCAACTTTGGCAGTTGGGAGCTGCGCAGTTTTAAGGAGATCGAAGCCGAAGACCCCGAACTTTGCTTTGCTTATTGGGACAATCCGGGCGAGGTGCGTCCACCGAGTGGTGAAAGCTGGAACGAGGTGCGCACACGGGTTGATGCAGCCATCGATACGCTGATTTCGGCCCATACCGGGCGTGATCTAATCGTAGTGGCCCATTTCGGTGTGATCCTGACCCAGGTCCAGCGCGCGCTGGAAGTCGACGCGCAAGAGGCCTTTGGCCATAGGATCGACAACCTCTCGGTCACCGAGATTACCCATCACGGCGACCGCTGGTCCGTGGGCCGCATCAATCATCAACCGTGATGGACTTACGCACAAATCAACGATTTACCTGCGCCACCTGATCCGACATCGTTCAAACATGACCTATGACCTTTTCATCGGCGACCGCCTGTTTTCCAGCTGGTCCCTGCGCGGGTGGCTTATGCTCGAGAAATTCGGCCTGCTTTACCGCTCTCACATGATTGGCCTTTATGCCGGAACAATGGCTGCGGATATGGAGTCTCTGGCCCCCGCCCGCCTCGTCCCGGCCCTGAGATTGCCGGACGGAACCGTGGTCGGCGAAAGCCTCACCATGGCAGAAACACTGGCCGAGCGACATCCTGAGGCTGGGCTTTGGCCCGCCGGTCCCGCGGCGCGCGCAACGGCCCGCTGGCTATGCGCTGAGATGGTCGCAGGCTTCTCGGCCCTAAGGGGCGAATGCCCGATGCAATTGCGGCACTGCTGGGAGGGATTCAAGCCGTCACCGGACACGCTGTCCGACCTAAGCCGGATCGAGACACTGTGGGCACATGCCCGCAACGTCTCGGGTGCAGAAACCGGCCCGCTATTCGGGGCCTATTCCCTAGCAGATGTGTTTTACGCTCCGGTTGCTGCGCGGATCATTGGCTATGGCCTGCCGGTGTCTGAGGCAAATCGTGCCTATTGCCTTGAGCTTCTGTCGGATTCGCCTGTCCGCCAGTGGCGCGCGATGGGCCTGACAATCTCTTATGATCCCTTTCCCTATCCGCAAAACCTGCCTGAACAGAACTGGCCGATTGGTGGATCCTTAAAGGCAAGAGCCGTTGAAACCGGCCCATCGGTCAACACGGGCTGCCCGTATTCCGGTAAACCTGTTACGGACTACCTTGAGCTCGACGGTCAAGTCTGGGGCTTCTGCAATCCGTCTTGTCGTGACAAAACCGTTGCCGATCCGGGCGCATGGCCGAAATTCACCGCAATGGTGGCTGGCGTTAACCATTCCTAAACCGCAACCATGGCAGCAACGTCCTGTTAACCAAGAACAGGATTGCCATGGTCGCCCGCGCCCATACCGTTGCCTTTCAGGGCGTTGACGCCCGCCCGGTCGAGGTTCAATGTGCCGTCTCGCCGGGTCTTCCGGCCTTTTCCATCGTCGGGCTTCCCGACAAAGCCGTATCCGAGGCGCGCGATCGGGTGCGCAGCGCGCTCAGTTCGATGGCGATCGCACTTCCGTCCAAGCGGATCACCATCAACCTGTCCCCTGCCGACCTGCCGAAAGAGGGCAGTCACTTCGATCTGCCCATCGCAGTAGCGCTGCTCTCGGCACTTGAGATCATACCAACCGATGCCGCCGAAGGGGCTGTGGCCTTGGGCGAGCTTTCGCTCGACGGGTCGCTGGTGCCCGTCGTTGGCGCTCTGCCCGCCGCCATGACCGCCGCAGCCGAAGATCGTTCGTTGCTCTGCCCGGCGGCATCCAGCGCCGAGGCGGCGTGGGTCGACGCCACTCAAGTCATCGGCGCGGGGTCTCTGGGCGATGTGGTCCGTCACTTCACCGGCCAATCCGCGCTGCCCGCCGCGACCCCGGGCGAGGTCAGCCTATCGCCCAGCGCGCGGGATTTGCGGGATGTCAAAGGTCAGGAACGCGCCAAACGCGCGCTGGAGATTGCTGCGGCAGGACGGCATCATTTGATCATGATCGGCACGCCCGGTTCCGGCAAATCCATGCTGGCGGCGCGGCTGCCCGGTATTTTGCCACCATTAACGCCCGTTGAAGCGCTGGAGACCTCGATGATCCAGTCGCTCTGCGGTTTGCTGGACGAAGGTGGTATCAGCCGGGCACGCCCGTTTCGCGAACCCCATCACACCGCATCGATGGCGGCCATTGTCGGTGGCGGCAAAGGTGCCAAACCCGGAGAGATTTCGCTTGCGCATAACGGCGTTCTGTTCATGGACGAATTCCCCGAATTCCCGCGCGCTGTTCTGGAAACCCTGCGTCAACCCATCGAGACCGGAGAGGTCATGGTCGCCCGTGCAAATGCGCACGTCAAATACCCCTGCCGGTTCATGCTGGTGGCGGCAGCCAACCCCTGCAAATGCGGCTACCTGACCGACCCATCGCGTGCCTGTTCCCGCGCCCCGGTCTGCGGCGAAGATTATCTGGGCCGTATCTCAGGGCCTTTGATGGACCGCTTTGATCTGCGGATCGAGGTTCCGCCAGTCGGGTTTACCGATCTTGATTTGCCACCCTCGGGCGATAGCTCTGCCACTGTAGCCGCGCGCGTCGAAGCGGCACGGGCAGCACAGGCTGAACGGTTCGCTGACCTACATGGCGCACGTCAGAACGCCGACCTCGAAGGCACGTTTCTGGAAGAATGCGCAACGCCGGACGCAGAAGGCAAGGAGCTGCTTCTGAACGCGGCAGAACGGTTTGGCTTATCCGCCCGCGCCTTTCATCGAATTCTGCGGGTTGCCCGCACCATCGCAGATCTGGACGGCGAGGCGGACATTCGTCGCCCGCATATCGCCGAGGCGCTGAGCTTTCGCATCAGCGCCAAGGTTGGGGCCTAAAGCTTTGCTTCAATCGCCTGCCAGATCTTCTCGGCAATATTCTCGCCGTTGAAACGCTCAAGCTCCTGAATACCGGTGGGCGAGGTCACGTTGATCTCGGTCAGATAATCACCGATGACATCGATCCCGACGAAGATCTGACCCTTTTCCTTCAGCAGCGGGCCGATTGCGGCGCAGATTTCCACGTCCCGTTCGGTCAGACCAACCTTCTCGGGCCGCCCGCCCACATGCATGTTCGAACGTGTCTCGCCCTCAGCCGGAACGCGATTGATAGCGCCCACAGCCTCACCATCGACCAGGATCACCCGCTTGTCGCCATTACGCACATCGGGCAAGAACTTCTGCACGATCAGCGGCTCACGTGAGAAGCCAGTGAACAACTCGTGCAAAGAGGTCAGGTTGCGGTCATTCGCATCCAGCCGGAACACCCCGGCGCCGCCATTGCCATAGAGCGGTTTGAGGATGATATCTTCATGCTTTTCTTTGAACGCCTTGATGGTCTGCAAATCCCGCGCGATCGTCGTTGGTGGGGTCAGATCGGGGAAATCCAGCACCAGGAGTTTTTCGGGATAATTCCGCACCCAGAAGGGGTCGTTCACCACCAGCGTTTGCCCTTTCAGGCGATCCAGCAGATGGGTCGAGGTGATGTAATGCATGTCAAACGGCGGGTCCTGCCGTAGCCAGATGACATCGAAATCGGCCAGATCGACCTCGCGCTCCGGACCCAGCACAGCCGGGTCACCCTGCATCCTCTGAACCGACATGTCATGACCACGCGCGGTTATGCGCCCTTCTTGATAGGCCAGTTGGTCCGGGCCGTAGAAAAATAGCTCATGCCCGCGGGCCTGTGCTTCTTCGGCCAAACGGAACGAGCTGTCGGCATTGATATCCACGGCCCCGATCGGGTCCATCTGAAAGGCGATTTTCATGGCTTGTCCCTTACGTTCTACGCCCGATACATGGCGCAGAGACCTATCGGGTTCAATGGCGATCAGCCATGGCCAAAGGCGTTTTCGATAATTTCAACCGCACCAGTGCCATCAACCAAGGCTGCGTCAAAGCGCACATTCGTCAATTGCCCATCTGGTTCATGCTCAAGAAATTGGGCGGCTGAGGCACAGATGCGTTTAATCTGCCGAGGGCTGATCCGGGCCGCAGCCGATGCGAAACTCGCGCTTTTCTTGACCTCAATGAACACGATGCCATCGGTGTTCCGGGCGATCAGATCAATCTCACCCCCTGCACCGCGCCATCTGCGATGCGCAATCGTATAGCCGCGCCGCTCATAATCGGTTGCAACAGAAAGCTCTGCAGCCTGCCCCGCGTGATAAGAAACCGAACCCCGAACGGATCGCCCCATATTTCATCCCTTACCCAGCTTCAGCGCTTTCTGATAAATCGGGCGGCGCGGCAGGTTGAACATTTCCGACACCAGATCCGCCGCATCGCGCACCGAATGGCTTTCCAAAGCCTGTCTCAAAGCCTCTTCTACGTCAGAATCCTTAACGGTTTGCGAATGCGCACGATCCACCAGCAGAACAATCTCTCCCTTGACCGAGGCTCCCTCATATCCTGCCGCCAACTCGGCGAGCGTTCCGCGGCGGACCTCTTCGAACTTCTTTGTCAGCTCGCGGCACACAGCAGCTTGCCGATCGCCGGCCAACACATCCGCCATATCGACAAGGCAGTTGGCCAGACGCTTGGGGGATTCGTAAAAGACAAGCGTTCCGGGAATATCGCGCAGCGCCTCGATTCGGGTCCGACGTGCACCCGAGGCGTTGGGTAGAAACCCGGCGAAAAAGAACGCATCGGTCGGCAAACCCGCCAATGTCAGCGCAGCCAGCGCCGCTGAAGGGCCGGGCGCACAGGTGACCGCGAAACCAGCCTCCGCCGCCTGCCGGCCCAGATCGTAGCCTGGATCGGCGATCAGCGGCATTCCGGCCTCAGAGGCGTAAGCGACCGACTGCCCAGCCCCAAGCGCTTCGAGTATCTTGCCGCGCGCACCAGCGCCACTGTGGTCGTGATAAGCAAGGATTCGGCGCCCCTCTAACGGAACACCATGAATTTCCATCAACCGCCGCAGGCTGCGGGTGTCCTCGGCGGCGATCATGTCGGCCGAGGCCAACACATCGAGCGCCCTCAGCGTAATGTCGCGCGCGGTTCCGATAGGAGTGGCAACAAAGTACAGGCCCGGGGCCAATCTTGTCTTTTGGAAATTCAAAGCTGGACCCTCACAGCGTGACGTTTATTATCGCGGATCAATAGACCAAGGTGCCCTCAGACGCCGGATCAGGGAGTTTTCATTTAGATGTTTACCGTTTGCAAGCCCACACGCAAACTGGCGAAATCCGCCATTGCTCTGGCCACCGCCGCCTTTCTGGCCGCCTGTGAAGTCGGCGGCATCGGCGGAGGCCCCTCGATCGATACCTCTGATCCCGTGCCGGTGGCGCTGCTGGTGCCTAGCGGCTCGTCACAATCGGGGGACGCTGCGCTGGCGCGGAGCCTCGAGAATGCGGCGCGTCTGGCGATGGCAGATTTGCAAAATGTGAAAATTGATCTCCGCGTCTACGATACCGCGGGCAATGCAGGAACGGCGTCAACGGTCGCTCAGCAAGCTGTTGCGGATGGGGCCAAGATCATTCTGGGTCCGGTTTATGCGCAAGCAGCGAATGCGGCGGGCCTTGCGGTTCTCAACAACAACGTCAATGTATTGTCCTTCTCGAACAACACCAGCATTGCGGGTGGCAATGTCTATGTCCTGGGGCCGACCTTCCAGAACACCGCCAATCGTCTGGTCAATTTCGCCGGACGACAGGGCAAAACCGGCACGGTGATCGTGCACAGCAATGACTCGGCAGGCCAACTCGGACAATCCGCAATCGCAACGGCACTTAGCAGCAGCCGGGTAAATAATGCTGGCACCGTAGCTTATGATCGATCTCAGCAGGGTGTGATCAATTCTGTCCCAACCATCAAGGCCACAGTGGATTCGACCGGTGCGGATTCGATCTTCCTGACTGCGACGACTGCAGGTGCGTTGCCGCTGTTCAGCCAGCTGCTGCCCGAGGCGGGTGTCTCTCCGGCCAATGTGCAATATATGGGCCTGACGCGCTGGGACATCCCGGCACAGACGCTAGAATTGCCAGGCGTTCAGGGCGGATGGTTCGCATTGCCGGATCCGGCCAAAGCGCAAGCCTATCGCCAACGCTACAACAATACCTATGGCGAGGCCCCGCATCCTATCAGCGGCTTGGCCTATGACGGAATCGCGGCCATTGGCGCGTTGGTCAGCCAGGGCAAATCCAATGCATTGACTGGGGCAGCCCTGACCCAGAATGCAGGGTTTCAGGGTGTCGGCGGTATCTTCCGCCTGCGTCCTAATGGTACCAACGAACGCGGTCTGGCGGTTGCCACGATCCAGAACAAACAGGTGGTTGTGATTGACCCTGCCCCACAAAGCTTCTCTGGCGCCGGATTCTGAGCAACCGGCGCAGGCAACCATGCCTGACAACAAACTGATCTGCCCCGCTGACCAGATTTTTGACTCGGTCGGTATTCAAGCCAACCTGTCCGCCGCCGTTGAAAGCGGTGCGGACAATGCGGGTCTGCGGGCTGAAACCGTCCGCATCCTGCGCGACGCTCAGAAGGCGGGGCGCGCGGCCATCGCCGACGCATTCGCCAAAGCCCCGTTTGATGCGCGTCCGCTGACGCGCTCTTACACCTATCTGACGGATCAACTGGTCTGTACTGCGATGCGCGTGGCCAGCGAGTACCTGCACCCGCTGGCCACACCGACGCAGGGCGAAAAGATCGCCGTGCTGGCTGTGGGCGGCTATGGCCGAGGCGAAATGGCGCCCTCGTCCGATGTCGATCTGCTGTTTCTGACCCCCTACAAAATCACAGCCTGGGCTGAGAGCGTGATTGAATCCATGCTCTACATTCTTTGGGATCTACGGCTGAAGGTCGGCCACTCATCCCGCACGATCAAGGATTGCCTGCGACTGGGGGGGGACGATTTCACCATTCGCACCGCCATGTTGGAGCAGCGCTATCTGGCCGGGAACAAAGAGCTGGCCGAAGAGCTTGAGGCGCGGCTGAAAGCGGATCTTTTCAAAGGCACTGAGCGTGATTTTATCGAAGCCAAACTGAAAGAGCGTGACGAGCGACATCTCAAACAGGGTGAACGCTATATGGTCGAGCCCAACGTCAAAGAGGGCAAGGGCGGCTTGCGCGATCTACAGTCGCTCTACTGGATCGCCAAGTATATCTACGGCGTTCAGGATGTGGCCGAGCTGGTCCCGCTGGGTCTGTTCACACCAGATGAATTCAAAGGGTTTGTTCAGGCCGAAGACTTTCTCTGGGCCGTGCGCTCTCACCTGCATCTGGTGACCGGCCGCGCCACTGAGCAGCTGACTTTCGACCTGCAGGTCGAGGTTGCTGCGCGGATGGGTTATGAAGACCGCGCAGGGCGGCGTGCTGTCGAAGTATTCATGCAGCGCTATTTCCGCGAAGCAACGCGCGTAGGTGAGTTGACCCGCATCTTCCTGACCAAGTTGGAAGCGGCCCATATGAAAGGCGCACCGCTGCTGGAACGCATCTTCCGCCGCCGGCCCCGGGTGAAGGCCGGATATAGGGTTGTGCATGGTCGGTTGGATATCGCAGACCCGGACACCTTCCTGTCAGATAAGCTGAATATGCTAAGGCTCTTCGAAGAAGGCTTGCGCACCGGGATGCTGATCCACCCGGACGCAATGCGTCTGGTCACCGCAAATCTGCGTCTGATCGACGAGGATATGCGCACCGACAAGGAAGCGCAGCGCATCTTCCTTGATCTGATGTTGAAACACGGCAACCCCGAGCGCGCCTTGCGACGGATGAACGAGTTGGGGGTTCTGTCGGCCTTCCTGCCCGAGTTCGAGCACATCGTGGCGATGATGCAGTTCAATATGTATCACAGCTATACGGTCGATGAGCACACGATCCAATGCATCGTAAACCTCGCCCAGATCGAACGCGGTGAATTGGTCGAGTCGCTGCCACTGGCCTCGTCTATCCTCAAAGAAGGGGTCAACCGCAAGGTGCTGTATGTGGCGCTGCTGCTGCATGACATCGCGAAGGGGCGGCCCGAGGATCACTCGATCCTTGGTGCGCAGATCGCGCGCAAGGTGGCCCCGCGGCTGGGGTTGAACAAATCGGATTCCGAAACGGTGGAATGGCTGGTGCGCTATCACCTGCTGATGTCGGATATGGCGCAGAAACGCGATATCTCGGACCCGCGCACCATTCGCGATTTCGCCAAGGCGGTCGAGACGGTCAAACGGCTGGACCTGCTGACAGTTCTGACCGTTTGCGATATTCGCGGCGTTGGCCCGAATACGTGGAACAACTGGAAAGCCACCTTGCTGCGCGCGCTGCACGCTGAAACCAAGCGTGCGTTGGAAACGGGGATGGAAGACCTCAACCGCGCCAATCGCGGTGCCGGGGCGAAAAAACTGCTACGGGCCGAGTTGGCCGATTGGTCCAAAGCCGATCTCAAAACCGAGACCGGGCGGCACTACGATCCCTATTGGCAAGGTCTCAATCTTTCGACCCATGTCGAGTTTGCCGAGATGCTGAAAGCGTTGGAAGACAGCGGCGATCCCGCAGAAATGGGAATTCGCCTGCACCCCGACGAAGATCGCGACGCGACGCGGGCCTGTTTCGCCATGGGGGACCATCCGGGGATCTTTGCGCGGATCGCCGGGGCCTTGGCACTGGTCGGGGCCAACGTCGTCGATGCGCGCAGCTATACGACCAAGGATGGCTATGTGACGGATGCCTTCTGGATTCAGGATGCCGAAGGCCATCCCTATGAGACGTCGCGCATACCGCGCCTGACCCAGATGATCCACAAGACACTGAAGGGTGAGGTGGTGGCGCGCGACGCCCTGAAATCGCGCGACAAGATCAAGAAACGCGAACGCGCCTTCAATGTGCCGACTCATATCACCTTCGACAATGACGGGTCCGAGATTTACACAATCATCGAGGTCGACACTCGCGATCGCCCCGGTCTGCTCTATGACCTAGCGCGCACACTGGCCGCAGCCAATGTCTATGTCGCCAACGCCGTTATCGCGACTTATGGTGAACAAGTTGTCGATACCTTCTATGTGAAGGATATGTTCGGGCTGAAATACCACTCGGAAAGCAAGCAGCGCGCACTTGAATCAAAGCTGCGCAAGGCCATCACCGAGGGCGCCGAGCGCGCCGCCTCATGAAGCAGATCCGCCTGTTTTCGGGTTTCTTTACGGTGGGCTTCTGGACGCTCGCCAGCCGTATCCTTGGCTTCCTGCGGGAAATCCTGCTGACCGCCTATATCGGGCCGGGTCCGGTGATGGACGCCTTCGTCGCTGCCTTCCGGTTGCCCAATATGTTCCGCCGTTTCTTCGCTGAGGGTGCGTTCAACGCAGCCTTCGTGCCGATGTTCTCCAAACGGTTGGAAGGGGGCGAGAACGCGGAAGGTTTCGCACAGGATGCCTTCAATCTTCTGGCCATAGCCGTATTGGCGTTGGTCGGTTTGGCGATGGTTTTCATGCCCGCGCTGGTCTGGATCACGGCCGAGGGGTTCTATGGCGACGAACGCTTCGATCTGGCGGTGGACTATGGCTATGTCGTCTTCCCTTACATCCTGTTCATGTCGCTGGCCGCGCTGTTTTCCGGGGTGCTGAACGCCACTGGCCGGTTCGCTGCTGCCGCCGCTGCGCCGGTTCTGTTGAACATCTTCGCCTGTTCCGCACTGATCTTCGGAACTCTCTCGGGCGGCGAAGTGATCCGCTGGTTGATCGCCGTTATCCCTGTCGCAGGCGTTGCTCAGCTTGCGCTGGTCTGGGTCGCAACCGAACGCGCCGGCATCCGTATCCGTCCCGGCCTGCCGAAACTCAGCCCCGAAATGCGACGAATGGTGCGTATCGCGGTACCTGCCGCGCTGGCCATGGGGGTGACACAGGTCAATCTGGTAGTCGGGCAGTTGGTGGCCTCGAAAACTGAGAAAGCTGTTAGCTGGTTGTTCGCGGCAGATCGCCTGTACCAACTACCCTTGGGCGTGGTCGGGATCGCCGTAGGCATCGTCCTGCTGCCCGATCTATCCCGACGTCTGCGGGCCGACGACAGGGACGGCGCACGCAATGCCTTTTCCCGAGCCGGAGAGTTCACGCTACTACTGACCATCCCATCAACCGTAGCTTTTGTGATCATACCCGTGCAACTGGTCTCGGTTCTGTTTCAACGCGGCCAGTTCACCGCCGAGGATACCGCGGCCACAGCTCTGGCCGTCGCCATCTATGGAATCGGCCTGCCTGCTTTCGTGCTGCAAAAGCTGTTGCAGCCATTGTTCTTTGCCCGGGAAGACACGAAATCTCCGTTCCGCTATGCCGTTGTTGCGATGGTGATGAACGCCGTTCTGGCCTTTGGTCTTTATCCCGTGGTCGGCTGGATCGCGCCCGCCATCGCCGCCTCAACCGCCGGATGGGTGATGGTCCTGTTGCTGGCGCTGGGTGCGCGGCAATTCGGGGACGAAGCGCGCTTTGATGACCGGTTCAAGCGCCGGGCGGGACGGATCGTTGCGGCCTCAATCGGGATGGGGGTCGTGCTCTATGCAGCCATTCATCTCTTTGGTTGGGCCTTCGAGCTTTCTGGTCTGCGTTATCTCGCGCTGCTGCTGCTGATCGCAACGGCGGGGGTCGTCTATTTCGCACTCGGCCACCTGTTCGGGGCCTTCAAACTGTCGGAGTTCCGCACCGCGCTGCGACGCGGATAATCGCTCAATCGCGGCGTATCCTGCCTACGATACGCGCCCATCCACCCGGAGCCAGAAAGAACGACAGGCCGAACCCGGTGGCAAATCCGCCCAGATCCGCAACCCAGTCCGACGTACCGCCAAAGAGCAGACCGAACAGCAACTGGATACCCATCAGCATCGCAATCAGGCTGAAGGCGCGGGACTGGTTCGCCCCGACCAAAGACAGCTTGCGCCAGAGCAGCCATGTAAACGCGCCGATCAGCCCGTAGACGGGCGGGAATCCTCCAACCAGCGGATACGCAGGATCGAGCAGCACCGCATATGCGAGCGCACCACCGACACCGGACAGCACAAAGATGATCAGCATCGCGACGCTGCCAAACACCTCTGCCACCATCTTGCCCATCGCCAAAACAAAGACACAGACAAAGATCGCCTGCGTAAAATTGGCCGAGACAAAGGGATAAGTGACAAAGCGGATCACATGTTCGAATGGCCAGCGCCCGTTCTGCATCATCCAGTCGAAGATGTCGGGGGAGAACGTATACTGCTGCAACGCATCCAGCCGCCAGCCCACTGCCGACGGCCCACCGACAATCCCACGTGCGCCCAGTTGCAGGACCACTTCAATCCCCATGATGAACAACGTCAGCGCCACAACCACGGGCGGCAGAGGATTCACAGGCGGGGTATAATGCTCACTGCTCATTGGGCTTTACCTTTGCGGCTGTTGACGTCCCTTGACCTCATGGGTAAGCGACGGGGACTGATTTTTCCAGACGGGAGTTCCCTTCGATGACCGAGACCAATTTCACGCCGCGCGTGTTCTCCGGCATCAAGCCTTCAGGAAACCTGCACCTTGGCAACTATCTGGGTGCACTCAAGCGCTTTGTGGACATGCAGGGCCCTGAGTTCGAAACCATCTATTGCATGGTTGACCTGCACGCGATCACAGTCTGGCAAGACCCAGAAAAACTGCGCGAAAAGACGCGTGAGGTTTGCGCCGGTTTTATCGCCGCCGGGCTGGATGCAGAAAAATCTATCCTGTTCAATCAGAGCCAGGTTGCCGAGCATTCACAACTGGCCTGGATTTTCAACTGCGTGGCCCGCATGGGCTGGATGCAGCGGATGACGCAGTGGAAGGACAAGGCCGGCAAAAATGCGCAGAACGCTTCGCTGGGCCTGTTTGCTTATCCCTCGCTCATGGCGGCGGACATCCTGATTTACCATGCCACGCATGTGCCCGTTGGCGAAGACCAGAAGCAGCATCTGGAACTAACCCGCGATATCGCAACAAAGTTCAATCATGACTACGGAGTCGATTTCTTTCCGCTGACAGAGCCTGTCATCGATGGACCAGCTCCGCGCGTGATGAACCTGCGAGACGGTACAAGCAAAATGTCATCTTCCGATGCCTCGGATATGACCCGGATCAACATGATTGATGACGCGGACACCATTGCCAAGAAAATCCGCAAGGCCAAGACCGACCCGGATGCTCTGCCTTCTGAGATCAATGGCCTGTCCGAACGTCCCGAAGCGCGCAATCTGGTGAACATTTATGCCGCGCTCAGCGACCAGACGGCCGAGCAGGTTCTGGCTGAAGTTGGTGGCAAGCAATTTGGTGAGTTCAAGCCGATGCTGGCCGAACTGGCAGTCTCAAAACTGGCGCCAATCTCGTCCGAGATGGCACGCCTGATGGGGGAAGAGGCCGAGATCGATCAGATTCTCGCACGCGGCGCCGAACGCGCGCGTGAGATTGCCGCTCCGATACTACAGCAGACCTATGAGATTGTCGGAATGGTGGGCGCAGGCAAAGCCTGATCTCTCAACCAATGGAACGCCGCCCCAATAAGGGCGGCGTTACTTGCTTCAAGCGGCTTCGGCACGCAGCGTTTCGTATACGATGGCCTCGGCAATCTCGTGCGGGCTGATCGCCTCAGCCTTCGCTCGCGTCAGAATACGATCCATGGTCTGCTCCAGCGCCTGCAACCTGTGCGCCACCCAATCTTCGCGATCAGCCACGCGCAGAATCTCGGTTGCGACATTGATGATCCCACCACCGTTTGCCACGAAATCCGGGGCATAGAGGATGCCCCTGTCGTGCAACAGTTGCGCGTCGCTGTCATTGGCCAACTGGTTGTTCGCGCCGCCCGCAACTGCCCCGACCCGCAGCAGCGGGACACTGGTTTCATTCAGGATACCACCGATGGCGCAGGGGGCGAAGATGTCGGCCTCGACACCGTAAATCGCGTCGGGGGCAACCGCCTGCGCGTTGAACCGTTCGGCAACGCGCGCCGATTGCTGTGCATCGATATCGGTAACGATCAAATGCGCGCCTACGTCGTGCAACAGGTGGCAGAGATGCTCACCCACATGGCCCAGCCCCTGGACCGAGACCCTCAAGCCATCAAGATCGGTCTTCCCGAACCGGTGCCATGCGGTTATACGGACCGCGTTGAAAATCCCACGCGCAGTAATGGGCGACGGATCACCGCTGGCGAAGGCTCCGTCGGCCAGCCCGGCCACGTAATCCGCCTGCGCCCCGATATGCGCCATGTCGGCGGGTGTCATGCCCATATCCTCGGCGGTCCAGTAAAGCCCGTTCAAGCTCTGCACGACGCGCCCGAAAGCCTTGAGCAGTTCAGGTGATTTGTCGATGCCGGGATCACCGATGATCACCGCCTTGCCACCTCCCAGCGGCAGATCGGCTGCGGCATTCTTGAACGTCATGCCACGCGACAGGCGCAGCGCGTCCTGCAGCGCCTCGGCCGCGTGACCATAGGGCCGCATCCGCACGCCCCCAGCCGCTGGTCCGCGCTGGGTTGAGTGGATTGCAACATAGCCCAACAGGCCCAGCGCGTTGTCTTTGAATTCAACCACGCGCTCGTGCCCGGGCGCATCAACTTCGGTGATTTCCATAAGCCTCCTCCGGAATGTCCCGAAGAGTTTGCCACTTTCAGGCGAGAGATTTTCGCCATTGTACAGCTGGATATCGCTTCAGATTGGAGTTATTCTCTATGAACTTATAAACTAATAGGCATTTCCTCTATGGACACCATAGATGCAAAGATCATTCGCGCCCTGCAAAAAGATGGCCGCATGACAGTCATCGATCTGGCTGAGCATGTCGGGCTGTCCCCAACCCCCTGCGCACGGCGGCTGGAGCGTTTGCAGCGCGATGGCATCATCACGGGCTATGCCGCGCAGGTCGATCCTGAACAGCTTGGATTTGGCGTCTCCATCTTTGTCTCGGTCGAATTGGAGAAGCAGGACCGCAATGCGATCGATGCGTTTGAGAAAGCGATCCGTCGGTGCGACGAGGTGATGGAATGCTATCTGATGACCGGATCTCGGGACATCCTTCTGCGCGTTGTTGCGAAAGATCTGAACGCCTTTGATGCGTTCTTGGAAAACCGGCTGATGCAAATACCGGGGATTCGAAACCTCAGATCGAACTTCGCGCTGCGCACCATGGTCAAACGCGAAGCACTGCCGTTGCATCATGGATAAACCACTGGACCTTGCGCCAGCCCCAACCTAGGTTTTCCCCGAACTGAGGGAGAACACGATGGCAGTCGGCACAAACATCCGCACCTATTTCGACGGTCAATGGCATGACGGGGACGCACTGATCATGCGCGCAGCCGACCACGGCGCATGGCTGGGGTCGTCGGTTTTTGACGGCGCACGGTTCTTCGACGGATTGACGCCTGACCTGGACGCTCATTGCGACCGCGTGAACCACTCTGCCGAGGCGTTGATGCTGACTCCGACCGTCACAACTGAACAGATGGTTGAGTTGGTTCACGAAGGGCTTGAGGCCTATGCGCCTGACACCGCCGTATACATCCGCCCAATGTATTGGGGCATCGACGGCGATGTTACGGCGATTATGCCGCAGGAAAACAGTACGGGATTTGCGATCTGCCTCGAAGCGATTCCGATGGCCCCCGAAACTACCTCGGTCACGCTGACAACCACACGGTTTCGTCGCCCAGTGCTGGAATCTGCCGTCGTAAATGCCAAGGCTGGCTGCCTCTATCCAAATAACGCCAGAATGCTGGCCGAGGCGCGGTCCAAAGGGTTCTCGAATGCTCTGGTGGCGGATGCGATGGGTCACGTGGCCGAAACGGCTACGGCCAATATCTTCATGGTTCGCGATCGAGAGGTTTTCACCCCCATCCCCAACGGCACGTTCCTTGCCGGGATCACCCGCGCCCGCCACATCAAGAACCTGCGCGCCGATGGCGTGACCGTGCACGAAACCGTTCTGAGTTTTGATGATTTCCACAACGCTGATGAGGTGTTCATGTCCGGCAACATGAGCAAGGTGACTCCGGTCACCGCGTTGGATGACACGCAATATCAGGTCGGCCCTGTTGCCCGCCGCGCCCGCGAGATGTACTGGGATTGGGCCGCGAGCAGCCGCTAGTTGCCAGTGCATGCCCGGTCGGGCATGATCGCGAAAACAGTCAGGGGACAAATATGCGTAAATTCCTGGTCGTTCTGGATGACAGCCGCGAATGCCTGAATGCAATGCGTTTTGCGGCCATGCGCGCGGCGCATACAGGCGGTGGTGTCACGATCCTGTCCGTCATTCCTCCGGACGAATTCAACCACTGGATCGGCGTGGCAGAAGTCATGCGCGAAGAGGCTCGTGAACGCATTCATGCCCATTACGAAGTTTTCGCCAAATGGATGCGCGACAAGCAAGAAGTTGAACCTGAACTGGCCATTCGCGAAGGCGACCCGGTGCCCGAGATTATCGCACATGTTCAATCCGACCCCGAGATCGGCGTTCTGGTGTTGGGTGCAGGCACCGACAAGAAAGGCCCCGGCCCATTGGTAACGCAACTGACCCGCAACTCAGGTAGCCTGCCGATCCCGATCACCATCGTGCCCGGCGATCTAAGCAAGGAAAAGCTTGAAGAGATTACCTGAGGCCGACCCGTGAGTGCAAAACTCCAGTTCTGGTTCGATTTCGCCTCGACCTATTCTTATCTCAGCGCAATGCGGGTCGAGGCCGTGGCCTCGGATCATGGCGTGGCTATCGAATGGCAGCCTTTTTTATTGGGTCCGATCTTTGCCGCACAGGGATGGGAAACCTCGCCGTTTAACCTTTATCCTGCAAAAGGTCGGTATATGTGGCGCGATATGGAACGTCTCTGCGCCGCGCGCGAACTACCGCTCAAGCGCCCGGACATCTTCCCTCAGAACAGTCTGAAAGCGGCACGCCTTGCGCTGGCCATCGACGATCCTGACCAACGTGCAGCCTTTTCCCGCGCCGTCTATTCGGGGCAGTTTGGCGCGGGTCGGGATATTTCCGACCTGCAGTTTCTGGCAGATTGTCTGACGGTTGCGGATGCATCACCTGACCTGATCGACAGTATCAATGACCCTGCAATCAAGGCCGCTTTGTTCGGTCAGGTCGACCGGGCCAAGGCGCTGGATATCTTCGGCGCACCCAGCTTTGTTGTCGGGGATGAGCTGTTCTGGGGTGACGACCGTTTGAATGACGTGATTTCTTACGCCACATCAATTTAGAACCATTCCAAATCTTGACTTCCCCGACCCGGGCGCGCATATCAATGAGACCGCAAACGGAGCCGCGCCATGTTCATCCAAACCGAATCCACACCCAACCCGGCCACCCTGAAATTCCTGCCCGGTCAGACGGTTCTGGAAGCAGGTACCGCAGATTTTCCAAGCGCCGAAGCGGCTGAGAAATCACCTCTGGCACAGCGCATTTTTGGGGTGAACGGTGTGACGGGCGTGTTCTTTGGCAACGATTTTGTCACTGTCACAAAATCTGATGACGTTCAGTGGGACCATATCAAACCCGCCATCCTTGGCGCGGTGATGGAGCATTATCAGTCCGGCCAACCGGTAATGGGAGAAGACGCGCAAACCGCCTCGGGCCATGCCGAGCATACCGGCGAAGATGCTGAAATCGTCAACCAGATCAAAGACCTGCTGGACAGCCGTGTGCGCCCCGCTGTTGCACAGGACGGCGGTGACATCACCTTCCACGGCTTTGACCGCGGCGTTGTCTATCTGCACATGCAAGGGGCTTGCGCGGGTTGCCCATCTTCGACTCTGACGCTGAAGATGGGAATTGAGAATCTGCTGCGCCACTACATCCCCGAGGTCACCGAGGTACGTCCCGTTGCGGTCTGACCCAACGATTCTGGCGTTTGACACATCGGCCGCGCATTGCGCGGCCGCTTTGCTGTGTGGCGATCAGATTATCGAAACAGTCGTCGAACCCATGACCCGCGGTCAGGCCGAACGGCTCATGCCGTTGCTCGAAGAGCTGCTGACGCGGAATGGGCGAAGCTGGCAAAGCCTTGATGCGATCGGCGTCGGCATTGGCCCAGGCAACTTTACCGGTATTCGGATCTCTGTCTCTGCCGCGCGCGGGCTCGCGCTGGGGCTCGGCGTTCCAGCGGTCGGAGTATCCGGGTTTGATGCATTGGCCGAACTGGCCGCTCCGGGTCAGATCCCCGCGATTCCAGCACCACGCGAACAGGTCTATATTCAGCCCGACACAACACCGCGCCTGGTCGCTCGCAACGAAGCGGAAACGCTTGCCCCCCTGTTCTTCTGCGATGAACCTGCCCGTCAGGTTGAGGCGATTGCGCAACTGGCGGCCCGCCGCTGGCAATCCATCCAAACGTCGCCAGCTCCGCTTTATGTCAGGCCTGCCGATGCCGCACCATCGCGCGATGTGCCGCCGGCCCTGCTGGACGAATGACTCCGGACACGCTCGCCAAGATCCATGCGGCGGCTTTTACGCAGTCCCGCCCCTGGAGCGCATCAGAATTTGCTGATCTGCTGAACGGACGATTCACCCATCTTGCTGGCGACGAGCGATCCTTTGCCTTGTTTCAGGTAATCGCGGATGAGGCAGAATTGCTGACCATCGCGACTCACCCAAAATACCAACGACGAGGCCTTGCCCGGCAGGTGATGGCAGATTGGCAGGCTCGCGCTCAGCAACTGGGGGCATCGCGGGCGTTTCTTGAGGTCGCAGCGGACAATATTACGGCCATCGCATTGTACGAAATGTCAGGATATACGCCCTGCGGACGGCGCACTGCCTATTATCGGCACAAAAACGGCCTGAAAGTGGATGCCATCATGATGGAACGCCACTTAGACAGCAAATAATCCAATTTTTTTGACCAGCCGATCAAAATTCAGTTGACCGGGGCTGTTGCAAACGGCCTTAATTCCCGCCATCACAACAAGTATGCTCGCTCTGAGTGGGTGGCGGGGTATATTGGCCCCAGACCGATAATAACCAACGGGAGTAACAAATGACCCTTATGAAATCCTTGATGGGCGCCGCAGCAGCGGTTGCACTGACAGCTGGCGCGGCACTGGCCGAACCCGCCTTGATCTTCGATCTGGGTGGCAAGTTCGACAAGTCGTTCAACGAGGCGGCGCATAACGGTGCTTCACGCTGGGCGGAAGAGACCGGCGGCACCTACCGCGAGATCGAGATGCAGTCCGAGGCCCAGCGCGAACAAGCCCTGCGCCGCTTTGCCGAAGCGGGCTCGAACCCGATCATCACCATGGGCTTCGGCATGGCCGACCCGCTCAGCGCTGTTGTGGCCGACTACCCGGACACGACCTTTGTTGTGGTCGACGTGACATGGCTGGACGCGCCTAACCTGCGTCAGGTCGGTTTCGCCGAACATGAAGGTTCGTATCTGGTCGGCATGATGGCGGCAATGGCGTCCAAATCCGGCACCGTGGGTTTCATCGGCGGTATGGATGTTCCGCTGATCCGTCACTTTGGCTGCGGTTATGCGCAAGGCGCCAAAGCCGTGAACCCCGATATCAACGTGGTTGCAAACATGACCGGAACCACTCCGGCGGCATGGAACGACCCGGTTAAAGGTTCAGAACTCACCAAAGCGCAGATCAGCCAGGGTGCTGACGTGGTTTACGCCGCTGCTGGCGGTACCGGTGTTGGCGTGCTGCAGACCGCTGCGGACGAGGGCATCCTGTCTATCGGTGTGGATAGCAACCAGAACCACCTGCATCCGGGCAAAGTTCTGACCTCGATGCTGAAACGTGTGGACGTCGCCGTTTATGAAGCGATGAAAGCGGGTGAGGGCGTTGAAACCGGCGTATTCGTCATGGGCCTGTCCGAAGATGGCGTTGGCTATGCGATGGACGAAAACAATGCTCCGCTGGTTTCCGATGACATGAAAGCCGCGGTCGACAAGGCCCGTCAGGATATCATCGACGGCAACGTGAGTGTTGTCAGCTATTACGAGAACGACAGCTGCCCGGCACTGCAGTTCTGATATCGCGCGGGGCGGTGGATATGTCCTCCGCCTCGCAACCATTCTGCCGCATGCGGCCCCTTCGGCAATTGAGGACAAGACATGACCGTCCCCGCCATTGAGCTCAAAGGGATTTCCAAAGCCTTTGGGCCGGTTCAGGCTAACAAAGACATCTCCATCAGCGTCGCCCCCGGCACGATCCACGGGATCATCGGTGAAAACGGTGCGGGCAAATCCACGCTGATGAGCATCCTCTACGGCTTCTACAAAGCCGACAAAGGTGAGATCTGGATCAACGGAACCAAGACCGACATTCCCGACAGTCAGGCCGCTATCGCCTCGGGCATCGGGATGGTGTTTCAGCATTTCAAACTGGTGGAAAACTTCACCGTTCTGGAAAACATCGTTCTAGGTGCTGAAGATGGTGGGCTGCTTGCACCGTCGCTGGCGAAAGCCCGCAAGGAACTGAAAGCGCTCGAAGAAGAATACGAGCTGTTCGTCGATCCGGACAAACGCATCGATGAGATCGGTGTGGGCATGCAGCAGCGGGTCGAAATCCTGAAAGCGCTCTACCGCAAAGCCGAGATACTGATTCTGGACGAACCCACCGGCGTTCTGACCCCTGCCGAGGCGGATCAATTGTTCCGTATCCTCGACCGGCTGCGGTCCGAGGGGAAGACAATCATCGTGATCACCCACAAGCTGCGGGAAATCATGGAAAACACCGATACGGTCTCGGTGATGCGGCGGGGCGAGATGACGGCGACTGTCAAAACCGCCGATACCAATCCGCAGGAACTGGCCGAGCTGATGGTGGGCCGCAAGGTGTTGCTGCAGGTCGACAAAGTACCTGCCCAACCGGGCAAGCCGGTTCTTGAGATTGAAAACCTCAGCGTCATCGACGGTGCCGGGGTCGAGCGTGTCAAAGGCATCAACCTGACGGTCCGCGCGGGTGAGATTGTGGGCATCGCCGGGGTTGCTGGAAACGGGCAATCCGAATTGCTTGAGGTTTTGGGCGGAATGCGGCCCGGTCAAGGATCAATCAAACTGAACGGAGAACCTCTTGCTCTCAGCGGTGCGGGTTCGGACGGTCAGGCGCGGCGCGCGCAGCACATCGCCCATGTCCCCGAAGACCGACAGCGCGAAGGCCTGATCATGGAGTTTCACGCGTGGGAGAATGTGGCCTTCGGCTATCACCGCGATCCTGCCTACAAGCGCGGCATCTTCATGGATAATGCCGCCCTGCGCGCCGACACGGAAGCCAAGATCGAAAAATTCGACGTCCGCCCGCCCAATGGCTGGCTGACCGCCAAGAGCTTCTCGGGCGGCAATCAGCAGAAGATCGTTGTAGCGCGTGAAATCGAACGCAATCCCGACCTGTTGCTGGTGGGACAGCCCACGCGCGGCGTAGATATCGGTGCCATCGAGTTCATTCACAAACAGATCGTCGCTCTGCGCGATCAGGGTAAGGCGATCTTGCTGGTCTCGGTCGAGTTGGAAGAGATATTCTCGCTCTCAGACCGGATCGCTGTAATGTTTGACGGACATATCATGGGCGAGCGTCTGCCCGCCGAGACGGATGAAAAAGAACTGGGCCTTCTAATGGCCGGTGTTGCAGGAGAGGCCGCCTGAACCATGGAAAAAATGCCCAAATGGGCCGATGTGGTACTGATCCCGCTGATCAGCCTGCTCTTGGCCACAATCCTTTCGGCACTTGTCATCCTCGCGATCGGAGAAGACCCGATTGAAGCGGTGAACCTGATGGTCACGGGCGCTTTGGGGTCGACTTATGGCTGGGGATACACGCTCTATTACGCGACGAACTTCATCTTTACTGGTCTGGCCGTTGCCGTGGCCTTTCACGCACGCCTGTTCAACATCGGTGGCGAAGGTCAGGCCATGCTGGGGGGCTTGGGCGTTGCTATCGTCTGCCTATCCGTGCCCTGGCCGCACTGGACCATTGCTTTGTTGGCCGCCTGCGCCGCATCGATGATCTTTGGCGCAGCCTGGGCGGCCATCCCGGCCTATCTGCAAGCCAAGCGCGGCAGCCATATCGTGATCACCACGATCATGTTCAACTTCATCGCTGCTGCTTTCCTGAACTACATGCTTGTCAACGTGATGCGCCCGCAAGGCTCGCAAGACCCTGCGACCGCACGCTTTCCAGAAGCGGTTCATCTGCCGACGTTCCAATCCATGTTCTCAACCGCTGAGAACGTGATGTTCCGAGGCGCGCCTGCGAATATCTCGTTCTTCGTGGCGCTTATCGCCTGCGTCGTTGTCTGGGCTCTGATCTGGCGCACGCGTCTGGGGTATGAAATCCGCGCCTACGGCCATTCGGAAACCGGGGCTGTTTACGCCGGTATCTCGCCGGTCAAAATCACCATCATTGCCATGCTGATCTCGGGCGCTCTGGCAGGCCTGATGGCGATCAACAACGTAATGGGCGAGGCTGAACGGCTGGTTTTGAACTCGACCGAAGGGGCCGGGTTCATCGGGATTGCGGTTGCGCTGATGGGCCGCTCGCACCCGTTCGGCGTGTTTTTGGCCGCAATCCTGTTTGGCTTCCTTTATCAGGGTGGCGCAGAACTAGCGCTGTGGACATCGATCCCACGCGAGCTGATCGTGGTCATTCAGGCGCTGGTCATCCTGTTTACCGGCGCACTCGACAACATGGTACGGATGCCGCTTGAAAAGCTGTTCCTGAGCTTCCGGAAGGGATCGACCTGATGGATATCTTCCTGACTCTCATCCAGGTTCTGGATTCGACCATTCGTCTGGCAACACCTCTGCTGCTTGCCTGTCTGGCAGGGCTTTATTCCGAGCGTGCGGGCATCTTCGACATCGGTCTCGAAGGTAAGATGCTGATGTCAGCCTTCTTCTCGGCTGCCGTGGCCGCGGTAACCGGGTCGGTCTGGCTCGGCCTGCTGGCGGGGATCGCGTCCTCTCTGCTCCTCTCGGCGCTGCACGGGTTTGCATCGATCACGTTCCGGGGCAACCAGCTGATCTCGGGCGTTGCGATCAATTTCCTCGCCTCTGGCATGACGGTTCTTGTAGCGCAGAGCTGGTTTCAGCAGGGCGGTCGCACGCCATCCCTGTTCGGCGGTGGGCGGTTTGAATCCGCTGAATTCCCCTATGCCATCGGCCCTACGGACGCCGAATTGACTGGGCAACCGGTTTCCGAACTGATGTCCGAAACCAACGTCCCGCATATGATCTATTCTGAGCTTCTGTCCGGCCATTCCGTTCTGGTCTATACGGCCTTCCTGATGGTGCCGCTGACCTGGTGGATTCTGTTCCGCACCCGGTTCGGGCTACGCCTGCGCGCGGTTGGCGAAAACCCGGCAGCTGTGGATACCGCCGGTGTCTCGGTCGTCGGTCTGCGCTATGCGGCTGTAGCGATCTGCGGTGTGCTGTGCGGGATCGCAGGGGCCTATCTGGCAACAGCGCTGCAAGCAGGGTTCGTGAAAGAAATGACCGCAGGGCGCGGGTTCATCGCTTTGGCCGCCCTGATCTTTGCGAAATGGCGGCCCTGGCATGCCATGTGGGCCTGCCTGTTGTTTGGGCTGCTGCAGGCCATCGCACTTCGATTCCAGAACATCGATCTGGGCGGAGTGGTGATACCAGTACAGGTCATGGACGCCCTGCCTTACATCCTGACCGTGGTAATCCTGGCCGGGTTCGTAGGCAAAGCTGTACCGCCACGCGCAGGCGGCGAACCCTATGTGAAAGAGCGCTGATAAGGCCAGTTCTGGGCTGCCCTGCAGTCCTGTTTGCTGCAAAGCGGCATACGGAGTTGATTTTGTATGCCGCAACCGTTCTAAAGAGGTATGGACTTGCCCCGCAACAACTCTGCAGCTCAGGCACCTACTGGCCAAGCTGTTGCGTGCGCTTCGTCTGTTGAGTTTTACGTTGTCCCGGGATCCGCTGCCGCGCGCGGCGTGACCCTTCCCGTTTAGAAGAAGCCATGCAAATCTATCTTCCGATTGCCGAAGTCTCCGTAAATGCCTTTTTGCTGTTTGGACTGGGCGGCATGGTGGGGATCTTATCTGGCATGTTCGGAGTAGGCGGCGGCTTTCTGATGACGCCGCTTTTGTTCTTCATCGGCATACCCCCTGCCGTTGCGGTCGCGACTGAGGCCAATCAGATCGTCGCATCGTCCTTTTCGGGCGTTCTGGCCCATTTCAGGCGCCGAACGGTTGATCTTAGAATGGGAACGGTGCTTCTGGTTGGCGGCTTGATTGGTGCCGCCCTGGGTGTGATCCTGTTCAACTATCTCAAAAGCCTTGGGCAAGTCGATCTGCTGGTCAAGCTTTGCTATGTCGTTTTCCTTGGCGTAATCGGCAGCCTGATGTTTATCGAAAGCCTGAATGCCCTGCGCAAGTCTCGCAAGGGCGGCGGTGCAGCCCCAAAGCGCCGTCAACGCGGATGGGTGCACGCAATGCCGTTCAAGATGCGGTTTCGGACTTCGGGGCTGTATATCTCGGTCATCCCGCCAGTGATGGTGGGGCTGTTTGTTGGTATTCTGTCTGCGATCATGGGTGTGGGTGGCGGATTCATCATGGTGCCTGCGATGATCTACCTACTTGGGATGCCCACCAAGGTGGTGGTCGGAACTTCGCTGTTCCAAATCATCTTTGTGACGGCGTTCACCACCATGCTGCATGCCACCACCAATTATACGGTTGATGTAGTCCTCGCGGTTTTGCTGCTGGTCGGCGGTGTGGTTGGTGCCCAGATCGGTACGGTGATCGGAGCGCGGATGCCAGCTGAACAGCTGCGTGTTCTGCTTGCTGCACTGGTATTGGTGGTCTGTGGCAAACTGGCGCTGGACTTGCTGCTGCAACCGACTGAGCTTTATTCACTGGGCGATGCGGGAGGTCATTGAGATGTTGCGTCTGATCGCCGCCCTGTGCTTGATCTGCCTGCCGGCTTACGCCGAGGAAGAACAGGTTGTTCTTGGCCTGTCTCAGGACCGCGTTTCGATCACCGCGAATTTCGACGGCTCGGAAATTCTTGTCTTTGGTGCGGTCAAGCGCGAAGCTCCGATCCCTGAAGGACCTCCGCTTGAAGTGATCGTGTCGGTCGTCGGCCCATCCGAACCCGTCACCGTGCGGCGTAAAGAAAAGAAGTTTGGCATCTGGGTGAACACTGACAGTCTTGTCGTCGATCTTGCCCCCAGCTTTTACGCGGTTGCCACCAGTGCACCGTTTGGCGAGGTACTGACCAACACCGAAGATCTGCGTAACAAGGTTTCGATCGAGCGCGCCATCCGGTCGGTTGGCGCAGATATGAACATTCAGGGCGCGCAAGACTTTGCGGCTGCGGTTATTCGCATCCGCGAAAGCGAAGGGCTGTATTCGATCCGGGAAAACACCGTTGCGGTGGATGAGCAAACCTTGTTCCGCACATCGATCGAAATGCCCTCGGACCTGACCGAAGGTGACTATACCGCCCGTATTTTCCTGACCCGCGGCGGCAATGTCGTATCAAGCTTTGAGACCTCGATCGACGTACGTAAGGTGGGGTTGGAACGGTTTCTATATAATATGTCCCGTCAGCAGCCGATTTGGTACGGCCTGATGTCGCTGGCTATCGCCATCGCTGCAGGTTGGGGGGCATCGACCGCCTTCCGGTTATTGCGCGAGAATTAAGCGCTATCCACGTCCGATATAGGGCATGGTTGTTGCCATGACGGTCATGAACTGCACGTTCGCCTCGGGCGGCAAACTGGCCATATGCAAAACCGAACGGGCTGCATCGTCGACATCCATGGTTGGGTCGGGCGTCTTCCCTGCAGCGATGGCCTTGTCGACCAGATCCTGAATCATCGGTGTGCGCGCATTTCCAATGTCGATCTGTCCGCAGGCGATACCAAACGCGCGCCCATCCAAAGACAGGCTGCGGGTCAGGCCGGTAATTGCGTGTTTTGTCGCCGAGTAATGTACCGAGTTCGGGCGCGGCACATGGGCCGCAATCGAACCGTTGTTGATGATCCGCCCACCCTGAGGCTGCTGTCCCCGCATGGCTGCAAACGCTGCACGGGCGCATAGAAACATGCCATTCAGGTTTACATTGACCGAGTTGTACCAGTCCTCAAGCGCGATCTCGTCGATGGTGCCGCCGGGCGCGAAAATGCCAGCGTTGTTGAACAGGACATCCAGTCGGTCGGCCTTCGCCATGAACTCAGAGAAGGCGGTTGTAACGGCATCAGGATTGGTCACGTCCGCGACCAGAGGAACTGCGTTGTCGCGCCGGTCGGCCATCTCGTGCAGCTTGTCCGCGCTGCGCGCCAACAATCCGACGACCCATCCCTCGGAGAGGAATAGCTCGGCCGTCGCTCGGCCTATGCCCGAACTAGCGCCGGTGACTATGATCGTTTTCATGTCTCTTCTGCCTCTAAAGTCAGTGCAGGCGCAGCCTCGGCCCGCAAATCGTCCACGCGCAGGGGGTGGGTCGGCTTGGACAACCGATTACGCACCACCCAGACCAGCCGCTCCTGCGCACGGGTGATGGCCACATAAGCAAGGCGCTTCCACAAGGGCTGCCCTGCCTCGGTCCGTCCCATGCGGGCAGCAGCGTAGATATCGGGCGCGAACACCTGAACCGTATCCCACTGGGACCCCTGCGCCTTGTGAATCGTCACGGCAGCACCGTGCAGAAATGTGGCCCCCATACGGGCAGCATAGGGAATGAACGGCTCTTCCTCATCCGGTTTTTCGATCTGTACAATCGATGCCGCGCTGACCTGGGGGTCTTCGGCCCCCATGACGTGCAGGCGCGAGAACCCAGGCTTTCGACCGGGACCCAGATAGATGACCTGCGCGCCCTTGATCAGGCCACGCGCCTCAAGGTCCAGCCGCTTCTTGCGGTGCTTCAAAGGCAGTTCAATGCCATCGCAAATCAGTGGCTCACCTTCCAGCAACTCTGTCTCTGGCGCACCATGAACATTGCGGAATGCCTGGATCAGACGAATTCGGGTGGCGTTGCGCCAGACCAGAACCGGGCTGCGCGCCATCAGATCAACCTCGACCCTTTGCCCCCAGATCACACGGTCGTCCTTACGGGCAGTCTCTTCGATCAGACGTTCGAAATCCTCAAATCCCATCGCCGGGTCGGACAGTGCATGTGCGAGGTCAAGGATCGGGTTGTCCGCTGTCTGCCGATGCACCCGGTGCAAAATCTGTTTGCGCGGCTCTGGCAAGCTGTCGAACACCATTGAGCCCGACTGATTCACAGGCGCCAGCTGCGCGGGATCACCGAACAGCAGCAATGTAGGGAAAATCTCCTTCAAATCCTCGAACTGGCGATCGTCCAGCATAGAGGCCTCATCAACGAAGCCGATGTCCAAAGGCTCTTCTCGGCGCTTCCAGCCGGTGATGAAGTCGGATCCACGCAATCCGGCCGCAGCCAAAGCACCCGGGATGGATTTGTTGTTGGCATAAAACGCGGCAGCACGATCCAGCGCCTCGTCCGTCAGCCCCTCAATCTCGGGCCGTTCGTCATTGCCGGCCAACCATTCCGCGATCCGCTCATATTCCGGGTCGTAGACCGGAGTGTATAGGATGCGATGAATGGTCGTCGCGGGCACACCACGCAAACGCAATACGCTGGCGGCTTTGTTCGTCGGGGCAAGGATCGCAAGGCTGCGCTTATCTCGGGCTTTGCGGCTTTCGAAATCGCCCGAGATCAGGTTGACTCCGGACTCGGCCAACGCCTTATAAAGCTCGGCCAGTAACAGGGTTTTACCCGATCCCGCCTTACCAATCACAGCCATGACACCCGATTGCCCGCCTCCCGGCAGTTTCAGCAGAGCATCGTCGTGAAGGTCGACACCGGCGGTGCGCAACATCTCGGCAATGTTGTCGAAGGCGGTGGCCTGATCTTCGGAAAAGGTGACTTGGGGCAAGGACATGGCGCGACCCTACAGGGACGCGCCGCCCGCCACCAGACACCGAATGCGATTTCCACCCGGGTCAGGCGGACAAAGCAAACCGATGCTGTGCGGTGTTGCCGAACGCCGTCTTGAACCACAGTCGGGACAGCTCACGCGGGATGCCCGCACGGGCCGCAACCCGGTTACAATCGTCTGCCGAATAAGGCCACAGACCGACCGATATCTGATCCCGACCAGCCCCTTCCGAACCCAGCACCACCGGTGAAGACCCGATCATGCGGTAGATCCGGATCATGCGCGCATCAAACACGCCCGCGATGTGAGTCAGGCCAAAGCCTTCCATCACCTCGCCCCCACTGAGCATGATGGCCCCCGCCGTATGCGCGCTTGCGGTGCGTGACAGGCAAAACCGCGTCACTTCCCAGATCAAGGGGCTACAGATCGGGCTGGCTCCGGTCAGGTGCCCGAATACTTCGTTTACCATCACCGGGCCAGTCGTCGGCAGGATCCGCATCGATCCGCCATGGCTGCCATCCGCCTCTTCCCAGATCACATAGAGCGGGTTCAGATCGTCATATTGATCCCGCTCTTCCCCGTGTTCGTTAACCTTCACATCCCATCCCAGCCGGGTTTTGAACTGATCGGCGCGGTCCCGAAACATCCCCTTGGCCAGAGCTGGAAATTTATGCAGCTCGTCCGCGTACAGATAACGCAACATGACGTATTCCCCTTGTCGTCCACTTGGAACAAAGGGGGTACGTACTTGTGGTTAATTTGCAGTTTGGGCAACGTACGGTCGTTAAACGACTATTAAACCTCGGCTGAGCGCGGTTGCGATGGCATGAGTCGTATTCTGTGCGCCCAGCTTGGCCCGCGCGCTTTCGATATAGGCGCGCAATGTATGCTCCGAGATCGAAAGCGAATGCGCAACCTGCGCCCTGCTATAGCCCAGCGCCAACAGCGTCATGGCATCTATTTCACGCGGCGAGAGGCTACGTGTGGCTTCCGGTTGCCGATCCTTGGCAAATTCCAGCGCCTTGCGGTTCAAAAAATGCGCCACCAGAATCAGATCACGACCATAAGTCGCAATGAAGCTCTGCCAGGTCTGATCGTCACAATTGTGGTTCACCGTAAACAGCGCAAATTGCCCGCTTGGACCGCGCAACGGGATTGAATAGCCCTGATTGCCAACGCCATGCGCCAGTGCGTCATCCAAAAAGGCGCGCACCGCCTTGCCGGACCAATTCAGTTGCTTCCAGTCCACCGCATGAAAGCGCTGAAAACAGCCTAATATGACGGGATCAATCCGATGGTAATTCTTGTCCCGATATCGTTCGTCCCAAGCGTCCGAGTAAGTGGTAAACCCATATTGGTCTCCGGCGCCGTCGACCCAATGATAGGTGATGTGATCGATCTGCAACCGGTCTCGCAATTGGACCGAAACGTTGGTCAGCTCTTCAAGCGTGCTGGTGCTTTCCAAATCCTCGAGGATTTGGCTCAAATCGAATTGTGTTACCATTCGTCGGCGCGCAAGCCTCATCCTTCAAGGACGCGATCTCGGCCGCAGCGATCAGCCTGGTATCGTCAAGCTGTTCGGCAAGCGCGATTAACCCGTTTGCCACCGCAAAGGCGTTGAGGTCCGACAATACGTCCAGTATCCACTCATTTTGCGCCATCAAGGTGTCCCCGAAATAGTTAACGAAGGGTTAACACAACCATAACATGTGCAGACTATTTCGGCCTACTCGCTGCTTTCTACTCCCCAAAAATAGCGGGATCTCTCCTGCTAAGCCTTTGATAAAAATCACCACTGCCTCAAACGAGAAACACCCGCGCGGCAAGGGCGTGCCGCGCGGGTGCTTCGATCTTGTGTTGTAGTCTGGACGTTAGTCGCCTGCAGCGAGAACTTCTTCCAAAGTCCGCATGCCTGTATGTGGCGCCTGAACCAGAACGGACATGTTGCCGGGCTTATGTTCGTTCCGCATCATTTTCATATGCGCCTCCGGCAGGTCCTGCCATGTGAACACTTCGGACATGCAAGGATCAAGACGGCGCTCAACCATCAGCTGGTTTGCAGCCGCGGCCTGTTTCAGATGAGCGAAGTGAGACCCCTGCAGACGCTTTTGGTGCATCCACATATAACGAACATCGAAGGTCAGGTTGTAACCGGTCGTACCGGCGCAGATAACAACCATTCCGCCCTTCTTCACTACGAAGGTCGAGACGGGGAAAGTGCTTTCGCCCGGGTGTTCGAAGACCATGTCGACATTCACACCCTTGCCGGTGATATCCCAGATCGCCTTGCCGAACTTACGAGCCTCTTTGAACCACTCGGCATATTCCGGCGTGTTCACGGTGGGCAGCTGACCCCAACAGTTGAAGTCCTTCCGGTTCAGAACGCCCTTGGCACCAAGACCCATAACAAAGTCGCGCTTGCTTTCGTCCGAGATCACGCCGATCGCGTTTGCACCTGCTGTATTGATCAGCTGGATCGCGTAAGACCCCAGGCCGCCCGACGCACCCCAAACCAGAACGTTCTGGCCCGGCTTCAGGTCATGCGGTTCATGCCCGAACAGCATCCGATAGGCCGTGGCCAGCGTCAGCGTATAGCAGGCGCTTTCTTCCCAGGTCAGGTGCTTGGGCCGTGGCATCAACTGCTGCGCCTGCACATTAGTGAACTGGGCAAAAGATCCATCGGGGGTTTCATATCCCCAGATCCGCTGGCTGTCCGAATACATCGGATCGCCACCGTTACAGTGCTCGTCATCGCCATCGTCCTGGTTGCAATGGATCACAACCTCATCACCGACCTTCCAGCGGCGCACCTTGTCGCCTACAGCCCAAACGATACCCGAAGCATCAGATCCCGCGATGTGGAACGGCTGACCATGACCGTCAAACGGGCTGATGGGCTTACCAAGCGAAGCCCAGACACCGTTGTAGTTGACCCCCGCAGCCATCACCAGCACCAGTACCTCGTGGCTGTCCAATTTCGGAACATCGACCACCTCAAGCTGCATCGCCGTGTCCGGTTCGCCATGGCGTTCCTTGCGAATTGCCCAGGCATACATCTGCTTGGGAACATATCCCATCGGAGGGATCTCTCCCATTTCATAGAGGTCTTTTTCGGGCGCATCGTACGACGCGATGCCACTGTCGACGTCCAAAGCCATGCTGGCCTCCTTTAACTCATCCATTGCCGCGCCGCAGAATCGCGGCTTTCACCAACTGGGATATTGGCGACAAAGAAATATTGCAATAGTTTTTGGTGCTAATTTTGTAATTTTATGACCCAGCAGTTGCAGAAACTGTTTCTGCAACTGCAAAATTACCGTCCCGAGGGGCAGGCTCTGATGCTGCGGCATAATAATCAAGTAGCTCTGCGCGCTCACCCGATGGGCGCAAGATGCCATTCTTGCGCGACAGAATCCGGCGTTCAGTCAGCTGATTGATGGCATCGTCGATGGCATCGCCCGCATCCGGTTCGAGTGCTCCACCCTCAGCGCCCAGCAAACGGGCCTTAAGGTCATCCTCAGTCATCTCACCCTCTTGCTGGATCAGGCGACACGCCGCTGGGAGAGGGGCGAAAGGAATAGCCGCGCCAATCCTTTGCATCAGTTCACGCGCAAGATCAGTGGTCAGATCCCGCTCGTGCGTGGCGCGGAATTGCTGTAGCGAGATTGGGGTGGCGTAGCGCACCGAAGCTACGCCGAACCGCTTGTAGCGCCCGACCACGCGCCGCCATAACTGTTTCAGGGTCCATCGCGTAATCACCCCGATCCGAGCACGGAAACGACGTTCCGTATCCTTCGCAGCGGCGGTCAGAACGGTATCTTCCAGAACCCGGTCATAGTTCAGCGCAACCGGTACGAAAACCACATCGCGCCCCTGCGGGTCTGATGCATCAACTATGTATTTAAGAAGACCAAGCTTGGGCCGACCCAGCTTACCGGCCAAACTCAAGCCTCCCTCAGGAAACATGGCCTGAGTGACGCCCGCCTCGGTCGCGTGGCGCACATAGCTGGCCAGCACCTGGCGATAGAGATCACTGCCCGATTTGCGGCGAATAAAGTAGGCCCCCATTGCACGGATCAGGCGGCTCAGCGGCCAGACGCGCGCCCATTCCCCCACTGCGTATGACAGGGTGGAATGATCTGCCGCCAGATAGGTGACCAGAACGTAATCCATATTGCTGCGATGGTTCATCACATAGATGACCGTCGCATCAGGATCGATGTTGTCCACGGCAGCCTTGTTCTCATAGCTCAGCCGAACGTTATAGAACGCATTGCTGAGCATGCGGGCCAGACGGATCGCAATGCTGAAATAAGCGACCGTCGAAAACGAAGGCGCGATCTCGCGCGCATAGCGTCGGGCCTGCTCGGACGCCACCGCATCCGGAACGCCCTCCTCTTTCGCATGCCGCTGTACTGCTTTGGTGACCTGAGGGTCATAGATCAAACGCTGAATCATATCGTGCCGGCCCGCCAGCTTGAACGGCTGGATCGGGCGCTGAAGGCGATCATTCAGACGCGCAACAGCGCGTTCAAGCCTGCGGCGGAAGAACCATCGCACCGACGGGAACAGGAAATGCGATGCAAAAGTGACCGCGGCAAACAGCACGATCAGCACAAACAGCCAAAGCGGAAGTTCCACGGTCTGAGTCATGGGGGCACAGTGCCATCAAACGCGACCGCTCACAATCTGAAGAAAGCAGGTTATGCCGCGACGCAGCGAATTGACATATGCTGAAAATTACGATTTATCACCATGTAACGTAATTTTATTGCTCATCGACTCGCGAGGCCCATCCATGACGCAGACGCAGAAAGACCGCCCCTGGCTGATCCGAACCTATGCTGGTCACTCTACGGCGAAGGCGTCCAACGCACTCTATCGTGCGAACCTTGCAAAAGGGCAAACCGGCTTGTCCGTCGCCTTCGATCTGCCGACGCAGACCGGGTACGACAGCGACCATGTTCTGGCGCGCGGTGAGGTCGGCAAGGTGGGCGTGCCGATCTGCCATCTGGGCGACATGCGCATGCTGTTCGATCAGATTCCGCTGGAGCAGATGAACACCTCGATGACAATCAACGCCACTGCACCATGGTTGCTGGCGCTTTACATCGCGGTGGCCGAGGAACAGGGCGCGGATGTCTCCAAGCTGCAGGGCACGGTTCAAAACGACCTGATCAAGGAATATCTGAGCCGCGGCACCTATGTCTGCCCGCCGAAACCATCACTGAAGATGATCGCGGACGTGGCCGAGTATTGCTACACCAACGTGCCCAAATGGAACCCGATGAATGTGTGTTCCTATCACCTGCAGGAGGCCGGCGCGACGCCCGAGCAAGAGCTGGCCTATGCGCTGGCCACAGCCATCGCGGTGTTGGACGAGTTGCGCCCCCGTGTTCCGGCTGAAGATTTCCCGGCACTTTGCGGTCGCATTTCATTCTTCGTGAATGCCGGCATCCGCTTTGTTACCGAAATGTGCAAAATGCGCGCCTTTGTCGATCTTTGGGATGAAATTCTGCAACAACGCTACGGCGTCGAAGATCCCAAGTTTCGCCGATTCCGCTATGGCGTTCAGGTCAATTCGCTGGGCCTGACCGAGCAGCAACCCGAAAACAACGTCTATCGCATCCTGATCGAGATGCTGGCGGTGACACTGTCCAAGAATGCCCGCGCGCGCGCAGTGCAGCTGCCCGCGTGGAACGAAGCACTTGGCCTGCCGCGCCCCTGGGATCAGCAGTGGTCAATGCGGATGCAGCAAATCCTGGCCTATGAAACCGACCTGCTGGAGTATGGCGACCTGTTTGACGGCAACCCGGTGGTTGATGCCAAGGTCGAAGAGCTCAAAGAAGGTGCGCGCGCTGAGTTGGCGAACCTCGAGTCGATGGGCGGAGCGGTTGCCTCAATCGAGTACATGAAATCCCGACTGGTGGATTCGAATGCTGAACGGCTGAACCGGATCGAGCGTAATGAAACCGTCGTGGTCGGCGTAAACAAATGGACCGAGGGTGAACCATCCCCCCTTCAGACCGAGGATGGCGGCATCATGGTCGTCGATCCTGCGGTCGAACAGGATCAAATCGGGCGCCTGAATGACTGGCGCGCAGATCGCAACGACGCGGCCGTTGCAGCCGCGTTGAACGACCTGCGTGAGGCAGCGCAATCGGGGGCCAATGTGATGGCACCTTCGATTGCAGCGGCAAAAGTGGGCGTCACCACCGGCGAATGGGCCGAAGAAATGCGCAAAGCCTACGGCACCTATCGTGGACCGACGGGCGTTTCCGGCTCGGTGTCCAATAAGACCGAAGGGCTGGATGATCTGCGGGCTGCCGTTGATGCGGTCAGTGACAAGCTCGGTCGCCGATTGAAGTTCCTTGTTGGCAAACCGGGTTTGGACGGACATTCAAACGGCGCCGAGCAAATCGCTTTCCGCGCCCGTGATTGTGGCATGGATATCAGCTATGAGGGCATTCGCCTGACACCCGAAGAGATTGTCTCCGCCGCGCGTGAGGACAATGCTCATGTCATTGGTCTGTCCATCTTGTCCGGCAGCCACCTGCCATTGGTGCAAGATGTGATGACCCGCCTGAAAGACGAAGGTTTGAGCCATATCCCCGTCGTTGTTGGCGGGATCATTCCCGACGAAGATGCCGAGAGCCTGCGCGCCATGGGGGTAGCTGAAATCTATACGCCCAAGAACTTTGAGCTGAACACGATCATGGGCGATATCATCACTTTGGCGGACCCAAAAAATATGGCGGCGGAATAAGAACGCCACCTCTATAAAATCTCCATTTCTATTTCCAATAAAAAAGGAATAGACAGGACCGGAAATTGCGATTTCCCAATTCCAGTGTTTTGGGAGCAAACGGTGTGGAGAAAGAAAATGGCGATCGATCTTGAAAAAATGTCGCACAAAGAATTGCTTGAATTGCGCAATAAAGTCGAAAAAGCGCTGAAAGGCGCCGAGGCGCGCGCACGTAAAGAAGCTTTGAAAGCGGCGGAAAAAGCGGCCGCGGAATTCGGGTTCTCCTTGTCCGAATTGTCGCCCGAAGGTGCAAAAGCCACGAAATCCACCAAGGCCGCACCCAAATATCGCAATCCGAGCAATGAGGCCCAAACCTGGACGGGCCGGGGTCGCAAGCCGCAATGGGTGCATGACGCCCTGAAAGCCGGGGCCGACATATCTGATCTGGAAATCTGAGCGGAGGCATTTACCGAGATGACAATTCATATCGGAGCCGAAACAGGTGATATTGCCGAAACCGTTCTTTTGCCCGGTGACCCCTATCGCGCGAAATGGGCGGCAGAGACATTTTTGAAAGACGTCAAACTGGTCAATGACGTTCGTGGCATGCTTGGATTTACCGGCACGTGGAACGGAAATCCGGTGACCATTCAGGGTAGCGGCATGGGGATGCCGTCGCTGTCGATCTACGTCAACGAACTGATCCGTGATTACGGGGCGAAAACCCTGATCCGCATCGGCTCCTGCGGGGGTATGCAGGACAGCGTCAATGTACGCGATGTCATTCTGGCAATGACGTCCACCACGCTCAGCACACCGTCGCGCGGGATCATGAAAGAGATGAACTTTGCGCCTTGCGCCGATTGGGACCTGCTGCAGGCCGCCGCGCAAGCGGCAAAGGCCAAAGGCACACCAACCCATGTGGGTGGCATCTATTCCTCGGATGTATTCTATGACGAACGCCCTGATCTGAATGAACAGATGGTGCGCCACGGCGTTCTGGGGGTCGAGATGGAAGCCGCCGAGCTTTACATCCTCGCGGCGCGCCACAAATGCCGTGCCCTGGCCGTCCTGACTGTCTCGGACCACCTGCTGACCGGCGAAGCGCTGCCCTCATCCGAGCGCGAGCGCAGCTTTGGCGACATGGTCGAGATCGCGCTTGAGGCGGCGTTCACAACGTCCTAACGCACCTCTAAACGCTAAAGCCCATGCGTGCGATCATATGCATTGCGCGCAGGGCTGCTCCACCCTTCCAACGCGCCGTCGGCAGGGGCAAAGACTTCGACCAGCAATGGATGGCACGACGCCGTGTCCGAGGAATGTTCGGATGAGCAGTCACCACCAGGACAGGCGCTGAGATTGCCCAACAGGTCGATCTCGGCAAAGAACTCCAGGTAATCACCGGGCCGCACGGGTGAGGCTTTCATGAAATACTGACCGGTATCGCGGGTGAACCCGGTGCACATGAACACGTTCAGAACATCGTGCACCGCAGGCTCAGCCTCAGCCAGGGGAATACTCAGGTGATCTGCCAATGCGCGGGTCAGGTTCGAATGACAACAATGATGGTACTGAGTCCCTGACAGCAGATTGCCCGTATAGGGATCACAGCGGGTGCCGATCACATCATGAACCGAACCGCCAAACGCGTCGATCCCATACCAGCCTAGCGTATCGGCAATGATGGTCGCCATTGGGCGCATATGCGGGAAGCTTGACCACATCTGCTCACCCGTCGTCAGGTGGGTGCCGTGCAGCGCGCGGGTTTTGCCGGAATAAAACCGTTCAGACAGGTCGTTCAGGTTCCAGATATTCAGGTCCCCGACCTGCGGACCTTCGACCGAGGTGATGCGAAAGAAATGCCCGGCGGGCACCTCAAAACAACGTGCGTCACGCGCGGGCACCAACACTTCATCGGTTTTTTGCGCGGTTTCGCGGGCTGCTTGGTACAGCGCCAAGTGCGGCTTCGGCAACCCGTCGGTGGGATAGCAAATAACGGGCGCGATGGCGCGGCGGTCTTCGGCGTCGCTCGGCGGTTGGGGGAAGTTCTGAGAATCTATCATGGCTCGAGATTGGCGCAGTTCGCGTCGACGTAAAAGCCCAAAGCTGCACGGTCACGGGCCAACAGGGGCGAATTTTAGGTGACTCAGTTTGGAGACGACCGAAGAGCGATACCGCTAAACACTTCTCAGCCTAAGCTTCGGGATTCGCGTGCTAATAGCGGCCATCCCAGCTTCAGCTTCGACTCTCGGCGTTACGAATAAGGCGTGTTTTTTTATTTTTGTCAATAGGTTACCCGTTGCAAATCGTGAGTCGCTCCGCGCGGCGACACATCCCATCGGAGCGTCAGACATGAACACCAACACACCGTCCGCCCCTTTCCTCAGGGCCGCCTTCGTAATCATCCTCGCAATCGTACTGTACGATGTCATGGGGGCGATTGTGAAACATCTCAGCGCTCAGTTCTCGACCCAAGAGCTTACGGTATTTCGCAACCTATTCGGGCTCATCCCTGCGTTGGCGATCCTGCTGTCATCGCGCGACTGGATCGACGCGGGTCGGCCATTTGCCGTAAGACAATGGCGGCTGGCCATCGCGCGCGGAGCCCTGGGTGTCATGGCGCAGATGAGCTTTTACCTGTCGCTCATCTATATGGATCTCGCGACTGCAACGACTTTGGTCTTTGCGGGCCCTTTATTCATCACCGCCTTATCAGTGCCGATCCTTCGGCACAAAATCGGCCTCTGGCGGTGGCTGGCGGTTGGGTTGGGCTTCGTCGGTGTGATGATGGTGCTAAAGCCGGACACAGCGCATTTGAGTTGGCACACGCTGCTGCCGATCTGCGCCGCGCTTGGCTATGCAAGCTCCAGCGTGACCGCAAAGCTCTTCGATCGCTCCGTACCGACCGCATTGATCAACCTCTACTACACCATAACCGCGCTCATAAGCTCGACCATCTTCGTACTGGCGACTACCGGATTCTCTCTGATCGAAGAACCGGTCATCTGGATATGGCTTGGCTCGATGGGTCTGGTCGGAGGACTGGCCGCCCTTTGCATGACAACAGCAAACCGAATGGCTGACCCCAGCAGCCTGTCACCCTTTCAATACTTCGGCATCCCGTCCTCATTCATTCTGGGTTGGGTCTTTTTTGCGGAGACTCCTTTTGATGATCTTATCCCCGGAGTATTCCTAATCGTTGGCGGCGGCCTTCTGATCATCGGGCGCGAAAGAACCATCGCCAGGCAATCTGGCCCCTGATTGCTGAGAAACCAGACCCTTCCCCGAAAACCCGATCAGCGCGAAAAACCGGAAGCTCGTCACCCCTGCCCCTTCAGGCAGCGGATTGGTTCTTCATCCGATTGAGAAACCGCACCGCAGAAACTGCAACGCCATTGCCCCTCGTCCCGATGCTGCCGCCATCTGCACTCGCGCGTCAGCGAAGAGGTTCGCGAACGCCAAAAGAGATAAGCGAAAACACCAGCGGCAAGCAAAAGCAGAAGGACAGGCATCCTTCTGCTTTGCTGATTGCTAAGAGATTTTCAAGGTCAGGCAGGCGCTTTACGCTGCATTAGCGTATTCGAACAGCTCCGGCGCTTCCTCAAAAGCTGGGACCTTGGGTTCGGGTGCGTAGTAGCTCCAAGCTTGTTCTAGAAGCTCAAGAGCCTTAGCTGCATCGGTTTTCTTTTTATCTGTGCTCATCGGAGTGATCCCGTAATCGTCTTATCACTCCTCCCCATCCAAACCATACGCCTGCCCAAAGGCGCGCGCATCGTCCATTTTTGCAGATGGGGATTGCACTTGCCGCAAACCGGCAAGTGCTATGTTTCGCATCACACCGCGCGTTCGACCATCATCTTCTTGATCTCAGCAATCGCCTTGGCCGGGTTCAAGCCTTTGGGGCAGGTCTTCGCGCAGTTCATGATCGTGTGGCAGCGGTACAGCTTGAACGGATCTTCAAGCTCATCCAGACGCTCGCCCGTGGCCTCATCCCGGCTGTCGATGATCCAGCGATAGGCATGCAGAAGCGCAGCGGGGCCGAGGTAGCGGTCACCGTTCCACCAATAGCTGGGGCACGAAGTCGAGCAGCTGGCACACATCACGCATTCGTACAGACCATCCAATTTCTTTCGGTCTTCGATCGACTGCTTCCATTCCTTCGCAGGACGGTTGGTCTTGGTCTCCAGCCACGGCATGATGCTGGCGTGCTGGGCGTAGAAGTGCGTCAGATCAGGGATCAGGTCCTTGACCACCGGCATGTGCGGCAGTGGATAGATCTTCACGTCACCTTTGATCTCATCCATGCCATAGATACAGGCCAGCGTGTTGATCCCGTCGATGTTCATCGCGCAAGAGCCACAGATGCCCTCACGACAGGACCGGCGGAACGTCAGGGTCGGATCAATCTCGTTCTTGATCTTGATCAGCGCATCCAGAACCATCGGGCCGCAGGTGTCCATGTCGACGAAATAAGTGTCCACACGTGGGTTCTGGCCATCATCCGGGTTCCAGCGATAGATCTGGAACTTGCGCACGTTGGTTGCGCCTTCGGGCTTGGGCCAGGTCTTGCCGGTGGTGATCCGGGAATTCTTGGGGAGGGTCAGTTGTACCATAAGTTCCTCTCCTTAGAACGTCCGCGCCTTGGGCGCGATTTTCTTGAGGCTGATGCCGCCTTCGTCCTCGGTGGTCAGCGGATCGACGATCACTGGGCGATAGCTGAGGTCTACATTCGTGCCCTCGACCCGGCTGATGGTGTGAACCCGCCAGTTCTCGTCATCTCGGGTGGTGAAGTCCTCATGCGCATGGGCGCCGCGGGATTCCTTGCGCGCCTCGGCACCAACGATGGTGGCCAGCGCATTAGGCATCAGGTTGGTGAGTTCCAGCGTCTCCATCAGGTCGCTATTCCAGACCAAAGAGCGGTCGGTGACCTTCAGATCGTCCATCTTGGATGCGATGGCCGTCATCTTCTCGACCCCTTCGGCCAGTGTCTTGCCAGTCCGGAACACGGCAGCATCAGCCTGCATGGTCTTTTGCATCTCAAGCCGCAGATCGGCGGTGGCGATGCTGCCATTGGCATTTCGCAACCCGTCGAACCGGTCGAACGCCTGATCCACCGACGCTTGGTTCAGCACCGGGTTCGGCGCGTTTGCGTCCACCACCTGACCGGCGCGGATTGCCGCCGCACGGCCAAACACCACGAGGTCGATCAAGGAGTTCGAACCCAGACGGTTCGCCCCATGGGCCGAGGCACAACCGGCCTCACCCACAGCCATCAGCCCGGGCACGATTGCGTTCGGATCGGCGGCGGTGGGGTTGATCACCTCACCCCAATAGTTGGTTGGGATACCGCCCATGTTGTAATGCACGGTGGGCAGAACCGGGATCGGTTCCTTGGTAACGTCGACACCGGCAAAGATCTTGGCCGATTCCGAGATGCCGGGCAGCCGTTCTGCCAGCGCCTCGGGCGGCAGGTGGCTGAGGTTAAGGTGGATGTGATCCCCCTCACCGCCGACACCGCGCCCTTCGCGGATTTCCATCGCCATTGAACGGCTGACATAATCGCGCGGCGCGAGATCCTTGTACTGGGGCGCATAACGCTCCATGAACCGTTCGCCTTCTGAGTTGGTCAGGTATCCGCCTTCACCGCGCGCACCTTCAGTGATCAGGCAGCCCGAGCCGTAGATACCAGTGGGATGGAACTGCACGAATTCCATATCTTCCAGCGCCAGACCCGCACGGGCCACCATGCCACCGCCGTCGCCGGTGCAGGTATGGGCCGAAGTGGCGCTGAAATAGGCACGGCCATAACCGCCGGTCGCCAGCACAACCATCTTGGCGTTGAATACATGCATGGTGCCGTCGTCCAGCTTCCAGCAGACGACACCCTGACATTGTCCATCATCCGACATGATCAGGTCGATGGCGAAATATTCGATATAGAACTCAGCGTTGTTCTTGAGGCTTTGGCCATACAGCGTGTGCAGGATCGCGTGGCCGGTCCGGTCGGCGGCGGCGCAGGTACGCTGCACGGCAGGGCCTTCGCCGAACTCGGTGGTGTGGCCACCAAAGGGACGCTGATAAATCTTGCCTTCTTCGGTGCGGCTGAACGGCACGCCATAATGTTCCAGTTCATACACCGCCTTGGGTGCCTCACGCGCGAGGTATTCCATGGCATCGGTGTCACCCAGCCAGTCGGACCCCTTGACGGTGTCATACATATGCCACTGCCAGTTGTCGGGTCCCATATTCGACAGCGATGCGGCGATCCCGCCTTGCGCGGCAACGGTGTGCGAGCGGGTCGGGAACACCTTGGTCACGCAGGCCGTGCGCAAACCCTGTTCCGCCATGCCCAGCGTTGCCCGCAGGCCGGCCCCACCAGCGCCGACAACGACCACGTCATATTCATGCGTTTCGTATTCGTATGCAGCCATTTCTTTCAGCTCCGGGAATTAGAGGGCAATGCGCGCGATGGCGAAAACGCCAGCCGCAGCTGCGCCATAGGACAGACAGGTGGTGAGGATGATCAGCACCTTTTCCAGGGTGCCGTGAACATAATCCTCAAGCATCACCTGCGCGCCTTCGGCAAAGTGTTTGAACCCGACCACCAGTGTCAGCGCGGCGACAATCGCCGGGAAGGGGCGCGCGTAATAGTCCAGCACCACATCATAGGGCTGACCCAGAACCGGGCCGAATGTGAAGATAAACAGAGGAACAAGGATCAGCAGAGCCACCGAACTGACCTTCATGCTCCAGAAATGGGCGGTGCCCGATTTGGCCGAACCAAGACCGATCGCGCGTTTGCGGTCTGTCAGATAACGCATCGTGAGACTCCTTTACGCTACGATCAAAAGAGTGAGCAGGGTCAGAACGACCGAGCCAATGACAACGGCCCAACCCAGCTTGGTTGCTGTGGGCAGGTCCAGACCAACCGCGTTGTCCCAGATCAGGTGCCGAACGCCCGCCAGTGTGTGATACCACAACCCCCACAGAGAGAATGCCATGACCAGATCACCCAGTACCGAGGTCAGCCACCAATTGGCGCGCTCAAACGCTTCGGGAGACGTCGCTGCGGCCAGGAACCACCAGACGATCAAAAGCGCGGCAACAATCATCGCGTTTCCGGTGATACGGGTCAGGATGGATGTGACCGACGTCAGCTGAGGACGATAGATCGACAGGTGCGGCGAAAGCGGGCGGTTGCCCCGATTTACATCGGCCATGGCGGCTCCTTTTCGGTTGGCTACCGAACGTTTTACTGTTTTTTGCGACACTGTCACGCGCTGCAGGTGCAAAAAGCGTTAAATTTGCCGCAAATCGCATGATAAAACTGTTTTGTGATCACGAGCATATTTTGCGTGATCACAAAACGAACTCAAGGCCGCCAATGTTAGCGTTTTCAACGCTAAAGCAATGTGATCACGAATCTATTCCTGGCCTTGTTTCAACCCCGCAGTCTGCTGCGTCACTTCGCGCAGCAGTTTTTTGCGAATGCGTTCAGGGTAGTCGGCAAATCCCGCAGCCGAGACGACAAAGGCCCCCTCGCCCACGATGACGTTTTCGAAGAAATACGCCGTCAGATCAGGTTCGCTCTCTTCAATGGCAATCGCGTTTACGGTAACGCCCCGCTCGCGCAGTTTGGGGTGCAGTTTTGCAGGCTCGATACCCTCGTTCGAAATTCCATCGCCCGAGAGGTCTATAAGATGGCGCTTGCAATCGGTCACCTTGTCGAAATGAGCAATTGTCATCTCAAGAGCTTCGCCAATCGCGGTTGAAAAGTTGCGCCAGACGCGTGGGTCTGCGGCAACCTGCCCCGCGAAGTTATCGAGGGTGGCGAAACTGTCGATCCGGGTCCATGGAAGCGTGACGCGCTGACGCGAACTGCCGGTCCATTGCACCAGCATCAATTGAGCCTGTCCGCGCACCAACGCCTCAGACACAATCGGATCGCGCAGACCGGCGGCAAGGCCATCCATTTGTATCCGATATTCCTCGGAATCGACCGAGCCCGAAACATCCACCGCCAAAGCCAGAGCCAGATCACAGGCATGTGCCTGCGAGGCCAGGCACAGGCTGGCAATGATCGCGCGCAACATCATCATAAGGCAAACGTAGCACGGAATTCCCGGACCGCGATCACTTCAATGTCAACGGGCGGGTTTGCCTTACATGGGCATCAAGGCCCAGTAATCGAGATCCAGAAGGACGTTTGGCAGGTATTTCCCGTCGTCATTACGCAAGGCAAAAGGCTCACCACCTTTGGTGGCCACCAGCCTGAGACGCAATGCTCCGACACCCGGCGTTCCGGTCTCGGCCTTGTCCAGAACCTCGGACCAAGCCTTGATCGTATCGCCTGCGAAACAGGGGTTGGCGTGGGCGCCACCATTCAGGCCGACGATCATCTGTGCGTTTGCCAGACCGTTGAACGACAAGGTACGCGCCATCGAGATCACGTGGCCGCCATAGATCAGCCGACCTTCGGGGCGGAAGGTGAGGTCGAAATGCACTTTGGCGGTGTTCTGCCACAAGCGGGTGGCCAGCATATGCTCGGCCTCTTCGACGGTCACACCATCGACGTGATCAATCGTTTCTCCCGTGTTGTACCCATCCCAGCGATGGTTTTCGCCGGATTGTACAAAATCGTAATTGGAGAAATCGAGGCCTTTCGGCACCACCAGATCGCTGACATCCAACGCCTTCTTCAACTCGGGCACGACTGTCTCGGGCGCGGGCGCGTCGAGGTTCGATTTGCGCACCATCACCCAGCGCACATATTCGATGACCACTTCGTCGCGCTGGTTTAGGCCGCGTGTGCGGACCCAGACCACCCCGGTTTTGCCGTTTGAATTCTGCTTGAGACCAATCACTTCGGATTCAGCGCGCAGGGTATCGCCGGGGTAGACAGGTTGCAGCCAGCGTCCCTCGGCATAACCCAGATTGGCAACCGCGTTCAGTGAGATATCGGGAACCGTTTTTCCGAACACAACGTGGAAGGCGGCCAGATCGTCAATCGGGCTTTGGGGCAAGCCGCAATTCCGGGCAAACTCGTCCGAGGAGTAGAGCGCGTGACGCGCTGGGTAGAGTGCGTGATACAAAGCACGCTCGCCATCCGTCACGGTGCGCGGCACGGCGTGGTGCAGCACCTGCCCGACGGAATAATCCTCGAAAAAGTTACCCGGATTGGTTTTTGCCATTATTGCTGTCCCAGTTTCATGTCGGGGGAATAGTCGGCGTCGACCTCTTTGGTCACGGCCTGCGCGCAGCGCATCACATTGGTGGCGGCGTCAAAGGCATAGGAGGGGTCGCCATAGAGCTCCCATCCTTTTGCCAATGCATCCGAGACTTTGTGGCAGAAGGCCGACGTGTCTTCTTCTGTCAACAAACGATAAAGTTTCGCCATTGCCTCAGCCCCTTATCCGCCGAACGGAGATGGGCCAACCAGCCCGTGAATATAGCCGATGATGCCCATCAGCACGATGGACCCCACAAAGAACATCGCATCCTTGCCGTAAGTTCCGGGCTCGCCCGGGGTCCAGTCAGGCTCGGACTTGTTGATCACGATCACTTCGACAATGGCCCAGGCCAGCAAGCCGCCAAACAAAACGATCGACGCCAGATCACCATTCACCAGCAAATGCGCAAAGGCCCAGAGCTTGAAGCCGCCCAGCATTGGGTGACGGACCTTGTTCAGCAGGCGACCTTTGGTTCCGGCGGGGCTCAACAGATATATCGCGATCAAGACCAGCAGGTTGTTGACGTGAATCAGGAAGGTCGGAGGTGCCCAGACATAGATGAAATCGGTCATCCGATAGCCGAAGATCATCAGCAATATCGAGACCACCAAGGCGAGCGCCACGGCGCCCTTGCCTGCATCGCCCATGGCGGCACGGCGTTCCGGCATCACACGTTTGAACAGATGTGCGGCCCACCAAAGCGCCACACCAAGGATCAGAAGAACAAAGCCCATTGCTGGCTTACCCCGCTTGCAAAGCTACTATCGCCTCTGCTTTTGCCAGAGTTTCACGGGCAGTTACAACGTGCAGGTTTTCAACAATCTTGCCATCGACCACTGCGACGCCCTGCCCCTGTGCCTCGGTCTCTTCAAAGGCGGCGATTTGGCGTCGGGCCAGATCAATCTCATCTTCCGAGGGCGCAAAGGCCGTATTCGCGATGTCGACCTGAGCGGGGTGGATCAGCGTTTTACCGTCAAAACCCATATCGCGGCCCTGCGCGCATTCGGCCTGAAGACCGTCGGCATCCTTGAAGGCATTGTAGACGCCGTCGACGATGATCAGACCTTCGGCCTTTGCGGCCAGCAGGCACAGACCCAGTGAGGCCATCATCGGCAGGCGGTCAGGGCGGAAGCGGGTTTGCAGCTCTTTCGCCAAATCGTTGGTGCCCATCACAAAGCCTGCCATCAGCGGATGTGCGGCAATTTCCGCGGCGTTCAGCATTCCGCGCGGCGTTTCCATCATCGCCCAGATCGGCAGGTCTCCGGTAATCGCCGCCAGCGCGTCCACGTCAGCAGCAGAGCTTACCTTGGGCAGCAATACTGCATCCGCATCCATCTCGCGCACGGCCTCGGCATCGGCGCGTCCCCATTCGGTGTCCAGCCCGTTGATCCGCACGATCTTGACCCGCGCGCCATATCCCCCAGCGGCCAAAGCCGCCTTGAGCGTCTCGCGCGCATTGTTCTTTTCGTCGGCTGAAACCGCGTCCTCCAGGTCGAAGATAATCGCATCCACAGGCAGCGAGCGCGCCTTATCCAATGCCCGCTCGCGCGAGCCGGGGATATAGAGAACAGAGCGATAGGGGCGTTGACGCGGGTCCACGGGACTCTCCCTTTGAAATAATGTTGCGCGGAATGGGGCATTTTTTGACGGAAAGTTCAAGGACAAAAACGCCGCAGCGCAGCATTTGCAGCAAGCGACGCAACGTGCGTTGCCTTAACGCGATCTCTTTCTGGCTGCAGCACGCTGTTATCCGAAAGGAATCGAAAGGGGTGACCGATGAAGACAATATTGCTGAAAATGACGATAGGTCTGGGCATCATGGTGCTGGCAGCGCAGCAGGTCAGCGCGCAGAACTGCGCTCCGCGCGAAGATGTGATCAAACGATTGGCGAAAACCTACGGTGAAACCCGCCGGGGTATCGGCATCGCGCGTCAGGGTGCGGTGATGGAGATGTTTGCCTCGGACCAGACCGGCAGCTGGACGATTGTTGTGACCTTGCCCGAAGGTGTGACCTGCCTGATCGCCTCGGGCCAGTCCTTTGAGGCGCTGGCCGAGAGTTTGCCGCCCAATACTTAAACCAGCGCATCCCAGATCAGTTTGCTGCCGGTCAGGCTGAGCAGAACATAAGAGATGCGAAAGAACACGCGTTCGGACAGCTTGAAATGTGCCCGGACGCCCAGCCAGGCCCCAAGGATCGCGAATGGGGTCAGCAACAGATCGGCCAACGCCGTGTGCCAGGTGAAGAGGCCCAGATAAGCGAAGGGCACGAATTTCACCGCGTTGATCACCCAGAAGACCAGCACGGTCGAGGCCTGAAACTCGGTCTTCGTCAGACGTTGGGACAGCAGATAAACGGCGGCGGGCGGGCCGCCTGCGTGGCTGACGAAGCTGGTGAACCCGGCGACCAGCCCGGCAAACAGGCCCGCCGATGGTGGCAGCCGGTTGGCGAAGCCGCGCACCCAGCCCTTAGTCTGGGCAACATGCCAGATCACGAACCCCACCGATATCCCGCCGATCAACAGGCGCAACATATCGTCGTCGGTGGCACGATAGAGCCACGCGCCCAGCGCGACACCCGGCACGGCACCAAGGATCAGCAGGCGTGAATCCGACCAGCTCCAGCGTTTCCAATAGGGCCCCAGCGTGGCCAAATCGATCACCATCAGGATCGGAAGCATCAGCGCCAGTGCCTGCCCGGGCGTCAGGATCAGGGCCAGAATCGACGAGGACGCAAAAGCCACGCCCGAGCCGAACCCGCCTTTCGAGATGCCCGCAAAGATCACCGCAGGGATCGCCACGGCAAAAAACATCAGGTTCATCTCGAACATGGGGCGTCCCGGAAATAGGCATGATTCACAGGCGGTTTAGCGCAATCGGCGGGGTGTGTGCAAACGGTATGCGGTGGCATGCCGCGCCGCAGAAGGCTTGCGTGACGCCGCTTTTGCGACTAGCACAACCGCGATTTCAAAACCGACCGGAGATATTCCAAATGGCCAGACCCAAGATCGCGCTGATCGGCGCAGGTCAGATCGGCGGCACGCTCGCCCACCTCGCAGCAATGAAAGAACTGGGTGACGTTGTCCTGTTCGACATCGCCGAAGGCACCCCGGAAGGCAAGGCGCTGGATATCGCCGAATCCGGCCCTTCGGAAGGCTTTGACGCCAAGCTGAAAGGCACCCAGTCCTATGAGGACATCGCAGGCGCTGACGTCTGCATCGTCACCGCCGGTGTCCCGCGCAAACCGGGCATGAGCCGCGATGACCTGCTGGGCATCAATCTGAAGGTCATGAAATCGGTCGGTGAAGGCATCGCCGCCAACGCGCCCGACGCGTTCGTCATCTGCATCACCAACCCGCTGGACGCGATGGTCTGGGCCCTGCGCGAATTCTCGGGCCTGCCGCACAACAAAGTCTGCGGCATGGCGGGTGTTCTGGACTCAGGCCGTTTCGCACACTTCCTCTCGGAAGAGTTCAACGTTTCGATGCGCGATGTGACAGCGTTCGTTCTGGGCGGTCATGGCGACACCATGGTTCCGTCGGTTCGTTACTCGACCGTTGCCGGTATCCCGCTGCCCGATCTGGTTGAGATGGGCTGGACCACGCAAGAAAAACTGGACGCCATCGTTCAGCGTACCCGTGACGGTGGTGCCGAGATCGTAGGTCTGCTGAAAACCGGCTCGGCGTTCTATGCACCCGCCACATCGGCGATCGAAATGGCCGAAGCCTATCTGAAAGACCAGAAACGCGTGCTGCCCTGCGCCGCCTATTGCGATGGCGAGCTGGGCGTCGAGGGCATGTATGTCGGCGTACCCACAGTGATCGGTGCTGGTGGTGTCGAGCGTGTGGTCAATATCAAGCTGAACGAAGAAGAGCAGGCCGGTTTCGACAACTCGGTCAACGCCGTTAAGGGCCTGATCGAGGCATGTAAGGGCATCGACAGCTCGCTGGCCTAAGTTACAAACTTAGAACCAATGAACCGGCCCCCTTCACGGGCCGGTTTTCTTTTGCGCGATACCTCACGAGTTTAAAGATGTTCGCGCAAACGTCGCAAAACTCATCTATGAATGTGTTTTGCAAGCATGTTGCAGGATCATCGAATCAAATCCCATAGCTCACAAATTTTGTGATCACACCCCAAAAACCTGTGATCACAAATACCGAAAATCTTCGACAATTTCCCGTGACACGTCAAAAAACTCTTTAAATTTGACCCTTAGACACCCCTATAACAGGGCAATCGTAGTCAGACGGGACATATTTCGATGAACATTCACGAATATCAGGCCAAAGCGCTTCTTCGCAGCTATGGCGCTCCGGTCTCCGATGGTCGCGCCGTGTTGCGCGCCGAGGAAGCCAAAACCGCAGCCGGTGAACTGGACGGACCGCTTTGGGTCGTCAAGGCACAGATCCATGCGGGTGGACGCGGCAAGGGCTCTTTCAAAGAGGCCGACGCTGGTGAAAAAGGCGGTGTCCGTCTGACCAAATCGGTGGAAGAAGCCGCCGAGGAAGCCAAGAAGATGCTGGGCCGCACGCTGGTCACGCATCAGACAGGCCCCGCAGGCAAGCAGGTGAACCGCATCTACATCGAAGCCGGCTCCGGCATCGAGCGCGAACTGTATCTGGCCCTGCTGGTGGATCGCCAGACCAGCCGCATCTCATTCGTCTGCTCGACCGAAGGCGGCATGGATATCGAGGAAGTGGCCGCCGCCACGCCCGAGAAGATCCTTTCGTTCTCGGTTGACCCTGCCACCGGCTATCAGGCTTATCACGGCCGCCGCATCGCCTTCTCTCTGGGTCTGCAGGGCGCGCAGGTCAAGCAGTGTGTCAAACTGATGAACCAGCTCTATAACGCCTTCGTCGAGAAGGACATGGAGATGCTGGAAATCAACCCGCTGATCATCTCGGACAAGGGCGACCTCAAGGTGCTGGACGCCAAGGTCGGCTTTGACGGCAACGCGGTTTACCGCCACCCCGACATCGCCGAACTGCGCGACACGACCGAGGAAGACCCCAAGGAATTGGAAGCCAGCAAATACGACCTGAACTACATCGCGCTGGATGGTGAGATCGGCTGCATGGTCAACGGTGCCGGTCTGGCGATGGCCACAATGGACATCATCAAGCTCTACGGTGCCGAGCCTGCCAACTTCCTCGACGTTGGTGGCGGTGCGACCAAAGAGAAAGTGACCGAGGCGTTCAAGATCATCACTTCGGACCCGCAGGTCAAAGGCATTCTGGTCAACATCTTCGGCGGCATCATGCGCTGTGATGTCATCGCCGAGGGCGTTGTGGCGGCAGTGAAAGAGGTCGGCCTGCAGGTCCCGCTGGTCGTGCGTCTGGAAGGCACGAATGTCGAGAAAGGCAAAGAGATCATCAACACCTCTGGCCTGGACGTGATCGCAGCGGACAACCTGAAAGACGGTGCCGAGAAGATCGTGAAGGCCGTCAAAGGCTGAGTGTCATCCCGTAGGGTGGGCTTCAGCCCACCTTTCCGAAGATTTTGGCGGGCTGAAGCCCGCCCTACAAAGGAGAACGCCAGATGGCAGTCCTCATCGACGAAAATACCAAAGTGATCTGTCAGGGCTTTACCGGCTCGCAGGGCACATTCCACTCTGAACAGGCCATCGCCTATGGCACCAAGATGGTTGGCGGCGTGACCCCTGGCAAAGGCGGGATGACACATCTTGACCTGCCCGTATTCAACTCGGTCCACGAGGCCAAGCACGTGACCGAAGCGAACGCCTCGGTGATCTATGTTCCGCCGCCTTTCGCGGCTGACTCGATCCTCGAAGCGATTGATGCCGAGATGGAAGTGATCGTCTGCATCACCGAAGGCATTCCGGTTCTGGACATGATGAAGGTGAAGCGCGCGCTGGAAGGTTCAAGCTCGCGACTGATCGGCCCGAACTGCCCCGGTGTCATCACGCCCGACGCCTGCAAGATCGGTATCATGCCCGGCCACATCCACAAGCGCGGCTCGGTCGGCGTTGTGTCGCGTTCGGGCACCCTGACTTATGAGGCCGTCAAGCAGACCACCGATGTGGGTCTGGGCCAGTCCACCTGCGTGGGCATCGGCGGCGACCCGATCAAAGGCACCGAGCATATCGACGTGCTGGAATGGTTCCTGGCCGACGACGAAACCGAGTCGATCATCATGATCGGTGAGATCGGTGGCTCGGCCGAGGAAGAAGCCGCGCAGTTCCTGGCGGATGAGGCCAAGAAAGGCCGCAAGAAGCCGACCGCCGGTTTCATCGCAGGCCGCACAGCCCCTCCGGGCCGCCGCATGGGCCATGCAGGCGCGATTGTCGCCGGCGGCAAGGGCGGTGCCGAGGACAAGATCGAAGCCATGCGCTCAGCCGGTATCGTCGTGGCCGAAAGCCCGGCGCAGCTGGGTGAGGCTGTGCTGGAAGCGATACAGAACGGCTGATGCAAAACCTACCCGCCTCCTTGCCGGATTCGGTAACCACGGAACACGCCAAAGCCAGTCTTTGCGCGTGTTTCGAAGAATTTCCAAAACAAGGGGGCGAGTTTCTTGCCGAAACATTGTCGGAAGCGGGTTGGTACCGCGTTGGAACAACCAATTTGGTTCGTTTGAGGCGGAGAGTAACGCTCAATCAACTTGGCATGAGTTTTGGAATTTTGGACCCGAGGGGGTTCCGAAGCATTTTCAACTTTTATCGTCATATGCGCATCCCAATGGGGACTCGTAGCCCAAGTTTCCTGCGCCACATAGATGGCTCTCTTGCGGTTCGAACGGATGTGCTACGCAACGACAACTGGCCGGATGCAAAGGTTGTTTTGGCTCGAACCTGCAGCGAAGAAAAGGCTTCGTCTGGGTTTTCGATTGGCGTGTGGGCATTTGTTCCGAGAGACGTCACGCTGATTGAAACAGAAAGTCTTCGGGAAAAATTCAATGGCAACTCTTCAACTTTTTTCACCCCTGTTGGAAATTGGCGCGGGCTTCAGCATAAATGGGAAGACCGAGGCGAAGGGGGATCGCAATATGGTCGGATCGCCAAAAGTGGTAGAGATCCGTACATAATTGAATTCGCGCGAGAACGCTTTCCCGGCAAACTATTACCTCAACTAGAGCTCGCTGAAATTGGTGCTTTGTACCGGTATGAAAAAAGCGAACGTCTTCATTAGTTTGTCGGCTTGGAGTTAGAATTGAAGCTATGACCAGTTCGTACTTTTTTAGTCTACCTAAGGTTTCGCGATCTTTTATGGAGTTCGCGCCATGACCTTCTCTGACGCCATCCGCACCTGTTTCTCCAAATTCTTCACCTTCTCGGGTCGTGCCTCGCGGCCTGAATACTGGTTCTTTTTCCTGTTCATCTTGATCTGGAGCATCATCGCCGGGGTCATTGACCTGCAGTTCTTCACTCAGGTCGCGGTAACCGAGACCGAGACGTCCAAATCCGTCGCGGCCACCTCAACGGGCCCGGTACAGAGTATCGTCAGCCTGATCGTGTTTTTCCCGCACCTCGCCGTCGCGTGGCGGCGGATGCATGACACCGGGCGCAGCGGACTTTACGCTCTGCTGCCGATCCTGCTGATCCTTGGTGCGCTCGCCGTTCTGATCTTTGGTATCGGCCTTGCCAGTCAGTTCCATGGTGGCACGCTCGACATCCTGTTCACCCGCGCCACACTTCTTATCGTCATTCCGACACTTATCGTTCTGTTTGTGTCGCCCCTCCTGGTTCTGTGGTGGCTCTCCCGCCCCAGCCAGCCAGGCACCAACCAATACGGTCCCAACCCATATGAGGTAGTCCCATGACCGAACACTCGCCCAACTCAGCCTTTCATGCCTCAAGCTTCATGCAGGGGCATAATGCCGAATATCTGGAGCAGTTATATGCCCAGTACACCAAGAACCCAGGCGCGGTTGATGCCGCCTGGGTGGAGTTTTTCAAGGCCATGGGCGATCACGCGCCGGATGTGCAGCGCGAGGCCGAGGGGCCTTCGTGGGCGCGGAGCGACTGGCCTCCGATGCCGGCGGACGATCTGACGGGCGCGCTGACCGGAGAGTGGGCCGAGATTGACGCCAAGGCGGCGGGCAAGAAGATCAAGGACAAGGCGGAGGCCAAAGGGGTCGAGGTCAGCGATGACCAGATCAAGCGCGCGGTGTTGGACAGCCTGCGGGCGCTGATGCTGATCCGGGCCTATCGCATCCGGGGCCATCTGGCCGCTGATCTTGATCCGTTGGGAATGCGCGCAGCCAGTACGCATCCCGAGCTGGACCCCAAGACCTACGGCTTCACCGATGCCGACATGGATCGACCGATCTTCATCGACAACGTGCTGGGCCTGCAGATGGCCAGCATGCGGCAGATCGTCGAGATCGTGAAGCGGACCTATTGCGGCACGTTTGCGCTGCAATACATGCACATCTCGAACCCGGAAGAGGCCGCGTGGCTGAAGGAACGGATCGAGGGCTATGGCAAGGAAATCGCCTTTACCAAGGAAGGCCGCAAGGCGATCCTGAACAAGATGGTCGAGGCCGAGGGCTTCGAGAAGTTCCTGCATGTCAAATACATGGGCACCAAGCGGTTCGGTCTGGACGGTGGCGAGGCGCTGATCCCGGCGATGGAACAGATCATCAAGCGCGGTGGTGCGCTGGGGCTGAGCGATATTGTCATCGGCATGCCGCACCGGGGGCGTCTGAACATTCTGGCCAATGTTATGGGCAAACCCTATCGCGCGATCTTCAACGAATTCCAGGGCGGCAGCTTCAAACCTGAAGATGTGGATGGCTCGGGCGACGTGAAATATCACCTCGGCGCCTCCAGCGACCGCGAATTCGATGGCAACAGCGTACACCTGTCGCTGACCGCGAACCCGTCGCACCTTGAGGCGGTGAACCCGGTGGTTCTGGGCAAGGTCCGCGCCAAGCAGGATCAGCTGAACGACACGGATCGCACCAAGGTCATGGGCATCCTGCTGCACGGCGACGCGGCCTTTGCCGGTCAGGGCGTCGTGGCCGAAGGCTTTGGCCTGTCGGGCCTGCGCGGTCACAAGACCGGCGGTACCATGCATATCGTGGTGAACAACCAGATCGGCTTTACCACCGCGCCGCACTTCTCACGCTCCAGCCCGTATCCGACCGATATCGCACTGATGGTTGAAGCCCCGATCTTCCACGTCAACGGCGACGACCCCGAAGCGGTGGTGCACGCCGCCAAGGTGGCGACCGAGTTCCGTCAGAAGTTCCACAAGGACGTGGTTCTGGACATCTTCTGCTATCGTCGGTTTGGCCATAACGAGGGCGATGAGCCCATGTTCACCAACCCGATCATGTACAAGAAGATCAAGACGCATAAGACCACGCTGTCTCTGTACACCGAGCGTCTGGTCAAGGACGGCCTGATCCCCGAAGGCGAGATCGAGGATATGAAAGCGGCTTTCCAGGCGCATCTGAACGAAGAGTTCGATGCCGGGAAAGACTACAAACCCAACAAGGCCGACTGGCTGGATGGGCGCTGGTCACATCTGGACAAGAACAAAGAAGAGTATATGCGCGGCGAGACGGCGATCACGCCCGAAACGCTGAGCGAAATCGGCAATGCATTGACTCATGCGCCAGACGACATTGCGGTTCACAAAACGGTTGCCCGTCTGCTTGAACACAAAAAGCAGATGTTCGAAACGGGTCAAGGCTTTGACTGGGCCACGGGTGAAGCGCTGGCCTTTGGGTCCCTGCTGACCGAGGGCTATCCGGTGCGCCTGTCCGGTCAGGACGCCACGCGCGGAACCTTCAGCCAGCGCCATTCGGGTTTTGTTCATCAGGAAACCGAAGAGCGGTATTACCCGCTGAACAACATCCGCAAAGGGCAGTCTCAGTATGAAGTGATCGACTCAATGCTGTCCGAATATGCGGTGTTGGGTTTTGAATATGGCTATTCGCTGGCCGAACCCAACGCACTGGTTCTGTGGGAGGCGCAGTTTGGCGACTTTGCCAACGGTGCGCAGATCATGTTCGACCAATTCATCAGCTCTGGCGAAAGCAAATGGCTGCGGATGTCCGGTCTGGTCACCCTGCTGCCGCACGGGTTCGAGGGGCAAGGCCCCGAACACTCATCCGCGCGACTGGAGCGGTTCCTGCAGATGTGCGGTCAGGACAACTGGATCGTGGCGAACTGCACCACGCCCGCGAACTACTTCCACATCCTGCGCCGTCAGTTGCACCGTACCTTCCGTAAGCCGCTGATCCTGGTGACACCGAAATCGTTGCTGCGCCACAAGCTGGCGGTCAGCAGCACCGAAGACTTCACCACGGGCTCCAGCTTCCACCGGGTGCTTTGGGATGACGCGCAGAAAGGGAACTCCGACACCAAGCTGGTGGCGGATGACAAGATCAAGCGGGTCGTCATGTGCTCGGGCAAGGTCTATTTCGACCTGCTGGAGGAGCGCGACGCGCGTGGTATCGATGACGTCTACCTGATGCGGATCGAACAATATTATCCCTTCCCGGCGCATTCGCTGATCAATGAACTTGAGCGCTTCAAAGGCGCCGAGATGGTCTGGTGTCAGGAAGAGCCCAAGAACCAGGGGGCCTGGTCCTTTATCGAGCCCAATATCGAATGGGTCCTGACCCGCATCGGCGCAAAACACACACGTCCGGTTTATGCCGGTCGCGCCACATCGGCCTCGCCCGCGACGGGTCTGGCCAGCCAACACAAAGCCCAACAAGAAGCGCTGGTGAACGAAGCGCTGAGCATCAAAGGAAAGTAAGCGATGACGATTGAAGTTCGTGTACCTACGCTTGGCGAATCCGTAACCGAAGCCACGGTTGCGACATGGTTCAAGAAACCCGGTGACGCCGTAGCCGTGGATGAAATGCTGTGTGAGTTGGAGACCGACAAGGTCACCGTTGAAGTGCCCTCTCCCGCCGCTGGCGTGATGGGCGAGATCGTCGCAGCCGAAGGTGAAACCGTGGGCGTCGACGCCCTGCTGGCCACAATCGCAGCTGGTGAAGGCGCCGCTCCTGCTCCGACCGCTGCGGCTGCAGCGCCTGCGGCGGCGGCTCCGGCTGCATCCGGCGGCAGCGTGGACGTGATGGTGCCGACGCTGGGCGAGTCCGTCACCGAGGCGACCGTTTCGACATGGTTCAAACAGGTTGGTGACAGCGTTGCGCAAGACGAGATGCTGTGCGAGTTGGAGACCGACAAGGTCTCGGTCGAGGTTCCGGCCCCGGCAGCAGGCGTTCTGGCCGAGATCGTTGCCCCCGAGGGCAGCACGGTCGATGCCAGCGCCAAACTGGCGGTGATTTCGGGCGCGGCTGCGGGTGCTGCACCCGCTCCGGCTGCTGCGGCGGCGGCCCCGGCTGCAGCAGCAAGCACCGGCAAGGACGTGGCAAACGCCCCATCAGCCGAAAAGGCGATGGCCGAAGTCGGCCTGTCAGCGGATCAGGTCACCGGCACTGGCCGTGACGGTCGCATCATGAAAGAAGACGTGGCGAAAGCGGTCGCAGCGGCTACGGCCCCAGCGCCTGCGGCGGCTGTGCCCGCCCCCGCTGCCCAGGCTCCACGTGCGCCTGTCGCCGCCGAAGATGCAAGCCGCGAGGAACGCGTGCGCATGACCCGTCTGCGCCAGACCATCGCCAAGCGTTTGAAGGATGCGCAGAACACGGCCGCCATCCTGACCACCTATAACGAGGTGGACATGACCGAGGTGATGGCCTTGCGGAACCAGTACAAGGACCAGTTCGAGAAGAAGCACGGCGTGCGACTGGGCTTTATGTCCTTCTTCACCAAGGCCTGCTGTCACGCACTTAAAGAGGTTCCGGAAGTGAATGCCGAGATCGATGGCAATGACATCGTCTACAAGAACTTCGTGCATATGGGTGTCGCCGCCGGTACGCCTCAGGGTCTTGTGGTTCCGGTTATTCGGGACGCAGACTCGATGTCTTTTGCAGCGATCGAGAAAGCCATCGCCGAGAAAGGCAAACGTGCCCGTGACGGCAAGCTGTCGATGGCCGAGATGCAGGGCGGCACCTTCACCATCTCGAACGGTGGTGTCTATGGCTCGCTGATGTCCTCACCCATCCTGAACCCGCCGCAATCGGGCATCTTGGGCATGCACAAGATCCAGGACCGTCCGATGGTCATCAACGGTGAGATCAAGATCCGCCCGATGATGTATCTGGCCCTGTCCTATGATCACCGGATCGTGGACGGCAAAGGCGCGGTGACCTTCCTTGTCCGCGTGAAAGAGGCGCTCGAAGACCCCCGCCGCCTGCTGATGGATCTGTAACCATGGCAACGCATGTACTCTGGCAGGCCGATGTGGCCGATTTCAACGCCTGGCTGAAGGTCTTCCGAGAAGATCGCAAGATGCGAGAGGCTTCGGGTATCCGTGACCTTCACGTCTGGAAAGACCCTGATCAGCGCGATCACGCCGTCGCGATGTTCGAAGTGGCGGATCTTGAAAGGGCGCGTAAGTTCTTCGACTCGGAAGAGCTTGCCATGCATCACGAGCGTGGCGGCGTGGCCCATATTCAAGTCAAGCTGCTGGAACCGGTCTAGCCTGCTAACAAAGCCGGTGTGCAGGGTCGACCCTGCACACATAACAGCAATTGCGCGTGAAACCCGCCTGCCCCTGAGCCCGCGAGATATTAAACCCAAGTCCACACACCCGCTGAAAAGGATATGTGAACATGTCTTCGGAACTTTCGATTTTGGCGCTCTATGGCCTGCTGGTCGTGGTAATCATCCTGCTGAACGTCCTGACTGCCATGTCTCAGGTCGGGTTGATGACGCTGGGGGGTGCGCGGGATGATATGCCGCCGCTGACCGGCGTCGCCGCGCGGGTTGAACGTACCCTGAACAACTCGGTCGTCGCGATGGCGCTGTTTGCACCTGCCGTTTTGATCCTGTCCGCCAAGGACGGATTCACATCCGGATCATTGCTGGCAGCTCAGATCTTCCTGATTGCGCGTATTGCTTTCGTTCCCATCTATGCCTTCGCCATCTCTATACCTTTCCTGCGCACCATCGTCTGGGTCGCAGGATTTGTTGCGACGGTTTATCTTTATCTGCTAGCCCTATAAGCAAAAAAGGCTGCGTCAGAACGCGGTCAAGACACCAAGGAGTGCCCGAATGTCCAGCTATGACGTCATCGTGATCGGAGCCGGCCCCGGCGGCTATGTCTGCGCTATCCGCTGCGCCCAACTGGGGCTGAAGACCGCCGTTGTCGAAGGGCGTGAAACGCTGGGTGGCACCTGCCTGAACGTGGGTTGCATCCCGTCGAAAGCGTTGCTGCATGCCTCGCACCAGTTGCACGAGGCCGAGCATAATTTTGCCAAGATGGGCCTGAAGGGCAAAAGCCCCTCGGTCGATTGGAAGCAGATGCAGGCCTACAAGGACGAGGTGATCGAGGGCAACACCAAGGGCATCGAGTTCCTGTTCAAGAAGAACAAGATCGACTGGCTGAAGGGTTGGGGTTCGATCCCCGCCGCTGGCAAGGTCAAGGTCGGGGACGACGTGCATGAGGCCAAGAGCATCATCATTGCATCGGGGTCCGAGCCTTCGGCGCTGCCGGGTGTCGAAGTGGACGAAAAAGTCGTCGTGACCTCGACCGGCGCGCTGTCGCTGGGCAAGATCCCGAAAAAGATGGTGGTGATCGGTGCTGGCGTGATCGGGCTGGAGCTGGGCTCGGTCTACAGCCGACTGGGCGCCGAGGTGACGGTGATCGAATTCCTCAAGGAGATCACGCCGGGCATGGACCCTGAGGTTCAGAAGACCTTCCAGCGCATACTCAAGAAGCAAGGCCTGAATTTCGTCATGGGCGCAGCGGTGCAGAAGACCGAGGCGACCAAAACCAAAGCCAAAGTCACTTACAAACTGCTCAAGGATGACAGCGAGCACGTGATCGATGCCGACACTGTTCTGGTCGCCACGGGGCGCAAGCCTTACTCAGATGGTCTGGGCCTGGACGCCCTGGGTGTTGAGATGACACCGCGCGGCCAGATCAAGGTGGGTGTCGACTGGCAGACCAACGTGCCGGGCATTTACGCTATCGGTGACGTTATCGAAGGGCCCATGCTGGCCCACAAGGCGGAGGACGAAGGCATGGCCGCCGCCGAACAGGTCGCGGGCAAGCACGGCCACGTGAATTACGGCGTCATTCCAGGTGTGATTTATACATGGCCCGAGGTCGCCAATGTAGGCGAGACCGAGGCGACGCTGAAAGAACAGGGTCGCGCCTACAAAGTCGGCAAGTTCATGTTCATGGGCAACGGTCGCGCCAAGGCGAATTTCGCGGCGGATGGGTTTGTGAAAATCCTGGCGGATAAAGAAACCGACCGCATTCTGGGCTGCCACATCATCGGCCCAGCAGCCGGAGACCTAATCCACGAGGTCTGCGTCGCCATGGAATTTGGTGCCTCAGCCGAGGATCTGGCGCTGACCTGCCACGCACATCCGACCTATTCGGAAGCGGTTCGCGAGGCGGCTCTGGCTTGCGGTGACGGCCCGATTCATTCCTGAACCTGCGCGTGTCTCACGCTAAGGGTGCGAGGCTCTGCCTCGCGCTCCGGTGTATTTTTGCCAGATGAAGACCGGATCCCCTGCTTCATCTGGCCAAAAAATATCCCGGGGGAGTCGCGGCTTGCCGCGGCGGGGGCAGAGCCCCCTTTCTACCACATGGTTTTGGCGGCACGTGAGCCCCATTCCTGATCATATTGTGCGCCGCCTTCTTCGCCAGCGGTCATTTCTGCGAGAATTTCCCCGACGCTTGGCAGGGTCTCTGCTTCACTACCACCCTTCCACGTCTGCGCGCGCATCAATGCCCGGGCGCATTGGGTGTAGATCTCGGTAATTTCAATAACGATAACCGTTGCGGGGCGTTTACCGCGTTTCTCAAAGCGGTCGCGCAATAGTTCATCCGCTGTCAGACGCGCTGAGCCATTCACCCGGACCACTGTGTTCGAGCCGGGAACCATGAACAACAGCGCCACCCGCGGGTCACGCACGATGTTTCTCAGGCTGTCCAGTCGGTTGTTGCCACGCCAATCCGGCAAGGCCAATGTGCCGGGATCGAGTTCCAGCACGACGGGGCCGTCATCGCCGCGCGGACTGCCATCGACGCCTTCAGGGCCAACTGTGCTGAGGATACAGAGCCGTGAGGTCATGATCCATTTGCGATAAAGCGGCGTCAGCTGGCGGGCAACCTTACGCAAGGACGGCGCCCCGGGTGTGCCGTAGAGACCTTCAAGCGTGGCGATATCGTCAATGTACTGCATCTGGATCAAACCCTACTTCCCGCATCAACGCATTCGATCGTGTCTCGATGACATCTTCCAACCTCTCAAGAAAAGCATCGCGGGTCACTCCAGGCTCGATCGGATCAAGGAAATCGACAATTGCGGTACCGGGTTTACGCAGGATGCCCGTCCGCGGCCAGAATACACCTGCATTCGTGGCAACCGGCACGCAGGGAAAGCCCAACCCTTCATAAAGGACCGCAGTGCCCACTTTGTAAGGTTTCTGCGCACCCGGTGCGACGCGCGTGCCTTGTGGATAGATGACCAACTGACCGGGTTCGCTGAACTCTTTCGCGACATCTTTCACCATTTTGGCCACCGCAGCCCCGCGCTTGCCGCGATTGACCGGGATACAGCCCAAACGACGCGCATACATACCGATCACAGGCGTAAACAGCAGTTCGCGTTTCATGATGAACTTGCCATGGGGGACCGCCGCGAAAATTATGATGATGTCCAGAAAGGACTGGTGCTTGGCACCCACGACCACCTCGGTATCAGGAACCGTCCCACGCACTTCGCAGCGAATGCCCACCATCCAGCGTGCCAGCCACATGGTGCTGCGGGCATAGGTTTTACACGCCTGCAAGGCACCGCGCTTGGTGAACAGGGCATAGGGTGCAAAGACAATCCCGAGGATCAGCATCCAGGCATAGATTGTGATCATGAAGATCAGTGAGCGAACCCATTGAAAGGCCATGAACATCACGAAAGCTCCTTTAACTTGCGCCGCGCTGCCGACCATGTGGCCAGGAAGGCGACCGCAGCCCCCAGAACCGGGATCAGCGCAGGCAACAGCCAGCCGGTACCCTGAAATCCCAGCCCAGTCAGAAATCCACCCGTATCAGACGCCTCGGGCAACAGTAAAACGCCCGTCATTCCCAGCAAAGTACCGACGACGGCCCCAAACAATGCGCGGAAGGTAAACCTTCGCACGAAGGCTCCGGCGATGAAACGATCACGCGCGCCAACCAGACGCAGAACCTCGATAATCTGCGCATTTGCGGCAAGCGAGGCGTTTGCGGCGAGGGTGATCATGGCGGCGGTAGCGCCGCCGATCAGCAGAATCGAGATCCAGCCCAGCCGCCGCAGCGACATGGCCGCATCCACCAAAGGTTCGCGCCAACGCGTATGATCGTCCAGCACCGCGCCCGGCACCTCGGCACCAAGCCGCAAACGCAGGCCAGCGGCGTCCAGACCCGGCGGACCTTCGATGATCTCGATCAGCTGCGGCACGGGCAGGGAGTCCTGCGGCAGATCGGGACCAAACCAGGGAGACAGCAGTGCCGCTTGTTCTTCACTTGTCAGCGCGCGGGCCGATGCGACACCGGGGGTTTGTTGCAACACGGTCAGCGCGGCCTCGGTTTGTGCCGCGCGTTGGTCAGCCGGTGCATTGATCCGCAGCGTGGCCGCCCCCGCCAGTTCCGAGGCCCAGCGATCCGCCAGACGGCCCGAGGCCAGCGACAAGGCCAGCGCAAACACCGCCAGAAACGCCATCGCACCCGAGACGAACAGCGTCAGCTGCGCGGTAAACCCGGTAGGAGGCACCACCCGGTCAGCACGTGCGTCGCGGCGCAGCAGGTTGCGGATATCTCCCTTGCTCATAGATCTGCCCCCGCGAGCTGCAGCCGGCATTGCGAGATCCGCAAGACTCGCGCCTGAACCTGGCTTTTAGCGGCGCGGATCAGGCTCAGATCATGGGTGGCGATCAGCACGGTCTTGCCCATCCGGTTCAGCTCGACCAGCAGACGCAGCAGACGTTGCGACATCTCCCAGTCGACATTGCCGGTGGGCTCATCCGCCAGCACAACGTCGGGTGATAGAATGACGGCGCGAGCCAAGGCGGCGCGCTGACGCTCTCCGCCAGACAGCTCAGGCGGCAGCGCGCCAAGGCGGTTGCCCAACCCGACCCAGCCCAGAAGTTCGTTCAGATCATCCTGTTCGCCGGCATCTCCGCGTCCCGATACCATCAACGGAAGCGCGACGTTTTCGGCAACGGTCATGTGATCCAGAAACCGGCAATCCTGATGCACGACACCGATCCGGCGCCGCAACAGAGCCATCTGATCGCGGTCCAGCCGTGCGATATCCTCACCAAATGCGCTGAGCCGCCCCGAGGTTGGCAACAATGCGCCATAACAAAGCTTGAGCAATGTGGTCTTGCCCGCGCCCGACGGCCCGGTCAGGAAATGGAACGACCCCGGTTGCAATCGCAACGACACGTCGCTCAGCAATTCACCGCCGCCATAGCTGTAGCTGATATTTTCCAGCTCGATCACGCCTGCCCCCTTTGTTCTGCTCACCTCTTGCCCGAGCGCAGCGGCGGTTTCAATGCCTCGGGCGGGTCCAATTGGCGACACTTGGCCCGCGATGACGAAAACGCGCTTTGCTGTTGGGTCTTAACGGAATATCATCCCTGAAAAAACTACTATCAGGCCCGCTTGTCCGGGCAGGAGGCAGAATGCGTTTAACGTGTCCGAATTGCAGTGCCCAATATGAGGTTCCCGACGAGGTGATCCCGGAAGGTGGTCGCGACGTTCAGTGTTCGAATTGCGAGCAGACCTGGTTCCAGACCAAGACACCAGAGGCCGGAGCGCCGAAAGCCCCCCCTGCGCCCGAGGTTGAAGAGGTTGCAGAGGAGGTGGAGGAGACCGCCGCGCCGGAGGCCGCCGATAGCGAGCCTGAGGCATCAGAGGACAACGGGAACGTGGACCCTGCGGTTGCCAACATCCTAAAGGAAGAAGCTGCGCGCGAGGCCGAACTGCGCGAGCGCGAAGGCAGCAATCTAGAAAGCCAGCCCGATCTGGCGCTTGATCCACCAGAGGAGCCCAAGGTCAAACCCAAACGGCCTGCCGCGACCGAGACGGCCTCTGACTCAGGGCAGAAAGAGGCGTTGCCGGATGTCGAGGCGATCAATTCGGGCCTGCGCAGTGATTTGACATCTGATGCTACCGAAGCAGCTGCCCCGGTGCGTAAATCCGGTGGCTTCCTGCGTGGCTTTACCATCATTGTCGTCATCGGAATTATTCTTCTGATGATCTACGGCAACGCCAACCAGATCAGCGAAGCGATCCCGCAGGCCGATCCGGTTCTGAAATCCTATGTCTCTGTGATCGATCAGGCCCGTATCTGGCTTGAAACACAGACGGGCGGTGCTCAGAACTGAGGCACTCAGAACCGCTCTAGCAAACGCTTGAGGTATTCCAGTTCGATCTGGGGTCGATCCGTTTCGCCGGTGCGGCGGCGAATTTCGTCCAGAAGTTCCCGCGCGCGACGATAGACATCTTCGCCCTGTAGCAGGTTATCATCGGTCGAGATCGATCCCGCTGAACCCGGCGTACGACCCAGCGGGTCACGGTTGTTGGCCTCCATGTCACCAGCTTCGGTCCCTTGACCCGGCTGGTTCTGCTGGTTCTGCGCCATCGCCTCACCCAATGAGCGCATGCCTTCCCGCAATGCTTCCATCGCCTCGGACTGGCGGTCTATGGCCTCGGCCAGATCATTGCCGCGCAGGGCGTCCTCCGCCTCGTCCATGGCGCGGCCCGCACGGCCCAGCGCCTCGCGCGTGGCTTCGCCTTCGGGGGTGCCACCACCGGGCAAACCCTGTTCCTGACGTTGCAACTCGTCACGCAGCGCCTGTTGCCGGTCGGCCAGTGACGGCTGACCAGAGTCGCCATCGCCGGGCTCGTCCGAGCCCTGGCCCTGACCATCATGGCTCTGCCCCCGGCCCTGCCCTCCCGAGCGGCCCTCGTTGCCCTGACTTTCGCCTGCCTGAGCGCCGGGGTTGAACTGTTCCTGCAGATCACGGAATGCCTGATCACTGAGGCCCTGCTGTTCGCGCAGGGTTTCCGCCAACCCTTCCATGGCCTGCTGACCCTCGGATTGACCACCTTGGCCCTGCCCTTGGGTGACACGCATGTTTTCCATCATTTGCTGGAACTCTTCCAACGCCTGCTGCGCCTCGGCCATGCGGCCCTGTTCCATCAGCTCCTGAATACGGTCCATCATCCGCTGCAGGTCATCCTGCGTCATCTGCAGAGTTTCACCGTTGGGGCCTTGCTGACCCTGCTGCGTCTCACCGTTTTCCTGCGCCAGCCGTTGCAGCTGCCGCATGTAGTCCTGCGTCGCCTCGCGCAATTCCTGCATCAGCTCGGCGATTTCCTCGTCGCTGGCACCATTCTGCATCGCCTCGGTCAGACGTTCCTGCGCGCGCCGCATCCGCTCCAGCGCATCGGCCAGCGTTCCATCCTCGATCAGAACCGCCAAATCCCACAGGGCCTGAGCAATCTCTTCCTGCTGCTTTGCATTCAATGCGCCGTGCCGGTCAAACGTCTCCAACCGGCGCAAGATCACACGCAGGCGCAGATAAGCAGTGTCCGAGCGGAACAGGTCTTCGGGCAAATGCGAAACCGCGCGCAGCAGCTGCGATACGCGCAGCGCATTTTCGCGCGACCAGAGCAGATCGCGCCGCTGTTCGATCACAGCCGCGGCCAGCGGGTCAAAGAAACGCCGTGCGGGCAGGTCTGTCAGATAGGGCTCTGCCACCGTCTCCTGATCTGATGCATCCGTGGCCATGAGGGTGATCTTTACCGGCAGATGCGCCCAGGGGTGCTGCGAGAAATCCTCGATCAGGTCTTCGGTGAAATCGGTTCGGTCACCGGTGATCGGCATCGGCAGCTCGACCGTGATCGTCTCACGCGGTTCCGGCTCGGTGGCCAGCCCGTATTGGCGGTCGACCGCCGTCAGATCCAGCTCGATCCGGGCCGTGCCCGAAACGATGCCGTAATCGTCCGCTGCCGCGAAGGGCAGTTTCATCTGACCACCGGCCTCGGCCTCTGCCGTACCCGCCGCAGCGATCTGAGGGGCGGTGTCAGGCAGGATGTTCAGCGCCCATTCGCGCCCCGCCGGACCGTCGATCCGCAGCTGACCGGACCGTTCGGCGACAAATTCCTGCTCCGGTTCTGTCGCAGCTTCGGTGCCAAGAGGTGTCGAAGTTTCTGTCAGGCTGTGCGCGCCAACTTCTCCGTAAAACCGCAATGTGATCCGACTGCCTTCGGGCACCGTCAGCGTTGGATCGGTCTGATCCGCCAGGTACAGCGTCGGCAATCCGGTATAACGCGGCGGCTCAACCCAACCTTCCCAGCTAGGCCCCTGCCCGGCCTGCGCCGTGCCCGGTGTCATGTCCGCCACCGATCCGATCCGCCAGAACGACCCGAACAGTGCTGCTACGACCAAAGCCAGCAAGGCGGCATAGCGCAAGGCATAGGGATCGCGAGAGGCCAGCCGCAAATCGGGTTTTACCGGATCGGCCTGCGCAGCACGCGCAGCCATGCGCGACTGATGGGCCTGCCACAGGGCCACCGAATCCGCATCCATCGCACCGATCGCCTGATCATCCATCAACGCCTGAATCGGTCGCCCCGGCAAGGTTTCATCCAGCCGAACCAGCGCTTCGGCACGGGTTGGCAAGTGGATGCGTCGAATGCCGAGAATCGCAGTCGCGACCAGCCCCAGCACGCCGACAGCAGCGCAAATCCAGACGGTTTCGATGCGCACAAGGTCCTGAAGCCCCAACATCAGGGCCGCCAGCAGAACCATCAGGATCGAGAAAAACGGCCAGAAGGCGCGCAAAACCTGCTCGGCCAGCATGCCCCCATGCGTCAGCCACAGGGACAATCTCGGAATCGGCAGGGTCTGGTTGTCGCGCAAGGCGGGCCTCCTGATCGGCCCGCGCGCCTATCGCGTCAGAGCCACTCTGGTATGGTATCGCGGTTTATGATTTCGTCAAAGCTTGGCCGTTCACGAATTACGGCAAATTGATCCCCGTTCACCAGAACCTCGGGGATCAGGGGACGCGTATTGTATTCGCTGGACATCACCGCGCCATAGGCCCCCGCACTACGGAAGGCGATCAGATCGCCCGATTTCAGCGGCGGCATGTTGCGCTGCTTGGCAAATGTATCGCCAGATTCGCAGACCGGGCCAACGATATCATAGGGTCTTTGTTCGACCCCGACGGCGGGTTCTTCGACCGCCACGATGTCATGATGCGCCTCATACATCGCAGGGCGGATCAGATCATTCATCGCGCCGTCGAGGATAAGGAAATCGCGGTCTTCACCGGATTTGACATAGATGACCTTGGACACCATCAGGCCCGCATTGCCTGCGATCAGGCGGCCGGGCTCAATCTCGATCTCGCAGCCCAAATGACCCAATGTTCTCTTGATCATCGCGCCATATTCGACCGGGAGTGGAGGCGCGTCATTGGAACGCGTATAGGGAATGCCCAAACCGCCACCTAAATCAAGACGGCGGATATTGTGGCCCTCGGCGCGCAGACGCTCGGTCAGGTCAGCGACCTTGTTGTAGGCCAGCTCAAACGGTTCAAGCTCGGTCAGCTGAGAGCCGATATGGACGTCAATCCCGATCACTTCGAGCCCCGGCAAGCTCGCTGCCAGCGCATAGACCTCAGAGGCGCGCGAGATCGGGATGCCGAACTTGTTCTCGGATTTGCCGGTGGCAATCTTGGCGTGGGTCTTTGCGTCCACATCCGGGTTGACCCTCACGGTGATCGGCGCAACCTTGCCAAGTTCCAGCGCGACCGCGTTGATCACCTGCATCTCAGGTTCGGATTCGACGTTGAACTGGCGGATGCCACCCGTCAGGGCCGTGCGAATCTCGTCCGCAGTCTTGCCGACGCCCGAAAACACGATCTTGTCTCCGGGTACTCCGGCAGCCTTAGCGCGCAGATATTCCCCGCCCGAGACCACATCCATCCCCGCGCCTGCCTGCGCCAGCGTCTTCAGGATCGCCTGATTGCTGGCGGCCTTCATCGCGTAACAGACAAGGTGATCGGTACCCTCAAGCGCATCGTCGAACAGCTTGAAATGCCGCAACAGAGTCGCCGTCGAGTATACATAGAACGGGGTTCCGACCGCGGCTGCGATTTCGGATACGGGGACGTCCTCGGCGAAAAGCGCGCCGTCGCGGTAGAGAAAATGATCCATGAAAGCGCGCTTAGACCAAAAGAGGCATGTGGATCAAATGATTCCGGTGGGGTTGTGATCACCCGTCGCGGTTCAGAAGGTCTTTGACGCGCCAACCCGTGCGTATCCTGAAACCGAGATTCCGGATCCGCTGGGTGCGGCCGATGACTCCGTTCGGGGTGTACCTGACGGGTCGCAAGCTGCTAGCACAGCGAGGCAGAGGATCAGGCCGACAGGTCTCATGCTATTTCTCTTTGTCATTCAGAACGTGTCTGATGCAAATGGGTGCACGATCCGTAGATTGCAAATTCGGATTTCAGAGCCCGAGATAAACGCCCAGCCCACCGCGTCTAAGACCAACGCCAACACCACCATAGGTGCCACTGCTGCCCACACCGACACTTGCGCTCATCGTTGGTTGGATGGGTTCGCCATCTGCACCGCAGCCAGCCAGAGCCGCTGCAACCGCAATCAAGAGCACCACGCGTCGTATCTGCATTACACCAGCGCCTTCCATCGCTTGATCTGGGCCCGCACCTGATCCGGTGCGGTGCCGCCATAGGATTGGCGCGAGTTTACCGAGTTTTCGACCGTAAGAACAGAATAGACGTTATCGGTGATGTTTGCATGGACGGATTGCATGTCTTCGAGTGTCAGGTCGGGCAAATCGCATCCTTTGCTCTCGGCCATTGCAACCAGCGAACCGGTGACATGGTGCGCATCGCGGAACGGCAGGCCCAGCACGCGGACCAGCCAATCGGCCAGATCAGTTGCAGTTGAGAAACCGGACCCAGCAGCAGCGGCGAGGCTTTCGCGGTTGGCGGTCATGTCCTTGACCATGCCCTCCATGGCTGCCAGCGCGAGCATCCAGTTGTCGGCGGCATCAAAGACCTGTTCTTTGTCTTCCTGCATGTCCTTGGAATAGGCCAGCGGCAGACCCTTCATCACCATCATCAGCGCAGTATTGGCTCCGTATATGCGGCCCACCTTGGCGCGGATCAGTTCTGCGGCGTCGGGGTTTTTCTTTTGCGGCATAATCGATGAGCCGGTCGAGAACCTGTCCGAGAGTGTCACAAAGCGGAACTGGGCCGAGGACCAGATCACCAGTTCTTCGGCAAAGCGCGACAGGTGCACGGCGCAGATCGAGGCAGTGGACAAGAACTCCAACGCAAAATCACGGTCGCTGACGGCGTCCAGAGAGTTTGCGGCAGGGCGGTCGAAACCCAGCGCCTCAGCCGTCATCTGCCGGTCGATGGGAAACGAGGTCCCGGCCAGCGCGGCTGCGCCGAGAGGGGATTCGTTCATCCGGGCACGTGCATCGCGGACGCGGGACAGATCACGCCCGAACATTTCCACATAAGCCATCATGTGATGACCCCATGTCACCGGCTGCGCGGTTTGAAGGTGGGTAAAGCCCGGCATGACCCAATCCGCCCCGGCCTCTGCCTGCGCCAAAAGCGCGCGGATCAGGGCCAGAAGGCCGGTTTCGGCTGCGTCAAACTGATCGCGGACCCAGAGTTTGAAATCGGTTGCCACCTGGTCATTCCGCGACCGGCCCGTGTGCAATCGGCCTGCGGGCTCACCGATTACCTCTTTCAGGCGCGCCTCGACATTCATGTGGATGTCTTCCAGCGCGGTCGAGAACTGAAATTCTCCGTTCTGGATTTCTGACAAAACGGTGAGCAGCCCTTCCCGAATGGCCTGCGCATCACTATCAGTTATAACGCCTGTGGCCGCCAGCATGGCGGCATGGGCGCGCGAGCCTGCAATGTCCTGGGCTGCCATCCGCTGATCGAACCCGATCGAGGCGTTGATTGCCTCCATGATCGCGTCTGGACCGGCGGCAAAGCGGCCGCCCCACATCTGGTTCGAGGATTGATCGGTCATGTAAGAAAACCCGGAGTTGATATGCGCCTATTTCGTCTGATCCCCCTTTATATGGCCCTTGCGCTGGGTGCAAACGCGGCTTTGGCTGCTGATGCCGAGACCCTCGGCCCGTTGCGTGACGGAACTCTGAAACGGTTGATCCTGCATAAGGAGCCTAAGGAGGCCAAGACTATCGAATTCCAGTTGGAAGATGATGGCGGCGTTGGCACGCTTGAGGACTATCGCGGCAAATACGTGCTGATAAATTTCTGGGCCACGTGGTGCGCCCCCTGCCGCAAAGAGATGCCTCAGATTGCCGAGCTTCAGGAAGAATTCGGTGGCGACAAGTTTGAGGTGCTCACCCTGGCCACCGGGCGCAACACGCCTGCCGGGATCAAGAAGTTCTTCGATGAGAACGGCATCGAGAACCTGCCACGCCATCAGGACCCAAGTTCTGCTACTGCGCGTGAATTTGGCGTTATTGCCCTGCCGATCACCGTGATCCTGAATCCCGAAGGTCAGGAAATCGCCCGTCTGATTGGCGATGCCGAGTGGAACTCGGATAGCGCCAAGGCGATTGTAGGGGCGCTGGTGGGTGCCGAAAGCTAACGCACACGCCATTGCGGTCAATTTGTGTTAGACTGGAACCGGCCCCGATGGGCCGGTTTTCGTTTGTAACCTGAGAGAAGGGAGACGGCGATGAAACCGGTGGTTTTATTGATTGGCCGTTTGCCAAATGTCATCGGCGACGTGGCGCGGCAGCTGGATCACATGCCGATCCAATGGCTGGGTGCGCATGATCAGGATGAGGTAAAACGGCAACTCGATGCCGAACCGCGCATCGTCTGTGCGATCATGGGCGCCGGCCTCGACGACAAGATTCGCGGTGAAATGGTGGGTATCATCGCCGCGCGCAGGCCCGATATCTGCATCCACCTCAAAGACCGGGCTTCCGGCCCTGAAGGGTTGGTGCCGTTTGTTGAGCGGGTCGTGCAGCACGAGCTTCCGGAAACGCTCGAGGTCGACTGACGCCACGCCACCTTTGACAGTACCCTTGCCGCTCTGCACTCTGCCGGGTGGGAGGACGCAATGCCGCTTGAAATACTGCTGGTTCTGGTGGTCGGAGGTATCGCCGGGATCACTCTGATGCTGCACCTGACAGGGCGATCGCGCGTGCGCGATCTGACGCCTGAAACAGCCGCGTCCGAATGGCTGCGCCATGCACCAGATGATTTCATCATTGATATCACCATCGCACATGACAAACGCACCGCCCTGATCCGCACTGAAACCGGAAACGGGCTGTTGTGGTCCTTTGGTGCCGATACCGTGGCGCGGCACCTGTTGGACTTCGACTGGATCAACCATTCGGACGGGCTGGAGGTTCAGTTTCATGAATTCGGTACACCCAAGGTTCTCATTCACCTCGATGATTTTGAACGCCCACATTGGCAGAATTTGATGGACCCCACATGACCGACCAAGTGAGCTTTCCCGACGCGGTGCAATGGGCCGTGCCCTTCTTCATTGCTGCCATTCTGGCCGAGTTCCTCTGGATTGCCGTCAAGGGCCGAGGCGGGCGTTATGAGACCCGCGATGCGGTGACATCTCTGATCATGGGTGCAGGCAATATTGCGTCCGGTTTCCTGCTGGGCTTCATCGCCTACGCGTTCTTCATGTGGCTATGGCAAATCACGCCGCTGAACCTGGGCACTTCGATTCCGGTGATCATCCTGTGCTTCGTGCTGGACGACCTGAGGTATTACTGGGTGCATCGGTTCGGGCATCGCATCCGCTGGGTCTGGGCCAGCCATGTGAACCACCACAGCTCGCAACACTACAACCTGACGACGGCGCTGCGGCAGACCTGGACCTATACGTTCACCTTCATGATGGTTGTGCGCGCACCGCTGATCCTGCTGGGCTTCCACCCGGCCATGGTGCTGTTCGTCGGAGGGCTGAATCTGATCTATCAGTTCTGGATTCACACCGAAGCCATCGGCAAGATGCCCCGCTGGTTTGAGGCCGTGATGAACACGCCAAGCCACCATCGCGCCCATCACGGGCGCAACGCGCGGTATTTGGATTGCAACTATGCTGGTGTCTTCATCATCTGGGACAAGCTGTTCGGAACGTTTGTACCCGAGCAGGAAGATGACCGTGTCGATTATGGGTTGGTCCACAATATCGGCACGTTCAACCCGCTGCGTGTGGCCTTTCACGAATGGGTCAGCATCTGGCGCGATGCCACACAGCCCGGACTGACCCCGCGCCAGCGTCTGGCCTATTGCTTTGCACCGCCGGGCTACAGCCACGATGGCAGCCGGGACAATTCCGGGCAGATCAAAGCCAAACACCTGCTCCGCCATCCGGAAGATCGCGGAACGCCCGGATTTGAGCATCTGGACCCGCCAGTGCCCAAAGGACAGGCAGAACAAGCCTGAGCATAAGCGGATTTGCGCGAGCTTGGTTGATTTCCGGGCTCAGAGCTCCATATGAGACAGAAGTTTTGTATCCGTGCAGCCTGAGGCCATTATGACCCGCATCATCACTATCTCGACGTTTATTGGCCTTGCAGGGCTGGTAGTGGCAATGTTGGCAGCTCTGGGTGCGGGCGTATCTCCGGTTGCTTTGGCGCTTGGATTTGCAATGACCGCGCTTGGCATGATCGGCGCGGTGGTTGGTGCCGCCGGATACGCGTGGCAATCGGTACGCTGATCTGACGTGCGCGCAGAAAACTGAGTTTTCTTAACCGCAGATTCACTTGTTTGACCTGAAATCAGAGCCATTCCTTTCGTGGACAGGCTTGGATATGCGGGACAAGAAACTGGCAGACGTGCCCGAAGGCTCGGACAATCCGCTGAATGCGGCTGTGTCATCCCGGGATGGTTCGGTCGTGCAAATGGCGACCGAAGCGGTGAAACACAAACAATGCAAACTGGCCTTTCAACCGGTCATGCAGGCACAGCCGCCGCAGAATGTTGCCTTTTACGAAGGGTTCATCCGCGTTTTGGACGAAACCGGTCGGGTGATACCGGCGCGAGAATTCATGCCGCAGGTCGAAAACACTCCTATCGGGCGCGATCTGGATTGCGTTGCGCTTGAGATGGGATTGCGCACCCTGATCCGAAATCCCGGTATTCGCTTGTCTATCAACATGTCCGCCCGATCCATCGGCTATGCCGGATGGTCCCGCGTGCTGGACAGGTTTCTGAAAAAAGACAACAGCCTGGGGGAAAGGTTGATTCTGGAGATCTCGGAAAGGTCGGCCATGCAGGTGCCCGAGCTGGTGGTGGATTTCATGGACCGACAGCAGGCGCGCGGCATCGCCTTTGCGCTGGATGATTTCGGCGCCAGCAATTTCAGCTTTCGCTACTTTCGCGAGTTTATGTTCGACGCGGCCAAGATTGATGGTCAGTTCATCCGCGGAATTGCTCAAAACCGGGACAACCAGGCTCTGGTGCGTGCCCTGATCGCCGTGGCGCGGGAATTTGAGATTCTCGTAACAGCCGAATCGGTCGAAACCCCCGAAGATGCCGCCTTTCTGGTCGCTAACGGAGTCGACTGTCTGCAGGGCTTTCTGTTTGGCGCGCCATCGGTTGCGCCACCGTGGGCATCAGATAGTCAGGCAAAAACAGGTAGTTGAATAGTTGAAGGTGCGTCTTTTCGCACCGAATCCGGCACTGAGACAAGCTGACCGTTGCTGCACATGCAGCATTAAGGTATTGCAAAGAGACTGGAGCGGGGGATCACGAGGCGCTCTTGTTTTCGAGGGGTTCCTCTCGACCTGCGCCGTCAGACATCCCGCTGGACCATGACGGTAAAGGATTGACTATATGACCAACGTAGTAATCGCATCCGCCGCCCGCACAGGTGTGGGCAGCTTTGGTGGTTCGTTTGCGAACACCCCTGCACATGACCTCGGCGCTGCGGTCCTCGAAGCGGTGGTGGACCGCGCCGGGATCGACAAAGGCGAAGTAAGCGAAACCATCATGGGCCAGGTCCTGACCGCCGCCCAGGGTCAGAACCCTGCACGCCAGGCGCATATCAATGCGGGCCTGCCGCAGGAAAGCGCGGCTTGGGGCATCAACCAGGTTTGCGGTTCGGGTCTGCGCGCCGTTGCGCTGGGTGCGCAGCATATCCAATTGGGCGATGCCGAGATCGTTGCCGCTGGTGGGCAAGAGAACATGACCCTGTCACCCCACGCCGCCGCCCTGCGCGCCGGTCACAAGATGGGCGACATGAAGTATATCGACACGATGATCCGCGACGGTCTGTGGGATGCCTTCAACGGCTATCACATGGGTCAAACGGCTGAGAACGTCGCTGAGAAGTGGCAGATCAGCCGCGACATGCAGGACGAATTCGCTGTCGCATCGCAGAACAAAGCCGAAGCGGCACAGAACGCTGGCAAGTTCGCCGACGAGATCGTGCCCTTCACCATCAAGACCCGCAAGGGCGACATCGTGATGGACAAGGACGAGTACATCCGCCACGGCGCGACCATGGAGGCGATGGCCAAACTGCGCCCAGCCTTCACCAAAGACGGCTCAGTCACTGCAGCCAACGCCTCGGGCCTGAACGACGGCGCAGCGGCGACTCTGCTGATGTCGGCTGAGAATGCCGAAAAGCGCGGCATCGAGCCTCTGGCCCGCATTGCATCTTACGCGACCGCCGGTCTGGACCCGTCGATCATGGGCGTCGGCCCGATCTACGCTTCGCGCAAGGCGCTGGAAAAGGCGGGCTGGTCGGTTGACGATCTGGATCTGGTCGAGGCCAACGAAGCCTTTGCCGCACAGGCCTGCGCGGTGAACAAGGACATGGGCTGGGATCCGTCGATCGTGAACGTGAACGGCGGCGCGATTGCCATCGGTCACCCGATCGGAGCGTCGGGCTGCCGCGTTCTGAACACGCTTCTGTTCGAAATGAAACGCCGTGACGCCAAGAAGGGCCTGGCGACCCTCTGCATCGGTGGCGGCATGGGTGTCGCCCTCTGCGTGGAGCGCGACTAAGCGTTTTGACATCCAGATAATAAAGGCGCCCCCTCCGGGCGCCTTTTTTGTACCACTGGGGCCTGGCCTCGAAGATGCGACGATATTGCCACCCGGAATTCAAAAACACGGCACGAAACAATATTGCGCAACACAAATCAGCACAGTAACAACATTACCAAGACGATTGAAATTGGAGGAATCCTAAATGGCACGTACAGCACTCGTAACCGGCGGTTCTCGCGGCATCGGCGCAGCAATTTCCAAGGCGCTCAAGGCCGAAGGATACAATGTTGCCGCCACTTATGCGGGCAATGACGAAGCCGCAGCAAAATTCACCGAGGAAACCGGCATCGCCACCTACAAGTGGAATGTTGCTGATTACGACGAATCCAAAGCAGGCATCGAAAAAGTCGAAGCCGAGGTTGGTCCGATCGACATTGTGGTCGCCAACGCAGGCATCACCCGCGACGCGCCGTTCCACAAGATGACGCCCGAGCAATGGCATCAGGTGATCGACACAAACCTGACCGGGGTATTCAACACCGTTCACCCGGTTTGGCCGGGTATGCGTGAGCGCAAGTTTGGCCGTATCATCGTAATCAGCTCGATCAACGGTCAGAAGGGCCAATTCGCTCAGGTGAATTATGCGGCGACCAAAGCGGGCGATCTGGGTATCGTGAAATCACTGGCTCAGGAGGGTGCGCGGGCCGGTATTACCGCCAACGCGATCTGCCCCGGCTATATCGCGACCGAGATGGTGATGGCAGTCCCCGAGAAGGTACGCGAGTCGATCATCGGTCAAATCCCGGCGGGTCGTCTGGGTGAACCGGAAGAAATCGCGCGTTGTGTGGCGTTCCTGGCGTCAGACGATTCGCAGTTTATCAACGGTTCGACCATCTCGGCCAACGGGGCACAGTTCTTCGTCTAAAGCGAAGGCATTGGAATGAAAACGGGCCGGTCCACCAAGGACCGGCCCTTCTTTTATCCCGTAAGACCGCGCGCGCTGCGGTCAGCGGGAACCGAATAGCCAGGACCAGAACCCTACAACCGCCTTGCCACGCTCTTCATGTGCGCGGTGAATGGCGCTTTGGATGGCTGGGTTTGTCGTCATCTCGATCATGTTGAACCCTTCTCTATCAAGGTGGATTTGTCTTGCCTTCAACATGACCTTTGATTTTAAACTGCACAAACGAGAGTTTTCGCCACTTCAGTTCAGAAATATTTAACCGAGATGTCCGACCGCCTGCCCCCTCTCACCGCTTTGCGCGCCTTCGATGCCGCAGCACGAAATATGTCATTCGCCAAAGCCGCGGATGAGTTGAACGTGACCCCGGCCGCGCTGTCCTTTCAGATCAAATCGTTAGAGGAGCATCTGGGTCACCCCCTGTTTCGTCGCCTCAACCGCGCAGTGGAACTGACTGAGGCCGGGCGAACTCTTGCTCCGGGAACTGCGGATGGTTTTGCTGCGCTGCAGGCAGCGTGGCAGGCAACGCGGCGACTGCAGGATGAAACCAGCCTGACAGTCACCGCTGGCCCCGCCCTGACGGCTAAGTGGCTAGCACCACGCCTGTACGAATTCGCCCGGGCCAATCCTGGGATTGACCTGAAGTTCTCAGCCACATTACGCAACATGGATCTGGAACGCGATGACGTGGACGTGGCGATCCGCTTTGGATACGGACCCGATGAGGGCCTGTATTCCGTTCCCGTCCGCAGGGAATGGCTGACGCCGGTGATGACGCCGGAACTGGCGGAACAATTCCCAACACCCGAGTCTCTGCGAGACGCCCCTCTGATCCACGACGATTCGATCAGTTTTCTAAAACCGCGCTGCGATTGGCCTGCATGGTTCCGTGCCGTAGGGCTGGATTTCACGCCGACCCACGGCGCGCATTTTTCGAACGCGGATCACGCCATCGACGCCGCTGTGGCCGGAGTTGGCGTGGTGCTAGGACGGCGCGCGATGATCCTGAAAGACCTGACCGAAGGTCGTCTGGTTGCACCGTTCAAAGTGGCGCTGGAAACCGCAGGGCGCTTTCGCTTTCTGTGTCTGCAAGGAGCGGAAAAACGACCCCAGATCGCAGCGTTCCGCGACTGGTTCATATCCGAGATTGAAAAGACCGCGCATATATCGGATGAGTTCGAAATCATCCCGGTCGAGAAGGTGTCCACTGAATGAGTAAAATGGCTGCGACTGCAATCGGTTTTGTCGCTGTGTTGCTCTGGTCCTTGCTGGCCCTGTTCACGGTGGGCTCGGCCCCGACTCCGCCTCTGTTGCTGAACGCAATCTGCTTTTCGATCGGCGGTATGTTGGGCCTGATCTGGACTGTTGCGAGTGGCGGCGTCGGGCAGCTTCGCCAGATCACGTGGACCACCTATCTGTTCGGAACGATTGGACTTTTCGGCTACCATGCGCTCTATTTCTCGGCCTTGCGCATGGCCCCCGCAGCCGAGGCCGGGCTGATCGCCTATCTCTGGCCCCTATTGATTGTACTGCTGTCTGGTCTGCTGCCCGGTGAGCAGCTGAAACCTGGTCATCTGATCGGGGCGTGCCTTGGCTTTGCCGGGGCCGCCGTCATCATCACCGGTGGGGGCAGTGCGGGGTTTCAGATACAGCACCTGCCCGGCTATGGGTTGGCTTTGCTATGCGCACTGACATGGTCAAGCTACTCTGTCCTGTCGCGTCGTCTGGGCGATGTCCCTACAAGCTCGGTTGCGGTGTTCTGCGTATTGACGGCTATTGCCTCATGGATCTTGCATTTCACGGTAGAAGAGACGGTCTGGCCACAGACCGCGTTGAGCTGGGGCTCAACCCTCGCACTGGGGCTGGGGCCGGTGGGCTTGGCGTTCTATGTCTGGGATATCGGGGTCAAGCGCGGGGATATTCAAATCCTTGGCACCGCCTCGTACGCGGCCCCTTTGCTTTCCACGCTGGTCTTGGTTCTGGCCGGGATCGCCGCCCCGTCCTGGGGTCTGGCGATCGCGGCCTTGTTTGTCACCGGTGGCGCTGCCATCGCGGCCCGCGCCAGCCTGAAGGCTTAAGCCGACAGGCGCTCGATCTCTTCTTTAAGCTTCAGCTTCTGTTTCTTGAGCTGGGCGATATGGAGATCGTCGATACCAGGTGAGCGTTGCGCTTCTTCCACTTCAAGACCGAGAATTTCATGTTTCTTCTTCAACTCCGTCAGATGTGCGCTCACGCTCATGGCGGTCCTCCTTCTCTGGTTTGTAAGTGTCACGTAAGAAGTTGATCACATCATTTCCAGCCTGTCACGCTGCAGTCGCACAGAATCTGTAATAAATCCGACAAATTCGGCTGGTCATTGCCGATCAGTCGAACAACCCCGTCAAAGCCGCCCCATCCCGCAACACAGCCGAGACCTGAGGCGTATAGCTTTCGCCATCCTGAACATGCCGGTCCCCCGTATGCAGCACCAGCGGTGCAAGCAGCCGGAATGCAGCGTGCCCACCTTTTCTGGCGCGCAGGATCACCAGCTCAGCCGCACGATTTATGCGGGGCGACAATGGCAGCACCTCGACCGAGCCCAAGCGACCCGCACAGCCTGCCAGAATATCGGGCAAACGGTCGGCTTTCTGAATCATGTGCAGATACCCGCGCGGAGCCAGCCGCCGGGCGGCAACATCGATCCAATCCTGCAACGGCGTATCCTCGCCCAATGCGGCCCTACGCCCCGGGTCTGTGGACGGGCTGTGCGCTCCGGCGCGATAATACGGGGGATTGGCAATGACGTGATCGAACTGCATCTGGCGCAGGTCATCTGGCAAGGCATTCAGATCGGCCTCGACCACGGTCAGTGCAGCGTTGTCATCCGCATTCCGGCGCGCCAGTTCCGCATATGCCTGCTGCAGCTCGACCCCAGTCGCCTGCAATTGCGGCACGCGGGCCATCAGGCATTGAATGGCGGCACCGGCCCCGCAGCCCAGCTCCAACACCGTCTGGCCCGCATGCACGGGGACGGACGCGGCCAGCAGGACCGGATCAACCCCCGCCCGATATCCCGAGCGCGGTTGCCATAACCGTACGCGGCCGCCCAAAAAATCATTGCAGGTCAGATCGCTGTCGGGAAAACTCTTCATCGCCCCAGCGGGATCTCATTGTCACGCATGACTCGCTCGGCACGGTTCAGATCGTCGGCCCGCACCATCAGGCGGCGAGGGAAGATTCCGATGCCACCTTCGAGGATGCTCATATTTACGTCCATCTGAAAGCAGTCTATATCCTCGCCTTCAAGGAGAGCCGTTGCAAAAGCCAGGATTGTCGGATCGGTACTGCGCAATAGTTCTTTCATGGGGATGGATGTAAGGGCAAGGTGAGCCGGAAGTCGAGCCTTGTATCAGGAGTGTGATGGACGTCGGCACAATCTCGAAACCGCATGAACGTCTGGCAGAGATGCTGGCGGATGAAATGGCAGCGGTCAACACGCTGATTCGGACGCGTATGGCGTCGGAACATGCCCCGCGCATCCCCGAAGTGACCGCCCATCTTGTCGAAGCTGGCGGTAAGCGCCTGCGCCCGATGCTGACATTGGCTGCGGCGCAGTTGTTCGGCTATTCCGGCGATCATCATGTCAAACTTGCTGCAACGGTCGAGTTCATTCACACCGCGACCCTGCTACATGACGATGTAGTTGATGAAAGCGGGCAGCGGCGCGGGCGTCCTACCGCGAACCTGCTGTGGGACAACAAATCCAGCGTACTGGTTGGCGATTACCTGTTTTCCCGCAGTTTCCAGCTGATGGTCGAAACCGGATCATTGCGGGTTCTGGACATTCTGGCCAATGCCTCGGCGACCATTGCCGAAGGTGAGGTGCTTCAGATGACGGCAGCCACTGATCTGGGCACGGATGAGGGCGTGTATCTGCAAGTGGTGCGCGGCAAGACGGCGGCGTTGTTTTCTGCTGCAACCGAAGTGGGTGGCGTCATCGCTGGCGCGTCTGAAGCGCAGGTCAAGGCGCTGTACGACTACGGAGATGCACTGGGAATTGCATTCCAGATCGCTGATGATCTACTGGATTATCAAGGCAATAGCGCGGCGACGGGTAAGAATGTAGGCGACGATTTCCGCGAACGTAAACTGACCCTGCCTGTGATCAAGGCCGTGGCGCAGGCCACCGCCGAAGAGCACGCCTTCTGGGAGCGTACGATTGGTCGCGGACGTCAGGAAGACGGCGATCTGGATCATGCCCTGTCGCTGATGGCGAAATACGGCACGCTGGACGCGACGCGCGCTGATGCCTTTGGCTGGGCCGCCAAGGCCAAGGCAGCACTTGCGGCACTGCCCGATCATGAAATCCGCAGCTTGTTGGGTGATCTCGCAGACTACGTTGTTTCGCGCCTCAACTAAGCGTCACGGCACGGCACCACCATTCAGGGTGCGCCGCGCCGATTTCATAGGCCGCAAAATGAGCAGCTTTCAGCGTTGGATAAAGCGCGAAACAGGTCGAACCTGAGCCTGACATGCGCGTCAGAAACACGTCTCGTGTCTCGCTCAGTGCATCAAGGACATCCGGGATTTCGGGTGTCACGGATGCCGCAGGTGCCTCCAGATCGTTCCGCTGACCCAGTAACCACTCAGCGCAGTCTTCCGGTGTTGCAAACGCGGGAATCATTGCAGGCATCGGCGCGTTGTCTCGCCTCTGCAGAGCGGAAAAGACCGGCCCGGTCGGAACCGGAATACCCGGATTGACCAGAAGCGCGGGCAAGGGCGGCAAAGTAATCGGTTCGATCTGATCGCCGATCCCACGCATTCGCGCCGCCGAGGCCTGGACACAGACCGGAACATCGGCACCCAGTGAAACCGGAACGGTGTCGGCCATTTTTGCCCCTTGGGCGGTCAAACTGCGCAGGACCGCCGCGGCGTCCGAGGACCCGCCGCCAATACCGCCGCCATGGGGCAAATGTTTCTCCAGTTGAATTTGCCCGGTCCACCCAACGGCCTCAGCCGCCTGCCACACCAGATTGCGCGCGTCACAGGGTACGCCATCGGCAAACTCTCCGCTGACATCCAACGTCAAATCCGGCCCAGAAGTTAGCGTCAAACGATCTCCGACATCGGCGAAAACAACCAGCGAGTCCAGCAGATGATAGCCATCCGCGCGCTGGCCGGTCACATGCAGGGTCAGGTTGATCTTGGCGGGCGCAAACGCCTCAGCCTTCATTGGCTACTTTCAGAGGCTCAGCGCCTTCTTCCTGCAACACCACGTCCAGCCCGGCCTCGATCTTGCGGCGGATGCGTTCAGGATCGGCCTCGCCATCGGTGTCTTCGGGATCAATGAAGGACAGGGCGCGTTTCCACTGGAATTCGGCTTCGCGGGCACGGCCCACGGCCCAATAGACATCGCCCAGATGGTCATTGACCACCGGATCGACCGGCATCAGTTCGACCGCACGCTCCATATGATCCACCGCTTCTTCATAGCGCCCCAGACGGAACAGGACCCAGCCCAAACTGTCGACGATATACCCGCTGTCCGGGCGTGCAGCGACGGCGCGTTCAATCATCTCAAGCGCTTCGTCCAGCTTTTCCTGCCGCTCAACCAGCGAGTAACCCAGATAGTTCAGCACCTGCGGCTGATCCGGGTTCAGCTCCAGCGCGCGGCGGAAGTCGGTTTCGGCCTCGTCCCAGTTCTTGAGCCGCTCGTGCGAGATTCCGCGGGCATAGTGCAGGAACCAGCTGCCGCTGATGCCATCCTCGGTCAGGTCAATCGCGCGGTCATATGATGTCACCGCCGCAGCATAATCCTCCTGCTGGCGGCGCAAATCGGCCAGCGCTACATGTACACCGGGCAGATCGGGGTTTTGCGCGGCCAGGTTCTGCAGCACCTCTGCAGCAGCGTCTTTGCGCTCTGATCGGCTGAGCACTTCGGCGCGACCAAGCTCAGCGGCGTGATAGTCACTGCTTTCCGGCGGCACCTGACGATAGACGTCAACAGCCTGATTATATTGCTCAAGCCCGTCCAGCAGTTCAGCGCTCAGCAGAATGGCGTCGATATGGTCGGGGCGCAGGAACATCGCGATACGGGCATAGAGCAGGACATAATCCGGCGACGCCTCGGCGCTGAGCGCGGCGCCAACCGAGAAGAACACCTCGGCCATGCCATCCTGCGCCGAGCCCACATGGGTAAAGGGCAGCGTTTGCCCGTCGGTCAGCTGCGCGACATAGTTTTCAATGGTCGGGTCGCTTCCGGCAGCAAAGACATCGTCAAGAAATTGCAGCGCATCCGTGTTCCGATCCAGCTGTGACAGAACCTCGGCCCGTGCCAGCGCGGCGCGGCGCGACAGCCGGGCGACGGTTCCGTCATTGGCCGCAAAGATCGCCTCAGCCCCTTCGAAATCGCCAATCGATGCCAGCGCAACGGCTTTGTGATAAAGCGCGAAATCCTTCAGACCTTCCTGCGTTGAAACAAGATCAAACTGCTCCATCGCTTTGGTCATGGCACCCTGATCCATATAGGCCCAGGCGGCCATCAGCCCGTCAACTAGCGGGCCGACGCCTTGTGTCTCGGGATCACGGGCCAGAAGCTCTTCGAGCGCGCCATCTGCAATCAGGTTGGCGGAAATGACCATCCGCGCCGCCTGGCTCGGCAGGCCGTTGGCCTCAATGGTTTCTGCCACGGGCAGCGCGCGCTTGATCTGGCCAAGGGCAAGCCGTGCCACCACGACATTCTCAAGCAGCTTGGCGTTTTGGGGGTCGGTCTTCAGCGCCTGCGAATAATAGCGTTCTGCCGCAGGATAGTCGCTCTGATAGATCGCCTGCCGACCGGCCAGATACGAGCCCGTATCCGCCATCGCGGGAAGCGTCATTGCGGAGCTGAGGATCACGGCCAGTGCCGTGCGTCGAACCAGGGAAACCACCGATATCTGCCTTGCTATCATTGAATGTACGATAAGCTAGGGCTTCGGCAGGCAAGAGGCAATGGCAGAGCCTTCACGACCCTGCCAGAGCCCGTCTTTTCGCTTACATGTTGGGATAGTTCGGGCCATCCCCGCCCTGCGGCGTGGTCCAGGTGATATTCTGGCTGGGATCCTTGATGTCGCAGGTTTTGCAGTGGACGCAGTTTTGGAAGTTGATGACGAATCGCGGACCGTTCTCATCCTCGACCATCTCGTACACGCCTGCAGGGCAATAACGCTGCGCCGGCTCATCGAACTTGGGCAGGTTCACTTTGACCGGGATTTCGGGGTCGGCCAGCCGCAGGTGGCAGGGCTGGCTTTCCTCGTGGTTGGTCGCCGCGAAAGATACGTTGGTCAGACGGTCGAAGGACAGCACGCCATCGGGTTTCGGGTAGTCGATAGGCTGGTGCTTGCTGGCATCCTCGGTCGATTCCGCGTCGTTCTTGCCATGGCCCAGAGTGCCCAGCAGAGAGAAGCCCAGCGTGTTGGTCCACATGTCCATGCCGCCCAGCATTAGCGAGGCGGTCAGGCCGTATTTCGACCAAAGCGGTTTAACGTTGCGCACCTTCTTCAGATCGCTGCCGATGGCACCATCGCGCACGTCGGTTTCATAAGCGGTCAGCTCATCACCCGAACGCTCGGCCTTGATGGCGTCATAGGCGGCCTCAGCCGCGGCTTTGCCCGACAGCATGGCATTGTGGTTGCCCTTGATGCGAGGCACGTTGACCATGCCCGCCGAACAGCCCAGCAGCGCCACGCCCGGAGCTACCAGTTTCGGCATCGACTGATAGCCGCCTTCGGTGATCGCCCGTGCGCCGTAAGCCACACGCTTGCCGCCCTTCAACAGGTCAGCCACCATCGGATGATGCTTGAAGCGCTGGAATTCCATGTAGGGGTACAGATGCGGGTTCTTGTAGTTCAGGTGAACCACAAAACCGACATAGACCTGATTGTTTTCAAGATGATAGATGAACGACCCGCCGCCTGCATTGCTGCCCAGCGGCCAACCCATGGTGTGCGTGACGCTGCCTTCTTTGTGCTTGGCCGGGTCGATCTCCCAGATCTCTTTCATGCCGACGCCGTATTTCTGCGGCTCTTTACCGGCAGACAGGTCGTATTTGGCGATAACCTCCTTGGATAGAGAGCCCCGGACGCCCTCCGACAGGAAGACGTATTTGCCGTGCAGCTCCATGCCCGGTTCGGTGTTGGGACCGTAAGAGCCATCGGGCTCCAGACCAAACACACCTGCCACGACGCCTTTGACTTCGCCGTTTTCGCCATACACCATTTCAGAGCAAGCCATGCCGGGGAAAATCTCAACACCCAGCTCTTCGGCCTGTTCAGCCATCCAGCGGCAGACGTTGCCCATCGACACGATGTAGTTGCCGTGGTTGTTCATCAGCGGCGGCATCGGGAAATTGGGGATGCGCAGCTTACCGGCCTCACCCAGCATGTAGAAGTTGTCTTCATGCACCGGAACGTTCAGCGGCGCGCCCTTTTCCTTCCAATCCGGGATCAGCGCGTCCAGACCGCAAGGGTCCAGCACCGCACCCGACAGGATATGCGCCCCCACTTCCGAGCCTTTTTCCAGTACCACGACATTCAAGTCGGCATCCAGCTGTTTCAGACGGATGGCCGCTGACAGGCCCGCGGGGCCTGCACCCACGATCACCACGTCATATTCCATCGCTTCGCGTTCAATCTCGGCCATCGCGGGCTCCCTAGCTAACTTTCCGAATTGGCGCTTTCACTGCGTGGTCGGCGCAATATTGTTTCACGGCTGATTACATGCTGAGAAAGACATAGGTCAATCGAAACACGGCGTAACAATGCCTCTATTCGACACTTCACGCCTCTGGCGCATCACCCATCAGGTATCTGGGGCCGCTGCCATGGGTTTTGGCCCGGTCATCGGGGTTGTAAAGCCTGCATTTGGGCAAGCTGAGACACCCGCAGCCGATGCATCCGTCCAGATTGTCGCGCAACCGTATCAAAGTATCGATTCGCGCGTCGAGATGAGCGCGCAACCCCTGACTGATGTCTTTCCAATCCTGTGGTGTGGGTGTTCGATTGCCCGGCAGGCCTGATAGCACTTCACGTATCTCAGGCAGGGTCAGGCCGAACTGCTGCGCAATCATGACGAAACTCAGCCGCCGGATATCGGCCCGCTGGTATCGGCGTTGCCCTCCGGCATTGCGCCAGGGCGCGATCAGACCTTGCGCCTCATAGTACCGGATCGCTGAAACAGCCAGCCCAGTGCGCCGGGCCAATGCGCCAATTGCAAGCCCCTCGGAAACCGCCATCTCATCCTCACAAATAATCCTTGACCTAAAGTTAGGTTTAGAAATTACGGTGAGTCGGGACAAGCCAAATCGTAAAGGAGCTCCCATGATGGCAACGCTTGAACACACCAACTTCACGGTCCGCGACCCCAAGGCGTCGGCGGCGTGGATGCAGGACGTCTTTGACTGGAAAACGCGGTGGGAGGGTCCGGCCATAGCCGGCGGCTATACCGTGCATGTGGGCGGGCCCCACACCTACCTTGCGCTTTATAACCCGGGCAATCCAAAGCCACTGAACAACAGCAGCTATGACATCGTTGGTGGCCTGAACCATGTGGGGGTGCTGGTCGAAGATCTGGATGCCACCGAGGCGAAGGTCAAAAAGGCCGGGTTCGAGCCGCACAATCACGCCGATTACGAGCCAGGCCGCAGGTTCTATTTCCGCGACGACAATGGCATCGAATTCGAAGTGGTCCAGTATGATTGAGCTGCTCTGGCTCGGAACCGACGCCCATCGCTGGCGGCGCGGTGACCTTCTGAGACACCGTCATAGGCGAGCTATGCCGCCGCCAAAACGGCGCTAAGTTGCAGGTTGCGCCAGAAGGCGCGCCTGCCCTCTTGCAATTCACGCCTCATTTGGGTCAGGTAATTGCTGACCCATCTTTCGCCCCGACGCTATCACCCTGCGGCGGGGCGTCACAATTTCTGCGTGGACGACAAGACTATGGAAAAAATCCCCATGACGCCTGCGGGCAATGCCGCGCTCGAGGCAGAGTTGAAGAACCTCAAATCGGTCGAGCGACCGGCGATCATCGAGGCGATTGCCTCGGCGCGCGAACTCGGCGACCTGAAGGAAAACGCCGAATACCATTCGGCCCGTGAAAAGCAGGGCTTTATCGAAGGTCGCATCAAAGAACTTGAGGGCGTGCTGTCGCTGGTTGATGTGATCGATCCGACCAAGCTGTCCGGCGCGGTGAAGTTCGGGGCCAAGGTCACTTTGGTCGATGAAGACACCGACGAGGAAAAGACCTGGCAAATCGTGGGTGAATATGAGGCCAATATCGAAGCGGGCCTTCTGAATATCAAATCCCCTATCGCCCGCGCCCTGATCGGCAAGGATGAAGGCGACAGCGTCGAGGTCCGCACCCCCGGCGGTGTGCGCTCATACGAAATTCTGAGCATCGAATACGCCTGATCCGGAGCGTCACGTCATGTCCGACACCGACCCTGATCCGGAAGATAAGAAACCGACCTCTCTGGGCATCTATGACCGACCCGGTTCCCCTTCGGTGACCGGGATCGAAATCGCGGCAGGTGCGCTCAGCCTGTTGTGGCTGGTCGTGGCCGTGGTGTTTCTGGTGCTGCCCGGCGCCGGACAGGGCGGATTTATCGTTACGGCTCTGGCCGTGTTCCTGCCGGTCGCGATGATCTGGGTCGCGGCGCTGGCGATGCGTGCCAGCCGGATCATGCGCGAGGAAAGCGCCCGGCTTCAGACTGCGATCGATGCCATCCGCAACAGCTATGTCACGCAGCAACAGCGCGCGGCCAGCACCTATGAGCCGACGGTTGGCAAAAAACTGGACGAAATTGCCGAGACCGCCAAGAAAACCGAAAGTGCATTGGCCACATTCTCGACCAACCGCGCCGAGCCGACGCGGCCCGGCAAGCGATCGTCTGAGCCTGCCAATCAGACTTCGCTGGAGCTGGGCACATCGGCGGAAGAGATCACGCCGCCGCTGGCCCGGGATGTATTCATCCGTGCGTTGAACTTTCCGGAAACCCAGGATGACAAGGAAGGCTTCAACGCTCTGCGCGTTGCGCTGAAGGATCGCAAGGCGGCAAAGCTGGTGCAGGCCTCGCAAGACGTTCTGACCCTCCTCAGCCAGGAGGGGATCTATATGGACGATTTGCGCCCCGACATGGCCCGGCCTGAAGTCTGGCGACAGTTTGCGCATGGCGAGCGCGGGCGGGCGGTGGCCACGTTGGGCGGCATCCGCGACCGGTCCTCGCTGGCGCTGACGGCGGCGCGGATGAAGCAGGACCCGATCTTTCGCGATGCGGCCCATCACTTCCTGCGCCGATTCGATCACATGATCGCCGATTTCGAACCCGAGGCCAGCGACGCCGAACTGACTGCACTGGGTGAGACCCGAACGGCGCGAGCCTTCATGCTGGTTGGTCGCGTGGCGGGGACGTTTGACTAAGGCGTTTAGAGACCGAAGCTTCCGTAGGGGTAAAACCGCACTGGATCACCCGGCTGAATATGGCGCGCGCCGTCTTCGATCTCGACCAGCCCCTCGGCCCAGCTGAGCCCGCTGATCCGGCCAGAGCCTTCGGACCGGAACACCTCGACTCGGCCCTCTCGAATTCGCGCGCGCAAGTACTCGCGACGGCCCGGTTTCTTGCGTTTCTCGAACGCGGCGGGCACATCAAAGCCCTGCGGTTCCTGCCATCCTGCACCAGCCATCAGGCTTAATGTGGGGCGGGCGAAGATCAGCGTGCAGACCAGCGCGGCCACGGGGTTGCCGGGCAGACCAAATACCGGAGTTTCCTGCCACATACCCAGCGCCAAAGGCCGCCCCGGTTTCAACGCGATGCGCCATTCCTGCATCGCCCCCGCCTCACGCAGCAGGGCCGAGACATGGTCCTCATCCCCCGCCGAAGCCCCGCCGCTGGTCAGGATCACGTCAGCTTGCGTCGCTGCGTCGTCCAGTCGCTGTTTCAACGCGTCCCGGTCATCGGGCACACGCCCTAAATCGACCGCATCGAAGCCCATACGCGCCATCAGAGACAGCAACATCGGGCGATTGACATCGTAAATCTGCCCGGGTCCCACAGCGCCGCCCGGTTCGACCAATTCATCGCCTGTGGACAGAATACCCACGCGAAGGACCTTACGGACCGGGACCTCATTAATGCCTACCGCCGACATCAACGCCAGATCCGCCGGCGTGACATACCGCCCTGCGGCCAACGCGACGTCACCCTCGGCGACGTCTTCGCCCGCCTTTCGCGCATTGGCCCCCTGTTTCAGCGGGCCGTGAAAGGCAATGTGACCGTCCTGAACCGTCACGTCCTCTTCCAGAATGACTGTCTCCACACCCTCTGGCAGAGCGGCCCCGGTCAGAACCCGGATCGCGTGGTCCTGCGGCACTACCCCTTCGAACGGAACGCCTGCGGCCGCCCGCCCTTCAATCAACGGCATAACGCAGGGGCCTTCGGGTATGGCCCCGGCAAAGCCATAGCCATCCACCGCCGTATTCGGCAGCGGGGGATTGGAGCGTTTGGCAATCACATCTTCTGCCAGAATGCGCCCAACGGTCTGCATCAAAGGCACGGTTTCTACCCCGGTCACCACCGTCAAACGGTCGCGCAATAGCGCCAAGGCGTCATCGACCGGTGTCCATTTCACCCCGGCGGGCAGCGCAAAACAATCGTCGCGCAGGGGCGGAGGCGTGATATCCGGTTTGCTCATAACCCGACCTCTTTCAGTATGAAATCCGCGATGGCGGTGGTGTCGTTCAGATCGAAAACCACACGATCCGTGTCCAATAGAGTATCGCTTGCAATCGCTCGAATGGATGGATCACCGGGGGCGATCAGCGGGTTGTCCGCAACAGCGCGAAACGCCTCGACCTTGGGATGGGATTCGCGTTTGAAGCCTTCGATCAATACCAGATCAACCGGCGAGAGGCGGCCCAGCAGATCTGCCAAAGACGGCTCCGGCGCGCCGCGCAGTTCCTGCATCACTGCGATGCGCTGCCCCGAGGCCAGCAGCACCTCTGATGCGCCTGCCGCGCGGTGGCGATAACTGTCGGTGCCGGGTTGGTCGACGTCAACGGAATGATGCGCGTGTTTCACGGTGGAAACGGTGAGACCACGACCGGTGATTTCAGCCACCAACCGCTCCATCAACCCGGTTTTGCCCGCGTTTTTCCAGCCGGTGACGCCGTAGATCCTCATGCCTGCTCCAACAGTGTCTCGGCGCGGGCAAGATCATCGGGAGTGTTGACGTTGAAGAAGGGGTCAAAGGGCTCGGCCGGAAACAGGGCTTCGCGCCCATCGTGCTGATCGGTCCAAAGCACCACCTTGCGCAGCCCGTCCTTCAGCGCCGCCCGCAGATCATCGCGCAACGCGACGGGCCAGAGGCCGAAGGTCGGGTGCCGGTTCACGCGTTTGCCGCCGCCGGATTTCAATGCTTCATCGCCAGTGCGCGGAGTTGTGGCAAGTACAAGGGGATATTTCTGCCCATCGGAAGCCCGTACCAACTGTCTCACCAGATCACGCGGAAAGAACGGTGTATCCGCGGCAACCGTCACGATGGATTGCGCGCCTTGTTCAGCGGCCCAATCGAGACCTGCGAGAACACCGGCCAGCGGTCCGGCGAAACCCTCAATCGAATCTGCGATCACGGGCAAGTCCAACTCAGAGAACCGAGAGGCGTCTCCGTTCGCGTTGAGCGACAGACCGTCCACCTGAGGCCGCAGCCTATCTATCACGCGATCCAGCAGGCTAATTCCACCGATCTGCAACAGCCCTTTATCGCCTCCTCCCATGCGGGTCGCGAGGCCACCAGCCAGAATAACGCCCAACGGCTTTTGCTGTTGTTCAGCCATTGGCACTCTTCCTGCGATGTTTCTTATCCTCGACCGCTACAGTCGCCGGGTCCACGTCGCGCATCAGACGATCCTCACCTGACAAACACACGAACCGCTGCCCGCGCATCCGACCGATCAGAGTCAGGCCGACCGCGCGCGCGATCTCGACGCCCCAAGCGGTGAAGCCGGAGCGCGAGGCCAGAACCGGAATGCCCATCATCGCCGTTTTGATCACCATTTCCGAGGTCAAACGACCGGTCGTATAAAGGATCTTGTCCGCGGCCCCCTCACCCTCGGACAGCATCCATCCCGCGATCTTGTCGACGGCGTTGTGGCGGCCCACATCTTCCATATAGACCAGCGGGCGGTTTTCACGGCACAGCACGGTGCCATGAATCGCCCCGGCCTCAAGGTACAGCGACGGGGTGCGGTTGATCTTGGCGGCCAGATCATACAGCCACGAGGTGCGCACCGAGACCTGCGGCAGACGCACGTCCTCAAGCCCCTCCATCATGTCACCAAAAACCGTGCCCACGGCACATCCGCTCGTGCGGGTTTTTTTCTTCAGCTTGTCCTCATACGAGGTTTCACGCGCGGTGCGCACAACCACGGTTTCCAGATCGTCGTCATAGTCGACCTGCGTGATCTCATCATCCGCAAGCAGCATGCCCTGATTGCGCAGGAACCCCAGCGCAAGATACTCGGGATAGTCACCAATGGTCATCGCCGTCACGATTTCCTGCGAGTTTAGAAAAATCGTCAGCGGGCGTTCCTCGACCACCGAGATCTGGCTGACCTCACCATTCTGATCCACGCCTTCCACGGCACGGGTCAGGCGGGCGGCCCCAGGATCGGGCGCGATGAGATAGTCTGACAGGTCCAATTCCGTGGCCAATTGCAACCCTTTCCCAAGACGGCTACTGCTGCTCGCAACACCATAGGATTTAGCCATGACCTCTGCCACATCCAAGTCATACTTCTGGAAAGGTTTTCGCGACGGAACGCCGTTTGTCTTTGTCGCGATGCCCTTTGGTCTGTTGTTCGGCGTTTTCGCGACCGAGGCGGGGTTTAATGTCGTTCAAACACTGGCCTTTTCCGCCACCGTCTTTGCCGGGGCGGCGCAATTCACGGCGCTGCAATTGCTGCAGGACAATACCCCCACAATGATCGTCCTGATCTCAGCGCTGGCTGTGAACCTGCGGGTCGCGATGTATTCGGCCTCGCTGACGCCTTACTTGGGCGCGGCACCATTGTGGCAGCGCGCCTGTGCAGCCTATCTGATTGTCGATCAATCCTATGCCTGCTCGATGGTCCGGTTTGAAAAAGAACCTGATATGTCTGTGCCCCAACGCATGATCTATTTCGTCGGTTCGGTCACACCGATCACACCACTTTGGATTCTGGGCACCTATCTGGGGGCGGTGCTGGGCACGCAGATCCCGGAAAGCTGGGCCCTGGACTTTGCCTTGCCGATCACGTTTCTGGCCATGATCGGGCCGATGATGCGCACCTTTGCGCATGTGGTTGCCGCACTTGTTGCGATTGTGGTTGCTCTGCTCACCGTCGCAGTGCCGTTTAACCTTGGCCTTCTGATCGCAGGTGCCGCCGGGATGATTGCCGGCGCGCAAGCCGAACTGATGCTGGAGCGGAGCAAGCCATGACCCAGATCGACAACGTGACTATCTGGATCATCATCATCGGTCTGGCAGTTGGAAGCTATCTTCTGCGATTCACCTTCATCGGGTTAGTCGGAGATCGCCCGATGCCGCCCTGGCTGCTGCGCCACCTGCGTTACACCGCCGTTGCGATTATCCCTGCCCTGATCGCGCCGCTTGTGGTCTGGCCATCGGCAACCGACGGGCAACCGGACTTGCCGCGCATGGCCGCAGCCGCAGTGGCGCTGACAGTCGGGTACGTTACCAAGAATGTGCTGGCGGCGATCTTTACCGGCGCAGCCACGCTCTATGGTCTGCTTTATCTAGTTGGTTGAGGTCGCTTCGAGCTGATTGAGCCGCGCGTTGTTTTCTGCCAGCCCCTGCTGCAGATCAGCCGAGTCACTCTCACGATACTCGGTGGTGACAACCCCCGGGACCTGCCCGAATTGGTCCGACAGTTTCACCGGATAGAAGGTCGTGCTGATCTGCTCGAATCCCGGTACCTGCTGCAACAGCTGCGAGGTTGAGTTCGCGCAGAACGCCCCTGCCACTGGCCCCATCTGTTTGGCCAGTTGCAGCGCAATCTCGGCTTGTTGCGGGGTCACTTCGATGGTCTGGATGCGGGCATAATGGGTTTCGCGCGCATGGCTGCTGCGATAGGCCCGTTCGACATTCGGGGTGATGCCATAAAGCACATCGTTCTTGATCGGAACCACATCCGCCCGGAAGGACCCGGCAGGATCGAAGATCACGCGTTCGCTGCCGCTGATCATCAACGATGTATGCGCGCCTGACCCGGTGCGCGTGCTGATCATGGTATAGAGCGTCAACGTCGATGGCCCCGGATCACGATAGGATCGGGCCACAATCTCAGACGAATCTGCCTGCGGGCGCTGCGAACCGGCGCAACCCGCGACGGTCACCGCCAACAGGCAGGCTATCAGAAACCTGAACACGGAACGCGCCTCGGGGACCGATTAGGACGCAAAAACCGCCAGGAAAATGCAAAGGAAGACAATCGCCACCACGCACCAGGTGGTGAATTTGACGAAACCATCGAAGGTTTTGGTCTGAACGGTGATGTCCATCTCGCCGTGCTTGTGATCAGCCATGTTCGTAAGAATCCCAATTCGCGTGTTTGAGATGTTGGATAATGCAAAATTCAGGGCCTGTCACGACGTCAATCGCGCGCAGTTGAACCAAAGATCGTGCAGCCCGGATAACCGAACCCCCAGCGCCAGGGCAACCCACTGCAGGGACCGCCCCCAAAACGCACCGCCAGGAACATCGCCTCGGAGGTGATGGAATGGACGGATTTGATCTGCTCCGGTGTCATGTCGTAGCGTTCGGCATAGTCCTTGGCATGGGTCACACCGTGGGCTTTGACGCAGGCACGCAGGGCGTCATCAGCCGCGAGGCGGGCGTCAAAGCTGGCCTCGGCCTGTGATGCGCCGCCTGCGTTGTGATAGGCGCGGTCATGGGTGACACAGCAATATTCCCAGGGCGGATGCTCTTCATAGAGCAGGCTGAACTTGGGGAAAGTCTCGGCGACCAGACGCCAGCTTGATGATAACCCGCCCGAACAGCCATCGGTTTCGAACGGGATCAGTTCGGCCCCTTCGATGGAGCTCATCAACACCCGGTGCGCTGGCATTTCCACGTTGCGCATCAGGTCCTGTCCGGCAGCGGGCAGCGCGCAGCAGGCCAGAAAGGTGGCAAGCTTAAGGGCTTTCATCGCGCATCTCGGCAGTGTCAACCGACAGACCAAAGGTGGTCGCCAGCCACAGCATGAGCCGTTCACCCGGTCCCATCTCGGACCGAACACGCAGCACTTCGCGGGCTATCGCCGGACGGTCGGTAATCAGCCCGTCGACCCCCATTGAAGCCATGGCCGACATTTGCAGCGGATCATTCACCGTCCACACATAGATATCTTTGCCCGCCTCGTGGACCGAGCGGATGAGGCCTGGCGAAACAGTTGCCGCGTTCACGGCCACGAAATCGCCCTCCAGCCCCGACAAGTCGCCAATCGCTGTTGCCGCCAGAACCCCCGCCCGCCAATCGGGGCGCAGCGCTTTCATCTTCTGCACTGCCGGGTATTTCAGCGACATGGTGGCGATGTCGTCCTGCATCCCTAGCTCTTCGACAATCGCAGCAACGCGATTTTCCAGATCAACGTCGTGACCATAGTATTTCAACTCGATGATGACCTTGGATTTGCCTTTAGCAGCTTCCAGAACATCACGCAGCGTGGGTGTACGTTCCGAGGCGTATTCAGGGCCGAACCAACTGCCGATATCGATCTCGGCCACATCCTCCATGGTCGCGTCCCACACCTTGAGCGGCACGCCCGCCAATTTCATGAAATCGCTGTCATGGGCGATGATGACCACATCGTCTGCGGTTTCCTGCACGTCGATCTCAACCCAGTCGGCGCCATCCTCAATCGCCTTCAGAACCGACGCCATCGTGTTCTCGGGTCGCAACGCCGCCGCGCCCCGATGGCCAATGACATCCGCATGATCTGGAGCCTGCACCCGTTCCAGCAGTTCCTGCCCGAACCAGAGCCCGATGAGCAGAGCGACGACCGCGCCCCCGACCACGGCATATAGCGGCGCAAGCAGATTACCAGGTTCGGGATGGGGCACTTCTTTGCCCTTTGCATCAAAAAACCCATCCAACAGAACCGCCAGCGCCCCCAGCGCGATTGCAGCCAGCACCAACCCGGCCAGCGACCAGAGTCCGGCAACGATCAGGCTGAGGATCAGGGCGAGGCGCAGGTTCGTACCCTCTTGCAGCGGCACCAGATCGAAGAAGAACCCGGCAACGATTGCGATCAGCGATGCGATGACGATGCGCAGGACCAGCCACAGGGCAAGTTCGATCTTGAGGCGGCCACGGCGCCCTTCCATCTGCTCGGCGCTGCGATCAAAGGCCTGCGCTGGCGTGCAACTTTCGAACAGCACCAGATGCAGCGCCAAGGCCCAGGCCGAAAGCTTGCGGATCAAAACCCACGCCAGACAGAGAACCACGAAACCGATCAGGACCACCGCGACCCAGAATGAAGGTGGGTGGAATGTGAGGTAATAATTGATGTCGTATTCCGTCAGCGTCCACCACGCTATTGCTCCGGCCACAAGCACGAAGGGCAGTGCCAGAAGCAAAACGCGCAGGATGAAACGCGCCGCAAAGCCGAACAGCGCAGGCAGGCGGGTCAAGATCAAACGGATGGAGGCACTGCCTGCCCGCCACGGATCGCTCTCACCCATCCGCAATGAACCGGCCATGACCGAGAACACAAAGACTTCGGCCAGCAGAAACAGGCTGAGCACCGCAACTGCTGCGATGAAGCCCGCAGGCGACAGCAGGAACATGGCGATGTCCTGATCGGTCAGCGCCGATTGATTCGACAGGGAGACGGCCAAATTGACCGCGATGGCCACCCCCGGCGCGATCAAAGCCACCAGCAGCAACCGCACCGCCAGATAGATCGGCACAAAGACGCGCCGCCGCGCCCATGCGCCGCGATAGGCGGTTGTAACGGCTGAGAAATTGGTCACGCAACACCCTCCTGAATGATGATCTCATTCAAGGCTGCGAAAGCATGAATTGCAAGAGTGTGCGTTAGTTGTCTTCCAGATCAGCCGCCAGTCGGAACCCGATGCGATTGGCCGGTTTATCCTCGACCGTTTTGGGCAGAGCGCGCAGCATCACGTTCAACTGGCTGACATGCTGAACAAGCTGGGTCTTCGCCCCACCGCCATCCGAGCCATAGAAGGTGATCACATCGGGATCAAAATAACCCATGCCTTCAATCCGCATCACACCGGCATCGCCGCCGGTAAAGCCCATGGCGACCTCTTGATCGCCATCCAGCGTCTTTTCGAAGTTCTGGATATACATGATCAGCCGCTCATAGGCCCATTGCGCCGGGCTTTTGGTTTCGACCGGCGCTTGCAAAGTTTTGGGCAGATCCTTGTTGCCCGAGGCCGCCTCGGGGTTGGCATGCACCTCGTAGCATCGTGGTAAAGCTGCGGATTCCGCCGCTTCGGCCGAGGTTTCGATCTGGTCCTGCATCGCTCTACCCTTTGCGCTGATACTCCCACGCCCCGTCCGCGCGGCGCGTCCGGGTGACAGCTCCAATGTGGTAGAGATGGTTCACATGTGCAACCGCTTCGACCAGCGCGAGGCCGTATTCACCGCCCTTGATCTGGCGCTTGAACAGCGGGGGAAAGCACTCGGCGGCGGTTTTGGGGTGGTCGAGGTCGTTTAGCAAACGTTCCAATGCGCCGTGGTGATTGTCGATCAACTGACGCATGCGGGTGGGCAATCCGGTGAACGGCAGCTTGTGACCACCCAGAACGAGATGATCAGGCCGGGCCAATGGTTGCAGGCGTTCGCAGGCCTCTAACCAGTCGGCCACCGGATCGGCCATGGGCTCGGTCGCATAGACGCCCAGATTGGAACTGATCGAGCTGAGAATCTGATCGCCGGTCAGCACCAGATTGTCGTCGCGGCTCCAGAACGTGCAGTGTTCCGGCGCATGACCATTGCCCATGTGGACATCCCAATCACGCCCCCCCATGCGGATCACATCACCCTGTTTGATCCGGGTAAAGCCCAGCGGCATAGGGTAGACGGTGTCGGCAAAGTTGAAGGGCCGCTCGGCCATCCGACCCGCTAACACATCCGCGTCCATTCCGGCGCTGCGATAGTAATCGAGCGTTTCCTTCGGCCAGTTCTCCTGCACGTCCAGCGTCAGCATTCGGGCGAACAGCCAGGCGGTGCGGCTGGTAACCAGTTCGGCGCTATGTTCGGACTGGAACCAGCCCGCGTTGCCCACATGGTCGGGGTGGTGATGGGTGACCACAACCCTGTGGACAGGCTTACCGGCCAGAGGCCCTGCCATCAGGTTCTGCCAGATGGCACGCGTTTTCTTCGAAGAAAGCCCGGTATCGACGATTGTCCAACCGTCACCATCATCCAGCGCGTAGACATTCACATGATCCAGCGCCATAGGCAGAGGCAGCCTGATCCACAAAACCCCCTCGGCAACCTCGACCCATTCGCCGGGAGCAGGTGGTTCCTCCCACGGGTATCGCATCACTTGTGGAGCCTCGCCATCCATCAGACCGCCAACTCCTCTGCGCTAAGTGCGTATAGGTCATCCGCCCCGTTCTGCGCCTGTGCCAGAAGGCCGGTATGTTCGGGTAGCAACGCGTTGATGTAGAACCTTGCCAGTTTGGCGCGCGGTCCATCGGGGTCGGCTAAAGCGGCAGACAAATGGTAGTGCCCACCCAACACCCGCGCGAAAGCCTTGAGATAGGCCGCCGCCCCGGCAAAGCGGTTGTTCATGTCTGATTGCGCGACGATCCACTCGGTGGCTTCACGCAGTGACTCAGTGGCCTCCCACACCGGACCGGCGAGTTCCGGCATGGTGGCGCGGGCTTTTTCGGCCTGATCCTCGATCTCATCCAGAAGGTTCGAGGCCGCCTCACCCCCGTCTATCATCTTGCGCGCCACAAGATCCATGGCCTGAATGCCGTTGGTGCCTTCATAGATCGCGGTCACACGGACATCGCGGTAATACTGTGCCGCACCGGTTTCTTCGATGAACCCCATACCGCCATGCACCTGCACCCCGGTCTCGGATACGCGCATACCGGTCTCTGTGCCGAACGCCTTGCAGATCGGCGTCAGAAGCGCCGCTCGTGCTGCCCAATCGGCCTCACCGGTGGCCTGCGCCATGTCGATCGCGGCGGCATTGGCCAACATGATCGCCCGCGCCGCAAATACATCTGCCCGCATGCTCATCAACATCCGTCGCACATCTGCGTGGTCAATAATCGTGCCTGAGGGCGTCTTGCCTTGCTTGCGTTCCAACGCATAGGCCAGCGCGTGCTGATAGGCTCCTTCGGCGGCCCCCACGCCTTGCCCGCCGACGCCAAGGCGCGCGTTATTCATCATGGTGAACATCGCGGCCATCCCGCCATGCTCTTTACCGACCAGCCAGCCTTTGGCCCCGTCATATTGCATCACGCAGGTGGGCGAGCCGTGCAGACCCATCTTGTGTTCCAGCGAAACCACCTTCAGGTCATTGGCCACGCCGGGATTGCCGTTCTCATCAGGGATGTACTTGGGCACCAGAAACAGCGATATGCCTTTGGTCCCCGGCACGCCGTCCGGCAGGCGGGCCAGAACCAGATGGCAGACATTCTCGGTAAAGTCGTTGTCGCCCCATGAGATGTAAATCTTCTGGCCGGTCACCGAATAGGTGCCGTCACCGTTATCCTCGGCCTTCGAGGTCAGCGCGCCGACATCCGATCCGGCCTGCGGTTCGGTCAGGTTCATGGTACCTGACCATTCGCCCGCCATCATCTTGGGCAGATAGAGCGCTTTCAACGCGTCGCTTGCGTGATGCTCCAACGCTTCGATCTGGCCCTGGGTCATCAACGGAGCCAGCTGCAGCGACAGGCAGGCGGCGCTCATCATCTCATTCACGGCGGTGGTCATGGTCATGGGCAGGCCCATGCCGCCATATTCGGGGTCACCGCTCATCCCGATCCAACCGCCTTCGGCGATTGCTTTCCACCCTTCCGCGTAGCCCGGAGAGGTGCGCAATACACCGTTCTCCAACCGGGCGGGTTCCAGATCACCGGGGCGTTGAAGCGGTGCCATGATCTCTTCGCACATCTTCCCCGCTTCGGTCAGGATGGCGCTGACCACGTCCTCGCTGGCTTCCAAGAATTTCTCGGTCGCGGCGATCTGGTCAAATCCGATCACGTTGCGGAACAGGAATTCATAGTCTGAGATCGGGGCGCGATAGGGCATTGTTTCCCTCTGAGTCTGGCAAGTTGTCAGCGTGGGGTTGGAATCCCGGCCCCACGCCGGTATTCATCTGGGCTGGCACGATTACCTACCGTTACCTGAACTGCAAGCAACCAAAACGCGGCGTCACGATCCATGACCCTTCTCGGTACTCAAGACTTATCCGCAGACGCGGATGGCATCGTTCAGGCCGCCGACCTGTTGCGGCAGGGGCTACTGGTCGCCTTCCCGACCGAGACTGTCTATGGCCTCGGAGGTGATGCACGAAACGGAGAGGCAGTGGCCGCGATCTATGAGGCCAAGGGACGGCCCAGCTTTAACCCGCTGATCGCCCATGTCGCCTCGACCGAGACTGCGAAACGGTTCGTTGAATGGACCGATCAGGCCGAGCAATTGGCGCAGGCCTTCTGGCCCGGTCCGCTGACACTGGTTCTACCTTTGCGCGCCGACCACGGGATATCATCGCTTGTCACCGCCGGATTGGATACTTTGGCCGTCCGTGTGCCCGCACATCCGACTGCGCGGGCATTGCTGGCGGCGTTCGATGGCCCGGTGGCAGCCCCCTCGGCCAATCCTTCCGGTCAGATCAGCCCGACCACGGCGGCGCATGTCCGGGCAGGGCTGGAGGGGCGCATTGCAGCGATTCTGGATGATGGGCCATGTGGTGTCGGGCTTGAATCCACTATTGTCGGTCTGGCCGGTGCCCCGGCTCTGCTGCGCCCGGGTGGGGTTGCTTTGGAACAGATTGAAGACGTTCTGCAGACGGAATTGCATCACCATCAAGCGGGTGATCTTCTGACCGCTCCGGGGCAGTTGCAATCGCATTACGCACCAGATGCGCCGGTCCGCCTGAACGCCGGGTCGCGCCAAGGGGATGAAGTTCTGCTGGGTTTTGGACGGGTCGATTGCGATCTGAACCTGTCTGAGAGCAGCAGCCTGCCCGAGGCCGCCGCCAATCTATTCGCCGCCTTGCACACGCTGAACGAAACCGGCAAACCGATTGCAGTATCCCCGATACCGGACCACGGACTGGGCGCAGCCATCAACGACCGCCTGCGCCGCGCGGCAGCCCCACGCGACTAGGCGCGGCCTGCGCTGGCAGACAGGGACAAAGGATCAACCCCGAGCGTGGCCAAAGCGGCCTCCCATTTCTCATCGTCGGGCACGTCGAAGACCAGTTTCGAGGTCGCATCGGTGGTCAACCAGCCATTCATCGCGATCTCATCCTCAAGCTGATCGGGACCCCAGCCGGAATAGCCCAGCGTCAACATCGAATTCAGCGGCCCCTTGCCGGAGGCCAGATCCTCGAGCACATCCAGCGTGGCGGTCATGCTGAAATCTTCGGAAATCTGCATCGAATGCAAATTGGCCTCGTAATCCGAGCTGTGCAGGACAAAACCACGCGACATCTCGACCGGGCCGCCGAACTGGACCAGACGTTCCCCCACCACCGGAACACGGCAGGGGATGTTGAGCTGTTCCAGCAGGGTCTTGATTCGCAGATCCGAGGGCTTGTTCACGATCAAGCCCATCGCGCCGTCTTCGCCATGACTGCAGATATACACGACCGAATGCTCGAATCGTGGATCGCCCATGCCGGGCATCGCAATCAACAGTTTTCCCGTAAGGTCCATCAGCAGACATCTCTTGCGCCATAGGATGATCCTAGAATGACCCTGCGGAAGCCGGAATGGCAAGGGATCAGCCCGGATTTCCGTGCATTTCAGCTAAGTGACCGGAACGTGACTTGGAATTCACGCCCGAAATGCGCATGTTCTGCATATGAAAACGCTTTGGAAACCCACTGCAGCCGTGCTGGCCGCCACCTTTTGCATCGGCTCCCCTGCCCTCGCGCAAGGGCTCGACAATCTGGTGCAGCTTGAGGTGCTGGACGGCGGCAAGACCTCCGAGGGTACCTATCAGGGGGCTTTGCGCCTGACGCTCAAGGATGGGTGGAAGACCTATTGGCGTGCGCCGGGCGATGCAGGCATTCCGCCGCAGTTTGACTGGAACGGTTCCGGCAATGTCGCGGATGTCGCGATCACATGGCCCGCGCCGCATGTGTTTGACCAGAACGGCCTGCGCTCGGTCGGGTATGAGGATCAGCTGGTGCTGCCGGTCGAAATCACCCCCATGAACCCGGCTAAACCTGTGCGTTTGCGCGGTGAGATGGATCTGGGCGTTTGCAAGGATGTCTGTGTGCCCGGTCGACTGGATTTCGATCACACGCTGGATGCCGCGGCCGGGCGCAATCCGGCCATCGCTGCCGCCCTCGCCCAGCGCCCGTTTTCCGAGCGTGAGGCCGGTGTGGCAGGTGCAACCTGCCATTTGACACCGACCGCGGACGGGATGCAGATCGAGGCGCATATCACCATGCCCTCTGCGGGCGGGGCCGAATTCGCCGTCATCGAACCGGGCAATCCGGCGCTTTGGGCATCGCAACCCGAGACACGCCGCCAAGGCAATACTCTGATCGCAAGCTCAGAGGTCATCAGTGCCTCGGGCGGGCCATTTGCATTGGATCGGTCTGAGGTGCGCATCACCGTTCTTGGCGCGAACCATGCCGTGGACATACAAGGGTGCAGCGCAGGCTGACCGGATGAGCCAAACCCCAAAGATCGGTGCTTTGGCGGTCGTGCTACACGACAATCAAGTGCTGTTGGTGCAGCGTAACAAGCAACCCGATGCGGGTCTTTGGGGATTTCCCGGCGGCCATGTGGAATGGGGTGAAACCGTTCTGGACGCCGCCACCCGTGAATTGCGGGAAGAAACCGGCGTTATCGCCGAGCCTCTGGCCTATCTCGACAATCTCGACCTGCTGTTGCGCGATAGCGATGGGCAGGTGCGGGCGCATTACTTGCTGGTTGGTGTGGCGTGCAGCTATATGTCGGGCACGCCGGTCGCAGCGGATGACGCTCGGGATGCGCGGTGGTTTCCAGTCGAAATGATTATGACCGGGGACCTTCCGATGAGCGACCGGGTGCCCGACCTGCTGCAACTTGCCTTGGCCACCGATCAGGCAGCGGACCGCTCAGACAGGCGCGCATAGAGCACGCTGGACAACACCACACCCAACAGCAGGATCAGCACCGCTCCGACCGCGAAGACACCAAAACCCATCTGCAAAACGCTTGGGCCTTCGGCAGCTGGATAGAATCCAGAAAGCAACGCCAAAGGCGCGCCTGTCACCGCGGGCCAGATCATCGAGGCACCCAACCAGACCGCCAATGCAACGCCTGTTGTGCGCACAGCGATACGCACCACCCGATCCGGCGCGCGCAAGGCACGTCGCATCGAGGTCATGGGCCGCGAAACGTCGTTTAGGATGGCCAGCAACGCAGGCACCAGCAACAGTATCAGCACCATGCCAAAGCCCAGCCCGTAGACCAGAGTGATTACCGTCGGTTTCAGGAACTGCGCCTGCTGTGAGCTTTCGTACATCAACGGCGTCAGACCCAGCACTGTGGTCAGGGTGGTCAGCATCACGGGCCGCAATCGGTCAGCCGTGCCTTCGACAATCGACGGCACAAGCCCGCGTTCCTGTTGATATCCGTCAATCGTGGTCACCAACACGATCGAGTCATTGATGATGATTCCGGTCATGCCCAACAGTCCAACGACGGTGAACATGCTCAGCGGCACGCCCCACAGGTAATGCCCCCAGATCGCACCCACGAGGCCAAAGGGGATAATCGCCATCACCACCAGAGGTCGCGTCCAGCTGGCAAAGACCCAGGCCAGCACCAGATAAATCCCGGTCAGACACAGGATCAGCCCGGTCCGCGCCTCGGACAGGAATTCATCCTCCTGCTCGCTCAGACCGGCCATGCGCCATTCGACCTGGCGTTCGGCGGCAATGTTGGGCAGAATCTCTTCGCGCATGGCTCGTGCGATTTCGGCGGCCTGCGCCGGATCATCCTCGGAAATATCGCCATTCACCGAGATCACGCGCAGGCCGTTTTCACGCCGGACGGTCGAGAACCCCGATTTCCGTTCGACTGATACGATATCAGCCAGCGGCACATAGACCCCATCAGGCGTCCGCATCAGCGTGCGTTCAAGGAAGTCAGCGGTAAGCTCGCCTTCGGGCAGTTCCACCCGGATTTCGGCACTGCGTGGACCGTCGGGGAAGGTGGCCGCCTCGATCCCGTTCAGACGGTTTCGCAGCACCCGGCCCAGCGTCTCAATACGGAAGCCCAGCGCCTGACCTTGCGCGGTCAGATCCAGAATGAACTCTTCCTTGTCATAGGCCAGATTGTCCTCGAGTGCCGAGACCTCAGGGTATTTCGACAATGCCGCCTGCAGGTCCTCGGACGCGGATTTCAGCGTGTTTACATCCGCCCCAAAGAACTCCACATCGATCGCGTCACCGCCCGGCCCCGAACGCCAGCCGCGGAAGCTGAGCAATTCGACCTTGGGGTGGCGCGGCACAAAATCCTGCAGCTCACCCACAAACTCGAAGCTGGAATAGGGGCGCAGATCGGCGTCAATCAATTCGATCGAGATACCGCCCAGCAGATCACCATCCTTGCCGTCTGCTGCGCGCAGGCCATACCCGGCAGAGCCGCCGACCTCGGCCAGAACATATTCGATTGGGTTACGACCATGGCGCTCTTCGTAGATCTGGCCCAGTTCCTCGGTGGCATGCTGCACCATGCGCATCATTTCCAGCGTGTCGGCGCGGGTGGCACCTTCGACCATGATGAAATTACCGGTGACTGAGCCGCGTTCCGGCGCGTTGAAGAACCGCCAGTTCACGTCGCCCCGGATGAACAGCGCGATCTGGCTGGCCAGAATAACCACCATTAACGCAACCACCACATATCGCGCCCAGACCACCCAGGCGACCAGTGGACGGAACAGATGATCGCGTACCCAGCGGAACCCCTTGTTCACGATGCGGTTTGGCCAGTCATACCAATGTTCCTTGGCCGAATGTGTGATGGCATGCGCCATATGGTTCGGCAGAATCAGAAAGCACTCGATCAACGAAGCAATCAGAACAGCAATGACCGTGAAGGGGATGTCGCGGATCAGTTCTCCGAACCGGCCACCGATGGCGGTCAGGCCGAAGAAGGCGATGACTGTTGTGATGGTTGCCGCAAACACCGGCATCGCCATGCGCCGGGCGGCGCGTTCGGCGGCGATCATTGGGGCCTCGCCCAGACGGCGGGCGCGGAAATCGGCGTGCTCCCCCACGACAATGGCGTCATCGACGACGATGCCCAGCGTGATGATCAGACCAAACAGCGACACCATGTTCAGCGACAACCCACCCAGATACATCAGCGCAATCGCCGCAGACATCGCAACCGGAATACCTGCGGCCACCCAAAAGGCGATGCGCGCGTTGAGGAACAGGAAAAGCAGGCAGACCACCAGCCCGAGGCCTACCAGCCCATTGTCTACCAGAATATCCAGTCGGTCGGTGATGGCCTGCGCGCGGGTGCGGATCAACTCGACCGTGATGCCTTCGGGCAGGCTGGCCTGCATTTCGGCCACCACGTCCTCGACCGAGCGCTGAATGCCGATGGCGTCACCCAGATTCGAGCGGTCAACGCGGATCGACATGGCCGGATTGTCGCCCACGAAATAGCTGCGATTGCGCGTGACGCCCTCGACCCGGATCTGCGCCACATCGCCAACAACCAGCTTTGAACCATCGGCAAAGTTGCGCAGAGCGATACCTTCAATCTCTTCCGGGGTACGCTTCTCGATGCCGGTCCGGATGCGCGCATTGGCGCCCGTGACATCACCAGCAGGGTTTGCCGTGACCTCGGCGGCAATCGCCTCGGCGACCTCCGAGAGCGATATATCATTGGCAATCAGCTGCGCAGTGGGCACCTCGACCACAACACGCGGAGCGGCCAGACCCCGGATCGTGGTGCGCGTAACGCCGACGGCAAACAGGCGGCTGATCAGCTCATCGGTGAACTTGGCCAGCTGCTCGGCCTCGATAGGGCCGGTGATGACCACATCCGTCACGCGATCCCGCCACGCCCCGCGCCGGATGGTCGGTTCTTCGGCATCTTCGGGCAAGTTGGTCACGCTGTCGACGGCAGTCCGCACCTCCTCAACCGCGCGGGACATGTCCCAGTTCGGCTCAAACTCCAGCCGAACCCGTGCCGAGCCTTCACGTGAGGTGGATTCGGTACTCGCGACGCCTTCAACAGCCAGCAGCGCCGGTTCCAGCAATTGGATGATGCCATTATCGACATCTTCGGGACCTGCGCCCTCCCATTCGACATCCACATCGACGCGTTCAAGAATAACGTCGGGAAAGAATTGTGCCCGCATGTTGGGGATCGCTGCGATACCCAGCACCAGCATGACCAGCAGCAGCAGATTGGCCGCTGTCCGGTGCCGGGTGAAATAACTCAGGATACCGCCCGCCGCGTTGGGAATATCGCGGATCATAGCGCCTAGCCCCCGGCCCGATTGTCATCAAGACGGCGCACGAGGGCAGCGGGCACCTTCGCCTCACTCAGCTGACCCAGCATTTGCGCTTTGTCTTCCTGTGACATCGCATCGCTGGCTTCGACCTGCGCGACAAGCTGGGCGCGCTTTTCATCCGAAAGCTCAACCATGCGCGGGTCAACTTCGGCGCTCGCCTCAATCCGCAGGGGCCGCACCCGCACGCCCGAGCCCAGCAATGGGGTCCGGCCAATCACCACTTCCCGACCTTCCAGACCGTCGCCACGTATCAACACTTCATCGCCCTGACGGCGGATCAATTGTACGGCCAGAGGCTCCAGCCGGTCATCCGGGCCAAGCACCAGCACATTGCCCGCAGCATCCAGAACGGAGGATGGCAGACGTACAACATTGTCGAGCGGTTGTTCCTCGATCGAAACGGTGACGAAATCCCCCGGCTTGAAGCCGGGCGCATCGTCGAGACGGGCGTATATCAACCGCCCCGTCTGTCCTTCACCCGCGGCACCGCTGTCCCGGCTGATCCGGCCTCTGGCGGTCAGATCGGTGCCAGTGACCTCAAGCGAGACTGTGACCGGAGCGGAGATCAGATCACCCTCGGCATCAAGCAGGCGCACGAACTGGGCAGTTGAGACACGGAATGCGACCTCAAGCGCGTTGGGGTCCACCAGTTCAGCCAGTTTTTCGTTGGCCGCTACCAGACGCCCTTCGACCAGCGTGACTTCGGTCAGCGTCCCATCGAATCCGGCATGGATCGACATATCCTCCAAATCGCGTTCGGCCCCTTCCAGAGCAATGCGGGCGCGGGCGAAAAGAGTGGTCGCCTGATCCACCCGAGATTCGGCTTGCGCCAATGCAATCCGGCGCGCCAGAACCGCCTGATGAGCAGATGTTGCGGCCAGTTCCGCCTCTTCGACGCTGGCAGCTGCGCCGACGCCGCGAGTCTGCAGGTCCTGTTGACGCTGCAGCGCCCGGTCGCGCAGTTCAGCCTGCGCTTCTGCTGATTTCAACTCGTCCTGCGCCAGCAGCAGAGAGCGTTCGGCATCCCGCTCTTCAAACTGGGCATCCAGAAGATCGGATTTTGCGCGGTCTAATGCCGATTGCATATCGGCCGGGTCAAGCTCGACCAGCAGCTCGCCAGCGGTCACGGTGCCGCCGTCTTCGAAATCTTCGGCCAGTGACACAACGCGCCCGCCCAATGCCGCCCGCAGCTCCAACCGGCGGCGGCTTTGAATCTGTCCGAATGCTTCCAGATAAGGCGTGACGGTTTCCGGCTCGGCGGTGCGGACACTCACGGCGAAGATACGTTCCCGCGCCTCCGGGGCCTGCTTGTCTTTGGTTAGCACATCCTGCACCGCGCCCGAGATCATCTGCGCGGCAACAATCAACAGGCCCAGCGTCAGAAACGCCAGGAACACCCCAACAAGGCTTTGCCGCAGAAATCGCATCGGTCACTTACCTCGGGTCGCACATGCTGCCTTCCGCAAAGGTAGCCGGGTCGTAAAAAATGCCAAGCCACAAAGCGGTTATGATGCGTTGAACGCAGAACCAGTCTACTTCCGTCGCAGATGTTCGTCCAATCTGGGCATTATTTCCACGAAATTGCAGGGCCGGTGGCGATAATCGAACTGTTTCTCGAGAATCGCGTCCCATGCGTCCTTGCACGCGCCCGGGCTGCCCGGCAGTGCAAACAGGTATGTCCCGCCCGCCACGCCACCCGTGGCGCGGGATTGCACCGCCGACGTTCCGATCTTTTCCATCGACACGATGGTGAAGACAGTGCCAAAGGCCTCAATCTCTTTTTCGTAGACGTCCCGATGTGCCTCAACCGTCACGTCACGACCCGTGAGACCCGTGCCGCCGGTCGAGATCACAACGTCGATTTCAGGGTCCGCGATCCATTTACGCAATTGGTCGGAAATCTGGGCGCGTTCATCCTGAATTATCTTGCGATCCGCCACCGAATGGCCCGCCTTCTCGATCCGATCCACCAACGTCTGGCCTGAGCGGTCTTCGGCCAGAGATCGGGTGTCTGACACGGTCAGAACAGCGATGCGGACGGGAATGAACTCCATGCTTTCGTCAATGCGTGACATATGACGTCAGGCCCTTTCCATGATGGCAAGCCGGATGGCGAGGGCGGTGAAAATCCCCCCCGTTACCCAGCCCATGATGCGCGAGGCGCGCGGGTTAGAAATCAGCATCCGTCCGGCGCCACCGGCAAACAGACCCACCAGGCCATTCACCACAAAACCGCCCAGCGCGATAATGGCACCGAGGATCAGGAACTGCACCAGAACCGAGCCCAGCGCTGGGTTTACGAATTGCGGGATGAAGGCCAGCACGAACAGGATCACCTTGGGGTTGGTAAGGTTCACAATCATCCCGTCGCGAAACGCGAAATGCTTCGGTTTACTTGGGGCGTCGCCCGAAACCGCCCCCTTCCGGATCGCCCCCCACGCGAGATAGAGCAGATAAGCAACGCCCATCCAGCGGATCACATCGAACAGCCACGGCAGCGTCGCGACTGCAGCGCCAAGGCCGAGACCAGCAATCAGGACGTGTACCATGCCACCCACAGCGACCCCAGCACTTGCGGCAAGCGCCGGACGCGGACCCGCGCGCAAGCCCTGACCGAAACAAAACATCATATCTGCGCCGGGTGTGAAATTCAGCGCCAGCGCGGCCGGAATGAAGGCCAAAAGGGTGACCGTTTCGATCATGTGTTCACCTCGAACCAATGTATTTTGGGGCCCAGGTTGGCGATCTGGCTGCGCCCGATCGTGCCGCGATAGCCCCAGCTGTCATGGATATGCCCGCAAAAGACATGAGTTGGTTGAAGCCGTTCAATTGCGTCCCGCACAGAAACCGATCCCACGGACAGGCCTTGCGAAGTGGTATCGCCATGCCCCTTGGGCGGAGAATGCACGATAAGGACATCTGTGGCTTCGCAACGATTCAGCAGCTCTGCTGCCTCCGCTTCGGTCAGATCACAAGACCAGTCGCCAAATGGGGTCACGGGCACGCCATAACCCAGACCAAACAGGCGCAAACCATCAAGGGTCATGCCCGTTCCGTGCAGAACATGTGCACCGTCGGGTGCGGCGGCGGTCAGTTCCTCGGCGCTTTCGGCATTGCCGGGCACCAGAACCAGCGGCGCGGCGATACCTGAAAGCATATCCATCGCCTCATCCAACCCGCTTCGTCCATTGCAGAAATCTCCGGCCCCGATGACCAGATCGGCCTCGGCGCTGGCGGCGACCAGATCGGCGGCCCGGTTGCGCGCCATGTGCAGGTCAGAAAACGCCAGAACCCTCATGCCCCGGCCCCCAGCCGCGCTTGCAGGTCCAGCAGATCAGCCCAGGCCTGCCGCTTCATCTGCGGTTGCCGCAGCAGGTAGGCGGGGTGAAACATCGGGATCACCGGCAGGCCCAGCGCCTGATCCCAGTTGCCGCGCAGACGGGTGATGCCGCGTTTGCCCAGCACCGCCTGACAGCTGATATTGCCCATCACCACCAGAACCTCGGGCTTGGCCAGCGCCACATGGCGTTCCAGAAACGGCTTCATCATGCCGATCTCTTCCGGCTTGGGATCTCGGTTCTGCGGCGGCCGCCACGGCAGCACATTGGTGATATAAACGTTCTCACGCCTGTCCAGATCAATCGCGGCCAGCATCCGGTCCAGCAACTGCCCGGCGCGTCCGACAAAGGGCTTGCCCTCGCGATCTTCATCGCGCCCGGGTGCCTCGCCGATGATCATCACCCGCGCGCCAGGCGTGCCGTCAGCGAACACCAACTGCCGCGCGCCGCGTTTCAGGTCGCACAACCCGAAGGACTCCATCGCAGCGTGCAATTCGGTCAGCGTCCCGGCGGCTTTCGCTGCGTGCTGCGCAACCTCTGCAGGATCAACCTTTTCGGGTGCCTCGGATGGCGCAGTTGACTTCACTGAGGCGGGCTTTTTGGCCTTGGGCGCTTTGTCCGGCAGCCCATAGCGATCGATCGGCGCATCCGCGATCGCGTCAGTTGCGCCCAGCTCAATCTGCCACTCCAGCAGCGCCCGCGCGGTATGATAGTCCAAGCCCGATTCCATAGCTCTCAATCTAACCAGCTTTTGATCGAGGGAAAGCGAATAGACCTTGCCACAGCCCCTTCTGAGGTCGACCATACGGTTATTCATGCTCTTGATCCTACGAATCCTTCTGATCGGACTGTTGCTGACCCTCGCCAGCGACCCTGCGCAGGCGAGCTTTCACGACCGGCAGGGGCAGTGCCGCGCCGGCCAACTGCAATGCGGTCGCAATTGTTGCCCTGCTGGCCAACGCTGCAGTTTCGATGGCCGCTGTATTCCCCCAGGTCACACTTATTGCGGTGGCGGTCGTACCTGCGGCCCGTTCGAGCGCTGCGTGGCAGGAGGAACCCGTTGTGCCCCGGCGGGGGCGAATAAATGTACCTCACGTCTGGATTGCCCAGGAGGCAGCTTCTGCAACGGGCGCGGCGAATGTGAGCGCAGCACTCCGGATATCGATCCCGCACCAGCCACCACCTGCGCGGATGGACGCACCTGTGGGTCAGGTTCCTCGTGCCTGCCCGGCGGTGGATGCTCGAGACCCGGCTGGTTTTTGTGCGAGGAAACCGGTTCGCAATGTCGCCCCGGCTTCAAATGCTCGACCCATCAAGGGTGCGTGCCGATCAAGGCTATCGATTGCGGCTATGGCAAATGGTGCAAACCCGGCGAGCAATGCCTGCCTGAAGGCGGGTGCGAGAAACTGCCCGAAGGGTCGGAACCTTAGGTTGCCTCTGCCCGCGTGGCTTCCTATAAGCGGTCCGATTGTCAGACAGGAGCCCGCCCATGCGTTTCGCCCATCGTCACCTTCTTGGCATCGAGCATCTGTCGCAATCCGATATCACCGCTATCCTCGATCTGGCTGAAACCTATGTCGATCTGAACCGGCAATCGACCAAGCATTCGGATGTGCTGTCGGGGCTGACGCAGATCAACATGTTCTTTGAGAATTCTACCCGCACGCAAGCCAGTTTCGAACTGGCGGGCAAGCGTTTGGGCGCGGATGTGATGAACATGGCGATGCAGGCAAGCTCGATCAAAAAAGGCGAGACGCTGATTGATACGGCAATGACGTTGAACGCGATGCATCCCGATCTGCTGGTGGTGCGGCACCCCCATTCCGGGGCAGTGGACCTGCTGGCGCAGAAGGTAAACTGCGCCGTGCTGAATGCGGGCGATGGGCGGCATGAACACCCGACGCAAGCCCTGCTGGACGCGCTGACCATCCGCCGGGCCAAGGGTCGTCTGCACCGGCTGAACATCGCGATTTGCGGAGATGTGGCGCATTCGCGCGTCGCGCGCTCGAACCTTATCCTGCTGGGCAAGATGGAGAATCGCATCCGACTGATTGGCCCGCCGACGTTGGTGCCGTCTCACTTCGCTGAGTTCGGGGCCGAGATCTATGACGACATGAATGAGGGTCTGAAAGACGTCGACGTTGTGATGATGCTGCGGCTTCAGAAAGAACGGATGGACGGCGGCTTCATCCCATCGGAACGCGAATACTATCACCGCTACGGTCTGAATGCTGCAAAGCTGGCGCTGGCCACACCCGATGCCATCGTCATGCACCCCGGCCCCATGAACCGCGGGGTCGAGATCGACGGTACGCTGGCAGATGACATCAACCGGTCCGTCATTCAGGAACAGGTCGAGATGGGCGTCGCCGTCCGCATGGCCACCATGGATCTGCTGGCGCGCAATATGCGAGAAGCTGCATGAGCAATCTGACCATTGCCCCCCACGAACGCGGCGTGATCCGCCTGTTCTCGCTGGACATGCGTCCGGAAGAGGCGAAATTCCTGCGTGAACCGGGGGCTGTCGATCAGGTGCTGGGCGTCAAAGGGCTGGATCCTGAACAGATCGATATCTTTCCGGTATCCGACCTCGAAGACCTCGGACTCTATGGCTATCTCAGCGAAGGCTGTGGCGTTTCCGAAGACCAGTTGGACCGCCCGAGGCTGGAGGCCATTGAAGGCTGGGTAATGGTCTTGCGCAGCGCCGCATTCGGCGGCCGGTCGGCCACACTTTCACCTGACCCCCGCCTGCATCTGATAGGACTCTTCACCGAAGAGGCGACCAACTGGACCGGCGGCACAATTGAGACCGAAAGCGCCAAGCCATTCTCGGCCCCACAGACCATGCCGACCGATGACACACCACACCGCTTCGGCTCGTCAATCATTGCTTTGCTAATCCTGGTTGTCATCGGAGGTGCTTTGTGGCTGATCCTGTGATCTTCACCCCTGATAAAGGTGCTTATATCCGCACCAATACCTGGCTGGCCGCCCTTGCGATGGCAGGCGCAATGGTGGTGCTCTGGTTGATCGGCAATCCATACGTCTGGACCGGCGCGCCTGCGGGCCTGGCCGCGATCGGCTTCCGCGCGTGGTACCTGGCCTCGGAAGAGCTGACCGCCACTTGGGAGATGACAGACACCACCTTTACCGGCCCCGGCCCGCGCAAAGTGGCGTTGAACCAGATTGAGGCCGTCAACACGATGGGCAGTTTCGTCCAGATCGTCACCAAGGGCGGCGACAAGCACCTGATCAAGTATCAAGCAGATCCCGCAGCCACCAAAGCCGCAATCGAAAGGGCCATGGCATGAGTGACGAGTGGTGGCGCAAAAGCATACCCGAAACTGAAGAAGTTCTGTGGTTTGGGCAACCGGATCAAGGGTTTTTCCCACCCCGATACGGTTGGGCCTACAAAGCTGGGCTTCTCGGGTTAACTGCTTTGTGGCTTGCCAGCCCTTGGATATTTGACACAGTTAGAGACTTCTGGAAACTCATCTGCGGCACTTTGATCTTGCCTGTCACGATGTGGGCAGACCGTTTTGTTCGGGCACAACGCATGTATGTAGTAACCTCGCACAATGCGTGGGTACTCAACAAAGAGCTGAAGACCAAAAACTTAAAGATCGATCAGTTTCTCAACTTCCGAACCGGACGCCGCACTATCTTATTCAATCGGCACCCGTTTTTTTCATTTGATCATCTTGCTGACCCCGATGCCGCTATGAAGGCGCTGCACCAAGCCCGCGAGGCCTCCACATGACATCTTTAGTTTTCACCAACGCTCGCCTGATTGATCCCGAGGAGGGTACAGACAGCACCGGCTGGTTGCGGGTCACCGATGGCCGGATCGTGGCGCGTGGCGAGGGCGAAGCTCCGACCACGGAAGCGCAGGTGATTGACTGCGGCGGGCAATGCCTCGCCCCCGGTATCGTCGATATCGGCGTCAAGGTCTGCGAACCCGGCGAGCGGCACAAGGAAAGCTACAAATCCGCTGGTCTCGCGGCGGCTGCCGGAGGGGTGACCACCATCGTCACCCGCCCCGATACGCTGCCTTCAGTCGACACGCCCGAGACGCTGGAATTCGCGACCCGGCGCGCGCAGGCGGATGCGCCCGTCAATGTGTTGCAGATGGCCGCACTGACCAAGGGGCGCGAGGGGCGCGAAATGACCGAGATCGGTTTTCTGCAGGACGCAGGCGCCGTGGCCTTTACCGATTGCGACCATGTCATCACCAATACCAAGGTGTTCTCGCGCGCCCTGACTTATGCGAAGTCCTGCGGCGCACTGGTGATTGCGCATCCGCAGGAGCCAGGGCTCAGCGGCGGTGCCGCAGCAACCAGCGGCAAGTTTGCGGCTCTGCGCGGTTTACCTGCCGTGTCGCCCATGGCCGAACGCATGGGGCTTGACCGCGATATCGCTCTGCTGGAGATGACAGGCGCGGCCTACCATGCCGATCAGATCACCACTGCCCGCGCACTGCCTGCGCTCGAACGCGCCAAGCGGAACGGGCTGGATATTACCGCTGGGACCTCGATCCACCATCTGACGCTGAATGAGTTGGACGTGGCCGACTATCGCACCTTCTTCAAGGTGAAGCCTCCGCTGCGGTCGGAAGATGACCGGCAGGCCGTGATCGAGGCGGTGCGAAGCGGGTTGATCGACACGATCAGCTCGATGCACACCCCGCAGGACGAGGAAAGCAAACGCCTGCCGTTTGAAGAGGCAGCCTCGGGCGCAGTCGCGCTGGAGACTCTGCTGCCTGCGGCGTTACGCCTGTATCATTCCGAACAGCTGGACCTGCCGACCCTGTTCCGCGCCATGGCGTTGAACCCTGCGAAACGGCTGGGTCTGGAAAGTGGCCGCCTGGCCGAGGGTGCGCCTGCCGATCTGGTGCTGTTCGACCCGGATGTGCCTTTTGTGCTGGATCGGTTTGCGTTGAAATCCAAATCGCAGAACACTCCATTTGACGATCAGCGTATGCAGGGTAAGGTCACCGCAACCTATGTGGCCGGAAACGAAGTCTACCGGAGAGCCTGATGCCCCTTTTCGACAGCACAATGACCCAGCTGATCCTGTGGGCGGTTCTGGGCTACCTGATGGGATCGATCCCGTTTGGAATGGTCATCGCCAAAGTGATGGGGCTGGGCAATCTGCGTAATATCGGGTCGGGCAATATCGGCGCGACGAATGTGCTACGGACCGGCAATAAGGCGGCTGCGGCGCTGACACTACTGCTGGATGCAGCCAAGGGGGCGGTCGCGGTACTGCTGGCGCGGGCAATGGTCGGAGAAGACGCCGCGCAGATCGCAGCCCTGATGGCCTTCCTCGGCCATTGCTTTCCGGTCTGGTTGAGCTTCAGGGGCGGTAAGGGCGTCGCCACGTTTCTGGGCATCTGGCTGGCGCTGGACTGGCGCGTCGGCCTTGCCTGCTGCGCGACCTGGCTGGTGGCCGCTGCGATCTGGCGCATTTCGTCAGTTGGCGCCCTGGCTGGCGCGGCGCTGTCAACAACGTGGATCATGGTGCTGACCGATGGCAGCACATTCATTCTGGGGATCGTGCTGACCCTGCTGGTCTACTGGCGGCACAGCGCCAATCTGGCCCGGATCAAGGCCGGGACCGAGCCCAAAATCGGCAAATCGTGACCCTGTCGGAGCGCGTCGCAAACGCTCTGGCCGACCTGCCGACAGGTACATTCACCGGGATCGCCGACAACCGGCGCTATGTCGTGTCTCACCAGATCATGGCGCGTGGAAAGTCGCACAAACTGGTGGCGCACGAGCTTGGCGGACCGGACTATATCAGCCTGAACCTCTATCTGACACGCAACAGTGGGGCACTGTTGCGCCCCTGCGAGATGTCTGCCGAAAAGGTGGCGGCCTTCGTTCTCGCGCTGGTCCCTGACGTGCGCGAATGAACAGGTTCTATTCGCGCGTGCACAATCACAATTGATTGCTTTGAACGTGAACAGAGCACTGCCCAATTGTGTGCTGTGACAGCCAATTACCGGCTTCGCAAAAACAAATCCGGTTCGCCGGAGCAAAATTGAGTTGCTCGAACGCGAGCCTATTCACGAAAGGTGAACACAATGAACAAGTTCAAATCCCTCATCGGCGGTGTCGCACTGTCCGTTGCCGTCGCAAGCACCGCTCTGGCCGCTGGCGTTGAACTGAACGCAAGCTCGACCGGTCTGGCGCTGCAGGGCTATGACCCGGTTGCCTACTTCACCGTCGGCGAAGCCACCAAAGGCAGCTACAAGATCACCGCGCTGCACAATGAAGCGCTGTACCGCTTTGCTTCGGAAGAAAACAAGGCAGCCTTCGAAGCGAACCCAGAGGCGTACCTGCCCGCATATGGCGGCTACTGCGCCTTCGGCACCGCGATGGGCTTCAAGTTCGACGGTGACCCGAACTACTGGAAGATCGTTGACAACAAACTGTATCTGAACCTGTCGGCCGACATTCAGGAACGCTGGGAAGGCGACATCCCCGGCTTCAACGAGCGCGCCGACGCCAACTGGAAAGACATCGCTCACAAGACCCCTGCGGAACTGCAAGAGCAGTAATCCGCTGATTAAATCCAGTGCATCGGCGGCGGATCGTATCCGCCGCCGTTTGTCGTTTGAAGACCCTCTGCTCGGGACCTATCTGATCCAGCAGATAAGCGCCCGATGGCAACGGGCCAGCGCTGCCAGGCAAGCAGGCCATGCGCACACTGTTCGGAATAGCAGAATATTCAATGATCCGGCCCGAGGGTCGGACCGTATCTATCGATATGGCCACGCGATGACATGCTGCGGCCGGGTTCTGAGCGAAAGGATAAAGAATGACAGGTAAACTGGCGATTTTCACGACTGTCGCGACTCTGGCGGCGGGATCAGCAATGGCGCAAGCCTCGGGCAACTGGACCGGATTTTACGGCGGTGCGCAGTTGGGGTATGCCGATATCGATACCAACCTGTCCGGCGTGAACGGGGATGGCCTGATCGGCGGTATCGTTCTGGGTTACGATTACGATCTGGGCGACTGGGTTGTTGGTGGTGGCTTCGACTATGACTGGACCGATGTGGACCTGTCAGGTGCGGCCACGGTCGAGAACGTCTGGCGCATCAAGGCACGCGCGGGCTACAAGGTGAACCCGCAAGGGCTGCTTTATGGGACCGCGGGCTATGCTGATGCGGATACCGACACGCTGGGCAGCGACAACGGTTGGTTCATTGGCGCCGGCTATGAACAGATCGTGGCCCCGAATATCAGCGTCGGTGGTGAGTTGCTGTACCACGAGTTTGATGACTTCAATTCATCCGGAGTGGATGTCGACGCCACCACGTTCCAAATTCGCGTTGCCTATCGGTTCTGAGGTCAGATTATGGAGCCCGGCGCACAAGCCGGGCTCAGCCCCCTACGGTTCCAGAACCGTACTGCCGGTGGTCTGGCGCGCCTCAAGCGCGCGGTGGGCATCGGCAACCTGATCCAGCGGGAATTGCTGGTCCACATGGATCTTGACCTCGCGCCCTTCCACCTTGCCAAACAACCTACGCGCCATCGCCTGACAAACGGAATGGTCGGCAATATGGGTGAACAGTGTCGGACGGGTGATCTTTAGCGATCCCCTTTGCGCCAGCATTCCCAGATCGAAAGCCGGAACCGGCCCCGACGCATTACCGAACGAGATCATCATGCCCAGCGGTTTGAGGCAGTTCAGAGACCCCTCGAACGTATCCGCGCCAATTGAATCCATAACGACATCAACACCCTTGCCGCCGGTGATTTCGGCGACGCGCTGCTCAAAATCCTCGGTCCGGTAGTTGATGCAATGTGCGGCCCCGTTGAACTGTGCAAGGCTACATTTCTCATCCGTCCCGGCGGTGCCGATCAGCGTGATCCCCTCGGATTTCGCCCATTGGCAGGCGATCAGACCCACACCCCCGGCAGCAGCGTGGAACAGCACCGTATCGCCGCGCTTCAACGGTGTCGTACGATGGAACAGATATTCTACCGTCATGCCCTTCAGCATCATCGCGGCGGCAGAGCGGAACGAGATACTCTCGGGCAGCGGACAGACCTGCGCGGCAGGCATCACGCGTGCCTCGGAATAGGCTCCGGATGGTCCTGCGGCATAGGCGGTGCGCTGGCCGGGTACAAGATGGGTGACACCTTCGCCAACAGCTTCGACCACACCCGCCGCTTCCATACCCAAAGCGTGAGGCAATTCCAGCGGATAAAGCCCGCTGCGTTGATACACATCGATGAAGTTCAAACCGCAGGCGTGATGTCGAATGCGCACCTCGCCGGGGCCCGGCTCACCCAACGGGCGATCCTCGATCCGCAGGACCTCGGGTCCGCCGGTTTCGTGAATGACGACTGTGCGTGCTGTTTGCTGCATGAATGCCTCCGTTTCCTTTTGAAACAAAGCTAACACGCCTGTGCGACAGGGCAATCCTTGCGGTCGCGCAGGGTTGATCGGGCAAGTTTTTGCAAAATATGCTATACTATCTCCAGACGTAGCCGGGTGATCCGGTCACGACCGCACGTCTCACCGGATGCATCCCGCCGCATATCCATGCCAGGGAAGGGGATGATCATGGACAAGACAATCGGAAATCCAGTTAGCTGGGTCGCCCGTCAGATGCGGGCAACCGGCGACCATATGGCGGAATCGGTCAGCGAAATCGGCAGCGCGGATACCAGTGCAATGCCGGTTGTGCACACGCTGACCCTGCAGGATCTGCGCGCCTGTCTGAAGGCGGGGTATGAGGACTTTTTGCAAACCCGCGCAGATGCGGTTTTTGTGATCCTGATCTACCCGATAGCCGGGCTTTTGATGTTCGGAATCGGGCTCAACAAAGACATGGTGCCTTTGCTGGCCCCACTGATTGCGGGCTTTGCGCTGGTCGGACCTGTCGCGGCCGTTGGTCTGTATGAAATCAGTCGCAAGCGGGAACAGGGCGGCGAGGTCCATTGGCTTGATGCGTTTGGTGTTTTCCGCTCGCCCTCATTCGGTGCAATTCTGGCGCTGGGGTTCTATCTGGTCATGCTGTTGCTGATTTGGCTGATGGTCGCGCAGAGCATCTATGCGCAAACGCTCGGGCCTGAGCCTCCAGCTTCGATTACGAGTTTCGTGACCGACATCTTCACCACCAGCGCAGGTTGGGCGATGATTCTGGTCGGAACGACAACGGGCTTTATCTTCGCGTTGATCGCGCTGGCGCTCAGCGTGGTCAGCTTTCCGTTGCTTCTGGACAAGAAGGTGGGCGTGCCGGTGGCCGTCGTAACCTCTGTCCGCGTGCTGCGACACAATCCGCGCGTGATCCTGACATGGGGCGCAATCGTAGCGGCCATGTTGGTACTGGGCGCAATCCCGATGCTGTTGGGGCTGATCGTCGTGATGCCAATCCTCGGCCACGCCACATGGCACCTGTATCGCCGGGCGGTCGCCTGACCACCCGGAGGCCAGATCAGTCAGCAACCTTGAGGACGATCTTGCCGATATGGCCTGAGCTTTCCATCCGCGCATGCGCGGCTGCGGCGTCGGCCAGCTCAAACTCGGAATCCATCACCGGGCCGACCTTCCCCGCCTCAAGCAAGGGCCAGACGGCCTCACGCAGATCCTGCGCAATACGCGCCTTGGCCAGATCGCTTTGCGGGCGCAGGGTGCTGCCGGTCAGGGTCAGTCGCTTGACCATCATCAGGGCAAAATTCAGCTCGACTACAGGGCCTTGCAGAAAGGCGATCTGAACCAGCCGCCCATCCTCGGCCAGAGCCTTGACGTTGCGCGGGATGTAATCACCCCCCACCATGTCTAGGATCAGATTCGCGCCACCTTCTGCGCGCATCGCAGCCACGAAATCCTCATCGCGATAATTGATTGCCTTTTCCGCCCCAAGCTTAAGGCAAGCCTCGCATTTCTCAGCCGAGCCAGCCGTTGCAAAGACCCGAGCGCCAAATGCGTTGGCCAACTGAATTGCGGTCGTTCCGATCCCGCTGGAACCACCATGGACCAGAAAACGTTCCCCTGCTTTCAACCCACCGCGCGTGAATACGTTGGACCAGACGGTAAAGAAGGTCTCAGGCAGGCAGGCCGCTTCTTTCAAACCCATGCCCGCAGGCACCGGCAGGCAATGCGCGGCGGGCGTGGCGACGTATTCGGCATAGCCACCGCCCGGCAACAGCGCGCAGACCTGATCGCCCACGGCCAGACCTTCGACGCCCGAGCCCATTGCAACCACCTCGCCCGAAGCTTCCAGACCCGGAAGATCGCTTGCCCCCGGCGGCGGATCATAGGCCCCGGCCCGCTGCAGCGCGTCCGGACGGTTCACCCCGGCATAGGCCACCTTCAGAATCACCTGACCCTCGGCGGGTTTCGGAATGGGGCGTTCAGTCACCTGCAAAACATCCGGACCACCGGGTTGGGTGATTTCGACAGCACGCATTGTCTGGGTCATGGACATATCTCCTTTGCCTATTGCCTAGCAGGCAGTAGCGCAGAGGCCCAGCAGCAAGTGAAAGCGCTGCGACTATTTTCCGGATGACAGCGAACCGGGCAGGTTATCGGGCATCTTCACCGGAGCCTTCACCTGACCGGCCAGCCAATTGGGTACGGCCAGGAACGGTTTCAAAAGCGGATTGCCATTCACCTGCGCCTTGAGCTTTTCGAACTGCATCACTCCTTCGATCCGCCGATCAAGGAATTCCCATGTCGCTTGATAGCCCGGGCTGTCATCGCCAAGCCAATACAGCAGGGTCGAGGAATACACGCCCGACAAAGTCGCGCGTTTGGTGTACCAGTTTACGTCATCCGAGCTGTCGCCCAATGCGTCCCAGATCAGATCGCAGGTACCCCAGATCGCCTTGGCCCCGTCTGCGGCGTAGATCGGCAATGCAAACAGCGTCATACCACGCCGCACGGCCTCTTTGTCGTCGACCGCTTGCAGACGGAATCGGACGGCGGCGGCAATCTTGTCGCGAAACTTCAGCTCGCTCAGATCCTCGGTCTTGATCCGCTCCAGCATCGCTTGGTCACCGCGCGCGTGAAAGGCCAGCGCCAGATCAACGGCGCCGCGCGGGCAGATTGCATGGGCCAGTCCCGCATCCAGGTCGCAATCGGCAATCGCCGCGCGAAAGCTGGTTTCGGACCAACCGTCGAACGGCACATGGTTCAGCATAGCGTCCAAAAGCTGTTCTTTGGTGTCTTCATAAGTGGCGGTCATATCGGGTCTCCGGTCTGCGGGTCCAGTACTAGACAAGTTAGGCGCGCTTTGCTATACGGCCACTTCCTGCAATTTCCTTGCAACTCTATCTAGAAAGGTGGTGACAACCACATGCAGGTTAGTGTTCGCGACAATAACGTCGATCAGGCGCTTCGTGCCCTGAAGAAAAAGCTGCAGCGCGAAGGCGTGTTCCGTGAAATGAAGCTGAAGCAACATTTCGAGAAACCGTCCGAGAAAAAAGCGCGCGAGAAAGCTGAAGCGATTCGTCGTGCCCGTAAACTGGCACGCAAGAAAGCCCAGCGCGAAGGTCTGCTCTAAGACTTTCCTCGTCCAGCTTTGGATGACACTATTTGACGACCCCCGAGGCTTCGCCCGGGGGTTTGTCGTTTCAGGACAGGTGACGCACCGCTTAGACGCGGTAACTTGCCGATTTGGCCACATTGCCCACAGTCGGCATATTGCAGCGCATCGAATCGCGGTGCAGTTGCATTCCCTCGCCGAAAAACGCTCATTCGGACTGCGCCCCTATCAACTGTCTTCACCTCCCCGCTATCTGAGCCCGTCCACTCAGACACAACAAAACGGAGGCACTGATGTCGACAGCAAGCACGGTCGAGCGGGAAATGCTGGCGCTGATTAACCAAGAGCGCACATCCCGCGGGTTAGACCCCCTGCAACTTGAGACTCAATTGAATGAATCATCCGAGGACCACAGCGCCTGGATGCTGGATACCGACCGCTTCAGCCACACGGGAGCGGGTGGTTCATCCGCAACGCAGCGCATGCAGGCGGCGGGGTTCGATCTATCGGGCAGTTGGCGCACTGGCGAGAACATCGCGTGGCAATCGGAACGCGGCGCGCCGGGCATCAGCGATGATGTGGCCCAGCTGCACGAAAACCTTATGAACAGCCCCGGCCACCGTGCCAACATCCTGAATCCCGATTTCAAATATATCGGCATCGGGATCGAAACCGGTGACATGCGGGGCTTTGACGCGGTCATGGTTACCCAGAACTTCGCCACCACTCAGGCCGAAGTCATGCTGGATACGGACGGCACGACCCCACCCGTAACCCCGCCGGTCGACGAAGTGGCCGAGCCCGAGGAAGAGGTTGTCACTCCGCCTGAACCCGAAACACCCGCAACCGATGTCACTGAGACCGAGGAGCCGGTGGTCGAAACACCGGAGACCGACGTTACAGAAACAGAAGACCCCGTGGACGAGACGCCGGATACCGACGTGACCGAGACGGAAGAACCTTCGGATGAAACCCCGGACACAGATGTAACCGAGACCGAAGAACCGTCAGATGAGACCCCGGACACGGATGTGACTGAAACCGAAGAGCCGTCAGATGAGACCCCCGAAACTGACGTGACCGAGGTTGAAGAGCCAGAGCCCGATGCCCCGGTGGAAGAGGTCGATGAGCCTGAACCGGAAACCCCGGAAACCGACGTGACCGAAGTCGAGGATCCCATCGATGAAGAAAATGAGGAACCCGCAGTTCCTGAGACCGATGTCACGGAAGTCGAAGAGCCAGAGCCGGAAACGCCTGACACCGACAGCGTCGAAGATGATATGCCCGATATGGCTTGCTTCGATGTGGCGGCTTTCCTGGCCGAGATCGAATCTTTCGTAAACGCGCTTCAGGCCCGTTTCGATCAGTTCGACTGGGCCCCGGTACAGCAGGCCAAGACGCCCGAGCTTGATGATTTTGACTTCGTGCCCGGCGCGGACATGTTCGAAGACGTCACCGAGACCGTCGAAACCGCGTTTGAGGATACGACGGACGATTTCTGCAACGTCTTCACCTACGAAATGAACTGCGCGTTCGATTTCGGCTAATGTCACAATTCAGGCGCGGGGGATCAGTTCTCCCGCGCCACTTTTATGCCCTCAGTAAATCTTCGGCACGTGCAGCTCGTCCGGCAGAATGCGCCGTTCGTATTCGGGGTTATAGCGCCGATCGGGCAGGTTCACTTTTTCCTGCGGAACGTCGTCATAAGGGATCTTCGTCAGCAGGTGTTCGATACAGTTCAGGCGTTCGCGTTTCTTGTCGTTGCCTTCGACAATGTACCACGGGGCCTCCGAGATGTTGGTGCGGAAGAACATGTCTTCCTTTGCCTTCGTATAGGCCTCCCATCGGATACGGGATTCAAGGTCCATGGGCGACAACTTCCACTGTTTCATCGGGTCGTGGATGCGCATCAGGAATCGCAACTGCTGCTCTTCGTCGGTGATCGAGAACCAGTATTTCAACAGGATGATCCCCGACCGCACCAACATACGTTCGAATTCGGGAACGTCTTGAAAGAACTGCTCGACCTGATCTTCGTTGGCAAATCCCATCACCCGCTCGACACCGGCGCGGTTGTACCAGGAGCGGTCGAACAACACGATCTCACCCGCCGCCGGCAGATGCGGCACATAGCGTTGGAAATACCACTGACTCTGCTCACGGCGACTGGGCGCCGGTAGGGCCACGACACGAGCCACACGCGGGTTCAGACGCTGGGTGATCCGCTTGATCACACCCCCCTTGCCCGCGCTGTCGCGCCCCTCGAACAGAATGCAGACCTTTGCCCCGGTATGCACCACCCAGTCCTGCACCTTGATCAGCTCGGCCTGCAGACGCAACAGGTTGCGGAAATACACCTTGCGGTCCAGCATGTCGGGGTGCTGGTCCTTATAGATCTTGCGCACTTCCATCGAGAGCATGGGTTCGCTGAATTCAATTTCAAAATCTTCGTCCAGCGTGTCTTCGAGTTCGGCTTCAAGCCAGTCTTTGGGGGCGCGATCGTTTTCGTAGGCCAAGGTCTGCTCCTTATCATTCACCGGGACCGGACAATATCAGGGCTGTGTAACCGGCGGATGTCATCGCCCGCTGTGATCGTCTAATAAACGCGGCGGACGTTTACGAGGTCTCCGGATCAGGAATACTGGCGCGGTCTTGTTCGGGTTACAAGCGTCTGAATTGCCGCAACACCAGAGAATGCCGCAATTCTGGCGCGACTGCCTGGAATATCAGCACTTGCCTTTCGACCCCCAACTTCCGCATCTAGGATTGGTACGAACGGAGTCTGTCGTGAGCCATCTTCTGCCTCTGCTGCCTGTACTTTGGCCCTGGCTGTTTCTGATTGCTGCCCAGATTGGGATGCTGTTCGGCAGTCGCAACATCGCGCTCATCCTGCTTGCAGCATTCGGAGCAACTGTTCTGTTGCGCGGGCTTGTATCTTGGGATGCAGCACTGATCATCCTTTTGGGCCTGCTGGGGGCCGCTCAGCTCCCCCGTCTCAAGGGCGCGCCGCTGGTATTTGGTCACCTCATTCTAATCGGCTGGTGCCTGGCGCTGGCCTCGCATCTGTTGCCCGGTGTGCGCAACCCGCTGGTTCTTGATCAAGTGCAGGCGGGACCCGAAAGCAGCCTGTTCACGATGTATGTCAATCTGGACAAGCCAATGATCTTCTTTGCCGTGGTGTTGGCGTGGCCTGCGATGCTGAACGCAAAGCACGTCGTCAAATTCGCACCACTGCTCGTTGGGCTGGTGTTGCTGCCCATATTGCTGACCGCAGGCCTGGTATCCGGCGCAGTGAACCCGGAACCCGGCCTGCCCGAGTGGTGGCTAATATTCGCGTTGTCCAATCTGTTCCTGACCTGCCTGACGGAAGAGGCGTTCTTTCGTGGCTATCTTCAATCAGCGATGACCAACCGGTTCGGACCATTGGCAGGCATTGTGACGGCTAGCCTGATATTCGGCCTCGCCCACGCAGCGGGTGGTGCGGTGTTGGTCATCTTCGCAGCGTTACTTGGGTTCGCCTGCGGTCTTGGCTATTTCGCAACGGGTCGCCTTTGGGTGCCTGTCTTGATGCATTTCGGCTTCAATCTGGCCCACTTTCTGCTGTTCACTTATCCCGGCCCGGCTTGATCTCTCAAACCGGCAGAGCGGTTGTCTTGAAAACCGTCCTAAGCGCGAACGAACTTTGCATCTGCGCCACGCCCGGCAGGCGCGACAAGAATTGACGGTGAATACGCGCGAAATCTTCCGTGTTTTCGGCAACAACCTTCAGGATATAATCTGCGGTGCCCGCCATCAGGTGGCATTCCAGGACGTCCGGTATCCGTGCGACGGCTTTTTCAAACGCCTCCAGAACTTCTTCTGCCTGTCCTTGCAAGGTGATCTCGACAAAGACGGTTGTTGGTACGTTCAATTTGCGCGCATCCAGCAGAGCCACGTAATCCTTGATGTACCCATCGGCCTCAAGCCGCTGCACGCGGCGGTGACATGCTGACGGCGAAAGGTTTGCCTGTTCCGAAAGCTCCGCATTCGACATTCTGCCTTTGCGCTGCAGCGCTGCGAGAATCTTTCGATCTGTTGCATCCAATGTCATTTGCGCACATCCATCGCGTATATGAAGAAATTCTTCGGATAATTTCCCACAGTTTCAACAATTAGCAAGCGGGGTTTCACAAAAATTGCGCTGCAAATTGCCCATAATTTAGGCAGTTTATAAACGGAGTCTCTCATGAAAATCGGCTGCCCCAAGGAAATCAAACCTCAGGAATTCCGCGTCGGCATGACCCCGAATGCCGCACAGGAAGCAGTGGCACGCGGTCACGAAGTGATCATCGAAACTGGTGCCGGGATGGGCTCGGGCTTTGACAACGATGCCTATTTGGCCGCAGGCGCGCGCATCGTAGACACGGCAGAAGAGGTGTTTGCAACGGCTGACATGATCGTCAAGGTCAAAGAGCCACAAGCCGTCGAGCGCAAAATGCTGCGCGAAGGTCAGTTGCTGTTCACCTATCTGCACCTTGCACCCGATCCGGATCAAACTCATGACCTGCTGGCCTCCGGCTGCACCGCGATTGCTTATGAAACCGTGACGGATTCCAGCGGCGGCCTACCCTTGCTGGCCCCGATGTCCGAGGTCGCGGGACGGCTGGCCCCTCAGGTCGGATCGTGGACCCTTCAGAAAGCCAATGGCGGGCGCGGCGTTCTGATGGGCGGCGTCCCCGGCGTTGGCCCTGCCAAAGTGGTGGTGATCGGCGGTGGCGTTGTAGGTACTCACGCAGCCCAAATCGCTGCGGGTATGGGTGCAGATGTCACTGTACTGGACCGCTCTCTGCCGCGCCTGCGTTATCTGGATGACGTGTTTGGCGGCCGTTTCAAGAACCAGTATTCGACCGCAGGCGCCACTGCTGAATTGATCCAGGACGCCGATATGGTAATCGGTGCGGTCCTGATCCCCGGCGCTGCAGCACCAAAGCTGATCACGCGAGAGCAGCTCTCGACCATGAAACCCGGTGCGGTTCTGGTAGATGTGGCGATTGATCAAGGCGGCTGCTTCGAGACATCGAAAGCGACCACCCACGCCGATCCGATCTATGACGTCGACGGCATCATGCACTATTGCGTCGCCAACATGCCAGGCGCGGTCGCACGCACCTCGACCATCGCGCTGGGCAACGCAACGATGCCGTTCATGTTGTCGCTGGCGGACAAGGGCTGGAAACAGGCTTGCCAGGACGATCCGCATTTGCTGGCCGGTCTGAACGTGCATGCCGGTCAACTGACCTATTACGCGGTGGGCAAAGCGCTGGGCATCGATGTGGTCGCCCCCAGCCTTGTGATCAAATCATAAACCCTCCCTCCGCTGAAAGCGCTCTCTGACGAGAGTGCTTTACAGCGTTGGGCTAGGCGCCGCGCTTGTTGCGCGGCGCGGCAGCGCTAGTTGAAACCTTAGCAAAAAAACGAAAGCGCAGCGCAGAATGCGCGGCGCTTGGCCCAACCGGAGGAGGGCATTTCCAATGCCCGCTCGACGGGTGGGAGGGCTCAGCCCTCTTTGTGGATCTCCACCGAATGCGGATAGGGGATCGAAACACCCTTCGCGTCGAATGCTTCTTTGACCGCTTTGGTAAGCTCAAACTTCACATCCCAGTAATCCGCAGCCGCACACCAGACGCGGGTCGTCAGATCCACCGAACTGTCCCCCAGGTTGGTGACCCGCACCCATGGTTCGGGGTCGCCCATAACCCGCGCATCCGCCTTAGCCACATCCAGAATGATATTCATCGCTTCATCTGCACTGTCGCCATAGTCGATGCCAAACACCAGATCGACCCGGCGCGTGTCATGCGCAGAAAAGTTGGTGATCACAGATCCCCAGGCCTGACCGTTCGGGACGATGATCTGAACGTTATCCGGCGTCACCAGTTCAGTGGTGAACAGGTTCAGGTCCTTCACCGTACCCGCGGTACCACCGACATCCACATATTGACCAAGCTTGTAGGGGCGGAACACTACCAGCATCACCCCGGCTGCCAGATCACTGAGCGTACCTTGCAGCGCCAGACCGATAGCCAGCGACGCCGCACCCAGAATGGCGACGATGCTGGTGGCCTCGATCCCGAAAATGCCCAGCACGGCAACCAGAACCATGGCCAGAATGGCCCATTTGATCATGCTGGCAGCAAAGTTGCCCAGCGTTGGATCAATCTGAGGCGTCTTGTTGATGCGGCGGCGCACAACACCCGAGATCATCCCGGCCATGATCCAGCCCAAAATGAGAACGATCAGGGCCTTGCCCGCGTTCAACAATATCGGCAGATAGCCATTTGCCATACCCATGGCTTGGTTCGCCATTTCGATCGTCTGATCCATTCTGGCCTTTCCTTCTTTCAGTCATTTCATAAAATGTGGCCTCGCCAAACCGGCGAGGCCACAACCCGCACAATTGGCAGGGTTTACTTCTTGAGTGCGTCGCGGATTTCCACCAGGATGTCCAGCTCGCTGGGGCCTGCGGGTGCCTCTTCGGCCGCCTCTTCTTCGGCCGCAGCGGCGTCCTTGATCCGGTTGACCATTTTCACCAGCAGGAACACGACCCACGCTATGATCAGGAAGTTGATGATCGCCATGATGAACGCGCCATAGGCAAAGACCGATGCACCGGTTTCGCGGGCAGCTTCTAGGCTTGCACCTTCGGCTACTTCACCGGCCAGAACAGCATAATTGTTGGTAAAGTCGATACCGCCGGTGAACAGACCGATGAGCGGGTTGATCAGGTCGCCCACCAGAGATGTGACAATTGCGGTAAACGCCGCGCCGATGATGATACCGACAGCCATATCCATGACATTGCCCTTGGCAATAAACGTCTTGAATTCCTGAATCATGTTTCCCTCTCTTCGGTGGTGTTTAACCGATTGTTTTGGTTTTCGCGCGCAGGCGCAGAGTAATTGTGCGCTAATTGCACTATTAAATGCATGTTTTTATGGGAAACAGCGCCTATTTTTCCCCGAACGGCATTTTTCAGGAGGTCCCATGCCCGCCCTCGCATCCTATTCCATTATTGACAAGTGGCCCGCCCGGGACCCGAGTGTCATTCAGCTGTATTCCTTTCCCACCCCGAATGGTGTGAAAGCCTCAATCATGCTAGAGGAGACCGGCCTGCCTTATGAGGCGCATCTGGTCACGCTGGCAGACGCAGATGTCAAAAGTCCCGAATTTCTGTCGCTGAACCCCAACAACAAGATCCCGGCGCTGATCGATCCGAATGGACCCGATGGCGAACCACTGGGTCTTTTTGAAAGCGGGGCGATCCTTCTGTATCTGGCTGAAAAAAGCAACATGCTGCTGGGCCGGACCAAAGCGGACAAGCATCGGGTCACCCAATGGCTGATGTTCCAGATGGGTGGGTTGGGGCCGATGTTCGGTCAGCTGGGTTATTTCCACAAATTCGCTGGCAGCGAGATCGAAGACCCCCGCCCCCGCGAACGCTATGTGACCGAGGCCAAACGCCTGCTGAACGTCCTGAACACGCAACTGGATGGGCAGGATTGGATCGCCGGAGACTATTCGATCGCAGATATCGCCATAGCGCCCTGGCTGCGTGGCCTCGATTATTACGGCGTGAAAGAGGTGATCGGCTGGGAAGGCTACACCAATGTCACCGCCTATCTCGACCGCTTCCTTGAACGGCCTACGGTCCAAAAGGGTCTGGCTATCCCCCCACGGGACTGACCTGACAACCGGGCAGCGGCGCCCCGGCGCCGCGCCCGCCTACAGGCTTAGCCGGGCAAGCGGCCCGACTCGACATAGCGAAGAATTTCCACGACCTGCGAAGGCTCCTCGGCGACGGCGAGTGCAGCAGCATCCACTTCTTTCAGGGCGTGCTGATGATCGGGGCCGTGCAGAACGATGATCGATTTGCCCAGAGCCGCCGCATATCCCGCATCAAAAGCCGCGTTCCACTGCTTGTACTTGTCACCAAAGCGCACAACGACGATGTCTGCCTCTGAAATCCCCTTGCGGGTCCGGATCGCGTTCACCATCGCACCCTTGTGGTCGTGCCAATACTTGTTTGGTTCCTCACCCAAGATCGCAACGCCGCAATCGTCCGAGGCTGCATGGTCTGTCACTGGGCTGCTGAACACGACGTCCAACCCTTCGGCACCAGTGATGATTTGTTCGCGCCAATCCGTGTGAATCTCACCGGACAGATAAACCTTTAGCATCTCTTGCTCCTCCCGTGAAAAAGGGGCGCAGCCGCCCCTTCGTCTTCTCAGAAATACTCCCGCCAAAGGCGGATGCAGTCTTAGCCGCGTAGCACGCCGCCCGTGGCTTTCGCCACCTTCTCGACGATCTTGGCACTGACCGCCTCGATGTCTTTTTCCTTCAAAGTCGTGTCCGAAGGCTGCAGCCGCACGGTGATGGCCAAAGATTTCTTGCCCTCGCCCAGACTGCCGCCGATGAACTCGTCAAAGACGCGCACATCTTCGATCAGCACCTTATCGGCACCCGCGGCCGCATTCACCAGTGTCAGTGCCTCGATATCGGCATCCACGACGAAGGCGAAATCGCGTTCGACCGCCTGAAGGTCTCGCAGTTCCAGCGCCGAGCGGGTCGCGCCCGATTTGCGCGGCATCGGCACCTCATCCGGCCAGATGGTGAAAGCCATCGCGGGACCCTTGATGTCCATTGCCTGCAACACGCGTGGGTGCAGCTCTCCGAACACCCCCAGCACCTTCTTCGGCCCCAGGCAGATCTTGCCATGGCGGCCCGGGTGCCACCACGCATCACCGTCCCGCATGATCTGCACCTTGGCAGGCGCGCCAATTGCAGCCAACACCGCCTCGGCATCCGCCTTGGCGTCGAACACATCGACCGGGCGCGAAGCACCATGAACGTCTTTCGGCCCCGACCGACCCACCAGCAGGCCCGAGATCTGTGTTTTCTGATCCCCCGGCTCGCCATCGTGGAACACTGGCCCAACCTCGAACAGGGCCAGATCCGCATAACCCCGCGCCTGATTGCGCGCAGCCGCCTGCAACAAACCGGGCAGCAGATCGGGACGCATATGGCTCATCTCGGACGAAATGGGGTTTTCCAGCATGGTCTTGTCGTCACCGCCATCAAACAGCACCGCCGAGGCCTGATCGATGAAAGTATAGGTCACGCATTCATTGTACCCCAGCGCGGCACAGGTCCGGCGGGCCATAGACTGACGGCGCTGTGCCGGTGTCATCACGGGCTTAGGAATACCATCCGTCACACGCGACAAAGGCTTGCCCTGCAGCTTGGTCAGGGACGCGATCCGCGCGACCTCTTCCACCAGATCGGCTTCACCCATGATATCGGGACGCCAGCTGGGTACATGCGCCATCTCGCCGTCCAGACGGAAGCCGAGGCGTGTCAGGGTCTGCCGCTGCTCGCTCTCAGGGATGTCCATCCCGACCAAGGACTGCACCCGCGCCGCATCCAGCTTATAGGCCCGCGCATGGTTCGGGGCCTTGCCAGCCTCGACCACGTTCGAGGCTTCACCGCCGCAAATATCCAGGATCATCTGCGTCGCATGTTCCAACCCTTCACGGGTGTATTCCGGGTCGACACCACGCTCGAACCGATAGCGCGCGTCCGAGTTAATCTTCAGCGCCCGGCCGGTCAGAGCGATCTGCACGTGATACCAGAACGCGCTTTCAAGGAAGACGTTCACCGTCTCTTCGGTGCAGCCGGTTTGCTCACCACCCATGATCCCGGCGATCGATTCCGGACCCTTGTCGTCAGAAATGACCATCATGCCGGGTTGCAAGGTGTATTCCTTCTCGTCCAACGCCACCAGCTTCTCGCCGCCTTTGGCGCGATGCACACGCAGGTTGCCTTGCACCTTGTCAGCATCGAATACGTGCAGCGGGCGGTTGTGATCGAAGGTCATGTAATTGGTGATGTCCACCAAAGCCGAGATTGGGCGCAGACCGATGGCCTTCAACTGGTCCTGCAGCCATTGCGGGCTGGGGCCGTTCTTCACGCCCTTGATCAAACGCCCGGTGAAATGCGGTGCGCCATCCAGCGTGTCCTCGTCAATGGTCACCTTGATGGGGCTTTCGAAATCACCCGCCACCGGGGCATAGTCGCGCTGTTTCAGCGTACCAATGCCCCGCGCAGCCAGATCACGCGCGATCCCCTCAACGCCCAGCGCATCGGGGCGGTTCGGCGTTATTGCGATCTCGATCATCGGATCAACCTTCGACGGGTCGTTCTCGGCCAGCCAGTCGACGAATTTGTCGCCAACCTCGCCCGAGGGCAGCTCAATGATGCCGTCATGCTCGTCCGACAGCTCAAGCTCGCGTTCCGAGGCCATCATGCCAAAGCTCTCGACACCACGGATTTTGCCGACGCTGATGGTGATATCCAAACCGGGGATATACGTGCCCGGTTTACATACCACGACCGTGATGCCCTCGCGTGCGTTGGGCGCGCCACAGATAATCTGCAGATCGCCCTCATCGGTCTCAACCGTGCAGACGCGCAGCTTGTCGGCATCCGGGTGCTTCTCGGCATGTTTCACATGACCCAGCGTAAAGTCCGCCAGCCGGTCCGCCGGGTTCACGATCTCTTCGACCTCAAGGCCCAGATCGGTCAGCGCCTCGGCGATCTCGTCCACCGAAGCATCGGTATCAAGGTGGTCCTTCAGCCAGGAAAGAGTGAATTTCATCGGTCGGTTTCCGCCAGTAAATCTCGGGTCAGACCGCATGTAGCGGATATTGCACACAGGGGAAAGAGGGCGCGTGGCGTCCCCCTCGCTACTCCTCTGCGACCGTGTTTGAAACGCTATCCGATCCGACAAACACCGCCAGAACCCTCGCAATTCCATCACCGGTATTCTCGCCCGCGTGGGATGAGTGCAGCGCCTCAACCAGTGCGTCGCCGGCTCTGAAGACCCGGATACCCGCCGTGCCGTAATCGACGGTAATCTCACCTTCCAGAATATAGGCCGCCAGAGGGGCCTCGTGATGATGCAAGCCGGTTTTCTGCCCCGGCTGCAGAGTGACGATGGCCATGGTGATCTGCGGCTTGCCTGCAGGGTATTCGAGTGGCTCACCCGCGACTGTGGTATCGGTCTGCAACAGCACATCAACCGGAGGATAAGTGTCACGGGCGAAGGCAGGCGCGGCGGCCAGAATCAGGGCAAGCGGCAACAGTCTCATCAGATAGGGTCCTTAATCAGGTTGCACCGCTTAGGGGAGTGTGAACGCGCGGCGATGTCAAACACCTCAGGGATAGGTCGGTTTGCGCCCCAACAGTTCATCCAGCTGTCGCCCGATCCAGCCATGCGGGATGAAATGCCCGCCCGGATGGGTGTCCAATGTGACCTGCCCGCGTGCGCAATCGGTCCATTCCACGCGGCTGAGGGTCAGGATCGGAACAACGCTCCAATCCCCGCGCGGGGTCGCATCGTGGCAGTCATAAGCCGCACGCCACAGCGCGACCGGATAAGTCGTGTCGCCATTCGCGCCATAGGGAAAATCCATCACCGTATCGCTCAGCCCGTGCACATGGCGTGCCTCGCGCGGGGCTTCGGGGCAGTCTTCCGTCTGACGGATGCTGCCCGCAACGGCCAGCAAGGCGGCAATATCATTGCCCGACTGGCACACATAGCGCCACGCCATTGCGCCGCCGAAGGAATAGCCCGAGACATAGATGCGGTCCGGATCAATCGGATAGCGTTTGGCGACGTCCTGCAGCACCGCATCGGCAAAAGGCACATCGCCCGTGTCCGACGTCCAGAAATCCCAGCTTTTGCCCAAACCGTTCGGGGCCACCAGCAACACGCCCCGCAGCTTGGTCGCCCCGGCGATGCGTTCATGATTGACCACCACAGTCCCCTGCCGCGCCCAGCCGTGGAAATGCAACAGCACCGGCAGAGGCGTTTCCCCGTCCCAGCCCTCGGGCTCGAGCACATGGTACGAGCGGTCACCGACCTCGCAGGCAACATCACCGTGGCAGGTATCCACGGCGGCGGCTTGGGTGGCGGTCAGCAGAAGAAGGCAGAGCAGTCGATAGATCATAGGCCGGAGCCTAGCCACCTGACGCCAACTGTCACGTCACAACCCTGTGGGAACCTGTAACAAGCCGCGTTTTCGATGAGCTTTGGCACCACCCAAGAGTTTTAGCGACGCGTTGCTACTCATTCGCTTCAACTTCTACAGGCTTGGCGGTACAGACTCACCAGAACTCCCATTGTTGTTTTGCTCTGCTTGCCTCGGGCCAACATCCACCCACTTGTAACGGGCTACAGTTTTTTCCAATCCAAACTCAGATCTCAAAAGGTCTCTAAGATCGTTCATTATCCGGCTGGTGTCGTATGCCGTATAGTCTCTCACAATTAAGTCCAATTCTGAGGCCAACTTCTCATCGCCAAAAAGGTTCACATCGCTTAGTGCAGCCATTCTCGCACGTTCCAACTGCCACCATTCCTCTGAATCGGGGCCTAGTTGCCGATGCTTAACTCTTTCCGGCTCAGAATCATCCAGCGCACGATAGGCACTCAATAATTTTTCGCGCCTAATTTGCCTCGAAGCTATTTTCGCTTCTTCTTCCAGCCTTAGGTGGAAGTTTTCTCTATCACGCCTGCGAGTTAATACGTGAGTAGCAATGGCGGCTAGCACAGCAGATACAATCGGACCAATAACAAGCCAAATAGTTGCAATGCTTAAGCCAAACAGGAACGGCTTGGCATACCATGCGAGTTCCGCTGGATTCACCGAGACAAACCACCATGCAGGTTCGGCATATCCAGCGCTGCGAACCCATAGTGCCGCAGCCAGCGCAGGTCAGAATCAAAGAACGCCCGCAGATCGGGAATGCCGTATTTCAGCATCGCCAGACGGTCGATGCCGATGCCAAAGGCAAAGCCCTGATAAACCTCGGGGTCGATGCCACCGGCGGCGATCACCTTGGGGTGGACCATGCCGGAGCCCAGAATCTCCATCCAGTCATCGCCCTCGCCGATCTTCAGCTGACCGTTATCCCAGGAACAGCGGATATCGACCTCGGCCGATGGCTCGGTGAAGGGGAAGTGCGAGGCGCGGAAACGCAGTTCGACGTCGTCGACCTCGAAGAACGCCTTCACGAACTCTTCCAGAACCCATTTCAGGTTCGCCATCGAGATGTCCTTGTCGATGGCCAAACCTTCGACCTGATGGAACATCGGCGTGTGAGTCTGGTCATAGTCGGCACGGTACACACCGCCCGGACAGATCACGCGGATCGGCGCGCCCTGCAATTCCATCGAACGGATCTGCACCGGCGAAGTATGGGTCCGCAGCACATGCGGCGGGCGATTATCGCCCTCGGCGCGGTGCATGTAGAACGTATCCATCTCAGCCCGCGCGGGGTGGTGGCCGGGGATGTTCAGCGCGTCAAAATTGTGCCAGTCGGTCTCGATCCGCGGCCCTTCGGCCACCGAGAAACCCAGTTCTGCAAAGATCGCGGTCAGTTCCTCGGTCGCCTGACTGACCGGGTGGATCGAGCCCTGACGGCGCGCGCGGGTCGGCAGGGTGACGTCCAGCCATTCAGTGCGCAGACGCTCATCCAACGCGGCATCGGCAAGGGCTGCCTTCTTGGCGGAAAGCGCTGAGTTGATCTCATCCTTCAGGGCGTTCAGCGCGGGGCCGGCCACCTGACGCTCTTCGGGCGTCATCTTACCCAGCTCGCGCATCTTGAGCGCGACTTCGCCCTTTTTACCCACGGCAGCGACACGGATCGCCTCCAGCGCGTTTTCGTCGCCCGCTTCGGCGATTTGACCCAGATATTTTGCCTTAAGATCGTCCATGACGGTCCCCTGAATGCTGTTGAGGCTCTGCTATCACAGCAGTCCGCGAAAGCAAGAGGGGGCGGATCAGGTTGCGGTCAGAACCGCCGCCTGCGGGCCACTGCGCACCGGTCGGATCGTGTTGCCATAAACACTCGGGTGCTGTCGCAGCTCGGGGAACAGGGCAAACAGTTCCTCGGCGGCGGCATCGCCAAGCCCTGCAACAGCCTGAGCGCCGGGAAAGAAACTTTCCGAGATCAGGCCTGAGGTCGTCACCAATTGATGGCGGTCAAAAAACAGATGCACATACCGCACGATATCGCAGGGGGTTTGCGTGATGGTTGTACCGTTGATCAGGGACTTGGCCGGTACGAGAATCTCGTCCTCGCCAAACAACAGCTCAGCTTGCCAGCCCGAGATCAGGACACGGTGCTGTGGCGAAACGCGAATATCGCTTTCCGCCCCCAGAACGCCTGCCGAGATGAGCACCGGAGCAAACCGCCCCTGTCCTCGGACCGTGCGGTCTCCGATCCATTGTACCGGACATGCGCCCTGATCGACGGTCAGAACCAGATCGCCGGGGCGCAACGCTTCGACCCGTCGCGGACCACCCGGCGTATCCACCAGTGTTCCAGCGGCAAAACAGGTTGCACCACTGTCGCCGGGCGAAAGACTGCCATAAACCAGAGTGTCCGGATCCGGCTGGTTGAACTGCAGCGTCGTCGTGGTCCGGCTGGGCCCAACGAGAACCGGCAGATTTACCGAGGTCTGCCCGGCCGCCAGCCCGTTCTGCGCGACAATGTTTTGCGTGCCCCCTCCGATGTCATAAAAATCTATTACCTCACCTGTCGCGGTGTTGGTCAGCGCGTAGGCCTCAAAATTGGTAGCGCCGCCGCCGTTCGGATCCGTGAGCAGGATGGGAAAGTCATCAGCTGAAATGACAAAGATCTGTTCGTTGTTATCCGGGTCCACGGTGACCCTGATCCCTGGCACGTCTGTCAAAGGGATCTCGATGCCAACCTGTCCGTTGGTCTGATAGAACGATACTGTGAAATCAGCCGGAACTTCCGTCGACCCCAGAGAGACCTCAAGAAACTCTGCCACACCTGTCTGGGCGACATAGGCATTTGAGTAATGGAGCTCACTAATTCGGGCCATTGCGCTATCACTCGATGATTTCTAGGCCCGACTAAATCGCATGGACCCCATATCCTGCAAGACGGGTTGCGAAAGAAGGCAAATGTTCACCTAACGGCCACAGGCCCGGATCCAATGCGCACCAAAGTCACGCACCGGGGCGATATGATTCAATAGCTGAATTCCGGATAGATGCGGGTCAGATCCCCGTCCCAATCGCCATTGTAACGATCCATCAATTCATCTGCGGGGACCTGACCCGAATCGATGCTGTCCTTGAGCGCATTCAGGAAATGGGTCTCATCCTGAACCAAACCGCCTGCCCCGGCGCGTGCGCGCGCGGCGAGACCGGCATCTGCGATCGAGACGACCTCGCGTGCCAGATCATGCATATTGATCTTTCCTACCTGCGCCTGCAGGCCATCTTTCGCCGCCGCGACCCGCAATGCTTCGCGCGTCTCGGCATCCCAGCCTTTGACCAGATCCCAGGCGGCGTCCAGAGCGCCTTGGTCATAGGTCAGACCGACCCAGAATGCGGGCAGAGCACACAGGCGCCGCCACGGGCCACCATCGGCACCGCGCATCTCCATGAATTTCTTGATGCGCGCTTCGGGGAAGGCCGTGGTCAGGTGATCGGCCCAGTCGGACAAGGTTGGCGTCTCACCCGGCAGTGCGGGCAATTTGCCCTGCAGGAAGTCGCGGAAAGACATGCCCAATGCATTGATGTACTGACCGTCGCGATAGACGAAATACATCGGTACATCGAGGGCGTATTGCACGTAACGCTCGAACCCGAAGCCCTCTTCGAAGACGAAAGGCAGCATACCGGTGCGCGCATCGTCGAGGTGCCTCCAGATATAGCTGCGCCAACTTTTCTGACCGATCGGTTTACCCTCGAAAAAGGGTGAGTTTGCGAACAGCGCCGTGGCAACAGGCTGCAGCGCCAGAGCAACGCGCAATTTCTGCACCATGTCGGCCTCGGACCCGAAGTCGATATTGACCTGAACCGTACAGGTGCGCCGCATCATGGCGCGACCCATGGTGCCGACCTCTTCCATATAGTCGTTCATCAGCCGATAGCGGCCCTTGGGCATCAGCGGCATCTCGTCATGGGTCCAGATCGGGGCCGCGCCCAGACCGATGAAACCCACGCCGATCTCATCGGCGATATCTTTCACTTCGCGCAGATGGGTGTTCACCTCATCGCAGGTCTCGTGAATGGTCTCCAGCGGAGCGCCCGACAGCTCCAGCGCGCCGCCCGGCTCCAGGCTGACATTGGCACCGTCCTTTTCAAGCCCGATCAGATGCCCCGCCTCACGAACCTCAGCCCAGCCGTGGCGGTCGCGCAGCCCTTCGAGCACGGCCACGATAGACCGGGTGCCTTCGAACGGCAGCGGTTTCAGCGTGTCCTTGCAATAGCCGAACTTCTCGTGCTCGGTCCCGATGCGCCAATCGTCTTTGGGCTTGCAGCCCGATTCCAGATATTCGGCCAGTTGCTCATGGCGTTCGATCGGTCCGCCGCCGGACTGGGGGATGGACATGAACCGGTCTCCGATCCTGCTGTGTCTGTCTTAGCCGCCAGTCCTGAGCGCAAACTGCGCCAGTGTCAATGCAGGCGCAGATGCGCAGGTCGCATCGGACGGCGCTCCCATATCACCACCGGATGGATCGCGCCGCCGTTCAGTTCAGCCAGCATTTGTTCGGTTTTCAAACCCGGCAGGTTCGAAAACACATCGAACAGCGCCTCAGCCCCCTCAGCATTCACCGGAATGTGAAGTGTTGGTTGACCCGGCTGGTCCAACACCCAGTGCGCCGGGTTCGAGGTCGGGTCCAGCGCCAACCGCTCGATTTCACGCGTCGCGACGATACCGCCATCAAGCGGGCCGAGATAGGTGATCTGGCCTTCATCAATCGTGACCACGCCGGGGCCGCCCGCGCCGGTACGGAAGCGGGCGCGCTGTACGCCAATTACAGCCAAGGCCATCGCAATCACCAACAACAGCCAGCCGAGCCAGCCAAGCAAACCCCCGGGGCCGCTGATCCAGCTGAGGCCCACCAAAAGGACGACCAAAGCCACCAACACTTCGCGCCAGCGCCATAAGGTCAATTTGGCTTCGGGTCGAATGAAACTCATGCAATGTCCTTCGGGTTGGTGAACAGGATCAGCGAGTAGTGACCCGCAGGTTTGAACCCAATTGCCATATAGGCACGCGCAGCAGAATCGGAAGCTGCGAACAGAACGGCGCGTGAAACTCCGCCTTCTCGCGCCTCAATCAGATGCAGGGCCACGGCGAGACGGGCATAGCCACGACCACGCAACCCGGGCGGGGTGTAGACACCGCCGATTTGCACGATTTCAGGCAGGCGAGCGTTGAACCCGGTCATGGAAACAGGCTGATTGTCAATCAACAGAACCCGGTGGGAGTCGCGCTTGGTATAGGCTTTGAAATCTTCACAGGCCTGTTTCGCTGCACGCGTCGGATCGAAATCCATAGCCTCGATCAGATAGTCCCGCCGCCAGTTTTCGGTAACCGATCTGTCGAGCTCTCCCATCGGCACGAGTTGGGCGCTTGTTGCCTCCGGCAGGACAAGTCGATCCAGCTCCAGCGAGAATCCCGGCTCGTCACTGTTGAGCGTCGCGGGCCGGTCTTCCCATCCGCCAAGTTTCATGATCCGGCGCGCCTGCCTGGCTTCGGCGGCGATACCAAACAAGGCGTTCCCCCGGATCAGATGGATGGCCGCCGCCAACTCTTCGTCAGAGCAGTCTGGGCATTGTGGCAGAACCATGCCCTCATTCGTAATGGCAAACACGGCACGTATGGGATCGCCCAGCAGCCACATTTTCAAAGAACGAAGGTGCGGGCCGTTCAGACCAAAGTCACGCATGTTGGCCAGCGGGAACATAGAAGTCTGAATGTGCTGCGATAGAAAAGTGTCGATCTGCGAAACGTCGCTGACCTGCGCCGCGCGCCAGGTCACGACCAGTCCCCCAAAGCCTGTTGCCACATGGTCATCGCCGCAACCGCCGCCGTGTCAGCGCGCAGGATACGCGGCCCCAAGCTGACGATATGAGCATAAGGCAATCCCGTCAGCCGCTTGCGCTCACGCTCAGAGAACCCGCCCTCGGGGCCGATCAGAATGGCCCATGGCTGAGACTTCTCATTCGCAGCGAGACGCAGGGCAGAGCCCACCTCGGCCTCGTCACAGAACATCAGCTGGCGGTCCTCAGACCATGTGTCCAGCACCCGGTCGAGCCGCTGCAAATCGGTGACTTCGGGCACAAAGGTGCCACCGCATTGCTCGGCGGCCTCGACCGCATGAGCCTGCAGGCGGTCCTGACGGATACGTTCGGAATTGGTAAACTCGGTCTGCACGGGCATGATCCGCGCTGCGCCCATTTCCGCTGCCTTTTCAACGATAAAATCGGTGCGCGCCTTCTTGATCGGTGCAAAGAGCAGCCACAGGTCGGGTGGCAATTGCAAGGGTTTGGTGTGCTCGGCACAGGTCAGCGTTCCACCCCGTTTGCCCGCCTCAGCAACCTCTGCCAGCCATTCGCCATCCTGTCCATTGAACAACGCAACCTGCCCGCCCACCGACAGGCGCATCACGCCGAACAGGTAATGCGCCTGTTCGCGCGTCAAAGGAACCGATTGCCCCGGACCCAAAGGGTGCTCTACATACAGTCTGATCTTCGCAGTCATGAGACCCTACATATGCAAGGCAATGCCCCAACACCAGACGGTCAGGTCGCGGATGCGGTCACCGGGAACTGGGTCGACACCCATGCCCCCGCTTTTATCCGTCCCTATCTGCGGCTCAGCCGCGCGGACCGACCGATTGGCACATGGCTATTGCTCATTCCCTGCTGGTGGGGGCTGGCACTGGCGATCCTCAGCGATGGTTCACCCCGATGGGAGGACTTGTGGATTGCCATCGGCTGCGCCATCGGCGCCTTCCTGATGCGTGGCGCGGGCTGCACATGGAACGATATCACCGACCGAGAGTTCGACGGGAAAGTGGAACGCACCCGCTCGCGCCCGATCCCATCGGGTCAGGTCAGCGTGCGGCAGGCGATGTTCTGGATGGTGCTGCAATGCCTGCTGGCTTTGCTGATTCTGCTGACTTTCAACCGCGCGGCGATTGCCATGGGTGTCCTGTCGCTGTTGCCGGTCACGATCTATCCTTTTGCAAAACGTTTCACTTGGTGGCCGCAGGTCTTTCTCGGGCTGGCCTTCAACTGGGGTGTACTGCTCGCCTGGGCGGCACATACAGGAACGGTTGGTTGGCCTGCGATCATACTCTATCTATCAGGCATCGCCTGGACACTATTCTATGACACGATCTATGCCCATCAGGATGCCGAAGACGATGAACTCATCGGTATCAAATCCACCGCCCGCCTGTTCGGGACCGATACGGCCCGATGGCTCAAGTATTTTCTGGTTGGTACGGTCGGCCTGATGGGGCTGGCCATTATCGATGCGTCGCTGCCCAACGCATCAGTTCTGGCGCTCGTCGTAGCGTTGGGTGGGCCATGGGCCATGGGGTGGCATATGGCGTGGCAATTGCGCGGCCTCGATACCGAGGACAACGCCAAACTGTTGCAATTATTCCGGGCCAACCGCGACACCGGCTTGATTCCGCTGATCTTCCTCTGCGTCGCCCTTTTGCTCTGATTGCACCTCCGGGCCGGGCTCTGTATGAGTCCGAAACTAACCGCCCGAGGAGTCTCGATCCCGCCCATGCGCCTGCCTTATGCCCTTGCTGTTGCGTTGATCTTTGCGGTGTCCGCCGGTCTGTCCCTGGTGGCCGCCAGCTTTTCGGTCAGCAAGATCGAAGACGCATCGGAACTTGCTGTGCGCCGGGCGCTGAACCTGCAGGGACATGACTGGGCCGAGGTTGAATCCGATGGCCTGCGTGTCGTGCTGACCGGAATGGCTCCGGATGAGGCGACACGGTTCAACGCCCTGACCGCCGCCGGAACCGAGGTCGATACCTCGCGCGTCATCGACGATATGGAAGTCGCACCGACCGCCGATCTGACACCCCCCCGGTTCTCTGCCGAAATCCTGCGCAACGATAGTGGTATTTCGGTCATCGGTCTGGTGCCGGCCAGCGAGGATCGCGACGATCTGATGAACCGCCTGCAACGGTTGGATCAGGACGCGACGGTTTCGGACCTGATGGAAAGCGCCGACTATCCCGCGCCCAAGGGCTGGGATCAGGCGCTGGACTATGCGATTCAAGCACTGTCTGATCTACCACGCGCAAAGATATCGGCCAGTCCGGGACTCGTACGCATCACCGCCATTGCGGACAGCCAGCAAGAGAAAGACCGGCTGGAACAAGACCTGAGCCGCGCCGCACCTCCAGGCTTGCGTATTGGTCTGGCGATCTCGGCGCCGCGCCCTGTGATCACGCCGTTCACCCTGCGCTACCTGATCAACGAGGACGGCGGGCAGTTCGACGCCTGTTCTGCGCAGGACGAAGACGCGCGCGACATGATCGTCGAGGCCGCACAACAGGCCGGGCTTAGCGGACCTTATTCCTGCACCATCGGTCTGGGCGTACCATCCCCACGCTGGGCGAACGCAGCGCAGTTGAGCATCCGGGCTTTGTCCGAACTTGGACGGGGTTCGGTCACGTTGTCGGATGCCGACATCACTCTTGTCGCCGCGCAGGACACCAGCCCGCTGGAGTTTGACCGCATTGTAGGAGAGTTGGAAAACGCGCTTCCCGAAGTGTTCGTCTTGCATGCGGTTCTGCCCGAACCCGAGCCAGATGACCCGACAGGGCCGATTGAATTCGTTGCAACCCGCAGCCCCGAGGGTTTGGTTCAACTGCGCGGGCGTGTGGGTGACGAGACCCTGCGTGATATGACGGACAGTTTCGCGCGCGCGGCCTTTGGTTCCCTGCAGGTGCATACGGCGACCCGGATCGCGCCTGACCTGCCCGCGGACTGGCCCGTGCGCGTTCTGGCCGGACTGGAAGCGCTGTCGCAGTTGCACAATGGTGCGCTGACCGTGACGCCAGACAATGTTACGCTATCGGGGCTCAGCCATGATCCCGATGCCAAGGCCCGGATCGCAGGCCTGCTGTCGGACAAGCTGGGTGAAGCACAGGACTACTCCCTATCGATCACCTATCAGGAGCCGCCCGCCCCTGCAGATGCCCCGCCCGACCCCGAGATCTGCGAAGAGCAACTGGCCGAGGTGCAGGCCGCGAGCAAGATCGCGTTCGAGCCGGGTTCAGCGACAGTGGCCGCCGATTCCCGCGATGCCCTGAACCAGATCGCGGATATCTTGCGAGAATGCGGCCCGATCCGGTTGGAAATTCAGGGCCATACCGATAGTCAGGGCCGGGAAGAGATGAACCAGCAACTCAGCCAGGCGCGCGCGCAGTCGATCCTGAACGAGCTGCGCGGACGGCGGGTGCCGACCTCAAGCTTTTCGGCCGTGGGTTATGGTGAGACACAACCGATCGCCGACAACGACACCGAAGAAGGTCGCGAAGAAAACCGCCGCATCGAGTTTCGTCTGATCCGGCCCGAGCCCGTGGCCAATACCGAAACCGGGCTTGAGGCGATGGAGGCCGAAACCCAGACACCAGAAACCGACGCAACGGATGCGGGCGAAGAGGATCAGTAAGTTGAACAGAACGGAATTCATCATCGCCACCGCCATCATCCTGTTCGCAGCCTTCTGCATGGGATGGTTTGCCAATTGGCTGGCCCATCGCCTGTCTCGCGTGCGCCAAAGCGACGTGGCCGATCTGGACCGCATGAGCCAGGAATTACACGAGGCCGAGGAAACCCGCGATCAGGCGATAACCTATCTGCAGCAGCGTGAAGCAGAGCTGACCAATCAGCTAACCCAGACCGAAGCCGAGCTGACCGCCGCGATGGAAGGTCTTCGCGCAGCGCGGCAGGAAGCCGAAGAAATGCGCGGGCGGATCAACAACGCGGATTAAGAGCGCTGCGCCTTTACCATCGGGTCAGCGCGTCTTCATCCTCATCTCTGGCGGCTACCCACTCTGCACCGGAGTTGGTGATTTCCTTTTTCCAGAACGGCGCGCGGGATTTGAGGTAATCCATCAGATACTCCGCCGCTTCAAACGCGTCCTTGCGATGCGGCGCGGCGGTGGCGACCATCATGATCCGGTCCCCCGGAGCCAGCCGACCGTGGCGGTGAATCACCAGCACATCCCCCAATGACCATCGGGCCTGTGCCTCTTCTGCGATCTTGGTCAGGGCGCGTTCGGTCATGCCCGGATAATGCTCGATCTCCATCACATCCAGATCGCCCGAGGCCAGATCACGCACGACCCCCGTGAAGGTGACGATGGCCCCATTTGCATCATCTCCGGCGGCGAAAGCGTTGGCCTCGGCCCCCAGATCGAACGCTTCTTCCTGAACCGCGATGCGCATGTCAGCCACCCGTCATGGGTGGAAAGAACGCAACTTCGCGCACGCCGGTTAGGGGGGCGTCGAAATCCGACAGTTCCTGATCCAAAGCCACGCGCAGGGCCGAAAGGTCGGCAAAGGCGGCGGCATAGCGATCCTCGCGCGCGCTGAGTTCGGCAACGAGGTCATTGACCGTTGCCGCCTCAGTTTCGACTTTCTCTTTCGGCAGGCCGATGCGCTCTCGTACCCATGCGAAATACAGCACGTCCATCGCTTAAGTCTCCTTCAGGTGGGGCATGGCTTTACGTAGGTAATCATAGCCAGTGATCAATGTCAGCGTCGCAGCGATCCAGAGCAACCAAAGCCCGATGCGGCCCGACCAGAACATGCCTTCCAGATGCCAGCGGATATGATTGAGGTCTTCCACCTGCCCCGAAAGCACCTGATCGATGAGGGCAGGGTCCATGCCGAACGTAGCCATCACAAAGTAGTGTTCAAAGATCCCCTGCGAGAACAGGATCGCAATCGCCACCATTTGCGCCGTAGTTTTCCACTTGGCCAGTTTTGTCACTTTCAGAGTCCCGGCCACATCACCAAGATATTCCCGCAGGCCCGAGACAAAGACCTCGCGGAACAGGATAACCGTCGCGGGCAGTACCAGCCACGGCGTCCAGCTTTCGGTCGAATACCCCACCAGTATCATCAGCGCGACTACCACCATCGCCTTGTCGGCAATCGGATCCAGCATGGCACCCATTTTGGTTTCTTGCTTCCAAGCCCGTGCGAGGTAGCCGTCAAACCAGTCGGTAATCGCGGCGGACAGGAACAGAATCAACGCAAACCAATCCGCATAGGGTCGCGTAAAATACAGAAACATCACGGCCAGACCGGGGGCGGCCAACAGGCGCAGCAGGGTCAGGATATTGGGCAGGTTCCACTTCATGGCTAAATCTTTACATCGCTGCTTCGGGACATAAAAGATGGCATTCGAAAATCTGGCCCGATCACAGGCGGTTGCGATGCATTTGACCAAAGGGTCGCAACAGCGAGATCTCGGTCAGATACGGCTTGGCCTGCGCTGGCTTTGCGGTCAGATTGGCCCGCAGTTCCAGCAGAGCGAAACATGACGACTCATATTCAAACCGATCCCCTGTCAAACCTGATCGGCAGCGCGTGGATGATCGCAGCCATGGCCTTGTTCGCGCTCGAGGATGCGTTCCTGAAGAGTGCGTCGGGCGCAATCCCGATCTGGCAGGTATTGGTTCTTTTTGGCACAGGGGGTGCCGTCATTTATGCCGTGGTCGCCATGCTGCGCGGCACGAAGCTGTTTCAGCCTGACGTCCTGTCCCGCCCGATGAAGGTCCGCGTAGTTTTCGAGATCTTGGGACGGCTGTTTTATGTGCTGGCCATTGCGCTAACCCCGCTGTCTTCGGCCACGGTCATCCTTCAGGCCACCCCCCTGGTCGTCGTGGCGGGGGCCGCGCTGTTCTTTGGCGAAAGTGTCGGTTGGCGACGCTGGAGCGCCATTCTGATCGGCCTGATCGGCGTGGTGATCATCATCCAACCAACTGGGGACAGCTTTTCGGCCCTATCGATCCTTGCCGTATTGGGGATGCTCGGCTTTGCCGGGCGGGATTTGGCCAGCCGCGCGGCGCCGGCCTCATTGGGAACCGAGGTTCTGGGATTCTACGGCTTCCTCTGCATCGTGGCCGCGGGGCTGGCCTATCGGTTTTGGGAGGGCACGCCCATGCAACCTCTGACGCCAGATGTCAGCCTGCATCTGGTTGGTGCGACCCTGATGGGTGTCATGGCCTATGCCTCGTTGATGAAGGCGATGCGCACGGGTGAGGTTTCATCGGTCACGCCGTTCCGATATTCCCGACTGCTGTTCGGGATTGGTCTGGGTGTGGCGATGTTTGGTGAGCGTCTGGACCAGACCATGTGGATCGGCAGCGCGCTGATCGTCGCCTCGGGGCTCTATATCCTCTGGCGTGGGCGGCGGGACTAGCTCTTGTCGTGGAAGAAGTCATAAACCTTCTGCGCCAATCCGGCTGAGATCCCCTCGACCGCTTTCAAATCCGCCAGATTAGCCCGACTGACAGCCTTCGCACTGCCGAAATGAGCCAACAGAGCCCGCTTTCGCGCAGCCCCCACGCCGGGGATTTCATCCAGCGGCGTCGCGCCAACGGCCTTGGCGCGTTTGGCCCGGTGAGTACCGATGGCAAACCGGTGCGCTTCATCTCGCAGGCGTTGGATGAAGTAGAGCACCGGATCGTTGCGTTGCAGTGCAAAAGCGCGCTGACCGATCCGATGGAATTCTTCTTTACCGTGGTCACGGTCCACACCTTTGGCGACGCCGACCATGGGGATGTCTTCGACGCCATGTTCGACCATGATCTCGTGCACTGCACTCACCTGCCCGGCCCCACCGTCGATCAGCAGAAGGTCGGGCCACATGCCCTTGTCGCGGTCCGGATCCTCTTTCTGCAAGCGGGTGAAACGTCGGGTCAGCACCTCTTTCATCATCCCAAAATCGTCACCCGGGGTTAGGTCATCGCCACGGATGTTGAATTTGCGATAGGCGTTTTTCATGAACCCCTCAGGGCCCGCCACGATCATGCCACCCACCGCGTTGGTGCCTTGAATGTGAGAGTTGTCGTAGACCTCAATCCGGTTCGGCGGGCCGTCGAGTTCAAACGCGTCGGCCACCCCGCGCAACAACTTGGCTTGCGTGGCGCTTTCCGACATGCGGCGGGCCAGCGATTCCCTTGCGTTGCGCAAGGCGCTTGCGACCAGTTCCTGTTTTTCTCCGCGCTGGGGCACCAGGATTTCTACCTTGCGCCCCGCTTTCTCAGTCAGCGCCTCCTGCATCAGATCGGCGTTTTCGATCCCGTCTGACAGGATCAACTGCCGGGGCGGTTCCTTATTGTCGTAGAACTGACCGAGGAAGGCCTCCATCACCTCAGCCGGGGACACATCGACCCCGACCCGAGGATAGAAATCCTTGTTCCCCCAGTTCTGGTTGGCGCGGATGAAGAACACCTGAACGCAGGCCTGCCCGCTATCCATATAAAGGCCGATCACGTCCGCCTCGGTCACGCCACGCGGATTGATGCCTTGCGAGGTCTGTACCTGCGTCAGTGCCCGAATTCGGTCGCGCAGACCGGCGGCGCGTTCGAATTCCATCGCCTCAGAAGCGGTCATCATCTGCTCGGCCAACTCTTCCTGCACCTTGGTTGACCGGCCTGACAGGAACCGTTCTGCGTCTTTGACGCTTTCACGGTAGTCGACATCAGAAATCAACCCGACACACGGCCCCGAACATCGCTTGATCTGATAGAGCAGACAGGGCCGGGTGCGGCTGTCGAACATGGAATCCGAACAGTTGCGCAGCAGAAACGCCTTTTGCAGCTGGTTTAGCGTCCGGTTCACGGCCCCTGCGCTGGCGAAAGGGCCGAAATAGGCACCCTTCTCTTTCTTCGCCCCGCGATGCTTTTTGATCTGCGGAAAGGCATGATCCTTGGCGACCAGAATGTTCGGAAAACTCTTATCGTCTCGCAGCAGTACGTTGTATTTGGGCTTGAGCTGCTTGATCAGGTTCTGCTCCAGCAGCAGCGCCTCGGTTTCGGTCCGTGTGGTCAGGAACATCATCGAGGCCGTCGCGGCGATCATCTTCTCGATCCGCCCGGAATGTCCCGGTCGGGTATAGTTCGAAACCCGCGCTTTTAAGTTCCGCGCCTTGCCCACATACAGAACCCGACTGTCCCCATCCAACATCCGGTAAACGCCCGGCGAGCTGTCCAGCGTTTTCACATAGCGCTGAATACAGGCATAGCCGGTCTTCTGAACATCAGAGGTCGAGTCGGAGTGAGAGGTCATGAGCCAGAGATATGATTCTGTGGTCATGGCTGCAATCTTGTGAGCCAATGATCAAGAGAAAACAAATCCACGGTTTCTGTGGATAACTGTGCAGATAAGTTTTGGGCTGTCCCGAATTTCCCTTGTTTCATTAAGGATTCTTTGATTTGCACAAAAAATAGGCACTTATGTAAGCATTTGTATTTATTGTATATTTTTTCATTCATGGGACAAGTGTATGAAAAACAAGACATTTTTGTAACGTATTCGTAACGGGATTGAGAGCGGTGCAAAACTTGCACCGAAATTACTTATTCTACGCCCAAAACGTCCGGGGTTTGCCAGCCGAGATGCTGCCCGCCATCCACGCACAACAGCTGCCCGGTGACCGTGTGGGCATCCAGGAAATAACCGAGGGCTGCGGTAATATCGGACGGATTCGCCCCACGCTCCAAAACCGTGTTCATGCGTTGCGCCTTGAAATGGCCTTCGCTTTGGCGGTGCCCCTGTATCGTCGGCCCGGGCCCGATTGCATTGACGCGGATTGCGGGTGCCAGAGCCTGCGCAGAAGTACGGGTCAACGCCCACAAACCCATCTTGGCAATGGTATAGGACATGAACTCGGGCGTCAGCTTGCGCACACGCATATCGACCATATTAACGATCAAGCCGGTCGCAACCGGTTCACCAGCACCGTCGATTTCGGGCACCAGCCCTTGTTCTGCTATCGCCTGCGTCAGCACGAAGGGCGCACGCAGATTGCTGTCCATGTGCCGGTCCCAGCTTTGGCGGGTGGCGGTATGGATGTTGTCGTATTCGAAAATCGAGGCGTTGTTCACCAGGCATGTTATCGGACCGCCAAGCGCCTCGGCCGCACACGGCACCAGAGACGTGACATTTCCTTCGTCCAGTAAGTCAGCCTGCAGCGCAATGGCGGATCGGCCCAGCGCCTTGATTTCAGCAACGACCTCTTGTGCTGGTTGCTCCGAGGTCGCGTAATGCACAGCCACATCATACCCGCGCTTTGCCAGGTAGAGGGCCATCGCACGGCCCAGGCGAATTCCAGCACCGGTCACCAAAGCTTGGGGCATGAAACGTCTCTTCCTGTCCAGTTACGCCAACAGAGAGATGACATAGACCGCATACAGAACTGTCAACAACATTCCCCAACCACGCGTGATGTCCTTCTTGAAGAACACAAAAGGGATAAGCAGCAGGGATGCGCCCAGCATGACCCACAGATCAAATTCCAGAAACTCCGGGTCGACAGGAATGCGGCCAAACAAGGTGGCGATGCCGACAATGGCGAGCAGGTTGAACATGTTCGACCCGATCACATTGCCAAGCGCCACATCAGCCTGTCTGCGCAATGCCGCCATCACTGTGGTCGCAAGCTCGGGCAGGGATGTCCCGACCGCGATCAGCGTCAGTCCGATCACGGTTTCGCTTACACCGTAGGTGCGGGCGATCACCGTCGCGTTGTCGACCAGCAGATGCGCCCCCATGGGCAAACCGATCAGCCCCAGCACCAGATAAATGGAAATCTTCCAATAGGGCATGTCGGGGTCGGCCTCTTCCAGGCCATCCAAATCATCGTCATCGGCGCAGGCTTCTCCACAGGCTTTGCGGTGGGCACGCGCCTCACGGAAGGCATTCCAGAGAACCAGTGTCAGCGCGGCAAGCAAGATTGCCCCGCTGAACAGGTTAAACACACCACAGAAAGCCAGCCCAATGAACAGAACCGATGCCAGCAGCATGAAGACATAGTTCTTGCGGCTGTCACATTCGCTTGTGTGCAGGGTGGCCAACAGGGCAGGCACACCGAGAACCAGCAGAATATTCGCCGTATTCGACCCGACCACGTTGCCAAGCGCAATTCCGGGCGCGTTTTCCTTGATCGCGCTGATGGCAATCAACAGCTCGGGGGCGGATGTCCCGAAAGCCACAATGGTCAGGCTGACGATCAGCGCGGGCACCCCCAGACGCAGGCTGAGGTTCACGGCGCCGCGCACCAGTGCATCGCCTGCCAGCAGCAGGATCAGCAGGCCGAGGCCGGATAACAGCCATGCTGTCATGAACGGCCTCCTTTTTCACAGGCACACGGGCCTTTGCCGATTCTGAATCTTCCGCATCGCGTACATCTAGCCGAGTTCAAACGCTTTTGACCGGGAAAGCGCAGCTTCCCGAACATCGCCAAGACGGCCATACCGACCAGGAACAGGGTAACGGCCTTGATGATCACTTTACAGACCGAAACGCGCGTAGGCCGCCCGCTCCTCTAGCCCGGCGATGGCGTCCTGCGCCATCCGGGCCCCAAAGCGCGACCAGATTGGTTTCTTCAAACCGTAACGGCGGAATTTAACCTTTTCACCAAAACGGTCCTGCATCTTGGGCTTGAGATGACCAATGCCGTCGATCAGACCCAATTCCTGCGCCCGCCGGGCCAACCACACTTCGCCAGTAAACAAATCCTGATTTTCATCCAGCTTGCCCCCTCGGCGGGACTTTACATGCGTGATGAAGTTCTCGTGGATGTCATCCAATAGCCGCTTCAGCCGCGCGACGTCCTCTTTCTTCTCCGGAGCAAACGGATCGAGCATCGACTTTGATTGGCCCGCCGTATGGACGCGCCGCTCAAACCCCTGACGCGCCAGAAAGACATGCGCGCCGAACCCCGATGAAATCACACCGATCGACCCCAGAACCGAGCTATCGTCGGCATAAATCTCATCTGCAGCGGCGGCCAGCCAATAGCCTCCAGAGGCGGCGACATCTTCGACAAAAGCATAGACGGGGATGTTTAGCTCATCCGCAAGACGCCGGATGCGCGCCCCGATCAGCGAGCTTTGAACCGGTGATCCACCGGGCGAGTTGACCTCAAGCGCGACTGCCGCGGGCTTGCCTTTGCGAAAAGCTTTGTCCAGAACCGGCGCAAGCGAGGTGGCATTCATCGATCCGCGCCCGGCCACTCCGATAGCGCCAGACAGACGGACCACGGCCACGACAGGCTGTTTTTTCAGGAACGGCACGCTCAGCTTCATGGAAGCCGATGTAGAGCGCGCTCGGCCCGTTAACAAGAGACCCGAAGGGCCATAAACGCGACGTGAACCAATTTCACACACCCAATCGGCAAAAATGCAACGCACTAGCTGCGGATACGCCAACCGGTTTTGAAGATCCAGCCGATCACCGCCAGACACAATCCGGTAAAGCCGAGAATAGCCAACAGGCTCCAGAATATCGGGACATCCGCGATACCGTAGAAGGACCAGCGGAAGCCAGAAATCAGGTAAACGACAGGATTGAACAACGTGATCGTCTGCCAGACAGGTGGCAGCATTGAGATGGAATAAAACGTCCCTCCGAGGAAGATCAAAGGCGTAACGACCAGCTGCGGGATCAGCGACATCTGTTCGAAATTGCTGGCCCAGATGCCGACGATGAACCCCAGAAGGGAAAAGCTGAGGCAGGTCAGAACCAGAAAGGCCACCATCGCCAATGGATGCTCGATTCGTATCTCAACGAAGAATGTGGCCGTGATCAGAATCACCACGCCGACAAACAGCGCCTTGGTCGCCGCTGCGCCGACATAGCCGATAACGATCTCGATGAAATTGATCGGCGCAGACAGCAGTTCATAGATCGTGCCCAGAAATTTCGGGAAGTAGATACCGAACGACGCGTTCGAGATCGCCAACATCACCACCGACAGCATAATCAGCCCCGGCACAATGAAGGCACCATAGGATACGCCCTCGACCTCCTGGATACGACTACCGATAGCGGTCCCAAAGACCACGAAATAGAGCGAGGTGGACAGGACCGGCGACAGAAAGCTCTGCGCCAGAGTGCGGAAGAACCGGGCCATTTCGAACCGATAGATGGCGGCAATGGCGGACCAGTTCATGCGGGCTCTCCCGAGACAAGATTGACGAAGATCTCTTCAAGGCTCGACTGCCGTGTCTGCACATCGCGCAGCACCAGCCCGGCCTGCGCCACATCGTTCAGCAGCGTGGTGATACCCGTGCGTTCTGCGTTAGTGTCATAGGTGTAGATCAGCACGTCCCCCTCGCCGTTCAGCGTCAGCTGATGTTCCGAGAGGCTGTCGGGAATGGCTGGGATCGGGTCGGTCAGCATCACTTCGATCTGCTTCTTGCCCATCTGCGCCATAAGGGTGTCCTTGTCCTGCACCAGCAGAAGCTCACCCTTGTCGATGACGCCGACGCGGTCGGCAATCGCCTCGGCTTCTTCGATGTAGTGGGTGGTCAGAATGATGGTAACGCCAGCCTGCTTCAGCTCGGCCACGATCTCCCACATATCCTTGCGCAGCTCGACATCCACGCCGGCGGTGGGCTCATCCAGAAACAGCACGCGCGGCTCATGCGCCAGCGCCTTGGCGATCAGCACCCGGCGTTTCATGCCGCCCGACAACTCCTTGATCGCATTGCGCCGCTTGTCCCACAGCGACAGCTTGCGCAGAATTTCTTCGATCCGCGCGTTATCGCGCCCGTGGCCGAATAGGCCGCGCGAGAACCGAACGGTGTTCCAGACCTTTTCGAACGGCTCCAATGCGATTTCCTGCGGTACCAGACCGATCATCTTGCGCGCCGCCCGGAAATCCGTCTGAATGTCATGGCCGCCCACCGTCACCGACCCAGAAGTCGGCGTGGTAATCCCGCACACGGTCGAAATCAGTGTGGTCTTACCCGCGCCGTTCGGTCCCAGCAGTGCCAGGATCTCGCCTTCTTCGATGTCCAGCGTCACGCCTTTCAGCGCTTCAAAGCCATCGGCATAGGATTTGCGCAAATCCCGGATGGATAGAATGGTTGTCATGCGGTCCCTCGTTCTGGCCCTACAACCTATCGCGCCAGATCAACAGGGAACAGCCCCATCACGCACAGAGCCCTGCGCGCCAGCGCAGAGATTAGTCGCGGCCCGTCAAACGCCCCAGCCAACCCGGCTTAGCTTCCTCTTCCGACGCGTCGCCTTCTGGTTCAGGATCATCGAAATGGGCTTGCAGATTGGCAAAGAACTGATCGGCCATCTTTTTGGCAAACCCATCGATCAGACGGCTGCCCAGCTGCGCCAGCTTGCCCCCCACTTTCGCCTCGACCTCATATGTCAAAGCAGTTCCGCCCGCGTCGTTGGCCGCCAGCGTCACTTGGGCGCTGCCTTTGGCAAAGCCCGCCGCACCGCCTTTGCCCTCGCCTGCGATAGTCAAGCGCTCAGGCTCGACCATATCGGACATGGTGACTGTACCCTTGAAGGTCGCCTTCACCGGGCCGACCTTTTGCACAACGGTGGCCTGATAACCGTCTGTCGGATTGCCGGTGATCTCTTGCGCGCCACCGATGCAGGCTTTCAGCACTTCGGGGTCCAGCAAGGCACTGTAAACAGCGGCAGGCGGAGCTTGAATCTCACGCGTGTCGTTAAGCTGCATCTGGCAATCCTCTCTTACAATACTACGACCGACCTAGCCCTGAAACGACGACGCAAGCAACCCATTTGCAACGGCCCGGCGCATTCTCCGCTTGCATTTGATATCCCATGACGAAACCCTGTCGCGCAGGAGGACACCATGCTGGCAGGTTTGCGTATCATCGAATTCGAAGGGCTCGGCCCCGCCCCGTTCGCCGCCATGACGCTGGCAGATATGGGGGCTGATGTGATCACCATTCACCGCAAAGGTGGTGCAATCACCCCCGGCATGCCCGAATGCTCCCTCTTGGATCGTGGCAAACGGTCCATCGCGCTGGACCTCAAGGATCAGGAGGACTTGAACACCGCAAAACACCTGATCGCCACCGCTGACGCGCTGATCGAAGGTTTCCGCCCCGGCGTGATGGAGAAGCTTGGGCTCGGCCCTGAACCTTGCCATCACCTCAACCCAGCACTGGTCTATGGCCGGATGACAGGCTGGGGGCAAGACGGGCCCCTGTCCAAGACCGCAGGCCACGATCTGAACTATATCGCCCTGTCAGGGGCGCTTTGGTACGCATCCCAGCCAGATCAACCACCCCAGACGCCCGCCACGCTGGTTGGCGATATCGGAGGCGGAGCCATGTATCTGGTGGCCGGTTTGTTGGCCGGTTTGATCAACGCAAAAAACGCCGGCATCGGTACAGTGGTCGATGCCGCAATCTATGACGGCTCGGCCCATATGATGAACCTGCTGATGAGCTTGCGGCAAACTGGAAACATCTCGGACACACGTGGCCAAAGCTTGCTGGACGGCCCCCACTGGAGCCGCGTCTACACATGCGCTGACGGCGGGCACATTTCGGTACAATGCCTGGAGCCCAAATTCTACGCCTGCTTTCTCGAACAACTCGGCCTCTCTGAAGACGCTGAGTTTGCGAAACAATACGACCGCCGCGCCTGGCCCCGCCTAACAGAACGCCTCACAGACCTCTTCGCCACAAAACCCCGCGACCATTGGGCAGACCTGTTTCAAGGCAGCGACGCGTGCGTAGCCCCCGTCTTGTCACCTGAAGAAGCGCTGGTCCATCCGATGAACACCGCGCGCCAAACATGGATCGACCCCGACGGCACGAGACAGGCCGCCGCCGCTCCGCGGTTCTCGACCCATCATTGGCACCCCAAACCAAGTCCCAAACGCGGAGAGCATACGCAGGACGTTCTGAACGACCTCCCGCCCGCTTCATCTGGCTAAAAATATCCCGGGGGTGAATTGGCTGCAGGCCAAGAGGGGGCTGGCCCCCTCACCCGCTTATCGCCCGCGCACCGTATCAATCATCAACTGAACATTCTCAGGATCCGCATCCGGCGTTATCCCGTGCCCCAGATTGAAAATATGCGGGCCCTTCGAAAACGCCTCGACAATCCGGCGCGTCTCGTCCACCAGCGCCGGCCCACCTGTCACCATATGGGACGAGGCAAGGTTTCCCTGTACGCAGCCATCGACCTGCACATGCTCAGCCGCCCAATCTGGCGAAACAGAATTGTCCAGTGCCACGCAATCCACACCGGTGGCCTTGGCGAAACCTACATAGCCATCGCCTGCTTCGCGTGGGAAGCCGATCACAGGAATGCCCGGGTGGCGCGCTTTGATCGCCTGCGTGATTTCACGACAGGGCTCAACCGCGTATTTATGAAACGCCTCACCTTTCAGCGACCCGGCCCAGCTGTCGAAGATCTTCACCACCTCAGCACCTGCTTCGATTTGAGCAGACAGGTACTCGATCGTCGCCGCTGTGATCCGATCCAGCAAGGCCTCGAACAATGTCGTGTTTTCCTCACGCAACACATGGGCAGGACCCTGATCTGGCGTGCCGCGCCCTGCGATCATATAGGTGGCCACAGTCCACGGCGCGCCCGCGAATCCGATCAGAGTCGTCTCGGACGGCAATTCCCGCGACAAAATACGAACCGTCTCATAAACCGGCGAAAGGGTTTCATGAATGTCCTCGACTGGCTTCAGCGCATCAAAATCCGCTTGCTGCGTGATCGTGGACAGGCGCGGACCTTCGCCGGTGGCGAACCACAGGTCTGCACCCAGGGCCTGCGGAACCAGCAGAATATCGGCAAACAGAATCGCTGCATCAAACCCATACCGGCGGATCGGCTGCAAGGTGACTTCTGCCGCCAGTTCCGGATTATAGCAGAGTGACAGGAAATCACCGGCCTGCGCGCGGGTGGCGCGATACTCGGGCAGATAGCGCCCCGCCTGGCGCATCATCCAAATCGGCGGAACGTCCTGAACTTCTCCCGCCAGTGCTCGCAGCAGTTTCTTTGTCTCGGCCATACCTGCCCCCAATCTTTTGGTCTGCCGCCACGGGTCGGGCCTCAGTGGCAATTTGTCAAGCTCTGCCCCCATTGTCAGGGCAATGTGACGCGACTAAAGCTGTGGCCATGACTTTGACATTGCCAACCCCCGCATCGCCACTGAAAATCGGCACCCGTGGATCGCCTCTCGCGCTGGCGCAAGCCTATGAAACGCGCGCGCGCCTGGGAAAAGCTTTTGATCTGCCTGAAGCGGCTTTCGAGATCGTGGTGATCAAAACCACAGGCGACAACCGCGCCATGATTGATGCTGACCGCCCACTGAAAGAGATCGGCAATAAGGGTCTCTTCACTAAAGAAATCGAAGAAGCGATGTTGAAGCGTGAGATCGATATCGCAGTTCATTCGACCAAAGACATGCCCGTGGAACAACCCGAAGGGCTGGTGTTGGATACTTTCCTGCCGCGCGAAGATGTGCGCGATGCTTTTATCTCACCGAGCCTGAGTTCAATCCACGATCTGCCGCAAGGCGCTGTGGTCGGCACTTCATCGTTGCGACGCCGGGCACAGTTGTTGAACCGGCGGCCTGATCTGAAGGTGGTCGAGTTCCGCGGTAATGTGCAAACCCGATTGAAGAAACTGGCCGATGGCGTTGCGGATTGCACATTTCTGGCGATGGCCGGATTGCGTCGGTTGCAAATGTCCGAAGTCCCGGCCACCGCGATTGCGCCTGAGGACATGCTACCCGCTATTGCGCAAGGCACCATCGGCATCGAACGGCGTAGCGACGACAGTCGCGCCGGTCAGATGTTGGAAGCCATCCACGATATCGAAACCAGTCAGCGCCTCGCGGCAGAGCGCAGCCTTCTGGCTGGACTGGATGGGTCCTGCGAGACTCCGATTGCCGGGTTGGCGGAAATCCGGGACGGCCAATTGCACCTGCGCGGCGAAGTGCTGCGCCCCGATGGGTCCGAATCGATCAGCGAAGAGGCCACAAGCCCCGTCGAAAACGGGCACGAACTGGGCCGCGCCATGGCCGAATCCTTGTTGAAACAGGCTGGCCCCGGGTTCTTCGACTGGCGTTAATTTAAGAATTTCTCGTTAATGTGAACTGCTTCACTGTCGCTCGCGCAATGGTGGTGCAGTATGAGTTCATTCCGATGAGGATAGAAGGTCAGTCTCGAATATATCGAAAGTTTTAGCCCGTATTGTTTTAGATAGTATTCGAGGGGGCGAGATTGATCTTTCTGTCCGATTGAGGCGGGGCGCGGTTGATATCCAACTGCGTCCCGTTTTCATTTTTGTTCGGCGAGCTGCCCCGCAGCGCTGTGGTGGCTGAATACTACCAGCTCAGCCTGCGGCTCGGCCCGGAAATCCACCGTGCGACCAAGCAAAGACCGGTAAAAACCTGCGAGGCCGGATTCAACACTAGGTGCCAAAGCGGCGCAACCGTCACATAGATCTGCGATAGCAAGCTGAGGCGCACGCTCGCGTATGGCAGTCAATAATCGATCATGAGCCCGCGTCAGAGCTACAAACTCTTCAGTGTCGGCCAGCGCCTTATCACCAACCAGAACAAAAACCGGTTCGGGTTCGCTTTTGCCCTTCAGGTCGACATACCCTGCTTCCAACAGCGCCAGATCGGATTGCGCTACCTGCTGCACGCTCTGGGACACAAGGATATCGTAATCCACATGGCGGCAATTCTGTTCGATCCTGGCCGCAACATTCACCACATCGCCTATCACCGTATAGTTGAAACGGCTGCGCGATCCGATATTACCAACACATGCCGATCCCGTTGCGCATCCCGTAGCCAAAGCGATTTCCGGACGGCCTCGCATGATGGGTGAGGCATTGAATCCCCGCAACGCCGCGCGCATTTTCAGTGCCGCCCAGGCGGCGCGACAAGGGTGATCTTCGACCGGTAGAGGCGCATTCCAGAACGCCATGACCGCGTCACCTATGAATTTGTCGATTGTGCCGCGTTCATCCAGAATCTGGTCGCCGATTTTCGAGAACAACTCGTTCAGCAAGGCCACGAGATCGGTGGCAGAAACCGACTCGGACAGAGGGGTAAATCCGCGGATGTCCGAGAACATCACGGTGATCTCCTGCGATTCACCGCCCAGCTGCAATTGATGGCCGTTGGCCTCCATTTCATCCAGAATCTCTGGCGCCACATAGTGCGAGAATGTCTGTCTAATCACGCGCTTCTCGCGCTCGGTCGAGGCGAACAAGTATCCCGCCAGCAATCCGAAATTCGCCATCCCCCCGGCCAGCGGGAATGTGGCGTCAAACAGAACGGATTGGTTGTAGAACGCCAGCCAACTGATCGCGATCACCACCGCCGCTGCGACGCCGCCGGCTATGAATGAGGCTACCGCACCGAAACTCGACATTACTCCGATGACGATGAGGCCCAGAAGAATAAAGGATAACAGCTCAAGGGCAGAGGTGACATCCGACCTGCTGAGCATCTCACCTGCCAATATCTGTTCAAGTATCTGAGCATGGATCGACACGCCCGGCACCGATTCACCCAACGGGGTTTGGTGCATATCAAACAGACCTGCGGCGGATGTGCCTACCAGAATAATGCGGCCCTCAATTTCCGAACGCAGCGCGGGGTCATCCGGGTTCTGCATGATTGCGTCTGCTGACAGATATAAATCTGGCTGATCTCGCCTGTACCTGACCCAAACCTCGCCATTTTCGGTTGTTGGCAATCGAAATTCCCCGATCTCGACCGCAAGGACGATCCCCTTCTCGTCCGAAGAACCCTCAACCAGAATATAGGGCGCATCCAGAGCAATCCTCAGAGCTTCGATGCTCAAACCCGGCAACGCTCCATCCGGTCCGCCCCACAGTGCCGGAACCCGCCGCACGACCCCCATTCCGCCGATGGGTGAGACATTGACGCCACCGATTCCGGCCGCACTGCGGTCCAGCGGCGGGGCAATTGGCGTCCAGTAAGGCACCGAGACCAAACCTGCCGTCGGGTTTTCACCGATCTCGACGATACCAGCTTTCGCGCGTACTTTGCTTCCTTCCTGAGACGTTCGTGCGGCGGTGCCCATCACGACCGGCCAGTGAGCGACCTCCAACCCGAACAAGACATCATAATCAAGCTTTTGCGCATGACTCTCGATGGTCAAAACCCCATCAAGCGCCGGATCATTGAGCAAACGCGCAGGCGAATATCTATCGGGCTCGACAAACAACATATCAAAGGCAATTGCCGCCGCGCCGTTTTCCCCGAGGTTCTGGACCATCTGCGCCAATAAGGTGCGTGGCCAAGGCCATTGCCCCCAGCTTGCCAGCGATTGCTCGTCTATATCCAGAACCCGAACCGGCAGTTCGGGGTTGTATTCCCTCGGTGTAATGCGCTGAAGAATGTCGAAGTAGATCAAGCGCGACATGCGCACGGGATAGGGGTCCAGAACTCTTATGAAGCAACCCAACAGGATCAGTGCCAGGCCTACCAGCCTAAATCCCAATCGTCGCCCAATTCTGTCTTTAATCTTACCCGCCACGGTCGCCTCCCTGGCGCAGGGGGAAAAGAACTCAAATCTTGATCTAGCCTACCATCCCGCAGTCGCGGTCAAGTCACCTGCAGTGGCCGTGGCTTGCGCGCCTGATCCGGCAGCGCTGCCTCCGGAAGGATCAGCCGAGACATTCAAACCGCCCCCCGAGCTCACACCTGCGCCGGACGAAGTGCCCGAGCCTACGCTCGACCGCGCCCCGGGATTGTCTCCGCTTTGACGAGCCGGAGCTTCTGTGCGCGACTGTACCTCTCTGCGGGTTGCCTCTTCACGGGGCGCCGCAGGGTTCCGGTCCGGTCGCAACGGTTCAACTTGTGGTACGCTCGCCGTTCGGTCAGAACAGCCTTCGGCACGGAACTGAAAGGATGGCAACAAGTTCTGCTGAGATCTGACAAACGGAAAACCGCCTTCTAGCGCCTTGTCGTATTGCGCCTGATCGGCAGGTCGTCCGACCTGTCCGCCTGAATTGGTCGCGAACATACTGCATTGCCGACTTGCCGACCGACACGATCCACGCCGCCCGCACATCTGCACGGTCCCCTCGAGTACCAACATCGCACTCTGCTGTTGTGAAGTGATCCACATATCGAAAGTAGTGCCGCGCACCGCCATCGTGGCCGACGGCGTTTTGATCGAATAGGCCCGCTTGCGGCTTTTGCCCGAGATGAACCGGAAACTGCCCCCAAGCGCCTGAACCGTAAAATTCTTGGCCTTACGATTCCCCCGCAGCATGGAGACATCTAAAATCATCTGCGCATTCGGACCCACCGCAATCTTGGTCTCATCGACAAACAACAGCTGAACAACGCCCGTCCGGTTGGTCGAGATCGTGTCCCCCGACACTAAATCCATACCCTCACGCAGGCGAATTTTCTTGCCGGAGCGAGTTATCTCGGCACCGGGCTTTACACTCAGAACTTTTCCGATTGACGCAATCACCGGCGCCGGTATCGCAAGTAGGACTATGAAAACAAATAACAACTTCAACCAAGCCAAACCCAAGTCCCCTTCCCCCAAAAGGTACCCATCGGGGATTACACTCACCCCGCGCCCGATATCTGTCACCTCAGTACGCTAAACCAAAATTGTCTTGCGATGCATTAAATCTAAGCAAATATGCGCTAAAGACGTGGAATTTGGCAAGCTTTCACTTCACGACCCACCTTTCGGACACCTTCAGACTGGGCCTTTCTGTCGATGCAGCGGACATGTTCTGATGGATTTGCCCCTTGATCTTCAGAAAATTACGCCAGGCATGGAAAATCGCCTTGTATCCGGTTAACTGCCAAGGATATACCGGCCAACGGAGACGTGGCCGAGTGGTCGAAGGCGCTCCCCTGCTAAGGGAGTAGGCGGGAAACCGTCTCGAGGGTTCGAATCCCTTCGTCTCCGCCATCGATCCAGACCACCAGATTGCCAATATAAAACAGATACTTAAACAAAAGCGGCAAGGGCAAACCCCACACGTTCACCCCACGTATCGTCAAGTGAGACGAACATGCGTAACGTGAATCGGTAGAACTTCGCTGCCAGTGCTGCACTAGACCTCGGTGACAGCGGCGAGACACAGGAAGCGGATCTTTAATCAATGACGCAGTGTTTTGGAGCCTTGGACACTAGCTATGCGGACGATGCTGCCGTTCGCTATGTGGCAAGGCCAGTTCGTGATATGATTGCTCGCACTCGACAAGCTTTGAGGAGAATTGCGTCATGGGAGGAAAGGTGTGTGCAATCATCGGCTTTGGTCCAGGCCTCGGCACAGCTTACGCCGATTCCTTTAATCAAGCTGGATACAGTCTTGGTCTGCTAAGCAGATCGGGTGCAATGTTTAAAGGAGCTGAAGCGACCAATACATCGGTTCGAGCCTACAGATGCGACGCGGGCGACCCCGATAGTCTCAAGAGCGCTCTGACATCCGTTCAAAGCGATCTTGGTCCCATCGACGTCGTAATTTACAACGCTGACCTCGCCCAGTTTGGAGCTCTGGATGATGTTTCAGAACTCCAGTTCGAACAAAGTTGGCGTGTTGGAGCGCTGGGTCTCTTCGCTGCCGCCAAGGCTTTGGGACCTCAAATGTCCGAACGCGGCTCAGGTGTAATAATCATATCTGGTGCCACTGCAGCGCTCCGGGGGAACCTCTGGACAACAGCATTCGCCCCCTCGAAGTCGGCACAACGCACACTGGCGAACGCGCTTGCCAAGCAACTGGGTCCGAGGGGTATACACGTTGCATATTTGGTCATCGACGGCGTGATCGACACGGAAGACACCCGAACGAACTTCGCTCCACGCGAGTCTGACGAGTTCTTTATCGACCCCCAGCACATTGCAGAAACGGCGTTGATGCTTGCGCACCAGGACAAATCCGCTTGGACCTTCGAACTCGATATTCGGCCATTCGGCGAGAAGTGGTAAAGATACGGGCCTCAACTGGCTGCTTAGCGGATTATAGTGCCCATACACCATCTAGCGTCTGAGGTTATAACCATCGCCATACGGGCTGTGCCCCAAGTTACCCCTTAAATCATCCCTACCGCATTCCCTGGGTTATCCGAATACCTAGGGTGAATATAATCGGGGCTAGTGGGGTTTCACCCCTGCTGTACGAGTACGCCCTAAGTGCCTTCCCTTATGCTACCTAGGTAAGAGGCAAAGCAACTTATTATTGAAAAGGGCACTCGCTGTGAGCGCAATATCTGAAGTCGTGTATGCTTAAACAACGTGCAACTTACCCGACCTTCAGCCAAACACCGGTAACTAGCGCTTCACGGCCCTTTGCCGTCATTCACTATTTTCGCACGGAAGATCCGGCTCGCCGAATGCGAACCAGGAGTGAAACAAAAGCGAGTTGGGTAAAGGTTTCACGAACTTGGCTCAGATTGCCGAGTTTGCGTATCTCATCATGAACATCTGCACGCTTTCCTGGGCTACGCTTTCGATATCCTCTTTCTCCCGCGTGCCCACGCTGTTCAGGATCGCCGGGATCAGGATCGTACTTTTGTACAGGGCAAGCAACCGCGCGGTGGCAGCATCTGCGTCGGTTTTCGCCAGTTGCCCGGCCTCCATTGCCTGTGCGACAAACCGGGTCAGAGGTGCGTCCACCTCGCCATAGGCTGTGTTGAACCGTTGCGCGGCCTCAAGGTTGCGCATGAACTCGGACTGCAACACGCGCGAACCAGTCAGAAAGGTCGGCGTCATGGTTTGGCACATATAAGCCCTCAGCGCCGCTGTCAGTTGCGGAGCCAACGGGGCAGATGGCTGGTGGCCCGGAATCTCCATGTCTGACAGAACCCTAAGAGTCATCGAACTGATCGCTTCAAATAGGGCCTCTTTGCTGTCGAAATATTTGTAGAGCGTACGCTTAGATACAGATGCCACCTCGGCGATCCGCTCCATGCGGGCGCCCTTCAATCCCTCTTCCTGAAAAACTTCTAATGCGGCGGTTAGAATGTCGTCTTTTTTCGTTTGCATACAGGTGTTCTAGGTCGCGTATCAGAAAATGTAAACGGAAACGTTTACATTGGTATTTGTATGCGCTAGGTAAACGATATCGTTTACACATTGATAGATCCCAAACCCATCCCCCGAAGGAGAAATCAACATGACCAATCAACCCACTGCCGAACAAATGGCCATCATCCAGGGCATGGCCCAAGGCAACACGATCATCAACCGCACGCCGGTTTTGAAAACGCCTGCCGATTACGGCATGGAATACGAAGACGTCTTCTTCCCCGCGCTGGATGGTGTGCCGCTTGAAGCATGGTTCATCCCCGCCGAAGGCAGTGACAAGCTGATCATCTGCAACCACCCGCTGACTTTCAGCCGCTATGGCTTCCCCGGCCATCTGGAGCCTTGGTCGCAGTTCGCCCCAGTGAATGTTGAATTCAACAAGGTCTATAAGGCGCTGCATGACGCTGGTTACAATGTGCTGACCTATGACATGCGAAACCACGGCCACAGCGGCGCGGCCAATGCCGGGATCGCGGCCTACGGGTTGTTCGAATGGCGCGACGTGGCGGGGGCGCAGGTCTATGTGCAGAACCACGAAAAGCTGAAACACATGAAGATCGGCCTGTTCAATCCCTGCAACGGCGGTAATTCGGCAATGGTTGCAATGACCAGGCGCCCCGACCTGTTCGAGGACGTGCGCGCCTTCGTCTGCCCACAACCCTGTTCCTCGCGCACAGCGTCGGAAGAGATCGGCAAACTGCAAGGCATCGGGGATTTCATTGATCTTGTCGATCAAGAACAACAGCGGCTGGGCGCCTTCCCGATAGCCCGCATGACCCCGCATCACTTCGCGGCTAACGTCAATGTGCCGACTTATGTGATCCAAGTGCGCGAAGATCTGTGGACACGACCCGAGGACGTGCAGACCACCTTCGACCTGTTGGGATCCGAGGACAAGAAACTGTTCTGGGTTGAAGGCACCACAGCCCGGTTCGATGGCTATAACTATTTCGGCGAGAACCCGGAAACCATGGTCGCCTTTTTTGACGATCATATGAGCTGAACCAGAACAGCGTTCCCCGCCTAGATAACCGGACGGGAGACACTTTGCTTTAGAGCGCGGTTACTTGGGCGCTTCGAACGAATCCCACTCCTGCACGTGGTAGCTCACCAAAACCTTGATCACTTTCCAGCCTTCGTCGGTCCGGTTCAGACCAAACTCGTAGCTGACCCAACGGGAGCCGCGAAGCATTCCACCGCTTTCGGCATAGGCACCGGCTGGCGTGTTCTCGACCACGATCACGCCTTTGCTGAACACGGTGGCGTTGTCTGTGTCATCGAAAAAGATGCGCTCGTTTGATGTGACATGGTGCATGACGAACCGGTCGGCACTTTCGAAGAAACCGGCCCAGCGGGTTGCGATCTCGTCCGAGGTTTTCACGCTGGACACACCAGGCTCGGTCTCGCCGATAGTAGTGTCCACTTCATCCGCCAGGATGTCGCGAACCACATCCCAATGTTGACGGTCGGCGGCATTGGTCAGGCTAGCAGTGACGCGTTGAATTTCCAGAACATCCACGATGTTCTCGGCCGTAATGGGTGTTCCCAGGGTTTTCATTTCTTCTCCGATCGCGGGGGTAAGGGATGCGATGGCAATTGAGGCGGCGATGGCGACGGAATTGAGGGCGGTTTTCATATTTGTCTCCTTGCGAGGGGTAGACGAAAGTAAACTTACAACTTACTTTTAGAGGAAAGTGGCAGAATATGTAAACTGTTAGTTTACTTTTGAAGGTGATTCATGTGAAACTGACTGAAAAGAAAAGAAAAGATATTGTCGCAGCGGCGATTGAAGAGTTCCAGGAACACGGGTTTCGTGGGGCCAAGACCAGCCGAATCGCGAAACGCGCAAGTGTTTCGTCACGCACGCTCTACAATCATTTCGAAACCAAAGACGCGCTGCTGGATGAAATTTCAAAGGTCATGATCGAACAGAAAGCAGCGGTGGAAAAAGTACCGTTCGATCCTGATCGTAATCTGGCCGATCAGCTTGCCGAGACCCTTGAACGATATGTTGAAGCTCTGACTGAACCTGAAACCATTTCGTTGACGCGAATGGTTACAGCCGAAATGCTGATCGATTTGGATCGATCACGGGATTACTACGCACAGCTAGCAACATTTCAGGATCCGATCAGCCAGCTTATTTCAGAAGCGATGGAGGCCGGCGCTCTGCGACCGGCCGACCCACGCTATGCCGCGCGCCAGCTCATCGGCCTGATCCGAGATTTCTTTTACGCACCCGAGCTCATGCTTGGGCAGAAGCAGAACACCGAGGGCGTCATGGCGGATTGCATCCAGATGTTTCTGACCCATTACAAGCCTAATTCGCGATAATCAGCGGTCGAAGGGTTCGTTCCACCGTTCCAACAGGAAACGGGGCGCTTCAGCACCCCCGTTTGTTTAGAAGTCAGTGCCCAACAATTTGTTCGAAAGATCCCAGAGCTTCCCTGCACCTTCGGCGTCATAGGCATGCGGGACATAGCCTCCGACTGCGAAGTCTTCGCCGCCCGGCTCGGATATATGACAGTCCTCAAGATAAAGACCGGTTTTGCCATTCAGATCGGGGCTGGTCGCCGCCCAGCACGAGGTCGCCGCGCCTTGAGGGATGGTTTTCCACAGGTCAGGCATATCCTTGAACATCTGTTCAAACCGCTCCTCAAGACCGGCATCCAGATTGCGGGCGAGTTCGGTCTGAATGCCGCCGGGGTGGACGGCAAAGGCTGTCACACCATCATCAGCCCAACGACGGGCCAGTTCAGTGGCCATCCAAATGTTTGCCGTCTTTGATTGTCCGTAGGCCTGCATGGCATCGTAATCACGGCTCTCGTAATTCGGGTCATCCAGATCGACGGTTGAAATCCAGTGACCTGCCGAAGACAAGTTCACGACCCGCGCAGACCCGGAGGCTTTGATCGCATTACCCAGAAGGTTGGTCAGCAGGAAGTGACCCAAATGGTTGGTGGCAAACTGGCTTTCCCACCCCTCGACGGTCCGCGCCAGAGGCGTAGCCATGATCCCTGCATTATTAATTAGGATGTCCAGCGTGTCATGCTTGGCCAACCATCCCTCTGCAAAGGCGCGGATCGTATTTGGCTTGTCTAGCTCCAGCGAAGCCGTTTCGACCTCGCGTCCGGTCTCGGCTTTGATGGTATCGGCCACGCGGGCCAGTTTCTCGGGCGAGCGGGCGACGATCGTCACATCGGCACTTTGGGCGGCCAGCGCCCGAGCGGTTTCCGCGCCCAAACCGGTCGAGCCGCCGGTGATCAGTACCGCTTTTCCTGTCAGGTCAATGCCTTGAAGGACATCTGTGGTGGTGGAGTTTCTGTCGAATGTCATGAGGGGTCTCCTTATGCGATGATCTTCTGTTTCTGGAACAATCAGCTGGTTCCAGTCAGGTCGCCGGCACGCTCGGGACTCCAGCCCTTGACGCTGAAGAGGTTCGAATTGGTCATTTGCCTGTGCTTTCAATGGTGAGGCTGCCCGGGGTCAAAGCCTCTCAGACGCCCTACTTGTTGAAGAACTCGGCCACGGCGTCGGTCGACGCTTTCACTGCCTCGGGCTTGTAGTAGAAATCCACATGGCTGAACTCGTCAAATGCCAGCTCTTCATGCTCATTGGTCAGCTTCTCGACAAACGCCGTCGAACAGATCGCAGTGAAGGCCGAACTGCTCTAGATGGTCAACGACGGCTGAACGATCTTGTCTGCATAAGCTTCCCCGATAGAAATCAAGGACTGCATTCCCTGATCGCCAATATGCATGTTGGTGAAGGTTGGAACAGCAACCGGGCCTTTGACCCCATCGCGCCCATAATAGTCATAGCTCTCGCCAACCATCGGGTTGCCACCCACTTCGATAAACTCTTCGCGACTCATGTCGTCGTTCAGAAGGAATGGGGCGACATAGTCGGGCTCGCCGGTTTCATAGATTTTCTGCTTCGACGCATTCGCGGCGGCGATCTGCTGGTTGGCCATATCGCGGTCGGTCCATTGGAACGCATCCGCCGCCATCATGCCGGACACCATGGCGATCTTCTTGATCCGGTGATCGGTCACGGCGGCGGATGCGATGATCGAACCGCCTTGGCACACGCCCAGACCGTAGATTTCTTCCACGAACGGCAGCGTGCCCAGATAAGACACCGCGTCCCATGTATTTTCGATCAGGCGGAACATATAGCGCGACTGCTTGTGCTCTCCGGGAAGCGCCGGGGACGAGCCTATACCCAGATAGTCGAAGCCCAGATAGATGAAGCCGCGTGAGGCCATTTCCGGGCCATAGGTCGCCGGGATCTGGTCTTTGACCTGTGGAAAGGGGCTCGCGCCCACGATGGCTTTGTACTTTTTGGACGGGTCGAAATCTTCAGGAAGATAGAGATCGGCGGCCAAATCGACGCCAAAGGACTTGAAGGTGATTTCGTTTTTTCCGGCGGTGAAGGTCATTGTTTGAGCCTCGGTTTCGGGGTTGCTTTGTAAACTTCTGTGTTTACATTTAGAGAAAGCAGGTGATTTGTAAACAGTAAAATTTACATTTTGCGGCGAAGAAGGATGATCTGACGTGAAACTGACTGAAAAAAAACGAAAAGATATTGTAGAAGCGGCGATCGAGGAATTCCGTGAGAACGGGTTTCTGGCTGCAAAGACCACCAGCATCGCCAAACGAGCGGGGGTATCGAGTCGCACGCTCTATAATCATTTCGAAACGAAAGAGGCGCTGTTCGACGAGATCACCCAGATCATGATCGCGCGCAATCAAGTGATGGCGCCTGTCGACTATGACCCCTCGCGACCGCTGGACGAACAGCTGACCGAGGCGCTAGAGCGTTTCGTTGGTGTGATCACCGACCCGGTCGCCATGGGATTGAACCGCATGGTTATCTCGGAATTCCTGCGTGACCTCGATCGCTCTCGCGCCTTCTTTGCCGAGAACGCGGCGCATGACTACCCGATGACCCAGCTGATCGCCCAAGCGATGGAGGCCGGAGTGCTACGCAAGGCCGACCCCGCATTCGCCACCGGCCAGCTCCTGGCTCTGGTCAAGAATTTCTTCTACTGGCCTGAATTCCTGCTGGGTGAGAAACAGGAGACCAACGGCATCATGCATGAATGCGTGGCAATGTTCCTGTCCCACTATGGGGCGCAACGATAGAGTGTTCCAGAGAAGCTCGCCTTTCTGCAGAGCCGGCCTTGGCGGAAAATTTCTGCAATTCTAAAGGTTAACAAAGTGCACACTCGAAAAACTGCGTCGCCAGTCCGTCACCTCGGCGGCGATAGTTTCACCCTTCAATCCCCGCGCAATCAGAGAAGCTAGTCTGTCGGCGTGATCAGACGTCATGCCCCATCTCACCAACTCGGGAGTGCCGAAGCGCAAGCCATTCATGTCACCTGCAACTTCCGGTGCAGGCAAGCCAATGCCACACGCCAGGAACCCGGCGTTGCGCAGGGTCTTGGATGCAGTTTGTCCGCCGCCAAACCGTTCTGCCAGAACAGCGAACTGGTGAGACGCGGTAAAGCCCTCGCGCCCTGCGAACACGGGAACGCCTTGGGCATCGAGGCTTTGCGCCAACGTTCGGGACATAGCGATCAACTCGGCGGCGTAGTCCTGCCCATAGTCGCGCCAGTCCAGCATCGTTACGGCAAGAGCAGCCGACTTCGCCGCATCGAAATTTGCTGTCATGCCCGGGAAGGCAATGGCGTCCAGGGCCTTTGCAATCTCAGCATCATTTGTAACGATTAGACCACCCGCAGGGCCACCTAGGCTCTTATACGTGCTCATGGTCATAAAGTGCGCCCCTTCGGCCAACGGATTGCGCCAGGCTTTGCCCGCGATGACCCCGCATTGATGCGCGGCGTCAAACATAACCTTGGCGCCGACTTCATCTGCAATAGCGCGCACTTCTTTTACCGGGTGCTCAAAAAGATTGAGGCTGCCACCAACAGTAATCAGCTTGGGACGCTCCTTTTGCGCAAGCGTGCGCAGCGCGTCGAGGTCGACAGTATAGCCATCAGCATCTGTTGGTGCATCCACTGTACGCAAACCAAACAACCCGGCGCATCCCGCGATGTGATGTGTGACGTGCCCGCCGATCGATGCAGGCGGAGCAATGATCGTATCACCCGCTTTGCAGGTGGCCATGAAGCCATAGAGATTGGCAATCGCACCAGATGGCACACGGATTTCAGCGAACTTCGCATCGAAGACTTCCGCGCAAAGCTCTGCCGCGATGACCTCGATCTCTTCGATGGCTTCCAGACCCATTTCGTACTTGTCGCCGGGATACCCAAGCGAGGGCCGAGACCCAATGCCCGAAGACAGCAGCGCTTCGGCTCGTGGGTTCATCACATTGGTCGCGGGATTGAGGTTAAAGCACTCTTGCTCGTGGATCTCCCGGTTTCGGTCCGCCAAATGCTCGATACGCTCCAGCAGTTCCCGGGAAGAGGTGCGTGACGTGTCGGTCGCGATCTTCTGGACAAGGGCTTCACAGTCCGCAGGGACCCAGTTTCTCGTTTCTATGGTCATCGCAATTCCCTCCTTTGCTTTGTCCAGATTGGACAGATCGCATGACAAAGCAAACCAGTTTTGCTATTTCTCGGCTTAGAAAAACTAAGGCTGGTATTAGTGGCTGTTGCACCCCGTCGCCCCAAGGGCCCACCTCTCAATGCATTGCGTGCCTTCGAGGCAGCCGCAAGGCTGGAAAGCTTCGTTTCCGCCGCCGAGGAATTGGGCGTTACAGCTGGCGCAGTCTCTCAGCACATCAAGGCCTTGGAGGCTTGGGCCGGAACTGCGCTTTTCGAACGAAATGCCCATGGCATCTCGTTGTCATCCTCAGGGAGGACGCTGACGAAAGAGTTCACGGAGGCCTTCGATCTTCTAGCGGCGGCAACACAAAGCCTGCGCAATCTGGCGCCTAACCCGGATTTCCACATAGCCGCCCTGCCCTCGATAGCGCAGCTGTGGTTACCAGCGCGACTGGGCAAACTGCGCGAAAAACGCCCCGACCTGCGCGTCTCAGTGACTGCGATGGAGAAACCCCCAAGCCTGTCGCGAGAGCTAATTGATCTTTCCGTGTTCTTTTCTGATCCGAGTGGAACCCCGGATCAGATCGTGCTGGCGAAAGACAGAATTCTCCCTGTTTGCTCACCGAATCTGTCAGCCGGGCTAGATCTCGTGTCTGCACAGCTGTTGCACGATCAGACGTGGCATGAAGACTGGTCAAATTGGTCAGAGGCGACAGGTGTTTCAGTTGGTGAGCCGACGAGGGGACCGCGATATTCGCTCTACGCCCTTGCCCTAGAAGAAGCGAAGTCTGGCGCGGGCGTGCTCATGGGGCATGGTTGCCTGGTTGAGCAGGCGCTTCGATCCGGGCACCTTATGAAAGTTTCACAGGAAAGCATCGAAACTGGCCAGGTGCTGGCTCTGGAACTTCCGCATAAATCGAGACGACATCCCGCGATCGATGAAGTCGTTAACTTGCTTCAAGAAGAAGAACCGCAGCCCGACTGATGAGATATTTGGTGATAGCATGTGTGTGTACTTTGGTCTTGAAGCCGGTATGGAATGCTGGCTCAGCATCTTCGACATTTTGTTACAAGCTTGAACGTTAGTTCAGAGCAAAACTGAATAACCAAGCACTGAACCTGGGAAGATCGGGCCTCTCGGTTCTGAGCAACCCGTAAGCTACAAGTCATTGATTTCATAAGCGCCGCCTTGACGGGCACATTTTCAGTTGCAATGGTTAAGATATGGGCGCTTTGAGAACAATTTTCCTTTCAATGTCATGCTTCTTAATGTCTGCTGGACTACTTTATGCCGAAAGTGACATGGTCAAATCGTTTGCAAGCTGCGCGGGCCGCTTTTCAGCCGAAATGGAACATGCGTGGCTGTTGAACGATGCTAAAGCTCAGGACTATGAACTGCGCCGTGGCGGATTTGTGTCTTTGCTGGAAGCGACGGCCACAGCGGACAATACCGAATTGGTCTTAAGCCACAGGGTAAATTCCAAGCATGCACATGCGCGTCTATTGCAAACTGCGACCTTTGGTTCAGATGCGGCAAAGGCAAGCGCAGCACGCCGAACTGCCAAGCAATATTTGGATCAGTGCAACCTGTTGATCCTGGGCGGCGCTTAAAAGACGCTTCGCTGCAGCGCCGCATTATTAGGCTGAGCATGCTGCATCGCCGCAAATTTAGGCAGTCCTCTGAATCAATCCAAGAACTCAGGCCATGAGACTCTGACGCCCGGGTAAATCTGCCTTAGCACTGTGGTGCGCCGCAAGACGGCTTGGAAAATGTGCGAAGGTGCCCGGCCTAGGAACCTGAAGACGCCCTCGCACACCGCAAATATGCGTAGGGGGGTATATGGGACGTTTCAGCGGCCCGAACAACCCTGCTGCGCATCGCATAAAAGGAAATGCTGATGCACACCAAACTTCTCACCACAACCGCCGCAGTTCTGTTGGCCAGTTCATTGCCTGCACTGGCCGATTGCCCAATCAAGGTCGGCGTATTGCATTCGTTGTCCGGCACCATGGCCATTTCGGAAACCACGCTGAAAGACACAATGGAAATGCTGGTCGAACAACAAAACGAAGCCGGTGGTCTTCTGGGGTGCGAACTTGAGGCTGTAGTTGTTGACCCGGCCTCTGACTGGCCGCTGTTTGCTGAAAAGGCGCGCGAACTGCTGACGGTCCATGAAGTTGATGTTGTTTTTGGCAACTGGACGTCGGTATCTCGTAAATCAGTCCTGCCGGTGATCGAAGAACTGAACGGTCTGCTGTTCTACCCGGTTCAGTATGAAGGTGAAGAAAGCTCGAAAAACGTATTCTACACCGGTGCCGCACCGAACCAGCAGGCGATCCCTGCCACCGATTACTTCCTAGACGAACTGGAAGTTGAAAAATTCGCTCTGTTGGGGACTGACTACGTTTACCCACGGACCACGAACAACATCCTCGAAAGCTATCTGAAGCAGAAGGGCATCGCGGAAGAAGATATCTTCGTCAACTACACGCCATTCGGTCATTCGGATTGGTCCAAGATCGTAGCCGATGTGGTTGCGCTTGGCGCGGACGGCAAGAAAGTTGGCGTAATCTCGACCATCAACGGCGACGCAAACGTTGGTTTCTATAAAGAACTGGCCGCCGCTGGCATCTCGGCTGACGATATTCCGGTTGTTGCCTTCTCGGTCGGCGAAGAAGAGCTGGCCGGCCTCGATACGACAAACCTCGTCGGTCATCTGGCGGCTTGGAACTACTTCCAATCAGCCGAAAGCGATGCGAACGACGCATGGGTCGAAGCGTGGAAAGCCCGCATGGGTGAAGAGCGAGTGACCAACGACCCGATGGAGGCCCACTATATTGGCTTCAACATGTGGGTGAACGCGGCGACGGCTGCTGAAACCACCGATGTCGACGCCGTTCGGACCGCTATGTACGGTCAGGAATTCCCGAACCTGACAGGCGGTACAGCAGTGATGCTGCCGAACCACCACTTGGCCAAGCCGGTGTTGATCGGCGAAATCCAGGAAGACGGTCAGTTCGACATCATCAGCCAGACCGAAGAAGTTCCGGGCGACGCCTGGACCGACTATCTGCCTGAATCCGCCGTTCTCGTGTCGGATTGGAAAGAGCTAGGTTGCGGTATGTACAACACCGAAACCGAGAGCTGCGTGCAGATCAAGTCCAACTACTAAGGACTTCACCTGAATTCCTCGGGGCGCGTCTTGTGCCCCGAGGCTCAATACAAAGGTCTTCCTAAATGACGCTTCCGTTCAGGCGGGCAGTGCTTGCCCTGCTGGTCCTTGTGGTCCCTACTCTTTTGCAAGCGCAATCCGCAGACGCCCCGGTGCAGCAGGTATTGCAGTCCTACGCGGAGGTGATCCAGAAATCCTCTCGCAAGACAATTGGCCCGGCGATTGACGCGTTGGCGCAAAGTGGACTGCCCGAAGCGCAGACCGTCTTGGAGCGTTGGCAAGCGAAGGGCATGTGGTTCAACAAGGAAACCGGTCTGTTTGTCTTTGCTTCAAAGGCTGATGGCGGGTTGCAGATCTTCGACGTCTCTGACGGGGCGGAGATCGGGGTTGTTGACAAGAAGGGCTATAAACAACTCAAGCCAAATTCCGGCATTCGAGGTTTGATCGCCTCTGCTCTGGTGCAGTTTCAACTGAACGACCCCAATCCCAAGACCCGCGACGTTGCTTTGACAGCGATCGAGCGAGACGCCGAGGCGTCGCACCTGTCCGCACTGCGCGGTTCAATCGAGGCTGAACAAGACGCCGATCTCAAAGCGCGCAAAGACCGGCTGGAGCGTTTGCTGACGATCCGTTTTGACGAGGATGAGGCCGCAAGACTAGCTGCCATCGAAAGCTTCGCTGGCGACCTGAGCGTCGATGTCCGGGCAACGCTCAATCCTTTGGTTTCATCCGAAATCAAGGTCGCGGATGACGTTCCGGATGGGGCGGTTGGCATTGAGGTCGGATCAGACGCGCTGTCGCAGGAACAGGCCTATAGCCTGCTTGTCGCAAATGGCTTGGCACCGGAACCGGTAGATTCAGGAACCATGAAGCAAACCCTTATCGCCAACATAAACGGCGATACCGTCGCCGGTGTGCAAGTGGCGAGCCTGGACGAGGACGCCGCACGAAAGGCCGCCTATCAGGTGCTGGCCCAACAGGGTCTTGCGGCCCCGCTGGTGACACAAGATGACATTGCCGAAGCCGTTCAAAATCATAAGTTCTTTCGGGTTTACGTCTCGGCCCCTCTGCCGATCGCACTTGCTGCGCAGGCAGCGCTGGACAACATCGAAACACAGGTCGCTTTGAATCAGACGGCTGATCTGGTGCTGGATGCACTGTCTCTGGCATCGATCTACTTCCTTGCGGCGATCGGTCTTGCGATCACCTTCGGCGTCATGGGGGTGATCAACATGGCCCATGGCGAATTCATCATGATGGGCGCTTACACCGGCTACGCGGTACAGCTGTTCATTCCAGACCTGACGCTTTCGATCCTTGTCGCAATTCCCTGCGCCTTTCTCGTGACCTTCGGGGCCGGAGTTCTGCTGGAGCGATTGGTCATTCGTTGGCTGTATCATCGCCCGCTGGAAACTCTGCTTGCAACCTTTGGCGTCTCGATTGCGCTTCAACAATTGGCCAAGAACATCTTCGGCACGCAAGCGCGTCCTCTGACCGCACCGGAATGGCTGGACGGGTCGATGGTGCTGAACGACATCGTGTCGATCAGCTACATCCGCATCGCGATATTCGTACTAGCGTTGCTGTTTCTGGCACTATTCCTGATCGTCATGAATCGGACCCGGCTGGGGCTGGAGGTGCGCGCCGTGACACAGAACCCTCGCATGGCGTCCTCGATGGGCATCAACCCGGACCGGATCAACATGCTGACATTCGGCCTGGGTTCGGGCATCGCGGGCATCGCTGGCGTGGCCATCGGGCTTTACGCCAAAGTTACATCCGAGATGGGCTCTGACTACATCGTGCAAAGCTTTATGACGGTCGTTGTCGGCGGAGTCGGCAACATCTGGGGCACGCTGCTGGGCGCGACGATGGTTGGAACGCTGCAAAAGGGGATCGAATGGTTTAACCCGTCCAACACGCTGGCGGCACAGACCTATATGATCCTGTTCATCATCCTGTTCATTCAATTCCGACCACGAGGCATCATCGCGCTCAAAGGTCGGGCGGCGGAAGCGTGATATGGTTGACGTGACATCCACAACCGAGCCGATGCGCAAGCCACTGGTGCTGCGCTATCCCTCTGTCGCCATCTTTCTGATCATCCTGTCCCTGTTTACGGCAATTATCACCGTCCTGGGCGAAGGGTTTGGCATCGGGTTGATTTCCACCAGCTTTATCAAGACGTTGGGTAAGACGCTCTGCCTGTGTCTTGCCGCGTTGGCGATGGATCTGGTGTGGGGCTATACGGGTATCCTGTCGCTGGGGCACATGGCCTTCTTTGGCATCGGCGGATACGCCATCGGCATGTGGCTGATGTACGCCCGCACCGAGATTATCGTGGTCGATAGCCTCGCAGCTTCTGCCTTGCCACCAACGGCACAGGAAATCTCGGATGGCATCGCCACTCAGATTTTCGGCGTTGTCGGTGCTTCCGAGTTTCCCCCGATCTGGGCCATCGCGCATTCACTGCCGCTACAACTGGCTGCCGTCGTGCTGGTTCCCGGTCTGCTGGCACTTGTCTTTGGGTGGCTGGCGTTCCGCAGCCGCGTGACCGGGGTTTACTTGTCGATCCTGACGCAGGCGATGACGCTGGCGCTGTCCCTGTACCTGTTCCAGAACGACAGCGGGCTGCGCGGGAACAACGGTTTGTCGGGGCTGCAAAACCTGCCGGGCCTGGACTCGGTGCCGCAGTCAACGGTTTCGATCCTGTTCTTCTGGGCGTCCGCCTTTGCACTTGGCCTTGGCTACCTTGTCTGCGCATGGGTGGTGTCCGGCAAATTCGGATCGGTCATTCGCGCCATACGTGACGATGAAAGCCGTGTCCGGTTCCTCGGCTACTCGGTCGAGGCCTATAAGCTGTTTATCTTCACTTTCACCGCCGTGATCTGCGGCATTTCCGGGGCCCTCTATTACCCCCAAGCCGGCATCATCAACCCGGCTGAAATCGCCCCCATCGCCTCAATCTACCTCGCCGTTTGGGTGGCAATCGGTGGACGCGGAAGGCTGTACGGAGCCATCATCGGCGCGGCCTTCGTCTCGCTGCTGTCCACTTGGTTTACAGGCGGGCAAGCCCCGGACATCTCACTCGGGTTTTATACGATCCAGTGGGTCGACTGGTGGACCATTCTGCTTGGGTTCTCGTTTGTCGCGGTCACGCTGTTCGCGCCCCGCGGTGTAGGGGGACTGATCGACAAGCTTACAGTACGCCGTGCGCCTGACCGACACGGTGCCGATCTGGGGCCGGACCTTGGATCGCTGCGCGAAAAGGAGGCGAATGAATGAGCACGCTTCTCGAAGTCTCTGGTGTTTCCGTGACCTTTGACGGCTTCAAGGCCATCAACAACCTGACGTTCCAAATCGGCCCCGCCGAAATGCGCGCTGTCATCGGCCCGAACGGGGCGGGAAAGACGACGTTCATGGACATCATCACCGGCAAGACCAAGCCTGATGATGGTCACGTTCTTTGGGGTGAGAAGTCGGCCTCGCTGCTGTCGATGAGCGAAAGCCAGATCGCCCAGGCCGGAGTGGGGCGAAAGTTCCAGCGCCCGAACGTCTTCGAAGATCAAAGCGTCCGCGAAAACCTGATGCTCGCCCTGAAAAACAAACGCGGGCCGCTGTCTGTACTGCGGTTCCGGGCGCGGCAGGAAGATCATGAGAAAGTCGCCACTTTGGCCGAGGAAATCGGGCTGAGACAATCCCTGGACCGCAAGGCAGGTGAACTTAGCCATGGGCAAAAGCAATGGCTCGAGATCGGTATGCTACTGGCTCAAGACCCGCAGTTGCTGCTGGTGGATGAGCCTGCGGCCGGGATGACCCCGGCAGAGCGACAGCACACGACCGACATTCTTGTCGAAGCCGCCAAAACCCGAGCCGTCGTCGTTGTCGAACACGACATGGAATTCGTCCGTCGCCTCAATTGCAAAGTAACGGTGCTGCATGAGGGGTCGGTTCTCGCCGAAGGGTCATTGGATCACGTCACTCAGAACGAAAAAGTAATCGAGGTTTATCTTGGCCGCTGACCTTCTGAAAATCTCCGATTTATCTTTGCATTATGGCGGCAGCCAGATCTTGAACGGCGTTGACGTTACCGCGCGCCAGGGTCAGGTGACCTGCGTGATGGGAACCAACGGCGTCGGCAAAACGAGCCTGTTGAAGGCCATATCTGGCACGCATCCCCGCAGCGGAGGTAATTACCTGCTGAACGGTGAAGAGATCGGTAACGCCACATCCTATGAACTCGCCAGAAAAGGCGTGGCTTATGTTCCGCAAGGGCGTGAGATTTTTCCGTTCTTGACGGTTCTTGAGAATCTCGAAACCGGCTATGCCTGCCTGTCTCGCAGAGATCACACGATCCCCGACTATATCTTCGACCTCTTTCCGATCCTCAAAGAGTTTCTTTCGCGGCGTGGCGGTGACTTGTCTGGTGGCCAACAACAACAGCTTGCAATCGCGCGCGCACTGATCACAAAACCAAAGCTTCTTCTGTTGGACGAACCAACGGAGGGTATCCAACCCAACATCATCAAGCAGATCGGAGAAGTCATTCGCCAACTGCGCGATCGGGGCGATATGGCAATCGTCTTAGTCGAACAGTTTTTTGAGTTCGCTTATTCGTTAGGCGATGAGTTCTTAGTTCTGGAGCGTGGAACGCCGTATCTGCAAGGTTCGAAGAACCAAATTGGTAAGGAACAACTAAGATCAGCAGTTTCGGTTTGAAGTCACTGAAGCAATGACCCGACATTCTGCCAAGCCGACAGCATCATACTCAGCAATTCGCGCTTAAGAATGGAATCGAGTCATATGGTCGATCACATGAGACCGACTGTAGACACCGGCGCCTACATCATAGCGTAAAACGATGTTACTCGGATGAAAGCCCGGTCGACGAAACGGGAACGGCTTTCAAATAGGCGGCAATTGCTAAACGGTCGTCATCTGTAAGCCGAGATGTGTTTTCGATAACTTCAACCATCTCACCACCAGCGCTGTCATAATCCGGTGTGAAGCCAGATTTCAGGTATTCCGCTATGTCAGCTTCGGACCAATCAAGCTGGTCTGGGGTTAACCCGGGAATGCGACCTCTCCCGCTTGGGTTTGGCGCACCCGTCAGCCAAAGATCTCGTTTCAAACCGCCCAAGCCGTTTCGCGGCGTATGACATTCAGCGCAGTGCCCCAGCGCCTCCACAAGATACCGGCCGCGTCTTTGTTGGTCAGTCAGATCACCTTCGACCGCCCAACCTGGTGCCAGGTGTAATAGCTTCCATCCTCCTAACCCTCGTCTAACGCTGAAAGGGAAACCCACCTCATGCGCATCGCTTTCGGTCGCGACCGCTGGCAGTTTGCCGAGGAATGCATGGAGCGATACAACATCATCGGCGCTCATGTTGGCATAGGATGTATAAGGGAATGCTGGGTAATAGTGTTGACCTTCGGGTCCGGTCCCATGGATCAGGGCATTGGCTAAATCCAGCGCGGACCAGGAACCGATACCGGCAGATGGATCACTGGATATATTGGGGGCTATGAAAGTGCCGAAATCCGTCTCAAACCGACGACCGCCGGCGAGCGTAAGCTTTTTCTCTCCAACCGCGTCCGGCGCTGAGTGGCAGGATGCACATCCTGCTGCATAGAAAACGGCCTCACCTCTCGCGAGATCGGGAGTAATACCGTCCAGTTGAACCTGATCCAATCTTTGAGGTCGGGTCAGCACCAAACCGGCCAACCCGACCAAAACTACGGCACCAGCGACAAAGAGAACAAAACGCCGCACCATCAATGCCTAATCAGTCCTTTGGCGCTCTGTATGCCTTGTGACATGCCGAACAGCTTCCACCTAGATCCCCCATTGCCGCTTTCAGCGCTTCAACATCTTGTCCTGCCGCAGCCTGCATCGCAACAGCGGCGTCAGCCATGGCCTGCCCTTTGGCACCGACGTCCGGGAAGTTTTCCCAGATGGCGGGCAGAGCACGCGTGGAGGGGTCGGAAACATTGTCGGTTCCGGCGGGCCACATCGCGGATTGATCGAGCTGCGTCAGAACGACAAGGTTATTCGCGGCTCGTGTTGCGGCCTCCGCATCGTACTCCGTCTCTCCCTTGGCCATGCCGCCGAGAGTGCCAAGATTGAATGAATAAAGCTGCATGATTGAGGTCCGAGCCTTCACAGCCGGATTCTCACTTTCCTGGGCGATGGCCGTGCCAAGAGCGGCAACTGACAATAAACCTGCCGCGAAGATTGAGAACTTATTCATCATGATGTGTCTCCCTGTTCAATAAATCGAATATTAACTTGAACGAAATTACTTGTAATTGTTTGTTATTGGTCGCTACTTGTTAATTTATGAACAATGAGAATTGGGATGACATTCGATACGCACTTGCGGTGAGCAAATTCGGGTCGCTGAACGCGGCGGCGTCTGCCTTGGGGGTGACACATGCTACGGTCCTGCGCAGGGTTGCCGCATTCGAAGAGCGAAACGGCTGCCTCATTTTTCAAAGAAGCCCGTCGGGATACTCCGTTCTCCCTGAAGCCCGCGCGATCTTTTCGGCTATGGAAAGTGTTGAAGATGCCGTGCTTTCCATGGAGCGTGCGATTGTCGGCGCAAATCGTTCTCCTGTAGGCCATGTGCGAATTACGTCCACCGACAGTCTTTGTCAGATCGTTCTCCCGCAAATACTTAACGATATCTCACTCACCTACCCCGGCTTGAAACTGACTTTGTTGAGCGGAAACAATCACCACGATCTATCCCGTCTGACTGCGGACATAGCTGTACGCCCATCAATAAAGCTCGGGGAGGGGTTAATTGGTCAGCGGGCAGGAACACTGTCATTCGGGGTTTTTGACGACGGTTCCGACAAACGCAAATGGATGAGGCTTGATGGGGCGTTAAGCCGTTCACTCCCTGCCAAATGGCTGGCGCAGAATGTCAGCGCTGACGAAATGACCAACGGAGCAGACAGTTTCTTAGTGCTACAGCAAATGGCTGCCGCGGGAATCGGAAAAACATTTTTGCCAGCATTCTTTGGCAACGCGGACTCCCGGCTTCGGAGATCGCACGACGTAACCCCAGAAATTGAGGTTCCGCTCTGGGTCGCAACGCTGGACGAAATAGCAAACACTCCAAGGTTTGCAGTTGTTCAAAGAGCGTTGGTTGAACGTTTGTCCGATGTTCTTGTTGGATGACATTATTCTTTTGAATCAGCCGCGAGCACCTGGATTGTAATCCCAGAGGATGCACGGCATAGAACCTCTAATGACTTCATCAGAACTAACGAACTGTCAGCACAAATGCCGCTTTGGGCAATGGGGTGGCCCCTACGATAGCCGAACCATGTTCTCATTTGAGCGTAGTTTCTGAAACCTACCAAAATTCGCGCTAGTGGATTTACATGCAGGAGAACCGGTGCATCTTCTACTGCATTCAAGACATAGATTAGAGTACGGGTCCGGATCATTCGTTAAGAGACTTCTTGACCGAGTCTCGAACTCACATCCGGTATGACCCCGGTGTCCGGTTTGTCCATTTTCGGAAAGCCCTGTGGAAGTTCGCCGGAGCCGAGAAGCCAGTGTCAAACGCGATTTGATCTATACTGTCCGTGCTTTGCTGAAGTGCCCGTATCGCAATGTCGCGGCGTAGGGCGTCTTTTATGTCCTGAAAGGACGTTCCTTCGTTTTTTAAGCGTCTGTTCAACGTCCGAGGCGTTATTTTTAGAGCGCGGGCCGCATCCGGAAGCTGGCAAGCCTGCCATGTCGCTCCGTAAAGAAAGGCTCGAACGCGCAGGCTGTAAGTATGGGCGCGCGAGCCGGTAAAGATCCAATCCAGCGGCGCACGCTGGAGAAATACGGATGCCTCGGCGGGACTGCGGGTGATCGGGCGGGTGAATTGGCGTGAGTCGAAGCGAATACTGGTTTGTGGGGCGTCGAACTCGACGGGGCATGGAAAGACGACCGAATAGTCCGCGGCAAACTCCGGACGGGCGAAGGCAAAGCAAACCGTTTGCACCGGCGTTTCTGATCCGCTGAGCCAGGATAGCAGCCCATGCGCAAGTTTCAGAATCAGCATGTGGCCGAACCGTTGCGGCTGGGTTTCAACCAAGTAAGGCACCAAAGTCAGCGCCACCTCGTCTGATTTGCTGTGTAGGTCAAAATAGAAGTCATCCAGGAGCAGGTTCCAGAACGTCGAGAACCGATAGAGAGCCGAGGTCAGGCTGCCTGCGCCGCGCTGCACCGTCACAAGATGCTGCAATGCTCGGGGCCGGATCGGGCGGCTCCAGAGCCCCATCATTTCGTCCCCGGTCTCGGGCGCGGCAAGCTGATAAAGCCGGGCGATCTCATTCAGCGTGACACGTTGAGTTGGTGCCATTGGGCGGGCTTGAAGGCCTGAGCGTTCCAGCAGAGAAGCCATCTCTTCCGGGGTGCAACGAGACCCAAGTGCATCCAGCCAATCCTGAATAAATGCAGCTGATACGGTCGTCAGAGAGATAGGGTCCTGGCTGGTCATAGAGATCTCTGTTTGGCGTGATCGGATAGCATTTTGGCAAAATATGAGCTTATCGGCAATCTCTTCAGCAGATAGATGACGCGAAACCATAGTTGCCGCCAGGGAGCCTAGGATGTCCTATCAGCCGCCCGTCCAGGATTTGATGTTTTGTATCGAACACCTGTCTCATTGGGAGCAGGTGTCATCGTTGGCGGCGTATTCAGACTACGACCTGTCTGATATTGCTGCCGTGCTGGAAGGCTATGCCGGGTTCTGCGGTGAACAGATTGCGCCATTGTCGCATATCGGCGACACGCTGGGTGCCCGGTTCGACAACGGGCGCGTGACGATGCCTGAAGGTGACGCGCATGCCTATGCTCAGTTCGTCGAAATGGGCTGGCAGGCACTGACTCACCCGGTGGATTATGGCGGCATGGGACTGCCGCGAACTGTTGGCGCGGCGGCGGTAGAGATGCTGAATGCCGCCGACATGAGCTTTGGCCTTTGCCCGTTGCTGACCGATGGGGCCATTGAGGCGCTACTGCTGACTGGCTCGGACGAACAGAAAGCCACATATCTTGAGCCGCTGATCGCAGGACGCTGGTCCGGCACGATGAACCTGACGGAACCACAAGCGGGCAGCGATCTTGGCCGCGTGGCGACCAAAGCGGTGCAACGCGCGGATGGCAGCTATGGCATATCTGGCACCAAGATTTTCATTACATATGGCGCTCATGATCTGACCGAGAACATCATCCATTTGGTGTTGGCGCGTATTCCTGATGCACCCGCCGGGCCAAAAGGGCTGAGCCTGTTCATCGTGCCGCAGAAGCTTGTGGAAGCGGATGGCGCGGTAGGGGCCGAGAACACGGTCAACTGCGTGAGCATTGAACACAAGCTAGGTGTCCGCGCCAGCCCGACGGCGATGCTGGAATATAAGGACGCCACGGGGTTCCTGATCGGCGAGGAAAATCGCGGGTTGGAATACATGTTCATCATGATGAACGCGGCGCGGTTTTCCGTTGGGGTGCAAGGCATTGCGACCGCTGATCGTGCCTATCAGCGCGCGCTGACCTATGCGCGCGAACGGGTACAAAGCCGTCCGGTGAACGGTCAGGTCAAGGACGCTGTCCCAATCATCGAGCACCCGGATGTGCGTCGCATGCTCATGCGGATGCGCAGCCTGACCGAAGGTGGGCGGGCTATGGCGGCGGCAACCGCGGGCTTGTTGGACCTTGCACATCATCAGAGTGATCCCCAGTTGACCGCTCTGGCCGAATTCATGGTTCCGCTGGTTAAGGGTTTCTGCTCGGAACGCGCGGTCGAGGTCGCTTCGCTGGGTGTGCAAATTCATGGCGGCATGGGCTTTATCGAGGAAACCGGTGCCGCGCAGCACTATCGGGATGCTCGCATTCTACCCATTTACGAGGGCACTACCGCAATTCAGGCGAATGACCTTCTGGGGCGCAAGGTGATGCGCGACGGTGGTGAAACCGCCCGTCTTTTCGCTGCCCGAATTGCAGAGTCCGAGGCGAAACTGGCGTATGGAGATGCCACTGCACAAGCTATCGGGGCAAGCCTGACGCAAGCGCGAGGCGCGTTCGAGATCGCCTTGGATTGGTTGTTGGAAAGCAGCCGAAAGGATGTCGACGCGGCCTTTGCCGGCTCTGTCCCCTTCCTGATGTTGGCAGGTACGCTCGCGGCCGGATGGAAGCTGGCGAAGGGGGCATTGGCTGCTCAAGCCGCGCTGGACACCGGACAGGATGCGCAGTTCATGAACCAGAAAATCGCTACTGCCCTCTTCTTTGCCCAGCACGTCTTGCCCGAGTGCACTACCGAACACACCCGCATCATGTACGGCTCGCGAAGCCTGCTTGATGCGGCCTTCCCCGAATAATTCCTTGAAGGGACCTGACCCATGAATGATGTCGTGAACCCCGACACTTACGAAAACCTCGCGATTTCAGAGCGTGAGAACGGCCTGTTTGTCGTGACATTGAACCGCCCTTCAAAGCGCAACGCGCTGGATGTGGCCACCATCGAGGAACTGATACGCTTTTTCAGCGGTGCCCGCATAGCCGGTGTTAGAGCTGTGGTTTTGGCCGGTGAAGGCAACCATTTCTGCGCAGGCCTTGATCTGGTCGAACATTGGAAAGCCGACCGTAGCCCGGATGACTTCATGCATGTTTGTCTGCGCTGGCATGAGGCTTTCAACAAGATGGAATATGGCGGTGTGCCAATCATTGCTGCACTCAAAGGTGCGGTTGTTGGCGGAGGACTGGAACTTGCCAGCGCGGCACATATCCGGGTGATCGATCCGGGCACCTATTTCGCTCTGCCCGAAGGACAGCGCGGGATTTTCACCGGCGGCGGAGCGACCATCAGAGTTTCAGACATGATCGGCAAGTACCGCATGATCGACATGATCCTGACGGGCCGCGTCTATCAGGGGCAAGAGGCCGTCGATCTGGGATTGGCACAATACATCACCGAAGATGGCGGCAGCATGGCCAAGGCGATGGAGCTTGCAGAACAAATTGCGCAGAACTTGCCGCTGACCAACTTTGCCATCTGCTCTGCGATCAGCCACTTGAACAACATGTCCGGCATGGATGCAGCTTATGCAGAGGCCGTGGTTGGCGGAGTGGTCAATACCCAACCTGCGGCTCGTGCGCGCCTGGAAGCCTTTGCAAACAAAACCGCCGCCCGCGTGCGGCCTAACAGCTAAATCAGGCGGAACCGGGATGCGTCACCATTTCGAGGCTCTTCAGAAGACGCGGGCAAACCATGTGCCTTTGTCACCGATATCCTTTCTACGCCGCGCCGAAAACCTGCACGGCGCGCGCACAGCGGTGATCTATGGTGACACTCAGCGAACATGGGCCGAAACTGCAACCCGCATTCGTGCTGTGGCCGGTGGGCTCGTCGAACTTGGCGTGCAGAATGGCGATACCGTTTCAGTGCTGAGCCCGAATATACCGGAACTCTTCGAGTTGCACTTTGCACTGCCGCTGACGGGCGGGGTCCTCAACACGCTGAACACGCGGCTGGAATCGGAAACCATCGCCTACATTCTGGATCACGCGGACACGAAACTGGTAATCGTGGATCAGGAGCTTGTACCGCTTTTGTCCAAAGCTTTTGATCTTCTCGGTCGATCTTTGCCAGTGGTCGAGATTGTCGATCCTGCCGTTGTGGGTGAGAGCCTTGGTGGTCAAACCTACGATGCGTTGACCGAAGCCTCACCGTTACCAATAGAACTGCCCGATGACGAATGGGATGCCATTGCGTTGAATTACACGTCCGGTACATCCGGTCGCCCGAAAGGTGTCGTCTATCACCATCGCGGGGCCTATCTGATGGCGCTCGGAACCGGGACTGCCTGGCAGATGCCGACTTACCCTGTCTATCTGTCAGTGGTACCGATGTTCCACTGTAATGGTTGGGGTCACCCGTGGTTGATGGCCATGCTTGGCGCAACTGTCGTGTTTACTCGTGTTCCGGCGGCAGACCGCATTCTGGACGCGATCCGTACCCATGGCGTGACTCATTTCGGCGCAGCACCAATCGTGTTGCAATTGCTAGCCGAAGCCGAGAGCGGCACGCCCCCCTTCGATCCTGTGATCCGCGTTTTGACGGCAGGCGCACCGCCGCCGCCTTCGGTTCTCGAAAAGACCCGCGCAATGGGTTTTGACGTCATGCAGGTCTACGGCCTGACGGAGACCTATGGGCATATCTCACAGTGCCTCTGGCAGGAGGAGTGGGATGATCTCAGTTCCGCTGAGCAAGCCGAGTTGCAGGCGCAGCAAGGCATCGCCTTTCCGATGGTCGAAGAGGTTACGGTGATCGACCGTAACAACGGCACACCCGTAGCGCGTGACGGCAATACACAAGGCGAAATCGCCATTCGGAGCAACACGGTGATGGCCGGGTATTACAAAGACGCCGAGGCCACGGCGAAAGCCTTCGAGGACGGCTGGTTTTGGTCCGGCGACGGCGCGGTCTTACACCCAAACGGCTACATCCAGATCCGCGACCGCCTGAAAGACGTGATCATCTCGGGCGGCGAGAACATATCATCCGTTGAGGTCGAAGCTGTACTGTATCGTCATGAAGCGGTTCAGGCCGCAGCCGTAGTTGCGATGCCCCACGAGAAATGGGGCGAAGTCCCCTGCGCGTTTGTCGAATTGCGCGAAGGTGCTGAGACAACATCTGATGAGATCATAACCTTCTGCCGGAACCATCTGGCCGGGTTCAAGGCCCCCAAAGCCGTCGTCTTCGAAACTCTTCCCAAAACCTCCACTGGCAAAATCCAGAAGTTCCAGCTTCGGGATCGCGCCAAATCAATGGACCTTTGAAATGCGTCTGCTGTCCCAATCCCGCCGCCTGCGCCAGACCCCTTTTTCCGAGGGCGTCGAAGACAAGGGCGTTACCGCTTACACCGTCTACAACCGGATGCTGCTGCCTACGGTTTTTGAGAGCGTCGAGGCGGATTACCGGCATCTCAAATCTCACGTTCAGGTCTGGGATGTGTCCTGCGAACGGCAGATCGAACTGAATGGCCCGGATGCGGGCCGCCTGATGCGACGGTTGACCCCTCGCAATCTTGAGAAAATGCAGGAAGACCAGTGTTACTACGTGCCGATTGTCGACGAAAATGGCGGCATGCTGAATGATCCGGTCGCGATCAAACACAGCGAGGATCGCTGGTGGATCTCAATCGCCGACAGCGATCTGCTTTTGTGGATTAAGGGTTTGGCCGTCGGTGCAGGTATGGATGTGCGGGTGTTCGAACCTGACGTCTCGCCACTGGCCGTTCAAGGACCAAAGTCGGATGACCTGATGGCGCGGGTCTTTGGAGACGAGGTTCGGGATATCCGCTTCTTCCGTTACAAACGATTGGCGTTTCAGGACACGTACTTTGTGGTCGCGCGCTCTGGTTACTCAAAACAGGGCGGCCATGAAATCTATGTCGAAAACGGTGCCTACGGTATGCCACTGTGGAATGCTCTTTTCGAAGCCGGAGCTGATCTGAATGTTCGCCCGGGATGTCCAAACCTGATCGAAAGGATCGAAGGCGGGCTACTAAGCTATGGCAACGACATGACAATGGAAAACTCGCCATTGGAATGCGGTTTGGGAAAGTTCTGCAAACTCGGAGAGGGAAGCGACCACATCGGCATGCATGCGCTGGCTCGCGAGGCCGAAACTGGCCCGGCCCGACAGATCCGCGCGATTTCCATTCCCGGTGATCCCGTGCCTCCTGCTCGTTCGGCTTGGCCTTTGTTCAAAGACGGAAAACGGGTCGGTCAAATCACGTCCGCTGCCTGGTCACCTGACTTTAGCACAAACGTCGCAATTGGCATGGTTGATACACAGCATTGGGACGCAGGCACGCTGCTAGAGGTACGAACCCCAAATGGCGACCGACCAGCCGAAGTGCGGGCTGCGTTCTGGATATAGCCAAAGCCATGGCGACGTAAGAGGCAACGATCTGCTGTCCTCAGGAAACAAGGATGAATAGGTGCCCCGCGGTACTGTGCGCAGAAGCCACAGTGCTGCGGGAACCCCTACAGTGCCTGTAAGGGCGCGCATAACACTACATTCCTTTCACTGATTTCATTCAGGAAAATCGAGTGTGCTCGCCCATTACCTTGCGCGGTATTCGCGCATAAGTTCGCAGGGTCAAATTGTTAGTATCCAGTCATTCGTCGCGTGGCACATCAAATACTACAGGCGCGACGAAGTGAGGCAGCGCGACGTTCTGGGGATCGGCGAAGTGCCGAACCCACTCCCGTAATCCCTTACGTGTTTCACGCTGGTATGTTTCAATGGCCTCCAAGATGCTCGAAAAGCTCGGTATGCCTACCGCCTGATTGCGGCATAGCGCGGCGGCTACAATCGCCATCAACTGCATTCAAACCTCGACGGGCTCACCTCGTGGGAGTAGACGAATATGGTCATGACTATCCAAGCCTTGTGATCTGCCATGTGTTCTGGTGCAGAAGCTTTGTTTTCTCCGAGTTTCAGTAGGATGACGTGTATGTTAACCGCTTTCTGATGTCTTGTTGAAGTGTTGATTTAGCCAGATTTTGCACCACTACATTAATTTATAAAGTAGGCAGATTTCCCTAGTAACAGTGGAAACTGGAGAATTTTAGTGGATAGCCCGTAAAAGAATGGCGACCCGTGTTCCTTACCAATCATCTTCACGATGATCGGTGGAAGGTGGAAACTCTCGATTTTGAAGGAGCTGATATTCCACGGAACAAAGAGGTTCGGTGAGTGGCGCCTTGATATTGATGGCATCTCCCAAACGATGCTCACGAGCCAACTCCGCGCGCTTGAACCAGATGGATTAGTGGAGCGTGAGGTCTTTGCAGAGATACCGCTTCGCGTTGAGTTTAGTGCAACAAAAGACGGATTGGCGCTCAAATCAAAGTTCGAAGAAATGCACGCATGGTGGCTGAGCCGAAATCGGCACTGATAGCAGCACATCGGGAACCAGAAACTGGAATTTTAAATTTGCCACCTCACTAGAACACCCGCCGTTTGTGCAGAACGCAGCATCTGTGAAAATGGACTCAGTATTGCCGTTCTCTGCGGCAAGTATAATTGGCCGGTCGCAACCCCAAGCGAGCATTCAATGAACAACTGCACGTCGTTGTCAGGCACAGGTTCGCTGCTGACGGTCTTAAAAAGACTGAACAATCGCTTTCTTCAAATTATATGGTCGGCTTGCGCGTCTGGCTTAGTTGTAATTTTGTGTTTAGCGTGTTTCCCACTGTGGGAGTTCAGTCTTTGGAAAGACGTCTAGCAGCGATACTTGCCGCCGATGTGGTTGGCTATAGTCGTCTTATTCGAAATGACGAGGCCAGTGTGCTTGCAAGGGTCAAAGCCCATCGCGAGCAGTTTTTTGAACCAGTTGTCGCTTCACGACATGGGCGCATCGTTAAATTGATGGGCGACGGTTTGCTCCTTGAGTTTGCAAGCGCGGTTGAGGCCGTTCGATGTGCGGTGGACATGCAGCACTATATAGGGGTCGCTAACTCGGACCTGCCGCAAGATTCGCAGGTGCGATACCGGATCGGCATCAATGTTGGCGACATCGTCGTAGATCAGGATGACATTTATGGGGATGGTGTAAATGTCGCCGCACGCATTGAAAGCCTGGCTGTCCCGGATGGCATTTACATGTCGGCTAGTGTTTTCGAACAGGTACATACCCAGCTCGATCTCACCATCGAAGATTTGGGAATGCGAGAGGTTAAGAACATCCCCGACCCCGTTCACGTGTACAGCCTTACAATGGATGACAAGGCGAAAACCATCGTTTCTCCTGTCGTACCACTTGCGAATAAGCCAACAAAAACTCGCTTGGTCATGGTAAGTTGTACCGCAATTATCCTGGCGTTAGTAGCCGCTGCATGGCTGCAACCTTGGTCCGCGGTGCTGACTCCGGACACGGATGAACAAGCTGCGACCCTGTCTGGCAAACCCTCCATCGCGGTCATGGCGTTCGACAATCTCAACAACGACCCGAGCCAAGATTACCTGAGCGACGGACTGAGTGAGAACATCTTGACCGCCTTGTCCCGTTTTTCAGACTTTTTAGTGGTCGCCCGAAACTCGACGTTTTCATATAAGGACACTCCGGCAGATATACAGAAAGTGTCAGAGGAATTGGGTGTTCGCTACATCGTTGAGGGGAGCGTTCAAATTGCAGGTGAGCGCTTGCGCGTGACGTCCCAACTCATTGATGCGACGACGAGCCAGAATATCTGGGCAGACAGCTATGATCGAGACCTACAGGACATTTTTTCAGTACAAGATGAGATAACCCGAACGATAGCTTCGCTTCTCTCCACAAATATCGATCTGGCGGAGTACAGCCGCCTTAAGCATCAGCCTACTGATAGTCTTGGCGCTTACGAATTGCGCAAACGCGCGCAGGAAGAGTGGTTTACCTTCACAAAAGAAGGAAACATCAGGGCAGAAGAGCTTAGCGCAAAAGCAATTGCTCTTGATCCGAACTACGCCGGGGCGTATGTCGAAAACGCTTGGGCACATATAAACGGGTATCGTTGGGGATGGACCATCTCTTTGACGCGCGAGGAGTCGCTGGCGCGCGCATTTGAGATGGCGCGGAAAGCTATTGAATTGGAACCCTTCAATTTCAAGGGTCATTGGGTCTTAGCCAATGCAACAACTCAGAGCGGTAATCTTGAGCGGGCAGCTTCGCTTTATGACAAAGCTATTTCCCTGAATCCAAATTCGGCATCTGTGCTGGCAGATTCCATCGATCCGCTCGTCTATGACGGCAAGGCACCTGAGGCCGTTGAGCGCATGAAACTGGCGATTCGGCTGAATCCACATCACCAAGACTGGTATCTTTGGAATCTGGGTTGGGCTCAGTACTTCGCTGAGAAGTATGAAGATGCAAGGGTTTCAATTGAACAGATGAACGAAATACCAGACGGCTTGAAGCGCACCTACGCGCCAGTTCTTTTGCGTCTTGGTCTTCCCAGTGATGCGCAAGCCGTTATCGATGAATTTCTAACGGCCAATCCCGAATTCACCATCCAAGAGGCAATGAACGCGCCATTCAAGAGTGAGGCGTATCTCAATCGATGGGTAGAAGATCTGCGAAAACTGGGTGTGCCTGATACTAAAGAATGAACGGATTTTCGAGTTTCGCTTTGTAGGTGCTGTCACCAGACACAGCCACCGGCGACAATCGCGACAAACTTAAATCCTGCGTTCCACGGCTGTGGCCTGATAGTTTTTTCAGCCCGAAGCGGACCTTCGACGCTGAGCTTTGCAAATTCAACTTCGCGGGACAGGAGCTACCATTGATGCGAAAGGCTTGAACGTATCGAGCGCTTCGCCATGGCAAAAATGTAAGAAAGAAATTGACCGCGAGAAACAAGGTGGCTGAAACTGATCTCTGACAGAAAGCAGGCATCCCTGCACTCTATTGGGCAACACGTGCTTAACTCAAAGAGTTGCCGGTGATGAAGGTGTACGAACTTTCTACCAGATCGATGGCGACATCCAGCTCTTCTGATGAGGTCGGAGTATAGATCATGACAAAGCCGCTCCATCCGGGGCGTTGGTCGGCCCAAGGGTGTGCTACTGCCCAGCCAACCTCAATTGCTCTTCGCGCCATTGCTGGGTCGAGCGAGGCGTCCAATCTGCCATCAAGGTGCATACAGCGGCAGCCTCTGTGGGAGTGAAGATACCACCATAGATATCGCCCGGAATGATCACGATCAGGAACAGTCCCCAACCGGCCTCGCGGCCCGACTGGAACACTTCGTCCCAGCCTTTCTATTCGCCCTTTGGTAGGTTCTCGATCTTAGCGATCAGATAGATCGTGACCATCAGCATCAGACTGGCCAACACAGCCCCGGAATGACACCTGCAAGGAACATTCGGCCCACAGACACCTCGACTGAGGCGGCATAGACCACCATCACGATGTAGGGTGTGATCAGGATGCCCAGCGTCAGCAGCGGCGCCATCGACGGTCCCGACACAGCGTTGTTGGCAGCCTCGGGCGCCGCTACTCCTTCAAGCGCCCCCTGACCCCACTTTTCGGCATTCTTTGCACGGCGTTTGCCTTCTCCATAAGAGATAAACGCTGCGATGGCTGATCCAAGCCCTGGCAAAACACCGATACCCACACCAATGAACCCACCACGCAATGCATGCGGAAGACAAGGTTTGTATTCCTCCCAGGTCAGACTGTTTCCGTCCGCTGCACGTTCGTTCTCTTGGGTGTTGCCGGTGGTTTTGCGCCGGGTTTCCAACTGGTTAAAGACCTCGCCCAACACGAAGACGCCAATCATCAGCGGTACCAAGCCAATGCCATTGGACAGATCGAACGACCCGAACGTATAGCGCTCCTCGCTCGAAATCGAGTCCAGACCGACCATGGCGATCAGGATGCCCATCAGTGCCGAAGCCAGACCCTTGACGATGGAATTGCCGATGACCGAACCGATAACGACAAAAGCGGCAAAATAAATGGCGAACGTTTCAGGCGGGCCGAGTTTCAGAGCAATGGCTGCAATGAAGCCGACCCCAATGACCAAGAGGATAACTGACCTTGAAGAGAGCCAGGGGATATTACAGCCGCAGCTCGCGTTTCCGACATTCGCTGCATTCACGAATTTCCACCAAATAGCACGTAATCTAGCAGGTCGATTCTCGTTGTAACAATAGAGCCAAAGTATGTTGCGGGAATTTCGAATCTCTCTCTATTCGGTTCCGTTCGATGCGGACCTTAAGATCGCGATTATGCTAAAGCTCCGGCGAAGTACCGTGACCGCCGAACCCAGAACAATGATCCACAAGGCGATGTACAGAACGGGCCATCCTAATATCACGGGGACGAAGATCGAAAGGATTGCAGCCGCAGTCGCGACCGCCATGCGCTGTGGCTTGGCCATGGGACCCCTGAAATCGGCACTTTGCCCCTGAGCCTTGCCCAGCTCGCGCACATAAGCTGTTCCGATCGCGAATGCAGCGGCGGCCCAACCAAGAGTGGGGTGCCCTGTTCCCAATCCAAGTCCGATCAGAATAAATGCATCCGCCACCCGGTCCGGCGCTTCGTTCCAGAACGGCCCATCAGCCGCGCCGCGCCCACCTTCAATCGCAACCATTCCGTCAAAGAGGTTGCAAAGCAACCGAAACTGACAGCCAAGCGCCGCGCCAAGAAGACAGATCGCCGTCAAGAAACCGTCTGTTACACCTGACAGCCAGAACGCCAAACCTGCCAGAGCCGCAAACACCATGGAGAACTGTGAGATACGGTTGGGCGACACGCCACGTTCCGCCAGTGCCCGGGCAACGCGCGCGGCAAGTTTTGTATCACGACTGGCAATTGGGCGACGTTCAGACATGGCGGCTCAGGGCAAGTGTGTAGAAGAACGCATAAAGCGTCGAAATGGTGAGTGGAACTGAAATCGTCGCCAGCAATGCAGGTGTGCCGGCGAAAGTGTGTATCGCCGTCAGAAAAACAAGAGAGATCATAAAGGCGGCGAGAGGTGGGAGAGCCAACCGGAACACTCCAGTCGTGCGATGAAAGATGCTCTCAATAATCCGCTTCAGAAAGAGTGTGATGGTGGCGGTCAAAATCCCCTGAACCAGACCAGCGAGCAATGGTGCAGGCATCTCGTGTGCGCGATTGGCAAAAGCGGCCCATCCTCCCATCAGCAAAAACCCTCCAAGTCCATGAACGGCCTTGTTTTGAAGAAGGCTCATACGGTCGACCAGAAGTAACGCACGACGTGAAAGAAGATTGGCGCCGAGAATACAACCGAATCGAGCCGGTCTATGATGCCGCCATGGCCGGCAATCAGGTGCCCCCAATCTTTGACGCCCTTGTCGCGTTTGATGGCCGACATCACAAGGCCACCAAAAAAACCCATGACGGTAATCAGCAGCGAAACTAGAAAGGCCTGCCAAAGAGTAAATGGTGTCATCCACCAAAGAAGGGCGCCGAGCATGCTGGATGACAAAACGCCGCCAAGGAAACCCTCCCAGGTCTTTGCTGGCGACAAGACCGGTGCGATCTTGCGGCGCCCAAACAGCTTGCCGAAAACATACTGCAGAACATCCGATCCCTGGACGACCACCACCAGGAAGGCGATCAAAAGGATTGATTTGCCCTCGTAGCCGGGGATTTGAAGTGTAAGCAGCGCTGGGACGTGACTGGCCGCGAACACACAGATCATCAGCCCCCATTGGGTTTCCGAAACGCGGGTAAGGAAATTGTCTGTCTCGCCCCGAAGCGCAGAAATGATCGGTAGGAACAAGAAGGCGTAGACTGGTATGAATATCGAATAGAGGCCGTACCAGTCGATCCAGACCAGATAGTACTGAAACGGCAAGACAACGAAAAACGCGACGGCAAGAGAATAGTGATCGGCACGGGATTTGGCGGTCAGTGTCAGGAATTCGCGCATTGCGGCAAAGGACAGAAATCCAAACAGGATTACCGCGCCTGCACGTCCGAAGAACATTGCAATTGCCAAAAGCACCACCATGGCCCACCAGGCATTTATTCGCGCTACCAGGTTCTCGATGACAGGATTGGTGTCATCGGGCCCGACGCGTTTCTTCAAGATGGAGGCCACCAAAGATGCTAGGATCAATACGCAAAGTACGCCGCCCAAAAGCAGGATGAATTCATAGGGCGCGCTCATGCGTCGTCTCCACTGTTTTTTAGGGCGACAAGAGCGGCATGGCTTCGCTTCAAAAACATGTCCTTACTCTCGTCTGTTTGCAGCCGCAGCGCTCCGCCAAAACGCACAGTACAGATCAGCGGGATCGGGAAAATCTCGCCTTTAGGCATCACCTGATTGAGGTTTTCGATCCATACCGGAACCAAATCGACATCGGGACGTTTTGTAGCCAAATGAAAGAGACCGGTTTTAAAGGGCAAAAGTGGCTCGTCACTCATGTTGCGGGTGCCTTCTGGGAACAGGATCAATGAGTTGCCGTCGTCCAATGCTTCAACCATTTGGGTGATCGGATCGTCCGTGCGGGTCTCAGGATTTCGGTCAATCAGCACCGCATTGAACACGTCGCGGCCGATAAAGGACTTCAGATTTGACGTCAGCCAATAGTCACTTCCCGCCACTGGCCGGGTCCGGCGACGGACAGACGGCGGCAGAACGGCCCAGATCAAAACGAAATCGCCATTGCTGGTGTGGTTTGCAAAATACACACGTTTGGATTGGACAGGTTCCACACCATCCCATATCGCCCGAACCGCAGTCACCAGTCGTGCAAACATCACTATTGCGTTGGCCGTTACGTTGGTGAAAAACAAGTTGGCGTTCATGCTTGGCCCTTTTGATGCTGACGTGTGCCCCAAGACTGGCAATTTCCCTCCAGAAGTAAAGGCGATGCGCTGAAGTGCTGTTAGCTCGCTGAGCGGTCCAGAGCCGCCGTTGATCGGTGGGCTTCGTCGCAGCGGCTAGCCCATCAAAGGAGACACTCGCTGCGCGAGCGAAGCTGGAAGACGGATGGTGGCCCGACAAGCGGACGAAGCTACCGTCCACTCTCATTTGTGGAACGGCAGCATTATTTCTTCTACGTCACGAATTCCGACCGAGAAAGTCGACTAGTAACGTTGAGACTTTTTCGGGCTGATCCTCCATCGAGAAGTGACCGCAGTTTTCCAACACATGCAGCTCTGTACCGGGTATTGCCGCATGCAATCTGTTCGCCCAGTCAACGACCTGCCACGCATCATCTGCCCCCCAAATGAGTTGCACCGGCTTTTGCCCAAGCTCGGCATATCGCGGTGCTATCTCGTCAGTATGCTTGGGCTCATAATGCATCACTTGATGCTGGAAGAAACTACCTTGTCCGACCGGGCCGCAGATGAAGTCGAGGTAAGTCTCCATCGACGTTTCTGCCGAACGTTCCTTGTTCTGGACCGTCGAGTAGAGCCAATCTCGGAAGTGTTCGCGGTGGTCCGCGTCACTCGCATTGATCAGCTTATCGAGCCCTGCCTGCATCTGTTTATGTGTGCGCTTGGAAGGCCAACTATCGAAGCTGACTACGTCGATCATGGTCAGGCTTCGCATCCGTTCGGGGGACCGAATACCAAATCTCTGTGCGACGCCGCCGCCTATGTCGTGCGCGACAATGTGGGCGTCATCGAGCTCCCATGCCTCCAGCAGTCCCTCAAGGATCGGCACCTGACCTGTAACGGATGTGTCGACGCTTGTGTTTTGCGGGCGCTCAGACAACCCGTAACCGAGCATGTCATACACGTGAACCTTGTAGCCGGACTCAACCAACGTCGGGAGGATGTTGCGCCAGATATAGGAAGAGGAAGGCGTGCCGTGGAGAAGAACCACGGGGGCTCCGTGTCCATGCACGCCGTGAGTAATGCGTGTGCCGTTGATGAGAACATCTTGATCAACAAGGTGGGCCATGAGGGAAACTCCATTTTCTACTTTTCCCAGCCTTAGCCCTTTGCTAATCAATACATCAAATGAATGATTGTCATAACATGATCGAATTTTCGAATGACTGAGCGCCTCGATATCGAAGGCCTGCGTGCTTTGGTTGCAATTTCTGCCCACGGTGGCGTTACGCGCGCCGCTGAACATCTGGCGTTGTCGCAACCTGCGGTGAGTCATAAAATCAAGCGGCTTGAAACAGTGTTGGATTGTGAACTGTTGGCACGACGTGCCGGTGGGCCATTGTTCACGGAGGCTGGGAAGCGCTTGTTAGAATATGCGCGGCGGATGATGGATTTGCATGACGAAGCTCTGGCCGCACTGGGCAAGAAACCTCTGGCTGGCATCATTCGTTTGGGAATGACCGAAGACACGACTGGTGGAGACGTGGCACGTATTCTCGGGCGGTTCACGCGCTTGCATCCCGATACCAAGGTAAACACTAGGATAGGTCAGAGCCTAACTTTGTCGGATTGGTTGTCAGCGGGCGAAATCGATATCGCAGTCATTCAGGTTTTGAGAGACGAGGTTCGCCGCGACGACATTGTGCTCTACGAGGATCGGCTGCATTGGATCAAGTCACATGACCTACCGTTGAAACCGGACGCACCTGTGCCGTTCCTCGCCTTCGATGAGAACTGTTTTTACAAGCATTGGGCGCAATCACACGGCACCGTAATGGGGCACCAGTTCGATGCTGTTCTCGAATGCCCGAGCGTCTCTGGCATTCTTGCGGCAACGCGCGCAGGGCTTGGCGTAGCACTGATGAACGGCCTCCATTTGTCTTCAGACCTAGAGGTTATGGAAGGCATCTTTCCTGAGCCTCCGGCGATTGCCTACGTCGCAAGATCTATTCCTAAGAGCCGAAGTGACACTGCTCTCGCACTGCTCAACGAAATCGCGGCGGAGGTTGGAAGACCTACTTCGTTGCGCGTTGCCTAATCTTAACTGCAGAACTTCACGCAAGACGCAGCATTGCGCGTTTTGGGCTCTCTGCTGCCGAAATCCAGCGCAGCATGCAGCCCGGCCAAGCCTTTTACCAAGAGCGGACCTTGGTCGGTAAAAAGGCGGCTGTGTCCGCTCGACCTCGGCTTTGATCGGGTTATGGACGACAACCTGCCGGAGCCGTTCGTGCAGCTAGCCGATAAAGATTTCGATGCCGACCGCATTCGCGCCGAACTGCACAGCCGGAGCATTTGACCGGTGATCCCAATGCGAAAGTCCCGAAAGAGGCGCGTTGGGTTGGATTGGCCTCTCTACCGGCTGAGAAACCTGGTCGAGAGATGCTTTAACAAACTGAAGAATGCGCGGCGTGTGGCAACTCGCTATAACGAGACAGCCGAAAGCTTCCTTGGCTTCGTAGATATCACCTCGATCCGCCTCTGAATCCGCTATTTGTCAGCATGACATAAGCTCTTAATATCACTTATTAACCAGCCGCTCTGTTAAGCTAAAGCAAATATCTATGGAACACACGTAGGTCGATCACCCGGAATACATCCGGCGCATGACCAAAGGCGTCAGGTACATCGGTATCTGATACGCGCCAATGAACACCATGATCGGCGCGGTGACCTCGGGTGGCAAAGCGACAAAGAACAGCGCGATGTTGCGATTGCCCGCGATCAGCGACACCGCAGTCGCCTCCGCCGACGCCCAGCGCTTGCGAGTCAGTTGGAAGGTGGCAATCTGCGCGCCAAAATTCATCAGACAGGCGAAAGCGATCCAGAACACGGCCAGCCACGGATCAATCAGAGCCGCCGCGCTGACCGATGGCATCAATCCTATAACAAACACGGCCAAGGTGATCGTGGCACCGCCCTCAAGCTGCAGTAGTGTTGCTTTAGATGGGCGCGGCAACATTTTCTGACGCAGCAAGACGGCGACAAGTGTAACGCCAGAAATCGTAAGAAACAGGCGAAATACAGCTTTCAGGACTTCCCCAATATCTCCAAGCTCGGGCATCAGCCAGAAGATCGGCAGAGCGGTAAAAGGTAGCAAAGCCGTCCCAACCACGACCAGGCGCATTGCGTGCTCAGCGGGATATCCCATCATCATGCAGAGGTTCGGGCTGCCCGAGATCGAAGGTGCCGCAGTCATGATCAGCAGAGACAGAACGACCGCCGTACCCGTCCATCCACCTGCAAATCCGATTGAGACAACGATCAGCGGCGTAAGAACCTGAAAACCGATCACCGCTATCAGGACCCGACCCAGATCGGTCAGAGATCCCAAGATGGCCACTGGCTCCATCCGTAGAATGGTCAAGAACAGCAACAGGACCACAAGCGGCGGCAATAGTGGGCGCATCGGCTCGGCCAGAGCTGGCAGCAGTAACCCCGCAGCCAGCCCCAGGACCAGAACATAGGGGCCGTTGCGCGCCGCCCAGAGCAGCGGGTTCACTGCGCTGCCCTACCCGCCCGGGGTCCCTCGCAGGTTCTCGGGCAGCCATGTGGCGAGTTCAGGGAACCAGATCAGGAGGAAGACCATCAGCACCATGATCAGGAACATCGGAATCGCAGCGCGGGCGATGTAGCTCATTTCATGATTAGTCATCCCCTGCATCACAAACAGGTTGAAGCCAATCGGCGGTGTGATCTGCGCCATTTCGACGACGACCACGATAAAGATGCCAAACCAGATCAGATCAATTCCGGCGTCGCGGATCATTGGCTCGACCACCGCCATGGTCAGCACGACGGAAGAAATACCGTCAAGAAAGCAACCCAGAATGATGTAGAATACCAACAAAACCATCAGCAGCTCGAATCGGGTCAACTCCCAACCTGCGATCAAGTCCGCCAGACCACGAGGCAGGCCAGTGAAACCCATCGAAAGCGACAGGAAGGCCGCGCCTGCAAGGATCAGCGCGATCATCGCGCTGGTGCGCGTGGCACCCATTAAGCTCTCGGTGAAGGTCTTCCAGTTGAGCGACCCCTGCCCTGCGGCCAGCAGCAACCCCCCGATCACGCCGAACGCTGCAGCCTCCGTCGCAGTGGCATAGCCCAGATACATCGAGCCGATGACCACCACGATCAGCAGGATTACAGGGAGCAGAAAACGCGAGTTCTTAATCTTTTCGGAGAAGGACAGCTTACCCTCTTGGTTCGGATTCCAGTCTTTGCCCAGCTTCGAGTAAATTGCGACATACCCCATGAACATCGCAGCGAGCACGAGGCCCGGCAGAATGCCCGCAAAGAACAGCTTGGTGATCGATTCATTGATCGTCACGCCATAGACGATCAACGTCAGCGATGGCGGGATCATCAGGCCCAGCGTCGCCGCTCCGGTCAAAGTCCCGATAATCATCCGCTCGGGGTAGTTGCGCCTGCGCAACTCCGGGATCGACATCTTACCGACGGTGGTCAATGTGGCCGCAGACGAGCCCGAGACGGCTGCAAATACGGTGCAGCCGACGATGTTCGTATGCACCAGCCCTCCGGGAAGCGGAGCCATCCATGGCGACAAGCCTTTAAACATGTCCTCGGATAATCGCGTTCGATAGAGAATTTCACCCATCCAGATGAACATGGGCAGCGCCGTCAGGGTCCAGGACGAAGACGCAGACCAGATGGTGGTGATCATCACGTCGCCCACGGGGCGGGTCGTGAACAACTCCATCCCGACCCAGGCAACGCCCATCAGGGCCAGTCCGACCCAAATACCGGTGCCCAGAAGCGTAAAGAGAACAAAGAGAAAGAGGATGATGACAGACAGGTTTTCCATGCTCTTATTCCCTATTCCCCGTGGCTCTGATCAGCCAGATCGCGGACGATGCGGTGATCACCCTTGAAGACGACGTGGATGAGGTGATCGGTCAGAGCGATAGCGAGGATCACGGCGCCAATCAGCATAGTGGATTGCGGAATCCAAAGGGCGGTTTTGTCCTGCCCTTGGCTGATATCGTTGAACTTCCAGCTCCAGTAGACAAAGCGGTAGGCGTACCAGCAAAAATACCACATGACGGCAGAGCCGACGGCAAAACACCAGATTTCCAGGATGCGACGCACACCTTCCGGAACTGCGTTCAGCAGGATCGATACGCGGATGTGACTGCCCCGGTTTAGCGCATTGGCAAAGGCAAGGAACGAGGCAGCGGCCATTGCATACCCGGCATAGTCAGGCGCGCCGGGAAAAACCTCTCCGGTCCAACGGGCCAGCATCTGCACGACAATCAGCAGCAAAATGGCAATCAGGCTGAGCGCCGCCATAACCCCTGCTGCAAGATAGATGAAATCCAGTACGGACCGAAGCCCTCGCAATACCGCCATACCGTCCCCGTTTGTTATGATTGAATGAATCGCGGGCGGCGAATAATACACCGCCCGCAAGCGCGGTTATTGCGATGAATTGAAGGTGTCGACGATGGCCTTGCCTTCGTCTCCGGCAGCTTCCAGCCATTCATTGGTCATGGTGACGCCGATCTCTTTCAATTCCTGAACCATCTGATCAGATGCCGGACCAACAGTCATACCGCCATCCCGCAGGCCTTGCAGGGTGAAGCCGGTATATTCCTTGGCACGCCAGTTTCCGGCATATTCGGCCAGTTCGGCACAAGCCTTGATGACGTTCTTGTTCGCGTCGGAAACTCCGGACCAGACATCAGAATTCACCATTACGTAGTTGCGGGGCAACCAGGCGTCGACTTCGTAGAAATAATTCAGGCTTTCCCAGACTTTACGGTCGTAGCCCGTGGAACCAGACGACACCATTGCATCAGCGACACCGGTTGCGAATGCCTGGCTGATCTCAGCCGCTTCGACGGTCACCGGCAGCATACCCGTCAACTCGGCCAGCCTTGAGGTGGCATTATTGTAGGACCGGAACTTGATACCTTCCATTTCGGCAACCGAGTTGACTTCGTTCTTGAAGTACAGTCCCTGCGGTGGCCAAGGAACAGCATAAAGCAGCGTCAGGTTCTGTTCGGCCAGCAGGCTCTCGATCGACGGCTTCGCCGCTTCCCAAAGCTTGGCACTGTCGTCAAACGAGGTGGCCAGGAACGGGATCGAATCAAAGCCGAACAACGCGTTTTCGTTTTGGTGCCCCGAAAGCAAACGCTCACCAATCGGCGCCTGCCCGGTCTGGATTGCACGTTTGATGTCAGCACCTTTGAACAGTGATCCTGACGGGTGCGTGACGATCTCGATCTCGCCACCTGTACCTGTGGTTACACATTTGGCGAATTCCGCACCGGTGGCCGAGTGGAAATTGGAAGCCGAATAAGCCATCGGCATGTCCCATTTCTCGGCCAGCGCGGGCGCTGCGGAGGCGGCGGTCAGAGCGGTTGCTGCTAGAAGGTTTGTCAGTTTTTTCATCATATTCTCCCTATTGAATTCTGAGAGGCCAATGTTGGGCATCGACCTATTCTTATGTTCCAAAACGTGAAGGCGCGTAGACGCTCATATCCGTATTTGGGGTTCTGCCCACGATCATCTGCGCCAACAGACGCCCCGTCTTGGGTCCGCCTGTCAGACCGATATGGTGATGACCAAAGCCCATATACGCGCCGTTAATCCCCGGAACATCGCCGATGATGGGGATCGAGTCAGCCGGGGCGGGCCTGTGCCCCATCCATTCCACTTCCTCCTTCCATGTCACGCCCGGAAAAGCAGCTCGGGCATTTTTGCGCATCAATTCAAACGGCGCGCGCGAGGGTGGGGCGTCCAGCCCACCAAATTCTACAATACCCGCCAACCGTATGCGCCCGTCCATGGGTGTGGCAACAAATTTGCCGGATGCCACCATGACAGGGCTGCGCGGCATCGCAGAAGGGTCCACCAATTCAAGATGATAGCCACGTTCGCTTTCAAGCGGAACAGAAATGCCCAACCGTTTCGCCAGAGGCCCAGACCATACACCCGCTGTCACAATGGCCGTGTCGCAAGGGATAATGTCGCCGTCCGCACGCACGCCAATAACCCGGCCATCTTCGCGCACGACGTCCTCAACACGGGCGCGGATAATTCGACCGCCTTTAGATTCAACACACGCGGCGAGGTCTTTTACATATCGTCCGGGGTCTGTGATGTGACCGTGATCGGACAGTTTGGCGGCAAAACCAATATCTTCGCTGAACACCGGATCATAATCGTGGAATGCCTTACCTTCCAATTCCTCCCACTGAAACCCGTGCTTGCGTCGTATGTTCCAGCCAAAGGCATCTCCTTCGAAATGCGACCGATCATTGTAGAGAAACAGGTAATCAGACGGAACGATCCACTTTTCAGCTCCCGTGCCAGCCGCCAGGGCTTTGTGATCGTTCAGACTGTCGCCGACGATAGGTGTAAGGGCGGCTGCAATCCGCGCAACATCGTCGGCATTGGCGTGACCAAGATATTGCCTCAACCACGGGAGCAGTTTTGGTAAATAGCCCCATTTCAGGAACAATGGCTGCGAGGGGCTCAGCAACATCTTCGGGGCTTTGCCGATCAGGCCCGGAACCGTCACAGGCACAATAGAACAGGACGCCAGAACACCCCCATTGCCGTGCGAGGTTCCTTCACCCGGCCCGGCCCTGTCGATCAAGATGACATCATGACCGTCTCGTTGCAGCCACACGGCTGCCGAAACGCCTACAATACCTGCGCCGACAATGGCTATGGTCTTCCTTTCACTCATGCCGCCACCGCCTTAGCCACAGCATAATGGTCCAACTTCGCCACGTCGGGTCTGCCACCCAGACCTGGGCCAGAGGGGACGACAACTTGGCCTGCACGAATTTTGAATGGGTCCTCGAGGATGTCTTCTTTCAAGAAATAGGACGCCTGGTAAAATTCACATCCAAGGGTGATCTCTGGTGTTGCGGCGATCATGTGGGTCCCAGCCAGATGCGCCAGGCCCGCCTCGAACATGTCTCCACCGTAGGCTGCCAGGCCATGCGCTGCCGCAATGCGGGCGACCGTTTGCCCACGCGATTGACCTCCCGATTTCATGATTTTTACTGACACGCCGTCGCAAATCCCCTCGCGCGCAGCGCGCTCCATATCTTCGGGTCCAAAGACGCTTTCATCAGCCAGTAACGGCACGTCGATCATCTGTCGCAGCTTTGCCATCATTCCAAAATGATGTGCCCGCACGGGCTGTTCGATGAAATCCGGACTGAACTGAGCCACGTCACGCACTTGCGCCGGAGCTTCTTCGATGCTCAGGCCTTGGTTATAGTCTACCCGCACTGCAAACTCCGGATGATTTTGCATTAGGTATTCGAGCCGCATGATGTCAAAGGCATGATCCTTGAACCCGGTCTTGAGCTTGACGATCCGAACACCATCCTCCTGCAAACGCGCCAGCAGCTCGATATCCTGTGCAAAATCAGGGTTGGCGATTGAGCAACTGAGCGGAATGGTTTCACGGCACCTACCCCCCAGAAGCGACCAGACCGGAACCCCACTGACCCGACCAGCAAGATCGAGCAGAGCGGTTTCCAGCGCTGCCTTGGCTTCAGTACAGTGAGCTACAGCAAAGGCCGCACGCGCCATGATTGCCGAGCGATCACCAATCTTTGCCCCCATCACGAGCGGACGCAGATAGCGATCAAGTGCAGCATAGGTGGCTTCAGGTGTGCCGGTGAACACCGACCAGGGTGACGCTTCTCCGAACCCTTCGGTCCCGTCCTCAGCGCGCAGCCGCAAAACGACAACCTCGCAAGCTCCTTCCACAGCGCCGATGCCATGATCCCGCCGCGACGTGACCGGCAGTTTCAGGTGCCACAGATCGAACCCGATGATTTCCTGGTCCAGATTGCTCATTTCATCCCCTGTTGATGAAAGGAAGCCTGCCTTGACCAGCATATCATTTCAAATACTATATCTTTGCGAGTACATCAGAAAAAATGATACTATACGATGTCCCTACGATTTCGTCAGTTGCAAGCCTTCCACGCCATCATGGAAACCGGGACCGTCACCGGCGCGGCCTCGGTTCTGGGGATCTCACAACCGGGGATCAGCAATCTACTTGCGCAGTTGGAACGCGAGGCTCGATTGCCTCTGTTTGAACGCAACAAGGGGCGTTTGCTGCCGACCCCCGAGGCCGAATTACTCTATCGCGAGGTTGATACGGTCGTACGTGGGCTGGATCATGTGGCGCAGGCTGTAACGGATTTGCAGAATAAGCATCCCGGTCAGTTGCAGGTTGCGGCACCTCATTTGCTCTCGTTCGGTTTCATACCACGCGAGATCGCACGCTTCGCCAAGAGCCGCCCGAACCTGTCAGTCAGTTTTCAGTCACAATATTCATCCAAGATTCAGGAATGGGTGATCTCGGGCCTTTTCGAGATCGGCATTGTCGAGATGCCAATCCTGCACGACACACTAAATTATCAGGTGTTTCAGTTCGAAACACTTGCAACCTTCCCCGAAGATAGCCCGTTGGCGAAACATGACGTTCTGACACCAGAAATTCTCGAGAACGAGCCCTTCATTGTGATGGGGCCTGAGCATCAGACCCATCGTCGGACACGAGACATTTTCCAGACCGCCGGGCACACATGGCGGACGCAGATCCATACGCACCTGTCCGAAAACCTGCTGAGTTTCGTCAAACAAGGTATGGGCGTTGCAATGATCGATCCCTTTACGGTCACGTTTGACGGAGAGAGCGGGTATCAAACCCGTCCATTCCGCCCCGCTGTGATGCTGGACCTTGCCATCATCACGGCTAAGGGCCGCCCACTGTCGACCATCGCACAAGCGTTTCTGGCTCAACTGACCCCGTCAATCGCCTCTTATGCCACCCATTCGGAAACAGGCGCCGCCGCCTCGTGAAGTTGCTGCGAATGGATGTCGACCAGCGTAGGGCCATCATGTTCGATTGCCTGTTTTAGAACCCCGGCCAGTTCCTCGGGGTCTTTGACCGTCCATGACTTCACGCCAAAGGCCGATGCCACCGCCGCATGATCCGTGCGATTGAAATCGACGTTATAGTACCGTTGGCCGAACCCGGAATCCTGCCCGGCCTTGATCCAGCCAAAGACCGAATTCGAGAACACGATTGAGGTGATCGGCATATTGTGCCGCACCATGGTTTCGAACTCGCCGCATGTGAATCCGAACGACCCGTCGCCCATAACAGACAGAGTCTTGACGGATGGCCGCCCTACATGCGCGCCCATCGCTGCACCCAGCGAATACCCCAACGCCCCATGCGCCCGGTTAGTAATGAAATGTCGCCCCGGTTTGCGCCAGCGGTAATGCGCGCTGAAATAGGGACAAGGTGTGCCGGGATCGGCGACCACAATCGCATCATCATCGAGAATATCCATAAGTGAGGCCATGACGGCCTCGGGGCGGATCGGCGTTTCACGGCTCGCGGCGAGCGGAGCGAACGCCGCCATCTTGGCCTCCCACGCGGCGCGCGCCTTCTCGGCACCGCCAAGGCTGGGGAGGTCCTGCCGCGTCTCCAATGCGGTAGCCAAAGCCTCAAGCGCCAGGCGGGCATCGGCGCAGATAGCCACCTCGGTCTGATAATTCGCCCCGATCACCATCGGGTCGCTGTCGATATGGATAATGATGGCGTTGCGGCCCGGACTTCTCCAACGTTCTGTGGTGACTGATCCGGCACGACAACCAATGAATAGAACCACGTCTGCCTGATCGATCACGGACCGGGTCGCTGGCACGCCCCCGTTCGACCCGACAACACCCAAAGCCAGCGGGTCGGACTCGGCGATGGAGCCCTGCCCGGAAACCGTTGTGGCGACTGGCATATCCAACAGATCGGCAACGCGGCTCAGCGCACCTTCCGCACCAGACAGAACCGGCCCGCCACCACAAACAGCAACTGCAGACTTTGCTTTGACCAGTATCTCGGCAGCTGCTTCGACTGCATCCTGATCAGGTCCTGCGCGCTCTGCTGGATAACTTTGATGCCGTTCGTCCGCCCAAATCTCAGCCTCATCCACCTGGCCTTTTTGCGTATCGAACGGAAGAGCCAGATGTGTCGCACCGGGGGTTCCGGTGGTCATCGCCCGGAACGCTGCACGAACCATCGCGGGCAACCGCGTCGCATCGTCCAATGAGGCGTTCCACTTGGCAAGAGGTCGGAACAATCCAGACTGATCCAGCTCGGTTAACGGATACTTCCCCCGGCTTGTTGTTGCCACATCCGAAGTGATTGCCAGGATCGGCACCGAGCTTTCGTTGGCTTCGACAACGCCGGGCAAGATATAGGTTGCCCCGCCTCCTGAAGGTCCTTCGCAGACGCCGGGCTTGCCGGTCACGCGCGCATATCCATCCGCCATATAGGCTGCATGCCGTTCGTCGCGCGTCAGAATATGCTGAATGCCGTGATCCATCCGCGCCATCGCATCATAGAATGGTAGCGTGGTATCGCCGCACAGACCAAACATATGCTTCACGCCATGCGCCTCTAACATGCGTACCATTGCCTCAGCCCCAGTGAGATAATTCGTCCCCGTCATGGCTTGCGATTCCTTTGGATCAAGATTGCACACAATTCTGTATACAGTTTTGTATATTGATTTCAAGAACCGCTTGTGCCACCAGTGGACCGCAACCGAAAGGACGGAAAATATGGCGGGTCCACGCGTCGATGACATCTATGATCAGGTCAAAGCGATGGCGGTCTCTTTCCGTCTACGCCCAGGGGACCGCCTGAACGAAGTGGCCCTGTCGAAAGAGCTGGGCGTCAGCCGCACGCCTCTGCGTGAGGCTCTGAACCGGCTCGTAGCTGAACGATTGTTCGATTTCCGTCCTGGTCAGGGTTTTTTCTGCCGCCCGCTTGATGCGCAAAGTGTGTTTGACCTGTTCGAACTGCGGCAGATTATTGAGGTCGCCGCCGTCCGTACCGCATGTAACAAGGCAACAGATGATGAGCTCCAGTCGCTACGCGAGGAACTCTACGCGACGGGGATCGACATCACCGGCCTGACCGTCGAGGAAGCCGTGAACCGGGATGAGGCATTCCATTTGGAGATCGCCAGATTGTCCGGCAACGCAGAGCTTCTGCAGACGCTGATCCGGATCAATGAACGCATCCGCTATATCCGCTGGATCTCAATGAGCATGGACCGTCTTCATCGTTCGAAAGACGAACATAAGGAGGTGATGAAAGCACTTCTGGACCGCAACGAAAACGACGCCGCACGCATTTTAGGCGCTCATATCACTAAGCGAATGGATCAGGTACAAGAGGCGGTGCGGCAAGGGATTTCCAGCATCTATATGGAAGGATCCGACGTCATTTCGACCCGCATCATCGAGGAGGCAGAAGCATGATCGCTCAAGGCGGTAAATCCATCTACGGCGCTTCTGTCGGAATCCTCATGCTGGATGCACAGTTTCCTCGTATCCCCGGCGATATGGGTAATGCGCTGACCTGGCCATTTCCGGTACTCTATCGCATTGTCCGCGATGCCTCACCCGACCGGGTTGTCCGGCACAAGGCCGAAGGTATGCTAGACGCCTTCATCGAAGCTGCGCAGGATCTGGTCAAAGATGGAGTGGATGGTATCACCACCAATTGCGGATTTCTGTCACTGTTTCAAAAGGAGCTTTCCGAGGCCGTCCCGGTCCCGGTCGTTACGTCCTCGCTGATGCAGGTCGACATGGTGAACCGCACGCTTCCAGCGGGCAAGCGCGCCGGGGTTTTGACGATATCGGCCTCGACCCTCACCAAGGATCACCTACAGGCTGCACAGGTACCTCCGGACACACCCATCGGCACCACAGAAGGGGGCCGCGAGTTTACGCGAGCCATACTCGATAATGAGATGGCACTGGATATCGAGAAAGCCCGCGCGGACAACGTTGAAGCAGCCCTTGTACTTCAGTCGAACTATCCAGAGCTTGGAGCTATTGTTCTGGAATGCACGAATATGTCCCCATATGCGGCGGACATTCTGCAGGCGACAGGCTTGCCGGTCTATTCAATGGTCTCACTCGTTAGTTGGTTTCAATCGGGGCTGACGCCTTCGATCTACTAGCAGAACACCCAAAACTCGCGAGTGACACACAGTTCTTAATGTGTTGTCAAATCGCACGGCTTAGATCAGGTGTTCTTGCACTCTGAACACCGGTTGCCGGGTGCATGGTTGTCTTCGCGGTCGACATCAGCCGCCGCATTATGGAGCTTCGCGAAGGTAGCCTTCCAAATTTAGACGACGCACTCAGCTAATCCAGCTATCACGGTGCCCCTAATTGCTGGACGCAGACGTGCTCGAAGCAGAATCTTGGAATTTGTGCCCTTGATTTCCAGATATCCGCAGGTCGCCGAGACGTGATTACCCGTTCCCGTAGCAAAAGCACTATGGGTTCACCTGCCCTATTCATGACTAGCTTATGCGGCGGACCACGGTCTCAGGCGGGGGTTCTTTTCGCTTGATATCGGCGAGGTCGAAGCACCAACCGATACGTAAAACCGCCCTTTTCCTCGAACTTATCGCCTTCTATGAGCGCACCCAAAAAAGCGAAAAGGCAAGAGTGGCTGAACTCGAAGGCGAGCTTCGTGAAGCCAAGGTGCAGGAGGAAAAACTGGCGGTGGAACTGGAACGAATGGTCCGTCGGCAAAATCGCTATTGCATCTGCTCGCAGAGCAAAGTGTATAAGGAATACCGAGCTATCGTCGTGTCTTGAACGAAAGTCGACAGAGCGCATCAAATCTTACGATGTACTCTCCAAAATCTATGCCCACTCTCAGACCAAACCGGACATTCGCAACAAGACTGTGCAACTGCCGAGATGCGGGACAAAGCGAACCTTCGTTGTATACGCCCCAATGTCTGCTTCCAGACATCTGAAAAGAAACGGGCGTTTTTTGATCCATAGGTACTGGCAGGGGGATTATGGCCTGTGTGCGGAATAAGAGACGGAGGTAAACCGATACTGATGTTTGATCTGCAACAAGTGGGAGCAGACATTCTGCCAATGGTGGGCATTCTGATATCTCGTATCAGCCAGGCGGTTGTGTTTACTTTCCGAAAGCATTTTATTGCAGATTTATGCTGCATCCCGGATTACCTCGCGCGGTAGTCACGTTTCTTGTCATGGCCCAACTTAAGTAGTTGAAATTTGAACACGGATAGATTTGGCTGCCCTGTGTCCGATCATCATGCTCGGAGCATTTGTATTTGCCGAAGTGATTTTTGGCATGATCGAGGCGTCGGCCACCCAAAGGCCATCAATACCCTTAACGTTCAGATCTGGCGTGATTGGGTTTGTACCATCGACTCCCATGCTAATCGTTCCTACTGGGTGGTAAGCCGTTCCGCAGTGAGATCGCACATAATCAGCAATCTGTGCGTCAGTAACCACACACTCACCCGGATATACCTCCGGTGCTGACATATACTCAAACGGCGCGGCAGCAAGAACATGCCGCAATTTCTTTATTCCTTTGACCAGAACAGCAACGTCGGCAGGATCGGAAAGGATGCCAAGATCGATCTCGGGCGAAATGCGCGGGTCCTTTGATACCAGTGAAAGTTGGCCTCGCGACAAGGGTCGACACACGCCAACATCCGCAAAGTAGCCCGAACCAAGTGTGATCGAACGGCCTTTATGACCCATCATATAAGGAATGAAGTGGGTCTGTACGTCCGGCCTGATGTCGCCATCCGGCCCTGGGGGCATCGCTCGAAAGAATGCACCGGCCTCAACGAAATTGGAAGTCATGCGGCCCTGCCGCTGCAAGAGCCAGTGGAAGGGTGAAACTGCCCAGGCCAGAGCCTGGTTCGCCGTCAGGCCGTAGCCGGAGTTTGGTCCCTTGTGATGAACGCCGCAAGCTGGATGGTCGTGCAAGTTTTTGCCTACCCCCGGCGCATTTACTTGGACGTTGATACCAAGTTCTTGGAGATGAGCGGCTGGGCCGACGCCAGATCGCATCAGAATCGCGGGTGACCCAATGCTTCCAGCGCTTAGGATAATACCGCACCGTGCGGTGACAATCCTTCGGTCTACGAGAACAACGTGTCTGGCGCGATCTACTTCAAATTCAATCCGATCGACATTGGCTCCCGTTATCGTTTCCAATCGGCCGGTCTGTTTTGCAGGGCGAAGAAAAGCGTCCGCTGCGGACCAACGCCGGCCGTTTCGCATATTTGTGTGAAAGACGCCTGCACTTTCGTGTTCCGGTGTAGGAGGCGCAAAGCCATTCGAACCAAACGATCGACCGAATGCCTCAGAAATTGGATGCGGCTCCGGTAGTCTGCGCGGTTCAATACGGGCTTCGACCTCTTCGTAGTCCTGTTCGACGTCCGACCACGACCATCCTGGCACCGACCAGTTGTCAAAATCGTCATGACGACCGCGAAACCAAACCATCGAGTTGATCGAGCTGGACCCACCCAGCATTCGGCCGCGGTTAACGTCCAGAATACGATTTGCCGCGCCAGGTTGGGACTTCGATTTGAATTTCCAGTCCCGGCTGCTCCCCATTGTGTAAAGAAGCCCAAACGGTATTTTCACCTGCGGGACGGCATCCGTGGGCCCGGCTTCCAAAACGCATACCGTCCCAATATTCGCTTCGGCGAGGCCGCTAGCTACTGCACAGCCCGCTGACCCCGCGCCAACAACCACAAAGTCAAACTCCAAAACCCAGCTCCTGATTTGATCTGTAACTCTTGAAAATTGCCAATTATTCGGCAATCCGGCTAACAAGCTGATCACCTACTACTTCAAGTTCGAATACGATTGCAACTTTTTTCAGATTTGCCGAACTGGAGAAGACTTCTGCTCGTGGGTGGTTGGCTTGATCAGAACTGATATAGTTATTTTTCTTTTTGCTACGTTTTTCAATTCCAATATTGGTCGGAATGCATACTCATGCAAAAAAGATCCGAGACTAAGATTCAACTACACGTTCAACAAGATGCTTTGATCATCCACTTGCGATACGAACCCAAGGTCTCAAACGGGCTCGTTCCAAGCCTTCTCTAGATAGTAGGATGTGCCAAAACTCAACCGTGTGTGTCACCGGCGGTAACGGTCATTTTTGTCCCTCATAACCGCCCCGACAGAATCCCTGAAATATCTTGTGCCGCAAACCCTTGGCAAAACCGCATCTGGTTTTGTCACGTTATTGGCCACCCTTGAAGAGCAGACGTCAGTGCGATGCGCAGCATCGGTCGAAGTGGGCTCAGTGTTTCCGTTCTCTGCGGCTTGCATGATTGACTGGTCGCAGCCCGAAGCGGACAATCAAATCCGAGCCTTTTAGTAAAAAAGATGCGTTAACAAGCTTTCGAATTAACCAACTCAACTTGGTTCCGGCACTGCTATTCTGGCAACCCTGCCCTGCGAAGCGCTTCAAAGTAACGTTCAGCGCCTTCAGAGCCACCATAGTCCACGTTGCTACGCCACTTCGAAATCGTCTCACCAGGTTCCATTTGCAGCATTTGCGTCAAAGCAGCAGACGCCTCTTCAGGTTCCCCAAGCATTGCGTGAGCAGCAGCCCTCGTGCTGTGGAGCGGGGCATAGTTCTTTGAAAAGCGCAAACCTGCCTCTGCGTAGGCGATAGCATCGCGGTCTCGACCAAGCATTACGCAAGAGGTGGCAGCACCTCCGGAAGCCCCCACGAAAACGGCACCATATCGGCCCAACCGAAGCGCCGTCTGAAAACAGCTTAGTGCCATTTTAGGAAACCCAGCCCAGTTGTACCCCCACCCCATAAACAAATGCAGACGGGCATCCAATGGCGCCCTTTGCCGGATTTGCTCAAGCGCCACGGAGAGCCGATCCGCATCTCTGTCTACATTGTAGTCAGCCACAGCGACACTCAGATCAAGAGTTGGGCTTTGCCCCGCCATGTGTCGTCCGGCCTCGATCCAGTCTGGCAGTTTCTCATAGTAGGATGACAGTTCGCGACGAAGATCATAGGTGCTCGCGCCATTCATTGTCCAAATAGCTTCCGCATAGGCCGCCGCGAGGGTTGGTTTGGTTTCTATGGCCCTGGCGTGGTACGATAGCGCCTCTTCGTAGCTGCCGATGCCGGCATCCGACCAAGCGATCATGCCCATCAAAACGCATTGCTCGGCTGTCAGTTCGTCTTCTGGCAACGCGGAGAGCTTTGCGGTCTCAGACTGGATCAAGATTCCGCTAACCGCATCCAATAGCTTTTCCACGACCTCGTCCTGCCAATCAAAGATGGCATCGACCGAACCGTCGAACTTCTGGGTCCAGATTTCAGAACTAGAAGAGTCACTTAAGCGGGCTTCCAGACGCAATCGGTCGCCGTGTCCACGCAACACACCGCGAAGTGCATATCCCTCTGATGGTTCTGTGGAAGATATCGCTGCGTTTAACCAGTTGATCGTTCGAAAATAAGAACCGAAATCTGAAGTGAGAGCCGCGGCCATTTCCTTTAACTCAGTGCTTTGGTCGCTGCACGTGACAGGATGGATGGATAACTTTGGCAAGCTCGTCTCTGTGAAAGAAGGCGAGCTTTGCGATGCACCCAGGTGTGGTCCATCGTGAATCCACACATCCAGGCTGCGCTGGATGTTCTTAAGCCTCTTCTTCCCTACAGCTTTGAATGCGTCTGCCAGAGTGTGTTCAAGGTTCAAGTGTACGGGTTCAGAAATTGCGATGCCACCGGTTGGCGCAATGCTCTCAAGCCGAGCGGCAATATTCACGCCGTCGCCCAGAATGTCGTCACCTTTTTCTGTGACATCGCCCACATGAACGCCGATCCGCAGGTTCATTAACGAGTGTTCAGCCAACTGCTCTTGTAGCCGGATTGCTGCGGTTACAGCTCGCGCCGCGCTGTCAAATTGCACCAACCAACCATCGCCCATGCTTTTCACGACACGACCTGACTGGCCTGCTATCGTTGGGGCGAAGATGTCGCTTTCCAGGTGATCAAGCATTAGAATTGTGGCTTGCTCATCTTGGTGCATAAGCGCCGAATACCCAACGACATCCGCGGCTAGAATTGCCGCCAACCTTCGTTGCAACTGTTGCCCCTTGTTCGACATGCGTTCGACGATAGATGATGCGGCCCTCTACTCCAACTGCCTGAATACGAGGTTCGCTCAGGGCTTTTTACTGAAGCTCCTTGCCCTTGGCATAAACCTCCTATTTGCCCCAAGTTAAGCATTTCGGCACGGCTTGTGCTTGATTCAGGTGATGCTAGGATTTTTGGTAGAGAATACTGAGCAGTATTGGAGGCTGGTGGGGATGGCTGATCCGTTTCAAGATGTAGATGCTGCGGGAGCGGAGTTCATTTCCGCATTTGCCGACTCGATGGACGCGCGTCAGGCCGACCCCACAATGGAAAAGATCGTTTCAGACTATCTGGCCAAACTTTTGTTTGCGAAAGATAGCCTAACGATTGAAGTCGGATGCGGTGCAGGAGCTGTCACGCGCCGCATTGCGGAGAAGGCCAAACCCGCGCGTGTTATTGGTTTCGAGCCGTCTGTAGGCTTTGTGACCGAAGCAAGGGCGCGGGTTGGGGGCCACGACAATGTGGAGTTTGAGGTCGCAGGAGGAGCGTCGCTTCCCCTGGATGATGGCTCAGTTGATAACGTGATAATGCACACAGTGCTTACCCATGTGGAAGATCCGGCACCTCTTTTAGCCGAAGCAGGGCGCGTCCTTCGGTCGGGGGGGTGTCTCGTAGTGTGTGACGCTGACTTTTCGAAAGCGTCACTGGGAAACATGCCGAACGATCCCCTGGGCGCCTGCGCCAAGATATTTGTGAACGAGTTCGTGACCGACCCATTTGTTGTCGCCAAGCTGCGCGGCCTGGCCTCCAATGCGGGGTTCACAGTTGAAGACTTCAGTCTTCAAAGCAGAAGCATTCTGGACAACGACCAAATGCTCCCTTGGGTCGAAGAGACTGGAAAGGTGCTAATGAAACGCGGTGAAATTGGAGAGGATCTGCACAATGGATTGGTCGCCGAGTATCGCCGTCGAGCAAGAGAGCGCACACTTTTTGGCTATCAGGTATTTGCAACACTGATTTCGAGGCGGCCCTAACTCTTGGCATTCGAGTTGCGACGGTAGACAACAGTCAGCCACCAACCCTGCTCCATAAGATGGTTTAGCGAGCGCAGCCGAGGTCAAGGGGCGCGTTGTAGAACGATCAATCCTTTTTGCGCACCACGACGATAAATTGGGTCATCGAAAAGAAGAAGCGCCCAACTTTTGCAAGGCTGAACTGTTCGTCAAACCACGATAGTGCAAAAGCGGGGTCAACATGATCATTTGCAACAGCGTATTGCTTCATGAGGTGCATCATCATGATTGCGAGGCCATCAGGCTTTAACTGGTGATCTGTCATTGTGAACGACAATACATCTTCCACATGGTCGCCACGCGCTTTGATCAGTGCGGGCAGTCTTTCCGGGAGGGAACCACTCACAAAGTGCTGGTTCCAGGAAGTCAGCATCTTTTGCATTCTGTCGGGCTCATCGCTGAACCAGATCAAGCTGCCAAAGTGTAGATCGCTGATGACGAGGCGCCCGCCGGGTTTGACGCACCGCAGCGTGTCAGCCAACGCACCGTCTACGTCTTCGATGTACTCAAAGACCTGTACCGAGACGGCCTTGTCAGCACTCTCATCCTCAATGGGCAAGCTATTTGCGGCACCAGCACGAAACTCCACGTTTGCGTAGTCGCTGCACCGTTCTCTAGCAGCTGCCGTCATGTCAGCGCTTGGGTCGATCCCGATGACATAGCCATCCGAGCCAACTGCCCGGGCCAACTCAACTGTTAACATCCCGTTGCCACAACCGATGTCCAAAATAGTTTCACCAGGAGCCGGGCACAGCGCATCAAATGAAGCCTGTCTTCGCCGCGTCAGTTCTGCGCCTTGATAGGCGATTTCAAGTAATTTCGTTGTTTCAGCGTCAAATTTAAGCAACTCGCTCCCCTTACAAAGACCACAAGTCTCCAAAACTTATCAGAAATTGGGTTATCTAAGAAAAGCAGGATGGATCGTTGAGTTTTGAGCATGGATCCACCAACAATAAATGAATGCGCCGACTGGTATCGACGTATTGGTTAACCTCGGGAGATAAGGCCGCTTCTGCCGCGATATCGGGCCAGCTTTTTGTCGTCGTTCGAAAGTTCGAGCAACATCAATTCAAGGGATGTCGAGGCCGTTCTCTCGTCCGAAATCGGTATAGAAAGTGTCGCTGCGGTATCGATCCAAAGTGGCTTCGTCTGCTTGTCTTGGGTCGTTGCCAGGGCTCTGGACACCGGTTCCTTCTATGAAACGGTTCACGAGATTAAAGACACCACAGACCTGGATAGCATCGAACAGCGCGCTCTCTGACCAGCCTGCCGCGTAGACCGCATTTGCGTCGGCTTCTGTCATTCGCGATGGCGAGACGGTGAGCTTTTCAATGTATGCCAGTAACGGTTGGAGATGGTCTTCGATTGGTGCCGTATCGCGGTCTTCCATCAGTGCCTCGATTGTCTCGACCTCAATGCCGTAGGCTTTGGCGAAAACGATGTGTGCGCCATGGCAATACGCACAAGCATTCAAGCCCGAGACATAGGCTGCAATCAATTCACGTTGGGCAACCGATAGGTCGCTCTCTCCTCTCATCACCAAGCTTTCGTACGCACAAAGCGGAGAAAGCTTGTCCGGAAAGGCTTGATAAACACTTCCCAGTGTCGCGTTCTCGGGCAGAGATGGAAACAGGCGTTTCATTCAATTCTCTTTCAATCTTGCTTTGGATCACTTCGTCTCAAAATGAGGAAGCAACGATGTGTACGCAACCTTAACGCAAATCCGGGTTCCGCACAGAATTTCCGTTGGAACACTACGAACGGCAGGTTTGCCTAACGAGACCCCAGCAAGTTCGTCGTTTGGTTAAAGGCAATTTCATTTGAGCCGTTCTCGTAAGTCTTCAAAGGATGGATTGAGCTCAAAACCGGGGCTTCACATCCAAGCGTGGTGACTTCCGCCTTGCGGACAAAACTGACCTTGGAGTCTACACCTTCGCTGACGCAGGATCCACCGCACTGGCGGCAACAGTTTTCCCCTCCAACAGGGAAAATCGCCAAAGCGGCCGTTCCACAGAGGGCTTGGGAGCTCCTTGATCGCTCTTTGACCAGATGGCGCTCCGGCATGGAAACTAAGGGACTTGGCCCAGCCCATAATCAGAGCTGGCAAATAGGCGTCAGGATCATAAAATTGGGCTTCTTCGCGCAAGGAAAGCGAACACAGGCAACATTGTTACGATCCAGACCACGCTATAAATTGCGGATGGGATGGCATATTCGCTTAACCCATTGGTGTTAGGCAACAGCAAGGTGGCAATTGCGATCCCCAAAGCTCCGTTTTGAACGCCGGTCTCAATTGAAATCGTCTTCGCCTCGATGTCTGTGCATCCGAGCATCCCTGAACTCATGATGCCAATAAACGTGAGTGACGCACCTACAACCAAAAGTGCGGGTCCAAGCCTAAGGAAGTTATCCGCGACCACCACCCAGTTTGAAATGATCGCGCCTCCAATGACCAGCGCAAAAAGTAGCATAGAGACCTTGCTAAAGACTGGTTCGACAGCGGCTACAATACGCGGCGCCAATGACCGCGCGGTCACCCCGACTAGGATTGGAGAAGCTGTTAAAAAAAACATTGCTAAAGCCGTCGAAGAGATGTCGATGGCGGGCGCAGTTGCCCCCATGAACATCTGCATCGAAAACCCCAGGATAAGCGGTACGGTAACGACACAAGTCAGACTGAAGACTGCTGTAAGAGTAACGGACAAAGCAACATCCCAATTCGAAAGCTTGGTTACGATGTTACTGATCGCCCCGCCCGGACAGGCCGCTAAAATCATAATGCCAACGGCTGTCTCGGTGGAAATCCCAAAGATAAAGATCACCATCAAAGCGATGCAAGGCAGCAAAATGATCTGGTTGAGAGCCCCGACGCAAAAGGCACGTGGACGTCGTCCGATGCGTTGAAAGTCAGCCGCTGTGAGTCCGAGGCCAAGGCAGAACATGATGACAACAACTGCGAGCGGCAGCAGCACAGATATAAAAATTTCGCCCATCTACCATGACCTCTATGACTGCATGCTTCTTCACGCTTTCGGACGATACCGTTCAGAAAACCTGATGACGAGTTTTATCAGTTTGGCGCATTTATCCTCAAGCGCCCGAAGATCGAGGCTGTCTTTATTTATTATACCTATCACTGGGTGGGACGATCTGGTGTGAAAGAGCATTCCAGTGCTAATCTCACTGTATGGCAAGTGTAACTTACGCATTCGCCCGCGCGATGGCCAACGCCGCCGGGATGACGCTGAACGACGATGGCGCCCTGATTTCGAATGGCGCTGTCGTGCTGCGTTTACCAGAAGCTCAAGACGGCCAATTGGCGGATGATGCGTATTTCGATTTGATAGATTGGATTCGTGCGCAACAAGCGGATGAGGTTGCGTTGGTTGAGGCCTATGCGAACGCGATTGCGACCGATGATCTCGGCGTCCTTGGCCTGGCTGTAAAGACAGCTCCCACCTTGCGGGAATCTTTGCAACGGATTGAACGTTATTTTCGTCTCGTCACGGACACCGCAGTTTACAGACTTGACGAAACCGGCGATCCGGTCCTTTGGATATTTGAAGGGCAAACGCCACATCGCGCCGCCTTGGAATTGCGCAACGAATGCGCGCTTGCCGCCTTTGCACGGAATATGTATCGGTTTGTGGGTGCTGGATTGTCGCTCGAATATGTCGCGTTCAAACATGCGTGCCGACAAGAGCATGAACGTTACGCCCAGCATTTTGCTTGTCCCGTGCAATTTGGTACTGACCACAACGCCATTGCTATGCGCCCTGCTATGCTGGAAAGCGAAAATCGTCTTGGCGATCCGGGCTTGTCAGATTTCATGACGAAGCACCTGGATGAGGAGTTCAACTCTCGCGATGACGACACCTCACTGAGCCAAGCAATTGTCCACCGGCTTACGCCAGCCCTAAGTAACGGCGCACCGCAGGCGGCGCATGTCGCCCAAGAGATGGGAATGAGCGAGCGCACTCTTTACCGCAGGTTGGCCGAAGAAGGGCTGACCTATCGCGACGTTCTTGGTCAGGCACAAGTTGCACTCGCTCGTGACCTGCTCCGTGACGGTAAGGCTTCCATAGCCGAGATCGCCTTTATGACCGGGTTTTCGGAACAGAGCACGTTCAGCCGCGCCTTCAAGCGCTGGGTTGGCCAGGCTCCGGCACGATTCAGGCAGCAGGCGACCTCCGACTAGGCACACACCTCAAGACCACATGGCAGGTTCGGCCAAAACCTTGGCAGGGCGGGCCGATACCTCAATCGATGTGGCGCCTAACTTCTTCTTTGTCAGATCCACCTGGGGCGCTCCCGAGTAAAGCAAACCCATTTGCCCCTCTCAGACAAAGGAAATTTGCAATGAGCAATCATGACCACAAACATGGAGCAAGCTGCGCTTGCGACGTCACGCCCGAACGCGTTGATATGGCGCGCCGGCGACTCTTGCAACAAGCCGCCGGTGCGGCCGCGGCAGGTACAACAATAGTGGCTGGCGGGCAGGCCCTTGCCGCGACCGACGAAGCACGCGCCTACTATGCTGACCCGGAAAATCCAGGCCTTCCCCAAATCGACATGACCATCGAGCCGGGGCGTACTGCGCTTGTGGTGACCGACCCCCAGATTGATTTTTTGTCAGAAGACGGTGTGACGTGGGGTGTCGTTGGCGAAAGCGTGACCGAACAGGGCACGGTCGATAATATCGAACGGCTTTTCATTGCCGCCAAGGCTGCGGGGATGCCGGTCTTCATCTCGCCCCACTATTACTACCCGCATGACCACAAGTGGGAGTTCGAGGGCACTCTGGAAGCCACGATGCACAGCATCGGCATGTTTGACCGCCTGGGACCGCTCAATTTGGACAACTTCGAGGGCTCAGGTGCCGACTGGATGCCGCAATACAAGAAGTACATCGAGGATGGCGAAACCATCATTTGCTCGCCACACAAGGTTTATAGCCCTGCTCAGAATGACCTGAACCTGCAATTGCGTAAACGCAAGATCGACAAGGTGATCCTCGCGGGGATGTCGGCGAACCTGTGTACGCAGGCGCATCTCTACGAGCTGCTGGAGCTGGGCTACGAAGTCGCTGTCGTTCGCGATGCCACAGCCGGGGCCAAGGTGCCTGAAGGTGACGGGTATCTCGCCGCCATAATCAACTTCCGAATGGTCGCCAACGGCGTCTGGTGGACCGACGACGCGGTTGAGCGCATTGGCCAATCGGCCTGACCCAAATCGATCTTCAAATTTGATCCCGACATCCTGAAAGGACATATCATGACACGCATCTTTACATTTCCCGCACTTACAACAGCGTTGACTCTCGCCCTGGCGGCGGCGGCATTGGCTGACGATGAATACAACGTTTCGAACAGTCTTACCTTGACCGGGCAGCCCCTCGGCATGCATGGCGTCGATCCTGTATCGATGTTTGAAGCCGAAAAACCCGAAATGGGCAACGCCACTTTTACATCGGCCCATGATGGAGTGGACTACTATTTTGCGTCGCAGGCAGCGCAAGCCACATTCGAGGCGGATCCGACGGCACATCTGCCTCAATTCGGCGGGTTCTGCGCCTTTGGCGTCTATGTAGGCAAGAAGCTTGATGGCGATGTTCGGTATGCCGATATCGTGGACAACAAGCTCTATCTCTTTGTGAATGAGGACATCTTCAAGAAATACCTTGAGGACAAAGAGACCGTGATCCAAGGCGCCCATGCCAAGTGGGCAGACATCCACCACACGCCTGTCAGCAGCCTTTGATCGAGGAATTTGGTGGCTTTTGCCGGTCGGAGCCACCGCTGCCTCTCCCCTCCCCAAAAGGCCGGCATTTCTCCAAGACGCCCTGTCCGCAATGACAATTCGCGAGCGTCGAAAACTCTTCCCAAAGGAAACCAGACATGACTGATTTTGAGACCTATACAATCGCCTCAGCCCCTGATGCCGCGAAACCAATTCTGGAAGCATCGCTGAAAGGATATGGTTTTGTGCCCAACCTTTATGCGGCCATGGCCGAAGCGCCCGCAATTTTGGAAGGCTATACGACACTTTCCAACATCTTTGGAAAGACCAGCCTGTCAGAGACTGAGCGCCAGATCATCCTTATGACTAACAACCGGTTGAACGGGTGCAAGTACTGCATGGCCGCCCATACCACTCTTTCACAGATGGCCGGTGTCCCCGAAGACGTGATCGCAGCGTTACGCGATGGCAGCCCTATCGCCGACCCCAAATTGGAAGCACTGCGCAAATTCGTCATCGTGATCAACGAAAGCCGAGGCTGGCCCAGCGACGCACAGGTCGAGGCGTTTCTGACGGCTGGCTATACCCGCCAGACCATGCTGGAAGTCATCCTTGGCACAGCGTTGAAAATCCTGTCGAACTATACGAACCATGTGGCGGAAACGGCTTTGGATGATGCGTTTGTCCCAAATGCATGGACCGCCTCATCCGCGGCGGCGGCTGAATAACGCGATATTGCCTAATTGTTGGTCTTGCGCTTAGGCCTGAGTTTGGTTCTGGCCAATAAGGGAATCCGATTTGAGACGTTCGACCGAAAATCAACAAAAGCGCGTACCTTCGCAGACACGGTTCGACCCTCTTGATGCACAAGATGGATGGGAACCTCGGGTGGCTCATATGACTTCATGACAGTCTTGAGCCGCCCATCTGCAATGTAGGGTGCCACCTGATACGACAAAAGCCGTCCGATCCCATGACCTTGCAACGCCAACTCAATCACGGCGTCATTAGTATTCATGCTGATGCGTGGGTTCACTCGTTTGGTTATGCTCTTTCTACCGCTTTGAAAATGCCATTGGGCGGATGCATTCAGGGCAGTAGAATTAATGATCGCCGACCTTGTGGCTCTCCACAGCCCGGGAGGAGTGGTTTCCGAGGCACTGTCCATTGGTAAGCAGGTGAGAGGTGCTGAGCTTTCTACAGCCGTTCTAGCTGGCTCGATGTGCGTGTCGTCATGTCCTTACATCCTTGCAGGCGGTGAGGAACGCCTCGTCTCTCGTCGAGGCATTGTGGGTAGGCCCGGAATACTGCGAAAATAGGCTTCTGTTGCTACCCGTACCAAAGACTTTGCAAAGTCCGCTTACTGCGCATAGCTGACCTTAGTTTCCGGTGAAACATTTTGTACCTTGGGCTCAAGGTAACCACTGAAAGTGTACTCACGACTGGCCGTTTTTCTCGTGCGGCGGTGGTTGGCCGACGAGAGCCCAAACGCTCTATAATTGCGACTTATGTTAAATCTCGAAATCCCGGCTTTCTACCACAAAACCGGTGCGAATTTCCGACAGTTTCAGGAAAACGAATGTTTCTTCCGGTGACGTCTTGAAGGACGATGCCCGCAGTATCACTATTAGACTAAGTGTCCTTAAACCAAGACTTGTTCATTGTTTTCACTCCCTGATTGGCTGCGTTCCAAGCCAAAGCAGCTCACCGAAGCAAATCAAAAGCCCGCAAGCGAGCTTGATGCCGAACCGGTTGCGAAGGTCGGCACCAATATCGACCGGCCGGTCATCAATCTTTATCGACCCCACATCACCTCCGGGGATTGTCTGATTGTCACCGGGTATCAGGACTTCTTGTCTTCGCTGTCGATCTTGATGAAGGAATTGCCCGAGCTGAGGGATCTGGAAAACGACAGCGATATCCGGGTCCGGATATCGTTCGGGATCGACACTGCGAATACCAAAAGACTGACAAACCCCAAACCAGTCACCCAAGAAATGAAACTCTACTGGCTGGAGCGCTCCGGGCTTCAAGTGGAAGAAGATCACGATCTCATCGCAGTGCTGGCAAAACACGCCATCAAAACCGGGAAAATTGATCTGCGTGTCTTCGATCCGGAGCTCGCCAAACGCAAGTTGGGTATATCTGGGGATCGGCGGCTACACTCAAAAATCGTCAGTTCCCCAAAAGGTGCCGTCGCCGGGTCCGCAAACTTTTCCTACTCAGGGCTCTACAGAAACATCGAGTATGCCGATGACCTGGATGCGGGCACGCATGAACTTCAGGTCGAACGCACAGAAGCCGCCGAGCAGGCTTGGGATGTGTCTGTCGATTGGAATACCGAGGCGCTGGAGATACTCGATCAGCTTATCAAACCGGTGACCGCTGAAGACGCGATGGCGCGAACAATTTCGGAGCAAAAGGGGTTTGAACCCTGGCTCACTGGCGCCCGAAAAGAGATCACGAGCCATACGCTGTTTGGCTATCAACAGGAGCTGACCTATGAGGCGTGTTCCATCGTCTATGACCATGGCATCGCCTTCGTAGAAGCGCCAACCGGTTCAGGAAAGACAGAGATCGGCTGTCACCTGGCCGAAGCATTGTCAGAAACATTCTCAGAAGTCGTGCCCCGCTCCCCCGTCCATGGCGTTGCGCGAAAAAATGCGGCTGTAATTGCCCCGCCCAAAGTTATTCCCAGTTGGCGCAAGTATTCGACAAACTCGCTCCAACCTGTCGCGAATAGCAAACTTGCCAAACAACACCTCCGCGGCGCTGGCGATGAAGAAAAATCTGGGCTCAGGCTCGATCAGTTTGGCATTCTGATAATCGATGAAAGCCACACGGTTACACCAGGCTTTGAACAAGCATCTCAAATGGCTTCAGCCATCGAACTTGCCCCACCAAGCTGGAATGTCTGTCTGTCAGCAACGCTGCTCGGGAACCGGGATGTCGACTGGTTGACCCATATGCAGGAGAAGAGGGCGTCCATTTTCATGACCCCAACCTTCATTCAGGCCATGGGTGAGTTGTTCGAGCGCGAAACCCACGTTCCCAAAGATATCTTCAACCAGGATGCACAACTGGCCGTTTTGTCAGAACCCGACACGACGCTCACGCGAGAGGCTCGCACCGAACTCGCGCAACTTGTTTCTCCGTTTTTGACACGCAGACAAAGGCGATGCATTGGTGAGGACGAAGATCCCAAGAAGCACAGTTACCCGAAACTTGAAAACCACGGGCGCCCGAAGAAACTTAAGGTGACAAAGCCTCAGCAAACGCGCCTGGATGAGATTGTGGCACTCTGTAAAGAACTTGCGCCTGGCGGTAGGGTGACCGCTGTCGAGAAAAGCCGGTTCGGGCATGTCAGCACGCAACAAAGCACCCAGGACCAACTCTACATCCGCAACCTTTTGAACATTTTGCGCGTGAGCGCCGCCCAGGCCCATTGGGAGATGTCTCATGGAGCTATTGGCAAATCGCTTCGCGACTTCGAGCGTGGCGGAAAATCGAAGAAAAAGGTGCCCCACCGCGACCAGTCCGACATGTTCGAAGCATTGGGAATAGAAGCGCCTGAACCCACAAAGAAATGCGACGCGCTAAACCAAAAACTGGGTCTCAGTGTTCTCAAGGAGCTTGATGAGAAGCGGTATGAGGCATGCCTGAGAATACAAAATGAAAAAGACAGAGTCGTCTTTCTCGCAGAACGGACGGACACACTAGAGATTTTTGCAGAAGCACTGTCGCGCAAAGGCCACCACACCAACTATGTCGTGGGAAACCAAACCAAGGGTGAAGATCGCGCCGTGAAGGCGATCTTTGGAGGTGGCCCCGACAGCTTCAAGCGTATCACACAGGGCAAGTCCGTTGAGTCTTACTTCCGACCTGGAGGAAAGAACGAACCAAAAGGATCTGCCTCGGTTTTTCTGACTTACAAAATGGCTGAAGGTATCAACCTTCAGTCGTCAGACACGCTGGTGTTGCTTGGTCTGACCTCGAACCTGAAAGAGCTCATCCAAGGTCTGGGTAGGATCGACAGGATCGATAGTGAGTTCGGGGTCGTCAATTATCACCTTATTGATGTGCCAGTAGGTCAGTTTGCATCTGACGAAAAAATCGCCCAGCGCATAGAGAACTATAGAACTTTGGCTGGGGAAGAGCTGATCGACGCCGTCTTAGAAGAAAGCACCGAAGACGCAGAACTGATCCTCGATAGTGTTGTTGAATATCTGCGATCCCCGCGGCGGCTTCGCGACAATAACTTTCACGACGTGCTGGAACGCACCAAGCAAACAATCCCCGAAGACCGCTACAAACTCATCGACAAGGCCAAAATCCAGGGCACCTGGGGCGCCGAGTTGGCGCTCTTATCGGCCCGTGAGAAATTCACGGCGCTACATCTCAAAGGACTTAGCAAGAGCAATAGCTTCTTTCCGCCTCGCCTGCTGCTTCTTAAGGATACTGCGCCAGGCCTAATACTGGAACGCGACCAGCTAGCCTGCGTCCAATCGCTGGAGACTGCATACGAACGGACCAGAAGCCTTGGTATGGAGCACGCCCACATGTCACTGGAAGATCTCTCTGAAGCGCTAGAGACGATTTCAGTGCAGATCGGCAAGCTGACCGAGTGGGACTTACGCCCGGCGCGCGTTGAGAGCCTAATGAAAGCCTGCGCCGAATTCATGGGACGCAAAGGTGGCATCGAACTCAGTGATCAGAAACTGTTTGGCCATCTGTCCCTGCCCGCCGTGGAAATGGTGTGTGAGGCGTGGAGCCGTGAGCTTGATCCCTTCTGGGAAAAAGCGAAACACGAAGTGCGTGACAGCTTCGCCTATGAGGGTCTTCCCAAGGGGTACATCGCGCTTCAAGTTATCCTGGAAAAGCTCGAAAGCGATCATCAGGCGTCCGCAGAGATCCATGAGAAGATGGTCCGGGTCATCGAGGAAGCTGAACAGGTTTCACGCGACCATGAACCTGCAATTGGACAGCGCATTTCAGTGGTGTTCTTTTCGGATGGTGCAGGCGAGCACTAGGCGGCCTCAGACAGCAGCGAAGCCAGGTCACTTAGTTTTACTAGGTGCCCTCGCGTCGTCTTGCCTTCAATTTGCGCGCCATGTGTCTCAATCCCTTTGCTCTCAAAATCGGACAGTAGCTTTCGGGATGTTGTACCTCTTGACCTCGCCAGTGTCGCGACGGGCATGTACTCGCTTTGAAAAATCACAAGCTGCTGTGGTCTGACCAAGAAAGAATCGCTAGGGCCGTGCGGAACTTTGCGAGATCCGAGCAGGCCCAGCTTGCACCAATGTGTCACCGCCTGAGCCTTCCAACCCGTTAACTTCGCGACATCATTTGCAGTCCAGTCCAACGAGTGCCGCTCAGATCGCAGAACCTTTTCGACGTCCGATTTCTGGAACCTGAAATCACCGAGTAGGACATCCTGATCTTCCAATTCAGCAGCGATAGAACCTTCACAAATGAGACGAATGAGCTTCTTCAGCGCCGTCTTGTCAGTTGTTCGATTAAGCGTAAGCTCTTTGAACAAAACTGCCTCTCCCGTCAATTCAGTGGCCGATGCTCTAATCTTAAAGACAAGTTCCTCTACAGAATTCGAGTGGAACCGGCCATCCACGAGCGGTGGCCGATCTGAAACTGGGACTTCGCCGACCACACCAAGTTCTTTGAGAAATTGGAATTGTGTACGTCCAACTCCCAGATAGTCACATGTTTCTGCCGCGCTCCAGAAGCGCCGACGATCTGCTGCAATGTTGAGAACTTCGAATTTGGGAACGACTGTTTGATTATGTCCAAATCCGCGTTGACTGATCTTGCCAGCGATCTCTTTTTTCTGGACTGCCGCAACGAGACGCTGTGCAGAAATTCCGAGTTGTCGTGCCGCTTCCGTTGCGGGCAACCACTCTCTCAATGAAGTAGACGCCAAACGACCCGGATGGAAGCCACTAAATTCTCTCTCGATCACACGTGCCACTGCGTCCTTAAACACATCGTATTCCGGTTCTCGAAACCGCATTAGGCGCTGATACCAGTTGCCAAGCCGCTCAGGAGCAGAAGTTGCATCGGGATCACCTTCATGCAGCAGCTTTTTCACATAATTTTCGAAACCATGCGGCCAGTTTGCCAAAAGGGATTCGACCGGCGCCATTAGTCGAACCGCGTCTTCAACGGTCTTCGGAATTTTCGTTTTTCCGAGCTTGCCTGTACGGCTGGCTTGAAACCCAGAAGCTAAGAAATGAACGAATTTACCGACGTCGCTCGGGGGTCTGCTTCCGGTTTCGGCATTTAGGACCAATGGACCGGTGCCTGAGATTGCGGATGCAATATCGCATTCGTGTTCTGAAGCTTGATAGCGCGGCAATTTATCAAGGGGAAACCCACAGTGCCTCAGAAATCGAGGTTCTCAACGCTCAGTGCATTTTGCTGAATGAACTCGCGGCGCGGTTCGACCACATCTCCCATCAACTTGGTAAACAGATCGTCTGCCTCAACCATATCGTCTACCCGCACCTGCAACAAAGTTCGGGCGTCCGGGTCCAGTGTGGTTTCCCACAGCTGATCTGGGTTCATCTCGCCCAAACCTTTGTAGCGCTGCAGAGACAGGCCCTTTTCACCCTCTTCCAGAATGGCGCGCAACAGATCCAGCGGGCCGTGAATCATCTGTGAACGGTCACGGCGGATCAGGGTGGCTGGCGTACTGTAGACCTCTTGCAGGCTTTGCGTGAAGCTGCCGGTCTTGCGGGCCTCACCAGAACGCAGCATGGGGCCATCCAGCGTGCGGACCTCTTCGACACCGCGCAAGATACGGGCCAAACGGATACCGTGATCCTGCGTGATCCGACCCTGCCATCCGCGTTCATATTCCAGCGCGATCAGGTCGAGACGGGCCGCCACCTTGTCGGCCACGCCTTGCAGGTCGGCGTCGACCGCCCCTGGCACAAAGGCCCCTGCCACGGCAGCTTGTTCCAGAATGTGGCGCGGATAGTGGGTTGGGAAGGCATCCAATACGCGTTTCAACTGACGGGCTTCGTCGACCACGCGCGTCAGATCCTGACCTATGATCTCCTCGCCTGAGCCGAGTTTCAGCACCGCCCCTTCGACGCCCTGATTGATCAGGTAATCGTCCAGCGCGGCCTGATCTTTCAGGTAAACCTCTGATTTACCCCGAGAAACCTTGTATAGCGGCGGTTGCGCGATGTAGAGATACCCGCCCTCGATCAACTCTGGCATTTGCCGGTAGAAGAAGGTCAGCAGCAGCGTTCGGATATGCGCGCCGTCCACGTCGGCATCGGTCATGATGACGATCTTGTGGTAACGCAGTTTTTCGATGTTGAACTCATCGCGGCCAATGCCAGTGCCCAGCGCCATCACGAGGTTGCCGATTTCCTGAGACGACAACATCCGATCAAACCGCGCGCGTTCCACGTTCAGGATTTTCCCGCGTAGCGGCAGAACGGCTTGCGTCAGCCGGTCCCGGCCCGTTTGCGCCGAACCACCAGCCGAGTCACCCTCGACCAGGAAGACTTCGGTCTTGGATGGATCTTTCTCGGAGCAATCCTTCAGCTTACCCGCCAGATAGTTCACATCCATCGCCGTCTTGCGGCGGGTCAGTTCACGGGCCTTGCGCGCTGCCTCACGGGCCAGAGCCGCCTCGATGATCTTACCGACAATCCCCTTGGCCTCGTTCGGGTTTTCCTCGAACCACTCGGCCAGTTTTTCGTTCATCAGACCTTCGACCGCCGGGCGCACCTCGGACGAAACTAGTTTGTCTTTGGTCTGCGACGAGAATTTCGGATCAGGCACTTTCACAGACAACACGCAGGTCAAACCTTCGCGCGCATCGTCACCGGTGAAGCTGACCTTTTCCTTTTTCGCAATGCCGCTGGACTGTGCATAGTTGTTGATCGTTCGGGTCAGCGCGCCCCGGAATCCAGCCACATGAGTGCCGCCATCGCGCTGCGGGATGTTGTTGGTGAAGGGCAGCACCGTCTCGTGGTAGCTGTCATTCCACCACATGGCGATTTCGACGCCGATATCGTCGCGCTCACCCTTGATATAGATCGGCTCCGACATGGCCGGGGTCTTGGAGCGGTCGAGGTACTTTACGAATTCCTTGACGCCGCCTTCATAGAACAACTCTGTTTCCAGCCGTTCCGCCGGGCGTTCGTCGATCAAGATGATCCGCACACCCGAATTCAGGAAGGCCAACTCGCGCAGACGCTTTTCTAGCGTCTCAAACGAGTATTCAAGGTTCGAGAACGTGTTAGTCGATGCCAGAAACCGCACTTCGGTTCCCGTGCGGTCGCCGCACTCTTCCACGACTTTCAAATGTTCCGCTGTCTCACCACCCTCAAAGCGTGCGACATGCTCTTTTCCGGCACGCCAGATGCGCAGTTCCAGCCAATCGGACAGAGCGTTTACCACCGAAACGCCCACACCATGCAGGCCACCCGACACCTTGTAGGAATTGCTGTCGAACTTACCGCCAGCATGCAATTGGGTCATGATGACCTCAGCTGCCGACACACCCTCCTCCGGGTGAATATCCACCGGAATCCCGCGCCCGTTATCGCTGACTGAAACGCTGGAATCGGCGTGAATTTTGACGGTTACATGGTCGGCGTGACCTGCAAGAGCTTCGTCAATTCCGTTGTCGACAACCTCATACACCATGTGGTGCAGACCCGAACCATCATCCGTGTCGCCGATATACATGCCCGGGCGCTTGCGAACAGCCTCTAAGCCTTTGAGAACTTTAATGGAATCTGCGCCGTATTCCTGGGGTGCCTGTGCGTCTTCGGACATGCCGTTAGTACCTATATTATTTTGGTATGTTATACGTTTTCTGGTGGGGAATGTCACGCCATCCCCCAACATTTTGTGCCGCCGGGTGCTGTTTTTAGCTGATCACAGTCGATCCAGATCCGACGCGATATCGTCAGCGATTTCCGTTGCATTCACATCGCTGCGCTCTGCCGATAAACGCAGGCCCAGAATGTCGGATTGATAACGCGCGGCAAGACGGTCGGGGTCGTGCTCAGCACCGATTTCCCCCGCTGCCTGCGCTCTTCGAAAAAGGGTGGCGAAGCAGTCTTTCATCTCGGTCATATGGTAACTGGCCTTGTCCGCCAGCTCATGCCCCTTGGCCTGCAGTTCCGCATAGGTCTTCGCCAACATACAGGCCCGAGAAGGCATCTCACTTTCGTCAACCACCACATGCGGCTGTGCTTTCAACGCGCCTAGCGGCCCCATCTCTTCCGCCATCGCCATCAAACGTGCCACGCCATCTTGCGCGTAACGCTCCAGCGTCAATGCGTACAGCGCATCCTTGGAGCCAAAAGCAGCATAGAAACTGCCCGGCTTCAGGTTCAACTCGCGCTCCAGATCCTTCAGTGATGTTCCGGCCCAGCCCTGGCGCCAGAACAAATCTCTGGCCTGCGCAATCAGCGCATCGCGGTTATACGAAGGTTTGCGGGGCATTGTCGTCACCAATTCTTGAACGTTCGCTCAAATATATACTTGAGTGATCACTCAATAAAGCCTAAATGTGAGTCGTCCCGCCAGAAACAGGAGTTTTGACATGGCAAACTTCCCTTCCCACGACCTTGAATCCGCCCCTGAAGCCTCCAAACCGCTGCTGGAGAAGTCTCAGGCCGCCTTCGGGCGTCTGCCCGGTCTGCATAAGGTGATGGCGGAAAGCCCCCAGCATCTTGAGGGCTATCAGGTTTTGCACGGTCTGTTCCTGCAAACCGATTTCGATAATGACGAGAAAACCGTTGTCTGGCAGACCATCAACGTGGAAAACGAATGCCACTACTGCGTGCCCGCCCATACTGGCATCGCCAAGATGATGAAGGTCTCGGACGAGATCACCGAAGCGCTGCGCAACGAAACGCCGCTGCCATCGGCCAAGCTTGAAGCGCTACGCACTTTCACCCTGCAAGTGATGGAGACCCGCGGCAACCCGACCGAGGAACAGCTGCAGGCGTTCTTCGACGCTGGTTACTCACATCGTGCAGTTCTGGACGTAGTTCTGGGTCTGGCGCAGAAAACCATGTCGAACTACGTCAACCACATGGCCAAAACTCCGGTCGATCAGGTCATGCGCAGCTTCCTGTGGGAACGCAAAGTCAGCGAGCCCGCCTAAGAGCCCACGACCGAGCCCTCATCGCCTTCGGTAACAACCAGCGTTTGGGCCCGATCCCCCAGTTCCGCAAATAGCTCAGGCCCGGCGCCCGTCATCCAGGCCTGAGCGCCCAACGCGCAGATCTCATCATAGAGCGCCGCGCGTCGCCCAGCATCCAGATGTGCAGCCACCTCGTCCAGCAAAACGATCGGAGGTGCACCCACCATCCCGGCCAACGCCCGTGCGTTCGATAAGATCAATGACACCAGCAGCGCCTTTTGCTCGCCGGTAGAACAATCCTTGGCAGGTACGCCTTTAGCAGCGAACACCCCATACAGGTCTGATCGATGCGGGCCTACCAATGTCCGGCCAGCAGCTAAATCGCGGAACCGGCTTTCGTTCAGCGCCTCGCGCAAGTCTGCCGCCGTCTCAGGCATCGCCCCTTCGGTTTGCACCAGCTCCAGATCGGCAGAAGGAAAGGCCGTTTCCGCCTGATCTTGTGCCTCGCGCAAATGCTCCAACGCCGTCAACCGCGTGGCGTGAATCCGATGCCCCGTCTCGGCCATCTGACTTTCCAAAGCCGTGTACCAATGGGCATCGCGCACCTGTTCTTTCAACAGCCGGTTTCGCTCGCGCATCGCCTTTTCATAGGTCAGGGACGCTTCGGCGTGTGAGGGATCGAAACTCAGCGCAATCCTGTCCAGAAACCGGCGGCGCCCTTCAGCCCCCTCGATCCACAGCCGGTCCATCGAAGGGATCAGCCAGACTACTCGCGCCAGCTTGCCCAGATCAATCTGGCTGGCGGCCTTGCCATCAATTCGAACCTGCCGCGCTGCGCCGCCTTCGGACCAGGTCTCGATCTCGTATTGCTGTCCTTGCGCCCGCAATAACCCGGATAGCTTCCATCCCAGCGCCTCGGGCCGCCGCGTCATCTCAGCCGCACTCGCCCGCCGCATCCCGCGCCCGGGTGAAAACAGCGACACCGCTTCCAGAATATTGGTCTTCCCGGCCCCATTCGGACCATGGATCGCCACCGGCCGTCCATCCAGAGACAACCGCGCCAGCTTGTGCGACCGAAAATGCGAGACCGTAAGCTCGGTCAGGGCCAATCCCATGACCCCTCCCTATCGTTCGAGATCACCCGGATGAGGCAATCAGACACGCATCGGCATGACAACGTAAACCGCGCTTTGGTCATTGCCCTCACGCATCAGGGTCGGATCGCCGGCCGAGTTGAACATGAACACCGCATTTTCACGATCCACCTGAGATGCGATCTCCAGCAGGTACTTGGCGTTGAACCCGATCTCCAATCGTTCATCGCCATAGGCCACGGCCAGTTCTTCCTCAGCCGCGCCGCTGTCCGGCGCGTTCACCGACAGGACCAGCTTGTCACCGTCCAATTGCAGTTTTACCGCACGCGAGCGTTCCGAGGAAACCGTCGCCACCCGATCCACGGCCTGCGCAAATTCGGCGGCGTCCACTTCTAGCTTACGGGTGTTGCCCTGCGGAATAACGCGTGTGTAGTCGGGGAAAGTGCCGTCAATCACTTTCGAGGTCAGGGTGATATCCGGCGTCGCAAACCGTACCTTGGTTTCGCTGACCGAGACGGCGATGTCCATCTCGTCATCTTCCAGCAGCTTGCGCAGCTCACCCACGGTTTTGCGCGGCACGATCACGCCGGGCATATCCGCCGCGCCATCCGGTAAATCCGCGTCGATCCGCGCCAGACGGTGACCATCGGTGGCTACGCAGCGCAACACTTTGCCGCCCTCGGACCCATCGGCGACATGCATATAAACGCCATTCAGATAATACCGCGTCTCTTCCGTCGAGATGGCGAATTTCGACTTGTCGAACAACCGCCGAAGCAGCGCCGCCGAAGCGGTAAAGTTCGACGCATATTCCGAGGATGCCATTACCGGAAAATCTTCTTTCGGCAGGGTCGCCAGAGAGAAATTCGACCGGCCAGCCTCAACCGTCAGGCGCCCTGCTGCGCTGTCGGCGGTCAGAGTGACCAACGCGCCATCAGGCAGCTTGCGGACAATTTCGTGCAGCGTTGTCGCGGCCACGGTCGTCGCGCCCGCTTTCTCGACCTGCGCCGGGGCCTTGTCGACCACTTCGATATCCAGATCAGTAGCGCGGAACTGCACCTGATCGCCTTCCGCTTCGATCAGCACATTGGCCAGGATCGGGATCGTATTGCGACGTTCCACCACGGATTGGGCCTGTGAAACGGCCTTGAGAAGGGTGCCGCGTTCGATGCTGATCTTCATACCCTCAGTTCCTCTGACTTGCGTGCCACCATGGGCGGGACTGGCACGTTAGCGTCTCAGCCCTGAGGCACAAGGATTTTTTATGGATTTCTGGGTCGGAATGCCCAAAGCGTCAAGGGGCGCGTGCCCGCAAGGCGTCAGTTCAGGGCCAACCGTGGATTATGGCTCACAAGAAAACGCCCCGGGCGCGAGGATCCGGGGCGTTTTATTGATCAATGGGCGGGCTTAAGCCTCAAGCGCCCGGCGCAGCATTTCGACATCTTCGGCAATCTGCCCATCGGTTGTCTTAAGCTCTTCGATGCGCTTGACACCATGCATGACCGTGGTGTGGTCACGCCCGCCAAAACGGCGGCCAATCTCAGGCAATGAACGGCTGGTCAGCTGCTTGCACAGATACATCGCGACTTGACGCGGGCGGGCGTAGGACCGTAGGCGCTTGGGGCCGATGATATCGCTGAGGCGGATGTTGTAGTATTCCGAAACCTTACGCTGGATCTCTTCAACCGTAATCTTACGCTCGGAGGCACGCAGCACATCGGCCAGACAGTCCTGCGTCAGCTCCATATCGATCTCACGCCCGACCAGCGAAGCAAAGGCAAACAGGCGGGTAAGAGCACCTTCCAGCACGCGAACATTGGTCGAGATACGATGGGCAAGGAATTCCAGCACGCCATCGGCAATCGTCAGATCAGGATAGGTGCTGCTATATTGCTGAACCTTGTTCTGCAGGATGCCTAAGCGCAGTTCGTAATCGGTGGGATGCAGATCGACGACCAGACCACATTGCAGGCGCGATTTCACGCGCTCCTCAAGGTCCTTGATCTCACCCGGCGCGCGATCCGCCGAGATAATGATCTGTTTGTTCTGATCCACTAGCGCGTTGAACGTGTGAAAGAACTCTTCCTGGGTGGAGTCCTTGCCCGCGATGAACTGCACGTCATCGACCATCAGAACATCGACCGAGCGGAAAAGGTGTTTGAAATCCATCATCCGACGTTCGCGCAAGGCCTGCACAAAACGGTACATGAACTGTTCCGCCGACAGGTACAGCACGTTCAGTTCGGGATGTTTGGTCTTCAGCTCCCACGCAATCGCATGCATCAGGTGTGTCTTACCCAGACCGACACCACCATAGAGCACCAGCGGATTGAAGGTGACCGGACCGCCTTCGGACACGCGGCGTGCGGCGGCATGGGCCAGTTCGTTGGGCTTGCCCACTACGAAGCTGTCAAAAGTGAAACGCGCATCCAGCGGGGCCGCCTGCAGCGCTTCCAGCGCATCGTTGGTCGTATCAACCATCACCGGTTGTGGTGCGCTCACGGGTTGAGCGGTCTCGGTCTGAGCCGGGCGCGCCGCAGAATTTGCGGCCGTGCGAAAGGCCAAACGCTGCACGGTCTCGCCTGCGGTGTTCAGTTCGTACAAAATGAGGTCGGCGAAATTCTGGCTGACATAGTTACCCATGAAATTGGTCGGTGCCGAAAAAACCGCCACACCGTCCTGCAGCTCTTCAAATTTCAGAGGTTCGATCCAGGTGGTGAAGTTGTTCTTACCAACAGCCTTCATCAACTTGTTTCGCAGTTGTCCCCATTTCTCTTGTGTCATTCGGCGCCTCACGCATCCCATATTTATTGACCTTCCGGCCTTATTAATGTGTCCCGCTTCCCGGGCCTTATCGCGCTCACACACAAGGATACCTGCACCAAACCGGATGGTTTGGCGGGTAAAGTCGAATATCAGCACACCCCAATGCGAACTGCCCCAGAAATGGGGGCACACCCGGTACCCGGGATGCGCATGACATTCCAATTTTCGACAGGGCTAGGATAATCGGAAACCCGACACCCAGAGCAGATCGTCCACCCGGCCGAAGCCGGTTTTCGAACATTCGTTCCGAAATCCTTCCGATGCCCGTCGGTCAGATCATTGGAACAGCCTGTCCCCCCAAGCGAGTGAATCGCTGATACAGTGGTAGCAAGAGGCCAAGGGCGCGAGCAATGAAACTCTGATATTGACTCGTGTCTGAGACAGAAAGAATCTCTCGGTTTCGTGAAGGCGCGGCTTTCCGGCAACAATGAAAAAGGCGCCGCGATATGCGGCGCCTTTTTTACAGATCAACGCTTGACGCGTTTTCTCAAAGAATCAGCCCAGCGCTTTGACGCGCGCCGACAGGCGCGACATTTTGCGGGACGCGGTGTTCTTGTGGAAGACGCCTTTGGTGACGCCACGCATCAGCTCGGGCTGAGCGGCACGCAGGGCTGCGGTGGCCGCGTCTTTGTCGCCCGATGCGATGGCTTCTTCAACTTTGCGCAGATAGGTGCGGATGCGCGAACGACGTGCTTTGTTAACAGCGAAACGCTTTTCGTTCTGACGTGCGCGCTTCTTAGCCTGGGGCGAGTTTGCCATGTGTCTCTGACCTTTTGTTCGGTACGGTTATCAAGGGTTGCGCGCCACGGAATTATCCGCACCGGATCAGAAATCACGAGTGTGAGTCGGGCCAAGCGGGCCGCACGCGCATGTATGACGGCGGTCTCTATCCAAGTTTGCAGGGTTTGCCAAGCCAATTCTCGCGCCGAGCACATCGGGTATGAAAAAAGGCGGGCCATGCCCGCCTGTCTCGTCATGTCTTGCTGCTTGCTATTTGTCGCGGAACTGCGCCGCGCGTTTTTCCAGAAATGCAGCCATGCCCTCTTTCTGATCTTCCGTCGCAAACATCGAGTGAAACACCCGGCGCTCAAACAACAGCCCTTCGCTGAGCGGTAGTTCATAACTGCGGTTCACAGCCTCTTTGGCTGCCGCTGCCGTCAGCAAGGATTTCTCGGCAATCTTCTGCGCGGCACCCATAGCCTCTTCAATAAGCTTCTTCGCGGGGACGACGCGGCTGACAAGACCTGCGCGTTCTGCCTCTTCGGCGTCCATGAAGCGGCCGGTCAGGTTCATGTCCATCGCTTTCGATTTGCCAACAAAGCGCGTCAGTCGCTGCGTGCCACCAATACCGGCGATCACACCCAGATTGATCTCTGGCTGGCCGAACTTGGCCGTATCCGCTGCGATGATGAAATCGCACATCATGGCCACTTCACAGCCACCGCCCAGCGCATATCCCGCCACAGCCGCAATGATCGGCTTACGGATTGCCGAGATACGGTCATTGGCAGATGCAAAGAGATCTGCGTTGAACACGTCGACAAAGCTCATCTCGGACATTTCCTTGATGTCCGCGCCTGCGGCAAAGGCCTTTTCCGATCCAGTGAGTACGATGCACCGCACCTTGTCATTGCGATCGGCATCTTCAAGAGCCTCGCAAAGTTCACCCACCAGTTGGGTGTTCAACGCATTCATCGCGTCGGGTCGGTCGAGTTTGATAAGGGCGACGTGGTCTTCGATTTCGACGATGATCGTCTCAAAAGCCATGAGGTTAAAGCTTCCGGTTGTTCCGTTCAGGTACGATTCCTTACCACGCGATTTCGCTGGATCAAGTTATCTTTGGCATTGCGCACAATAGAAGGATGAGCGACCGGACTGAGTGATTCTCTTGATCGACGCGCCACATCCTTCGGTGCGGCAGGGCTCACCTTCGCGACCGTAGACGTCAAAGCTGTGCTGAAAATATCCAAGCTCTCCATCGGCTTGCCGGAAATCGCGCAAGGACGAGCCGCCCGCTTCGATGGCCTCCTGCAGCACCTGCCGAATGATCGGAACCAGCACGGCAACGCGCGGCACAGAAATCTGACCTGCTTTGCGACGTGGCGACACACCGCCGCGATAAAGCGCCTCGCAGACGTAGATATTGCCCAGTCCGGCAACGATTCCCTGATCCAGAAGCGCCGATTTGGTCGGCGTGTTCTTGCCTCGAAAGGCGTCGATCAGGTGTTGTTCGTGAAAATCATTGCCCAAAGGTTCGGGCCCCAGAACCGACAGCAGCTTGTGCTGTTCTGCCGTTGCCGTAGGCAGCAGATCCATCGCCCCGAACCGGCGCGGATCGTTGAAGGTTATGCGCGCACCATTGGCCATGTGAATCACCACATGATCATGTTTCTGCGTCATCGGATGTTCATGTGCATACTGTCCCAGCGGGTCACCCGACACCGTCATCCGCCCAGACATGCCCAGATGGATCAGCAACGTCTCACCGCTGCTGAGATCGGCAAGAATGTATTTCGACCGCCGCCACAGCCGCTCCACCCGCTGGCCCGTCAGACGCTCGGCCATCCGATCCGGGAAGGGCCAGCGCAGATCGGGGCGATTCACATCCGCCCTATCGATCACCACGCCCTCCATCGCGGGGCTCAGGCCGCGTCTTACTGTCTCGACCTCGGGCAATTCGGGCATTTGGTGCTCCTAAATCAAAGGGCCGCATTGTGCCCCGGTTCCAGAGCCCTATAACAGAAGCGAAATTCGACAAACGGCAAGGCAAATGTCCGACAACAGCGACAAGACCACTCATTTCGGGTTTGAAACCGTCCGCGAGGCTGAAAAGGCCGGGCGTGTGCAGGGCGTGTTCAACTCGGTCGCCTCGAAATACGACGTGATGAACGATGTCATGTCGATGGGCATCCACCGGGTTTGGAAAGACGCGATGATGGACTGGCTAGCCCCCCGCCCCGGACAGCGCCTGCTGGACGTCGCGGGCGGCACCGGCGACATATCCTTCCGCTTCCTCAAACGCGCGGGTCACGGCCACGCCACCGTTCTGGATCTGACTGAGCCGATGCTGGTCGAAGGCCGTCAGCGCGCCGAAGCCGATCAGATGGCCGACAGCCTGAACTGGGTGGTGGGCGACGCGATGGCGCTGCCCTTCGAGGATAACACATTCGACGTCTACACAATCTCCTTCGGCATCCGGAACGTTACCCGCCCGCAAGAGGCGCTGAACGAAGCCTATCGCGTGTTGAAACCCGGTGGTCGCCTGATGGTGCTGGAATTCAGTCAGTTGCCCAATGACGGGCTGCAAAAGCTCTATGACCTCTACAGCTTCAACGTCATCCCACGTATGGGCAAGCTGATCGCCAATGACTACGACAGCTATCAGTACCTTGTGGAATCAATCCGCAAGTTCCCCGATCAGGAGACATTTCTGAACATGGTCCGCACTGCCGGGTTCGAAAACGCCAAGTACCGCAACCTGAGCATGGGCATTGCCGCTTTGCATTCCGGCTGGAAAATCTAGATGCGCGGCCCTCACAACATCATCCGCCTGATCCGCACAGGCGCCACTTTGGAGCGCACAGGCGCCATGAACGTGGTGCTCGACGCGTTCGAGGCCCCGCGTGCGCTGCGGATCGTCGCACACACATTGGGCAAACCCTTCCAATGGCTGGGCTACAAGGGTGACCCCGAGATGCCGCCTGCCACCCGCGCCCTCACGGCCTTGGGCCCGGCCTATATCAAATTCGGCCAGGTGCTTTCGACCCGCCCCGACGTGGTTGGCGACGAGTTGGCAGAACAGTTGCGTGTGCTGCAGGACAAGCTCCCGCCCTTCTCCAAATCCGAAGCGATGGCCGAGGTGGAAAAGGAATTGGGCCAGCCCGTCGCCGAGGTTTTCAGCGAATTCAGCGAACCCATCGCCGCGGCGTCAATCGCACAGGTTCACAAAGCCAAGCTGGTCAGCACCGGCGAGTATGTCGCCGTCAAAGTCCTGCGCCCCGGTATCGAACGCGCCTTCCGCAAGGATGTCGACGCCTTCTATTTCGCTGCCCGCATCGTGCAACTCTTCGCCCCCGGCGCGCGCCGCCTGCGCCCGATGGAAGTGATCGAACATTTCGACGGCGTCGTGCGCGGAGAACTGGACCTGCGTCTCGAAAGCGCTGCGGCCTCGGAGTACGCCGCCAATACCAAGGATGATGCAGGGTTCTGGCTTCCCCCCGTGGTCTGGTCCCTGTCAGCCCGCCGGGTGATGACGCTCAGCTGGGCCGATGGCGTTCCACTGGGCGAAAACACAGCCCTGGATGCCGCTGGTCACAATCGCCCCGACCTCGCCGAACGTGTCCTGCGCATGTTCCTTCTTCACGCCCTGCGTGACGGCTTTTTCCACGCCGACATGCATCAGGGCAACCTGAAGGTCGCCGCAAACGGAGACATCATCGCTTATGATTACGGCATCATGGGCCATATCGACGAATACACCCGCCGGGTCTACGCGGAGATCCTCTTCGGCTTCATCCGCCGCGACTATAAACGCGTGGCCGAGGTCCATTTCGAAGCCGGGTATGTCCCCGCCGATCAGGACGTGGACGAATTCGCCCGCGCCCTGCGCGCTGTCGGAGAGCCCATATTCGGCATGGACGCCACCCATATCTCAATGGGCCGCCTGCTGAACTACCTGTTCGAGGTGACCGAGCGCTTCGGCATGGAAACCCGCACCGAACTGATCCTGCTGCAACGTACGATGGTGGTGGTCGAAGGCGTCGCGCGCTCGCTGGATCCGCATATCAACATCTGGGAAGTCGCCCGCCCTGTGGTCGAGGATTACATCAAGAAGTCCATCGGCCCCCGCGCCGCCCTTAGGGATTTCGGCAAAACGGCTCTGGTGCTGGCCCGCTTTGGCCCCCGCCTACCCGCGCTGGTCGAAAATGCCTTGATCGCCCAGACTCAGAAAGACGATTCAAAGGCGAACGGTTTCACCGCAAGCCTCTTGCCAGTGGCAATTGGCGCGGCCGCAGGAATCGCAATAACGCTGTTGATCTCGGCTCTCGGCTGACACCGATCCGCCTTCTTCATCTGGCTAAAAATATCTTCGGGGGGAATCGCGCCCAAGCGCGATGGGGGGCAGACAGCCCCCCTGCCCGACCCAACGTCAGAGCCGCTCTATGGCAATAGCAATCCCCTGACCACCACCGATACACATGGTGATCAGGCCTTTTGAACCACCCGTGCGCTCCAACTCATACAGAGCTTTCAGCGTAATGATCGCACCGGTTGCGCCCACCGGATGGCCCAATGCAATCGCACCGCCATTCGGGTTGACCTTCGCGGCATCCAGCCCCAGCTCTTTGTTCACCGCCAGCGCTTGGGCTGCAAAGGCCTCGTTGCTTTCGATCACGTCAAAGTCGCTCACCGACAAACCGGTTTTGGCCATCAGGTTCTGCACCGCCGGGACCGGACCGATCCCCATAACCTCGGGCCGAACACCCGCATGGGCATAACCCAGAATCCGCGCCTTCGGTTTCAAACCGGCTTTCTCAGCCGCATCTGCTGTGGCCAGAACCATCGCCGCTGCACCGTCATTGATGCCCGAGGCGTTCCCCGCCGTCACGCGGCCCTCTTTCTTAAAGACCGGGCGCAGGCCAGCCAGTACTTCGGCCGTGGTTGCCTTGGGATGCTCGTCCACCTTGAAGTCGACCATGTCGCGCCTGACCTTGACCTGAACCGGGGCGATCTGGGTTTCGAAATATCCGGCCTCTATCGCCGCCGCAGCGCGACTCTGGCTGACAACCGCAAACTCATCCATCTGTTCGCGCGTGATCTGGTGTTCATCTGCGACGTTTTCCGCGGTCACGCCCATATGCCCAGTGCCGAAGGGACAGTTCAGCGCGCCCAGCATCATGTCCAGCGAGGTGATGTCGCCCATCTTCGCACCCCAACGCGATTGGGGTACGATATAAGGGCTCCGCGACATGCTCTCGGCCCCGCCTGCTACAGCGAAATCTGCATCACCCAGCATCAGCGATTGCACAGCCGAGACTATCGCCTGTGCTCCGGAACCACACAGACGGTTCACATTCATCGCTGGCGTGCCATTTGGAATTCCGGCCTGCATGGCAGCAACCCGAGACAGATACATGTCACGCGGTTCGGTATTGATCACGTGACCAAAAACAACATGACCAACCTGCGCGCCTTCGACACCCGAACGCTCCAGTGCCGCTTCTGTTGCGACAGTTGCCAGATCGATCGGCGCTGTTGATGCCAAAGCGCCACCAAATGTGCCTATGGCCGTACGCGCACCATCCAGAATCACTACGTCAGTCATGTTCTCTCCTCCAAAATCCTGCGCATTATGCACTTGCAGCATGATCTTCATATTAGACTCTCTGTCACGCCCGGAATTGACATTACGTTGCGCAACACGCATGGATTCCGTCATGACGGAAAATACAGACGATATCCTGAACCGCCTGCCCGCCCGACTGAAAGAGGCGCGCCGAGCCAAGGGTTTGTCTTTGGAGGCTGTTGCCAATCTAAGCGGCGTCTCCCGCTCCATGGTCAGCCAGATCGAGCGTGGCGAAAGCAGCCCAACCATCTCGACTCTTTGGAATCTGACCCGCGCTCTGCAGGTTGATTTCGCGGGATTGCTTGAGGAAACCAAGACAAGTGATCAGATCGAGACCCTCAGAAAATCGGAAGTGCCCAGCATCGACAACATGGGCGAGAAATGCCGGATTCGCATCCTCTCTCCGCCGGAAGAAGCAGGCGGGCACGAGGTCTACGATATACAACTTCAAGCGGGTGGAAGCCTGAACAGCCAACCCCATGCGCGGGGCGCGCGCGAACAGCTGACCGTGTTGGAAGGCGCGGTCCGCGTCACCTCGGGCACCGCTGTCAGCGATCTGCAACAAGGGGACACCGCTCGGTATGCTGCCGATATCGCGCATTCCATCGCCGCCGATGGTCCGGCCCGGGTTTTCCTGATTGTAAAGAACGCCTGACTTGGCGAAATTCCGCCTTCACGGAAATTTTTCCTTGATACTGTAATTCCCCTATTTGGGAAATTTGTCCGCTATGTTAGACGTGCGACTCAGTTAAACGGAGGTCGCCATGGCTGATTCATTCCTGTCCCATATCTCGGATACACTCGCACAGATTGAGGCTGAGGGTCTCTACAAGCGCGAACGAATGATCACCTCGCCTCAGGGTGGTGAGATTACGGTGGGCGACAAACGGGTCATCAACCTATGCGCCAACAACTATCTGGGTCTCGCCGATCATCCCGCGCTGATCGACGCCGCCAAAGCGACGATGGAGCCGAAAGGGTTCGGCATGGCCTCGGTCCGGTTCATCTGCGGCACACAGGATATTCACCGTGAGTTGGAACAGAAGCTGGCCAGGTTCCTGAACAAGGACGACGCGATCCTGTTCGCCGCCTGTTTCGATGCCAACGGAGGACTGTTTGAGCCCTTGTTAGGGCCTGAAGACGCCATCATCTCGGACAGCCTGAACCATGCCTCGATCATCGACGGGGTGCGTCTGTGCAAGGCGAAACGCTATCGCTACCTGAACAACGACATGAACGACCTCGAAGCCTGGCTGAAACAGGCGCGCGAAGACGGGGCGCGGCACATCATGATCGCCACTGACGGTGTGTTTTCAATGGACGGTTATCTGGCCAACCTGCCGAAAATCCGCGAACTGGCCGACAAATATGATGCAATCGTCATGGTCGATGACTGCCACGCGACGGGCTTCATGGGGCCAAACGGTGCGGGTACACCAGACCATTTCGGCGTCGATGTGGACATTCTGACAGGAACTTTGGGCAAGGCACTTGGGGGGGCAATCGGCGGTTATATCGCCGGGCCGCAGCCAGTGATCGACCTGCTGCGGCAGCGGGCGCGGCCCTATCTGTTCTCAAACTCGCTGCCGCCATCCATCGTTGCTGCCGGGCTCGAAGCGATCCGTCTGGTTGAAGAGGGAGACATGCTGCGCGCCCAGCTGTTCGGCAACGCCAGATACTGGCGCGCTGGTTTGGAGAAACTGGGCTTCGACCTGTTGCCCGGTGAGCATCCGATCATCCCGGTGATGCTGGGCGAAGCAACTCTGGCGCAAGAAATGGCGTCGCGGTTGTTTGATGAAAGGGTCTATGTCTCAGGCTTCTTCTTCCCGGTCGTTCCGCGCGGTCAGGCCCGGATAAGAACGCAGATGAACGCCGCCCTGACCCGGGATGAGTTGGATCGCGCGCTTGCCGCCTTTGGAAAAGTTGGCAAAGAGTTAGGAGTGATTTCGTGATCCTGCCTTCTGTCATTGACGCAATCGGGAACACGCCTCTGGTCGACCTGAAACGCGTATGCAAGAAACTGGATCTGGACGGGCGCATTCTGGCCAAGCTGGACTATCTGCTGCCCGGATTCTCCAAGAAGGATCGCGCCGCAAAGTCGATTATTGAGTTGGCCCGCGCAGACGGAACTCTGACACCTGGGCAAACGGTTGTCGAGCTGACTTCGGGCAATATGGGCACCGGTCTGGCCATTGTCTGCGGCATTCTTGGTCATCCGTTCATCGCTGTGATGAGTGCTGGAAACTCGGTCGAACGCGCCCGCATGATGCGGGCACTGGGGGCCGAAGTTGTTATCGTTCCGCAAGCCGAAGGCAGTAGGCCCGGCGAAGTCTCGGGTGCCGATCTGGCACTGGTGGACGAGGCGGCGCAGCGTATCACGATCGAACGCCGCGCCTTTCGAGCCGATCAATTCGGTCATTCCGGCAACCCCACGGCCCATGCCACCGGAACCGGACCCGAAATATGGGTACAGTCAGACGGGGCTGTAACAGCATTCTGTGACTTCGCAGGGTCCGGCGGAACTTTGGCCGGAGCCGCGGAGTACCTTACGCCTCGCGGTGTCCGATGCTATGTAGTCGAACCTGCCGGAGCGCGCGCGTTGGCGGGGGCAACGGTAGACATTCCAGATCACCCCATCCAGGGCGGAGGCTACGCGATGGCCGATCTGACTCATTTACGTGCAACAACGCTTGCTGGTCACCTGTCGGTTTCCGGGGACGCCGCGCGGGACTGCGCCCGACTTCTGGCCCGGACCGAGGGCATTTTTGCGGGCTACTCAGCTGGTGCAAACCTTGCTGCGGCCGTCGAACTGCTACGCGGACCGGAAAAGGGCGGCTGCGTCGCCATCGTCATGTGTGACAGCGGCCTGAAATACCTGTCCACCGATTTGTGGGAGTGAGCCTATGAGATCCAACACTATGAAAGCGCTGGAGAAATCCAAGCCAGAGGAAGGTTTGTGGATGGTGCAGGCTCCGGTCCCGGAAATCGGCCCGGACGAGGTTCTGATCCGCATCAATAAAACCGGCATCTGCGGCACCGACATACATATCTGGAACTGGGATGAATGGGCCTCGCACACGGTGCCCGTCCCGATGATCACCGGTCACGAATTCGCCGGAGAGATTGTCGAGATCGGGCGCAATGTGACTGGTCTGGAAATCGGTCAGCGCTGCTCGGGCGAGGGGCATCTGATCACCACCGACAGCCGTCAGAGCCGCGCGGGCAAGTTTCATCTCGACCCTGGTACGCGGGGGATTGGGGTCAATGAACAGGGTGCCTTCGCGCAATACCTGAAACTGCCTGCCTTCAATGTCGTCCCCCTGCCCGACGATGTGCCCGATGAAATTGGGGCGATCCTCGATCCGCTGGGCAATGCCGTGCACACCGCGCTCAGCTTCGATCTTCTGGGCGAAGACGTGCTGATAACGGGTGCAGGTCCTATCGGCATCATGGCCGCTGCAGTCGTGCGGCATGCGGGGGCACGGCATGTCGTGATTACCGATATCAACCCCGATCGCCTGACATTGGCCCAGCATGTTGTGCCAACCCTGCGCACCGTCAATGTCTCGAAAGAGGATTTGCAGGACGTGATTGCCGAACTGGGCATGTCACAAGGCTTTGACGTGGGGCTGGAGATGTCCGGCTCGCAAGCGGCGTTGGACCAGATGGTCGAGGCTTTGGTGATGGGCGGCAAGATCGCATTGCTGGGGATTCCCCCCGGGAAATCTCCGGTCGATTGGTCGCGGATCGTGTTCAAGGCCATAACGATCAAGGGTGTCTATGGCCGCGAGATGTTCGAGACCTGGTACAAGATGATCGCCATGCTGCAAAACGGGCTGGACGTGAGCCGGGTGATCACTCACCGGTTCTCGGTCGATGATTTTGCCCAGGGTTTTGCGGCGATGAAGTCCGGTCAGTCGGGCAAGGTGGTTCTCGACTGGATCTAACGCTCTGGAACCGCGCGGGTTTTGTCCCTAAACAAGGGTGAACCCGCGCGTTTGGAGGAGCACATGGGCGATAAGGACAGGTATCTGGAACGAGGGATCGAAGAGTCTTTGGTCACCGACTTCACAGAAACTCACCGCAAAAGCTACGGCGATTTTCTGCAGCTCAAGACACTGCTGAATCTGCAAAAAACCTTTCAGGACCCCGCCCAACCCGACGAGATGCTGTTTATCATCATCCATCAGGTCAGCGAGCTGTGGCTGAAACTGATGCACCACCAACTCGTCGAAGTACGCCGGTTCCTGCAGCAGGATGCGTTTGGTCCGGCGATGAAGAACCTCGACCGGGTGAAAGCGATCCAGCGGCAATTGATCGCGTCGTGGGAAACACTACTGACCATGACGCCCGCCGATTACATGACGTTTCGGCAGGCTTTGGGCAGTTCTTCGGGTTTCCAAAGCTATGGGTATCGCCAGATTGAGTTCATTCTGGGCAACAAGGATGCCTCGACTCTGAAAGTGCACGCACATGACCCCGAAGTCATGGAGATGCTGAACGCAGCGCTCACCAAGCCGTCGCTCTATGACGAAGTATTACACATGCTGGCCCGGCAGGGATTTGACGTGCCCCGGGACCTGATCGAGCGGGATTATGGACAGCCATATTCCGGCGATCCACGCGTCGTGAAAATCTGGGTCGAGGTGTTCCGCAACACCGACAAACACTGGGATCTCTACGCTCTGGCCGAAAAGCTGATGGATGTGGAATCCCTGTTCCAGCGTTGGCGGTTCGACCATGCAACGGCAGTTGAGCGCGTGATCGGCATGCAGCCCGGAACGGGTGGTTCCAGCGGTGTGGCCTTTCTGCGCAAGGCGCTGGAACTACGGTTCTTCCATGATCTCTACGATGTACGGACCGAACTGATGTATGCGGGGGATTAAGCCATGCTGTATCGCGGTTTCACCCAGGCCGAGCTTGAGCAGGAATATTCCCCCAGCTCTATGGTCGGCGGCGATCTGACGCCTTATCTGACCAGCTATTCGGCACTCAGCGCGCAGGCGCGGGCCGAGATGATGGTTCGGGAAAACATCTCCTATGGTGATGGCCCAGAGCAGGTTCTGGATTTCTTCCCGGCCCCCGGCGCAGATGCGCCTTTGCATGTCTTCATCCATGGTGGCTACTGGCAAGCGCTCAGCCAACGCGAGTCGGCTCTGATGGCTCCAGTATTGCATGAGAACGGGCAAGCATTTGCCACTTTGAATTACACGCTCGCTCCTGAAGCCCGTTTGGGGCAGATGGTCAACGAATGCCGTGATGCATTGCTATGGCTTGGATCGCAGGCTGAATCGCTGGGCTTTGATCCATCAAACATCATTCTATCGGGCCACAGTGCTGGCGCCCATCTGGCGGCAATGGTTATGGCGACCTCTTCCAGCGCGTTTGCCCAAGCGGGTCTGCGGGTGCGCAATGTTATTCTGATCAGCGGAGTGTACGACCTCGAACCGATCAGTCTGACTTCGGTGAATGATCCCCTGCAACTGACCAAGGTCGAGATCCACGACCTCTCCCCTTGCCTGAACCTACCCGCACCGGGGCCGCGCTACAGAGTGACGGTAGCGGAACGGGACACGCCCGAATTCATCCGCCAAAGCCGAGAGTACGCAGAGCTACTGCGCAAGGCAGGGCATTCGATCAGTTTCGATCTGCAACGGGGCAAGCATCATTTCGACATCATCATGCCCTCGGGAACGTTTCTGTCGTCGCGCGCCGAATGATACTCAAACGAAAACAGCGGCCCGAATGGGCCGCTGCTTCGTGTTTCAATACTGAACCGGATCAATCCAGCGTGCGGGTAACCTCTTCGCGCTCGAAAATCTCGATCACGTCACCCTGACGGATGTCGTCATAGTTCTCGAACGCCATACCGCATTCCTGACCCGACTGAACTTCGGCCACTTCGTCCTTGAAGCGCTTCAGCGTCTTCAGCGTGCCTTCGTGGATAACCACGTTGTCGCGCAGCAGGCGGACGCCTGCGGAACGGCGCGCCACACCTTCGGTAACCAAACAGCCGGCAACCTTGCCGACGCCGGTGACCTTGAAGACTTCGCGGATCTCGGCATAACCGATGAACTTCTCGCGAATCTCGGCGCTTAGCAGGCCGGATGCGGCGGCTTTCACGTCATCCACGAGGTCATAGATCACCGAATAGTAGCGGATTTCCACACCCTTCTGGTTCGCCGTGTTCCGGGCAGATGCGTTGGCACGGACGTTAAAGCCCATGACCGGTGCGCCCGAGGCTTCGGCCAGACCGACATCTGTCTCAGTGATCGCACCCACGCCCGAGTGCAGAACGCGCACGCGCACTTCGTCGTTGCCGATTTTTTCCATCGCCTGAACGATGGCTTCGGCTGAACCCTGCACGTCGGCTTTGACGAGGATCGGCAGCTCGGCCACGTTCTCGTCTTCCTTGGCCTTCTGCATCAGCTGCTCAAGGGTGGTCGCGGCACCAGCGGCGGCGCGTTTGTCCTTGGCGGCCTGTTCACGATAGGCGGCGATTTCACGGGCCTGTGCTTCGGTCTCGGTCACGTTCAGAACGTCGCCCGCTTCGGGCGTACCATTCAGACCCAGAACCTCGACCGGAACCGACGGACCGGCTTCCTTCACACGGTCGCCCTTGTCGTTGATCAGCGCACGGACCTTACCGTACTGCTCACCCACAACAAAGATATCGCCCTGACGCAGCGTACCGGTCTGAACCAGAACGGTGGCGACGGGACCACGGCCCACATCCAGCTGCGCCTCGATCACGGCACCTTGGGCGGCGCGGTCGGGGTTGGCTTTCAGTTCCAGAATCTCGGCCTGCAGCGCGATGGCCTCCAGCAGTTCATCCAGACCCTGACCGGTCATGGCCGAGACCTCAACGTCCTGAACCTCACCCGACATCTTCTCGACGATCACTTCGTGCTGCAACAGATCGGTGCGCACTTTGTCCGGGTTGGCTTCGGGCTTGTCGATCTTGTTGATCGCCACGATCATCGGCACTTCGGCCGCTTTCGCGTGGTTGATCGCCTCGATCGTCTGCGGCATCACCGCGTCATCCGCGGCAACAACCAGAACCACGATATCCGTCACCTGAGCACCGCGTGAGCGCATCGAAGTAAAGGCCGCGTGGCCCGGCGTATCCAGGAAGGTCAGCGTGGTGCCGCCATCGGTTTTCACCTGATAGGCGCCGATATGCTGGGTGATACCCCCGGCTTCGCCAGCCACAACCCGCGCATCGCGGATTGCGTCCAGCAAAGAGGTCTTACCGTGGTCAACGTGACCCATAATGGTAATGACCGGCGGACGTGGCTTCAGATCTTCGTCGCTGTCTTCGACCTCTTTGATGACGTCTTCAACATCCGAATCAGAGACGCGCGTGACCTTGTGGCCGAACTCTTCGATGATCAGTTCAGCTGTATCAGCGTCGATGGTCTGATTCTGCGTGACCATCATGCCCATCTGCATCAGCGATTTGACAACGTCAGCCACACGCTCGGCCATACGGTTGGCCAGTTCCGAGACCATGATCGCCTCGGGCAACTGCACGTCGCGGATCACCTTTTCCCGCTCGACCGGGCCGCCCATGGCTTTCTGACGCGCACGTTCCTGCTTACGCTTCATCGCTGCCATTGAGCGTTGGCGGTTGCCTTCGCCACCTGTGGCCTGACCCAGCGTCAGCTTGCCCGAGCGGCGGTTGTCATCACGACCCTTGCCACGACCACGCTGTTCGCGTTCGCGATCCTGCTTACGCGGCGCGGCAGAAGGCGCAGGCTTGTTCGCCGGACCACGGGCCGGCTTTGCCTCTTCCGGCGGCGGCGCTGCGGCAGCGCGCTTGGCGGCTTCTTCCGCCTCCTTGCGCTTGCGCTCTTCCTCTTCGGCCTTGGCACGTGCTTTTTCTTCAGCCTCGCGCTGCTCGCGCTCTTTGGCTTCCTGTTCAGCCCGGCGGCGTGCGCGTTCTTCCTCGCGTGCCTTTTCCTCGGCCTCGCGGGCTGCGGCCTCTTCGGCCTCACGCGCCTTGGCGGCTTGCAACGCCTTCATACGGCGCGCCATTTCCGCATCGGAAATACCCGCCGGACGACGCGAAGGATCACCCGAGGGTGCCGCACCACCACTTGGTTTGGTCGCGCCCGGCTTGGGAACGACCACGCGTTTGCGTTTGGTCTCCACCACGACATTCTTGGTGCGTCCGTGGCTGAAACTCTGTTTCACATTTCCGGGGCGCGCCCCGCCACGAAGACCCAATGTCTTTTTGCCGTCACTATCGCTCATAAAGCTTCTTACCCTTCCGAGCGGCCCTTGCCGCCGTCATCCTTTTCGCGCAAGCCACGCAGGCGCTGCGCTTCCTCTACAACACGTTTGGCGAGTCCGCCAGAGGCCAAGGCCGCATGAATCACGGTTTGGCGCCCAAATGCCGCCCCAAGCTCATCCGCAGTCAGCCAGCCGATGTATTTCCCGAAATGCGGCGTACTGAGTTTCGACTTGCCGCGTCCCGATCCATCAGACGCCTGAATCAGCACCTGGGCCTCTTCCCGGTCCAGCCAAGACTTGACCTTTTCATACCCGGCGACCGCATCTCCGGATTTGCGCGCCAGACTGATCAGTTCGATCACACGACGCGCCACCTGTTTCTCGACCTCATCGGTCAGGTCCTTGGCGGCACTCACCTGCGCCTTAAACCCGCGCGAGAACAGTTTCTTGTTCACCGCCTTGTCCAGCGCCGCGCGATCCGCCGCCACGTAAACCCCACGCCCCGGCAATTTCGCCGCGACATCGGGAAAGACCTGACCATCCGGCCCCGTCACAAAGCGGATCAAGCCATATTTGGGCTGAACCTCGCCCGTGGCGATGCACTTGCGTTCAGGGCCTTCCGACCGATCCTTATGGACGCCACCGCGACCCATGTCAGCCACCCGAGGCCTGAGATCAGGCCTCGACCTCCTCATCTGTTGCTTCACCGTCTTCTTCGGCCTGCTCCAGCTCGGCCGGATCGACCCAACCCAGCATGATGCGCGCGGTCATGACCAGATCCTGCGCCTCTTCCAGCGTCACGCCGAAGGGCTCCAGTACACCATCATCCTTGATGCGTTCGCCATCGACCGTAGTCCAGCCACCGGCCAGTTCCCAGTCGGCGCAGGTTGCGAAGTCTTCCAGAGTCTTCACATCATCCTTGGCCAGCGCCTCTACCATCTGGGGTGTCAGGCCCTCGAATTCAATAAGACTGTCCTCGGCACCCAGCGCACGGGCTGCATCCAGCGCCGCCTTGGCCTGAGCTTCCAGGAATTCGCGCGCACGGGTCTGCAGTTCCTGCGCGGTGCCTTCGTCCACACCGTCGATCACCAGCAGTTCGTCGATTTCAACGTATGCCACTTCTTCGAGGTTGGAGAAGCCTTCGGAAACCAGCAGCTGAGCAAAGAATTCGTCCAGATCGAGCGTTTCCATGAACAGCTGAGTACGGGCCTCGAATTCCTTCTGACGGCGCGCCGATTCTTCGGCTTCGGTCATGATGTCGATATCCAGACCGGTCAGCTGGCTCGCCAGACGCACGTTCTGACCGCGACGACCGATAGCCAGCGACAGCTGTTCCTCGGGAACCACAACTTCGATCTTGCCGGCTTCTTCGTCCAGAACCACTTTGGAAACTTCTGCAGGCTGCAGCGCGTTTACCAGGAAAGTCGGTTGATCTTCGTTCCACGGGATGATGTCAATCTTTTCACCCTGCAGCTCGTTGACAACGGCCTGCACACGGCTGCCGCGCATACCAACGCAAGCGCCGACGGGATCAATCGAACCGTCATAAGAGATCACGGCAATCTTGGCGCGCGAACCGGGGTCACGGGCCACGGCCTTGACCTCGATGATGCCGTCATAGATTTCTGGCACTTCCATCTTGAACAGCTCAGCCATGAATTCCGGCGCGGTGCGCGACAGGAAGATCTGGTGGCCACGCACTTCGCGGCGCACTTCCTTGATATAGGCACGCACACGGTCATTCGGGCGATAGCTTTCGCGGCCGATCTTGTCGTTGCGGCGCAGAACGGCTTCGGCACCGCCCAGATCGACGATGACATTGCCAAACTCTTCACGCTTGACCGCACCGTTGATGATGGTGCCCGCGCGATCCTTGAATTCTTCGTACTGACGGTCGCGTTCCGCTTCACGCACCTTCTGCAGGATCACCTGCTTGGCGGATTGCGCCGCGATACGACCCATTTCAACCGGCGGAACTTCTTCCACGAAGACGTCACCAACCTCGGGCGCTTCCATGTACTGCTTCGCCTGCTCGACGGTCATCTCGGCCTGATAATTCTCAATCTCTTCATCCTCGACCACGGTGCGGACGCGGGTGAAGGTCGCCTTGCCAGTCTTGCGGTCGATCGACACGCGAATGTCCATCTCGGCGCCGTAACGGCTCTTGGCGGCACGGGCGAGCGATTCCTCCATCGCTTCGACAACCAGACCGGGGTCGATCATCTTTTCGCGGGCCACGGCCTCGGCGGTCTGCAGCAGCTCCAGCTGGTTGGCTGAGGTGATTGCCATCAGTTCGTCTCCTCTTCGGACCCTTCGGTCTCAATCTCGTCGAAAGCGTTTTCGTTCAGGGCACCGGCGTCTTTGCGCTGGCGCAGCATTTCCTTGATCAGATCATCGGTCAGGACCAGCTTGGCGTCGCTCAGCCAATCAAACTGCAGACCGATGGTGATCGTCTCATCCCCCTCGGGGATGTTGATCAGAACCTCATCCCCTTCGATCCCGGCCAACTCACCCTTAAAGCGGCGGCGACCATCGATCAGCTCGGCGGTCTCGATCTTGGCCTCATACCCTTCGAACGTCTCAAAATCCTTGAGACGGGTCAGCGGGCGGTCGATGCCGGGGCTGGACACTTCCAGCGTATAGGCGTCCAAAATGGGATCCTCGACGTCCAGCGTGGCGCTGATCGCGTTGGAAATCTCGGCGCAGTCATCCACTTCGATGCCGCCATCGGGCTTGTCGGCCATGATCTGCATCGTGGTGGTCTTGCCACTCATCAACCGAATGCGGACAAGCTCATACCCCAGATCCTCAATCACAGGGGTGATGATCTCGGCCAGTCGCCGGTCAATCGCTGCTTTGGCTATCAGGTCGTTTGTCATTCAGGTTCTCTACCCTGTCATCGGGCACAAAAAAACGGGCGCGCGGCCCGTCGAATTTTCCGGTGGAGCCCCGGACCAGAAGTCCAACGCGCCGCTGTTGCAACTGCATATACGCAGGAGTTTCCGAGTCTGCAACCCCCGGCGCAAATCGTGATCGGATTTACGCCAACCACCACCTTTCAGCGATGCGCCCATCGTCCAGAGTCGCCGGGCCGATCTGGCGCGGCATACCGACATGAGAGGCCACGGCCAGCGCCACATCGACCTCAGATGGATGAAACCGCAATCCGCGCTGCGCGATCAGATCCTCACCGGCAGGGAGCGCGGCAATGTCTACATATCCATCGCGTAACGCTTCGGCCCGCACCTTGGCGTCCGGGATCACAATGATCTCGATGGTATCGGCCCAGCCCGCCGATCCGGCCTTATAGTGATCTGTCACCCTACGTGCCAGAAAGTGGCGCCCATCCTCGGCGCGCTCAACCCGGTAGCATCCAGTACCGTTGGCCTGAGCCAATGGCGTCACACCACCTCGCGCAATGACAAACCGCGACTCGGCCAGCCAGAATGGCAGGCCCGGGTTGCCCTCGGCCAATTGCAGCTGCACACGATTAGGCGCGATGGCTTCGGTCTGCCCAATGTCATCCAGAACAGCTAGAACGTCGTTCACGTCCAGCTTGGTGCCATCGTGGAACACGGCATCGTCGCGCAGATCAAAGCTCCAGACCCGCGCATCAGCATCGGTCTGCCAGCCGGTCGCCAGCTCTCCACGCAGGGTACCATCGGGCGCGATCTCGGTCAGGCTGTCAAAGACAGCGCCCCGCGCCACCTGTTCCAGACTGTTGTCGCGCGGCACCGCCAGCCGCAACGTACCGCCCTGCTTCGGCGTATCGGCCAAAGATGCCCCCGTCGCCGCCAGCAAAGCGGCGGCGGCGCCGGAGGCGAATAATGCGCGACGGTCGATGCGAGTCATACCGTCCCCTCCGCCACGCCATCCATGATCCGAACCAGTTCGGCGCTGATCCCGGGTTCCGACAAAGCGTGACCGGCCTGCCGCACCATCTTCAGTTCGACATTGGGCCAGCGCTCGGAAAGGTTCCATGCAGCCTGCGGTGGGCAGATCATGTCATAACGTCCCTGAACGATGTGACCGGGAATATGGGCGATCCGATCCATCTGATCCAGAATTTGCCCGTCGTATTCAAGAAACGCTTTGTTGGTGAAATAGTGGTTCTCAAGCCGAGCAAAGGTCCGCGCATATTCGCCGGGGCTTTCCCCAACCGACCCATTGGTGTGGATCGATGCCAAAGCGTTTTCCCAATGCGACCAGGCGCGGGCATACAGGATCTCGGTCGCGCGATCGCCTGAAAACAAGCGCTTGTTGTAGGCCGCGATAGCGTCATCCACCTCTTGTTCAGGCAAGAGAGAGGTGAACTTGGCCCATTGTTCGGGCCAGAACTTGCCCGCGCCGCCGCCATAAAACCAATCCAGTTCGGCCTGCGTGGCCAGAAACACCCCGCGCAATACCAGCCGATTGACCCGATCCGGATGTGTTTGGGCATAGATCATCGCCAGGGTCGCGCCCCAACTACCGCCAAATACGATCCAGCCTTCGATGTCGAACAATTTGCGCAGACGCTCGATATCCGCCACCAGATGCCAGGTCGTGTTGTTTTCGACTGACGCGGTGGGCCGCGACCGGCCACACCCGCGCTGATCAAAGAGAATCACCCGATACACATCCGGGTTGAAATAACGCCGCATCGCGGGGCTGCAGCCACCGCCCGGCCCGCCATGCAGGATCACCACGGGTATCCCATTGGGATTACCGCATTGTTCCACATAAATACGGTGCCCATCGCCCATATCGACCACGCGCTGATCGAAGGGATCGATCGGCGGGTAAAGATATTGAACTGCGCGCTTTTGGTCCGGGTACTTATCCATTACGGCCCTATATAGTCCTTAAGCGTAAAAGAGCACACGGAGACAGGAATGCAAGCGCATCCGAACACGGTGGACCCGTCCGAGATCGCAAAATTCGAGGCGATGGCCGCAGAATGGTGGGACCCGCATGGGAAATTCAAACCTCTGCACATGCTGAATCCGTGTCGTCTGGATTATATCACACAGCAGATCGCAGGTGAGTTTGACCGTGATCTTAAAGTCGCGAAGCCATTCGAGGGCCTACGCCTTCTGGATATCGGCTGCGGCGGAGGGTTGCTGAGCGAGCCCATGGCGCGCCTTGGGGCCGAGGTCGTCGGCGCGGACGCCGCCGAGGGCAACCTGCCCGTCGCCCGCATCCACGCCGAGCAATCGGGTTTGCAGATCGACTACCGCCACACGACCGCCGAGGACATGGCCGCCGCGGGCGAGCAATTCGATGTGGTGCTGAACATGGAGGTAGTCGAACACGTCGCCGATCCGTTGGGTTTTCTGACCGCATCGCAGCACTTGCTGAGGCCGGGCGGGTTGCTGATCTGCTCAACCATCAACCGCAACCCGAAATCCTACGCGATGGCCATCTTCGGGGCCGAGGTCGTCATGCGCTGGCTGCCGCGCGGCACGCATGAGTGGAACAAGTTTATTACCCCCGACGAGCTGTTCGACCTGCTGCGCCAAGCCGGGCTGGAGCCGGTGGACCGCAAGGGATTCGTCTTCAACCCGATCCTGTGGAGCTGGTCGATCTCGGACCGGGATTTGAGCGTGAATTATGTGACGGCGAGTGTGAAACCGCGGTCGTAGATTGGGTGTTCGCACCTGTCATGCAAGCATCAATGAACGGGAGTGATGGGTGCAAGCACCCATCCTGCAATCGCTGGTCCATGCGCCACTAAGACAGATACCGGACGAAGGATTCGATTTTCTTAAAACCCTTGAAACCTCTATTCTCAGCAGCTTCTAAAAACGCGTCGGAAACACAAAAGCGGTCTCGCAAATAACAGTCGGCAAATACGTGGCGGTTCTTGATTTTGTCGTTGCACCAAACCAGCTTGGGCCAAGCCGAACTGCTGTAGAATCTAATCCTTCCTTTACGCGCGACTGGCTGGACATCAGACTCGTCGACGATGACTCCGTCGTCGATGAAGTCCGAGAACTTATGAAGAAAATACTCGTCCTTGATAACGCGCCCATCATCGCATTGCAGGACGACTGGGAAGTAAAGGCTGTGCCCCGGGTCCATTTCTTCGATCAAGTCGCGGAACGCTTGGCTGACAAGCACAACGCCCAAACTTCCGCCTCTCATAAAGTCCGTTAACTCTGTGTGCGATGAGGTTTGCTGAAAATCCAAAGGGTATTGATCTTCAGAAATTTCAAATGCCGGCATGTGAATTTTAGGAATCGATCTGTCAGCGCCGTTCGTTAGATCCCGCAACGCCCATGTCACATCTTCTTGGTCTGAAATACTCTCATGCAAAATCCATGGCATTCTTGCTCATCCCTAAACTCTCACCAGGCAGAATAATTTATCCCGTTCTTTGGACGAACATTGTCAATTGGTTGAATTCAATTGTCTGGCGCGGGGCTGCTTCCAAGCCTTACTCCCCCTCCAACTGCAACCGCAAATCCCGCAGCACGGGCAATGTACTACGCACCCGCTCCAGCCCAAGCTCTCCGACCACGCGGTTGATTAGCGGGGCAATCGAGGAAATCGCCTGATCCCGAGCCCTCCGACCGGCGGGGCTGATTGCCACCATCTTGCGGCGGGCGTCGTCCCAATCGGGGCGGATGTGGATGTATCCGGCCCATTCCAGCTTGGCCAAGGTGTTGGTCATCGCTCCGCGTGTGACGTGGAACGTGCTGGCCAGTTGGGCAGGCGTGCGCTCGTCTCCGACAAAGACCAGATGGTTCAGCACCGAAAAATGCGAGATTTCCATACCCTTGGGCAGCACCCGGCTCAGCCGGTTGCGCAACAGTTGGTCTGCAGTCAGAATCTCGCTGAACAGCGTGACCGCAAGGGCATTGTGTTCGTCAGTCATAGTCCGGTTCTGGATCAGGGCCCATCGAAGGGCCGCACGTGAGTCAATGAGGGCACGCGACGGCGCGCCTCCGTCACAGAACTATCATCCAAATCGAAAATGTGAATGCCCGGATCGGTACCTGCGTCGATCAGCACCTCCCCCCATGGGGCGACAACCATGCTGTGACCGTGGGTATAGCGCGTCTTGCCGCGCGTTTTCGGATGCTCTCCGGTCTGAGCCGGGGCGAGCACCCAACACCCGGTCTCAATCGCGCGCGCGCGCAGCAATGGTTCCCAATGCGCTGCACCGGTCACCGGAGAGAACGCAGCCGGGACGGTGAGAATTCGCGCGCCTTCCTGCGCAAGAGCAGCATGCAGATAGGGAAAGCGGATGTCGTAGCAGATCGTCAGGCCGACCTTGCCGAAATCGGTGTCAGCAATCACCGCTTTCTGGCCGGGGCGGTAGTTTTTCGATTCGCGGAAGGTCTCGGATTCGGTGACCTGCACGTCGAACATGTGAATCTTGTCATAACGCGCTACGATCTGCCCCTGCGGGTCAATCATAAAGGAGCGGTTCGCAAAGCGTTCATCAGCATCGTGAGTCTTAATGCCCAACGAACCGATCAGAAGCCAGACACCTAATTCAGCAGCCTGCGCACGCAGACCCGCCAGGGTAATGTCTTCTTCTTCATGCTGCAGAACCTCGCGCTGCCGCGTGGTGCTGGTGGACACGCAATTCGTCACCTCTGGCGTCAGAATGAAACGCGCGCCCTGATTGACCGCCTCGGCCATCATGGCGCGCACCATATCCAGATTTCCGGCCGGGTCGTCCGACGAAGTGATCTGCAGCAGAGCGGTTTTCATCAGGCCGCGAGCAGACGGTCCAGCTTGCCCTGACGCTCCAGCTCATAGAGGTCATCGCAACCGCCTACATGGGTCGTACCGATGAAGATCTGCGGCACAGTGCGTTTTCCACCCGCACGTTTGATCATCTCGGGCTTGCGTTTGGGGTGCATCAAGACATCGACCTCCTTGAACTCGACACCCTTCTGTTTCAGCAGACGCTTGGCCGCGTGGCAAAAGCCGCATAGCGGCGAGGTATAGATTTCTACCGGTTTCATATTCCGTCCCTTCGGGTTTCGCGCAATCTTGGGCGAATTAGGCATCCTTGGCAACGCGCGCCAGAGCCAACACGAAAATATGATTTGCCCCTGCGACCTGACACACACGGGTGCAGGCCGCCAGCGTCGCGCCAGAGGTCATGACATCATCAACCAGCAGGACGTCTCGCCTCTGCATATGCTGCAAACGCCGAGGATGGACTGAAATCGCGTCCTGCAGGATCTCTGCCCGCTCGTGCGCCGTTTTACCATCCAGTACCGGGGTGCGCCTGGTACGCCTAAGCAGGTCAGGCACGCAGTCCAGACCGACCTCACGCGCCAAATGCTGCGCCAACAGGGCAGATTGGTTGTAGCGTCGCTTCAGCAAGCGCGACCAATGCAGCGGCACGGGTGCGATCAGCATGTCAGACCGCAACAGCTCACGCCCCGCCTGAGCCATCCAGCGCGCCGCAGGGCGCGCCAGTTCCGGTCGATCGCCGTGTTTCAGCGCCAAAATTAGTGATCGCGCTTTTCCCTGATAGAGTAGCGCCGCTCGCCCGGCTTGCCACGGCGGAGGCCGTTTCAGGCAATCGTCACATTCGATCCGGAACCCGTCACGATCGCCGACGACCGGTACGCCGCAGCTCTCGCAGACCGTGCCTCCGATGAAGGGCGTGTCCCGCCAGCAGGGGCCGCACAGGCCGAAATCGGTGTTCGTCAATGCGCCGCAGCCCATACAACGCGGTGGATAGATAAGTTGGATAGCGGTTTGAATCCGCTGCGCTATGCGATACTTGCGAGCTATGAAACTGCCCGAGTCCACTGCACCCTCTTTGTTTGACCGCGCCGCCATCCTGCAGCACCGCGCGCGCGCGCAGGATAACGCGCTGTTCCTGCACCGCGCTGCTGTTGATGAAGTGCAGGATCGGCTCTCCATGGTTAACAAAGCCTTTACGGCGCCCGCTATCGTGAGCCCATTTCCGCATCTCTGGTCTGATATTCTGCCTAGCGCGGTGGTTGTGGCAGATGAAGACACCCTGCCGCTGCAACCCGGCGCACATGATCTGGTGATCCACGCGATGGCGCTGCATTGCGCCAATGATCCGGTTGGGCAATTGATCCAATGCCATCGTGCGCTGAAGCCCGATGGACTGCTGCTGGTCGTATGTCTGGGTGGAGAAACCCTGCATCAATTGCGCGCAGCCCTTGGGCAAGCCGAGATTGAGATAACCGGCGGCCTCAGCCCGCGAATCGCGCCCATGGGCGAGCTACGCGATCTGGGAGGGCTGCTGCAGCGAGCCGGGCTGGCCTTACCCGTGGCGGATGCCGTCCCGCTGACGGCCGAATACCGGGATATCTGGCACCTGATGCGCGATCTCAGGGATATGGGTGAAACCAATGCGCTCAGCGGGCGGTTGAAACGCCCGACATCAAGTGCGGTGTTCGAGGCTGCGCAACGTATCTATGCGGATCACTTCGCCACCGCTTCGGGGCGGCTGGCCGCTACGTTTGAACTGGTGTGCCTGACCGGATGGTCGCCGGACGAAAGTCAGCCCAAACCCCTGCGCCAGGGATCGGCGCAAATGCGTCTGGCAGATGCGTTGAAGACGGAAGAGGGCAAACTGCCCGATTGACGGCTGGGCATTTCCCTTTATCTCAGGCCAGAACACGAAAACTCAGGAAGCTTCATATGTTTGACGCCACTCGCCCAACGCATGCACCGACCGATCATCCCAAGGTCAAAATGGGGCGTGTCGGCATTCTGCTGGCCAATCTGGGCACGCCAGACGATTACAGCTATTGGCCCATGCGTCGCTATCTGAACGAGTTTCTGTCGGACAAGCGGGTGATCGACTACCCAGCATGGAAATGGCAGCCGATCCTGCAGGGGATCATCCTGACCAAACGACCTTTCAGCTCGGGCGAAGCCTACAAGTCGATCTGGAACCACGACAAGGGCGAGAGCCCGTTGATGACGATCACCAAGGATCAAACCGCCAAGCTGCGCGCCGCGCTGCAAGAACGCTACGGCGATCAGGTGATGGTCGATTTTTGCATGCGTTACGGCAACCCTTCAACCCCCTCGAAGGTGCGCGAGATGGTGGCAGAGGGCTGCGACCGCATCCTCTTCTTTCCACTCTACCCTCAATATGCGGGCGCCACGACGGCGACCGCGAATGACCAGTTCTTCCGCGCTCTGATGGCCGAGGCCTGGCAACCGGCCAGCCGCACGGTGCCCGCATATTTCGACCAACCGGCCTATATCGACGCGCTGGCAGGCTCGGTCGAGCGCGCATATGCCGCCATGGAGACCAAGCCGGATATCCTTGTATGTTCCTACCACGGGATGCCGGAACGCTATCTGCAGCAGGGCGATCCCTATCACTGCCAATGCGTCAAAACTTCAAGACTGCTGAAAGAACGGCTCGGTTGGTCGGATGATCAGCTGGTCTCGACCTTCCAGTCGCGTTTTGGACCCGAGGAATGGCTGAAACCTTATACCGTAGATCACGTGGCTGATCTGGCGCGTCAGGGGAAGAAGAACATCGCTGTCATCGCACCCGCCTTCTCGGCCGATTGCATCGAGACGCTGGAAGAGATCAAGGAAGAGATCAAGGAAAGCTTTGAGGAAGCCGGAGGCCAATCGTTCACCTATATCCCCTGCCTTAACGACGAGGATGCGCATATCGCGGCACTGGGCAAAGTGATCGAAGACAATCTGCGCGGCTGGCTGGACTAACCGGCACTAAGCCGCGTCTTGCAGGCATGAAAAAAGGCGGAGGGACAACCCACCGCCTTTTCCCTGAGTTAATGCTCGTCGATTAGCCTGCGGCAACAGCTGCAGCAACAACAACCAGCAGGATCAGCGGCAGGATGATGCCCTGCGACGAACCCTGAGTTTCTTCGACAACAACAGGTGCTTCAACAACCGGCTCTTCCAGGTTGCCAGCATAAGCGGTCGAAGCAGCAGCAGTCAGAGCAGCGGCGAGAACGAGTTTCTTCATATTAACCTCCAGAATTTGCGCGATTCCCAATAGCGAAACCGCACATCTAAGACTTACCTCGTGAGTTTTTCTAATCAGCAATACCGCCGGATTGCAATTGCAACTTGCGCCACAAGCGGGTTCGTGCGCGAAAATGTCGTCAAATTAGCAACACTTGCGTGCCAACATTGGCCATTGCAAACAGCTCAGCGATGTCTTCGTTGAACAGTCCGATGCAGCCATTTGACGACCGGCGCCCGATTTTGCGCGTATCGTGGGTGCCGTGGATGCGGTAATATTTCCAACTCAGATACAAAGCGTGTGTTCCCAATGGGTTATCCGGACCCGGCGGAATATAATCCGGCCATTCCGGATTACGCTTTTTCATCGACGGCGTTGGTGACCAGCTTGGACCTTCGACTTTGCGGATAACGCTGGTGCGTCCGCGGCGGGTCAACTCTTCGGTCAATGGCACCGAAGATGGGTAAAGTTTGTACACGGATTGATCTTCTGACCAATAATGCAGCGCCCGCGAGACGGTATCGACCAGAATGGCCCCGTTATTGGTGTTTGAGAAGTACGGCTGCCAATCGAGTGCACGGAACCCGGACACATTGCGGCGCACAGGTGCTTCGGGTTCCGGGGCAGGGCGCAGCGGATCACCTGGGATGTACTGAGCCAGCGCCGGTGACACGAGGCTAGCCGAGGCAGCTGCCAGAAATGCGCGGCGCGTTTGGGTAACAATCGGTTTCTTGACCATGACGAGCGGTCCTTTGCTAAGGTCGAATGCAAATTCTGGAACATTTTATGGCCAGAATGCTTCAGTCGCAAATCAAACCGGCAGAATCATGCAAGCTTGGGCCATTGTGCATTTGCCCCGAGCCTTCAAGCGAGCTATTTCCCTTGAAACACAGAATTCAGGCCAATCATGACACGTATTCTTTCTCTTCTGACGATTTGTACCCTCGCTCTGGCGGCATGCACCGATTCGGGCACCACGACGATTGGGGCTGACGGCAGACCTCTGCCTTCGGTCTACAAGATTCGCGGCAATCCAGAAAAACTGCAGTTCCGCATGCTGGATTCAGTGAATGCCCTGCGGCAGGCATCCGGCCTGCAACAGGTCCAATTGAACTCACAACTGAACGCGGCTGCCGCCACTCATGCGAAAGACATGGCCCGGCAGAACCGTCCCTGGCACTTCGGCTCAGACGGTTCGTCACCGCTCGATCGAGCGGCGCGGGTCGGATATTTCGGTACGTTTCTGGGCGAGGCGATCTCGGAAACCTATGAAACCGAAACCGAAACGCTGGCGGCCTGGATGCAGGAGCCCGGGCCGCGCTCGGTCATCATGGATCCGAAAGCAACCCAAATGGGATTTGCCTGGCACCAGGAAGGTGGCGGCAAGATCTGGTGGACGCTGGAAATGGGAACCGGCGGCTGAGCACCCATCGCTTGAAACAAGAAAGCCCCCGAATTTCGGGGGCTTTCTTGTTTGTGTTGCGCCCAATTAGGCAGCCTGTACCGATTGGGCCTCAGTTAAAATCGCATACAACTTAACTGGATCGGGGTTGGCCCGCAGCTTGGCGCAAACGGTCTGTTCGCGCAGTGTGCGAGAAACCAAGGCCAGTGCTTTCAGGTGTTCGACGCCTGCCTCTTCCGGCGCAAAAAGCGAAAAGGCCAGATCAACGGGCTGACGGTCGACCGAGCCGAAATCGATGGGCTTTTCCAACATCACGAAAACCCCCGAAACCTCCTCCAGCTCGGGCAATCGCGCGTGCGGCAAGGCAACACCATGGCCCACGCCCGTCGGCCCCAGGCTCTCGCGCTCAAGCAGGCTGTCAACGACGGCCTGTGCTTCCAGACCCAGCGTAGCGGCGGCGACATCGCCGATTTCCTGAAACAGACGCTTCTTGCTGGACGCGGCTGACAGCACACGCACCGCCTCGGGCTTCAGAATGCTCGAAAGCTCCATGATCTTGCTCCTCGACCATGCCCCCAGCTTTTGGGGGCAGGCCAGTTATCCTTGCCTGTTACGGATCGATCCATCCGATATTGCCGTCATCACGACGATAAACGACATTCAATCCGTCCTTGTTCTCATTCCGGAACACCAGCACCGGGGCACCGGCGAGTTCCATCTGCATAACGGCTTCACCAACACTCAGCGATGGGATCTTGGTTTCCATCTCAGCCACAATCATCGGCTGCAACGATTCGGGCTCATCTGCCGTCTCCGATTCGTCAGAAGCGAGGATATAAGAGGACGCGCCGAAGAGTTCAACTGGCTCGGACCGATCCTTGTGGTGGTCTTTCAGGCGGCGCTTATAGCGACGCAGTTGTGTCTCCATCTTGTCACAGCAGCCCTCAAATGCTGCATAGATCTCGGTCGCGTGCGCCTTTGCCTGAGCGGTCAGACCGGTCGACAGATGCACGGTGGTCTCGCATACATATTCATGCGCCGAACGGGAAAAGACGACGTTGGCGTCCGTTGGTCGCTGGGCATATTTGCCGACGACCTCGCCCAGTTCGGTCTGCACATGAGTTTGCAGGGCCGCACCGATGTCGATCTGTTTTCCGCTGATTTGGTAACGCATGTGATCTCCTTCACAATTCACACCCATTCTGACGCCACATAGCGTGGCGGACTTGTTTTTATCGGGTGGGGGGTCGCAGCAGAGTCTGCGGTTGCCGTTGATCCAGCCCTTCAAAGAAGGGGCATCGCGATCCAGTCTGGAACCGAAGACTTGCCATACCCCAATTGAGCCAAGAGGCGGGGGAAGAGTCAATCAAAACAGGTGTGTATATACCAAATTTCCGCCATGCGCCCGGCGCAATCCCGCGCAAGCTCATGAAATACGGAAGTTTTCGCCCAAATAAACCCGACGCACATTTTCGTTTTCCACCACCTCGTCAGGGGTGCCGGACATCAGAACCTGACCATCGTGCAGAATATAGGCGCGGTCCACAATTTCGAGTGTTTCACGCACGTTATGGTCGGTGATCAGAACACCGATACCGCGTTTCTTCAGATCGGCCACCAAAAGGCGGATATCCCCGACACTGATCGGGTCGACCCCAGCAAAGGGTTCATCCAGCAGCAGATATTTCGGATCCGCAGCCAGACAACGCGCAATCTCAACCCGGCGACGTTCACCCCCTGAAAGCGCGAGCGCGGGTGCGCGGCGCAGATGTTCAATCGAGAAGTCCGACAGCAGCTCTTCCAGCCGCTCTTTGCGGCGATGAGCATGTTTGACGGTGATGTCCAGCACGGCAGCGATGTTGTCTTCAACGCTCATGCCGCGGAAAATCGACATCTCTTGTGGCAGATAGCCGATCCCCAGACGCGCGCGGCGGTACATCGGCAGGGTCGTGACGTTCTGGCCGTCAATCGTCACGCTGCCCGCTTCGGGGAAGACAAGCCCGGCAACCGAATAGAATGTCGTGGTCTTACCCGAACCGTTTGGTCCGAGCAGCGCAACCACCTCGGACCGGCCCAGTGTCATCGAGACATCCCGGATTACGGTCTTTTTGCGGTAGGATTTCCGCAACTTCTCGATCTTTAGACCGGAAGTGCCCTCAGCGACAGACAGGTTCGGGCGGTTCATCAATTCTGGCCCTGCTGCAATATGGTCTTCACCCGCCCTGACATCGTTGCCGTGCCCGAGGTCAGGTTCGCGATCATCTGATCTCCGCTGATCACGCTGGGCCCCTGCGTCAGCAGCACATTCCCTTTCATCTCGATCACACCAGTATCGATGGTGTATTCGGCCCAATCGCCCTCAGCCGCGTCCGGTGGGCTGACCAGAACCACATTTTCGGTGGCCTCCATCCGTTCAATGGCCGAACGTTCTTCATTATAGATCACCAGCACCCGCTCAGCGGTCAGGCGCATTTCACCCTGGATGACGATCACATTGCCCAGAAACTCGGCCGAGCCGTCTTCCTGGTTCACATTCAAAGTCTCGGACGTCACCTCGACGGGCAAGGTCGGGTCGGCTTTGACCGCCCCAAAGGCAACTTGTGCTTCTTGCGCTGACAGGGGCGCTGCTCCGGCGATCAGAGCGAAACAAACAGAGGCAACACGAAAATCAAACACGGGTTATCTTTCAGCTTTTTGCGGCTCGTATATCAGCTTCACGCCATCTGTAAAAAGAATATGGACCGGGCCGTCCGTTTTTTCCGTACCAAATGTCATCCGCCCAGCGGTAAAGTCACCGATCGGGCCGGTGCCGTCAATCTTGCCCGGACTATCACCACGTATTTCTTCCAGAGATGTGTTCAAGAGCTCAGTGGTAACCTGAATGCCATCAGCGGTGGTGATGACCACATTGCCTGAGAAGGTGGCGGTGCCCTTATCGGGCCGGATCATGCCGGTGTTGGATTCCAGCGTGATCTCACCCCCATTGCTCAGACCGAACCTGCCCTGCACTTCAGCTGCGGTAGGGTTGTCGCCTGTACTACCCTGGCTGGCACGGCGCGCTTCGACGCGAATTTCTTCGCCCTTGCGGGTTACCCCCTTGTAGTCGGGTCTGGTTATGACCTGATCGGTCAACCGTTCGTCAATCTCCTGTCCGCTGAACGGGACCGAAACATTGGTGTCGATGCTGCGCGACAAAAGGAACACGGTGGACAGCAGCAAAATGGCGGCCAGAGGCAGCACCACTTTCAGAAACTGTACCCAACGGGAATGACGGTCCACCGCAGACCCTCCCTCAGCCCAGACCAACGCGCAGGCAATCGTGGATGTGCAGAATACCTTCAGCACGACCATCCGCGGCCGGGTCGACCACAAAGAGGCAGGTAATTTTTGGGGTTTCCATGGTCATCAACGCAACAGCGCCTTCAGCCAGCTCATCTGGTCCAATCGTGCGCGGGTCAGCCGTCATGACCTGATCAACCGTCAGATCAAGTAGACCTTCCATGTGCCGCCGCAAGTCACCATCAGTGACAATCCCCAACAGACGACCACGTTCATCTGTCACACCAACGACTCCGAACCCCTTCTGGCTCATAATCAGAAGCGCTTCGCTCATCGCGGTACCAGTGGGTACAATCGGTGTATCTGTATGCATCAAATCACGCACCTTGCTCAACTGTGCGCCCAGTTTGCCACCTGGATGGAAGTCGCGGAAGTTTTCGGGCTTGAAGTCCCGATACTTCATCAACGCAATCGCCAGCGCATCCCCCATCGCCAGCGTCAGCGTGGTCGAGATCGAAGGCACCATGCCAAAACCGCAGGCCTCTCCCAGTGACGGAATCAGCAGATGCACGTCGGCCTGTTTCATCAGCGTGCTTTCGGGTTTGCTGGACAGGCCAATCAGAGGGATGCCAAAGCGGCGGGTAAAAGCCAGCAGGTTGGCCAGTTCCGGCGCTTCGCCGGAGTTCGAGATCGCCAGAACCACGTCGCCTTTGGACACCATGCCCAGATCGCCATGACTCGCCTCGGCAGGATGGACGAAATAGGCAGGTGTACCGGTGCTGGCCAGAGTTGCCGCTATCTTGTGGCCGATATGACCTGACTTGCCAATGCCGCTGATGATGATGCGGCCAGTCGCCTGCAGGATCAGTTGCACAGCCTCGGCAAAATGCTCATCCAGCCCCTCGGCCAGAACATCCAGCGCGCGGGCTTCGTCGGTGACAACCTGTCGGGCGGTTTTCAGGAAAGCTTCGGTATCAGTCATGAGTGCGCAAAGATATCCGTTTCGGGCCAACCAGCGAGATCGAGTTTCGCACGCATCGGCAGGAAGTCAAAACAGGCCTGTGCCATCTCGGTCCGGCCTTCACGCGCCAGTCGCCCGTCCAGCGCCTCGCGCAGGCGATGCAGATACAGCACATCCGAGGCCGCATAATCCAGCTGGGCGTCAGTCAGGGTTTCCGCACCCCAGTCGCTCATCTGCTGTTGCTTCGAGATATCGACGCCGATCAGCTCCTGGCACAGGTTCTTGAGCCCGTGCCGGTCGGTATAGGTGCGCACCAGGCGACTGGCGATCTTGGTGCAATAGACCGGTGCAGCCAGCGCGCCGAATGCATGATACATCGCAGCAATATCGAAGCGGCCAAAGTGGAACAGCTTCAAAACATCGGGGTTTTCCAGCATCGCACACAGGTTCGGAGCACGCGTCTGCCCTTTCTCGACCTGCACGATATGGCTGTTGCCATCCCCGCCGGACATCTGGATCACACAGAGGCGGTCCCGATGCGGGTTCAGCCCCATGGTTTCACAGTCGATGGCCACTACAGGGCCCAGATCCAACCCGTCCGGCAGGTCATTCTTATAAAGGTGGTTCGCCACGGAATTGTCCTTTGTGCGCTTTCGTCCCCGAAATAGGAGGTTTCACGAACAAACTCAACGTCATCAGCTCAAAGGTTGTTTCCGGAGTTTCCCAGCATTGACATATCCCCTAGGGGAGGATAGGGATGCGCCATGACGACTCATACCCACCCTTCGCATCCTCAGATCACTGCGCGGCTGAAGCGCGCGCATGGCCATCTGGCCAAGGTTATCACAATGCTGGAAAGCCAGGCCCCTTGTGGTGACATCGCCCAACAGCTCTTTGCGGTTGAAAAAGCGATCACCAACGCCAAACGCGCCCTGATCCATGACCATGTCGACCACTGCCTGTCCGCCGGGGCAGACGGTCAGAGTGTCGAAGACTTCAAAACCATCACGAAATACCTTTGAGCCATGCTTAGCGTCCTGAAGAACCGCACCTATCGTCATCTGCTGGCCGCACAGGTCGTTGCATTGTCTGGAACCGGGCTGGCCACCGTTGCCTTGGGTCTTCTGGCCTTCGATCTGGCCGGAGAGGCCGCCGGGATGGTGCTGGGCACCGCGCTTACCATCAAGATGGTGGCCTACGTTACAATCGCGCCGCTGGCGGCCGCCTTTGCTGAGCGGCTGGATCGTCGCCGCATGCTTGTGGCGCTGGATCTGGTGCGCGCTCTGGTGGCGCTCTGCCTGCCTTTTGTGACCGAAATCTGGCAGGTTTACGTGCTGATCTTCCTGCTGCAATCCGCCTCTGCCGGATTTACCCCGACTTTTCAGGCCACCATTCCCGACGTACTGACCGACGAACAGGACTATACCAAGGCCCTGTCACTGTCGCGTTTGGCCTATGATCTTGAAAGCCTGCTGAGTCCGATGCTGGCTGCCGCGCTGCTGCTTCTGGTCAGTTTCGACAGTCTGTTCTTGGGCACGGGTGTTGGGTTTGTCGCCTCAGCGCTGTTGGTGGTATCCGTTGCTCTTCCCTCGCCCAAGCCATCGGCACAGCGCGGCATCTATGACAGAACCACGCGCGGCATCCGCATTTATCTGAAAACGCCACGTTTGCACGGGTTGCTGGCGCTCAGCTGGAGCGCAGCAGCACTGAGCGCGATGGTGATCGTCAACACCGTGGTGATCGTACGCGCTGATCTGGGCCTTTCGGAAAGCGCTGTCGCGATTGCCCTGGCTGGCTTCGGCGGCGGATCAATGCTGGCGGCGTTCACCCTGCCCCGACTGCTGGAGCGCATTTCAGACCGTCAGGTGATGCTGAGCGGTGCCGCTCTGGCGACCGGCGCCATGGCTGTCGCTGCGGTGCTGTCCACAGCCCTACCGATGACGCTGGGGCTGTTGACGCTGATCTGGGCTGCCGTGGGCTTTGGCTATTCCGCCACACTCACACCATCCGGTCGCCTGTTGACCCGTTCTGCCCATCCCGAAGATCGTCCGGCACTGTTCGCGGCGCAATTTACCCTGTCTCATGCGTGTTGGCTGTTTCTCTACCCGCTGGCCGGGTGGTTGATGACTCAATTCGGCGCAACAGTGGTCATGGCTGTAATGGCAACTGCCGCAGTCCTTGGTCTGTCGCTGGCCGTGCGGCTATGGCCGCGCAACAGCCGTGCTGCAGTGGCGCACAATCACCCGGATTTACCGCCGGATCACCCGCACCTCACAGGTTCAGGACCGCACGTGCACCCTGTGGTGATCGACGAGTTGCATCCGCAGATCCCGCGCTAGGCTTGAGCCCGCCCCGCAAACTGCCGTAAACCGAGACATGCCCCTGAAATGTCCGGAGCCTGCATGGACCAGCTTGACCGTCGCATCATCGCCGCCCTGCAACATAATGCGCGCGATTCAACGACCCGCATCGCGGCAACGCTGGGTGTGGCCCGGACCACCGTGCACGAACGCATCAATCGCATGGAAGAGCGCGGGATCATCGCAGGCTATTCGGTCGTTCTGCGCGAAACCGAGGACACACCCCGGGTTCAGGTCGTTGTCCTGCTGGAAGTGCAGCAAAAGGAAACCACACGGATCATCAAGCGGCTTGAGGCCTACCCAGAGGTCAAGCTTTGCCTGTCTATCAATGGCGAGTTTGACCTGCTGCTGTCTGCCGAGGCCCCCCGGATCGAAGACCTCGATATCCTCGTCGACGAGCTGGCCCGCATCCCCGGTGTGCTGCGTACCAACACCAGCGTTGTTTTTGGCCGCAGAATCGATCGGAGCTGAGGTGCGCTAACCCTCTGTAAACCGAAGACGGACTAGCTTGGCCGGGATTGATCAGAATCTCGGACCGGCAGAATGCCCCATCGTGAAACCCTGTTTGCGCTAAGTCTGGCGCTTATTGCACTGGCAAAGCCCGGCCATTCTGCGCCGGGTGTTGAGACGGCAGCTTTGTGCGATCAGGCCGCGCAGCGGGCCGCACGGGCGGAGGGTGTGCCGCTGAAGGTGCTTAGGGCCATTGCGCGGGTTGAAACGGGCCGCACGGTCGACGGTGCATTGCACCCCTGGCCCTGGACCGTCAATCGTGAAGGGCAGGGATATTGGTTCGCCTCCGCAACCGAAGCGAAATCCTATGTCTTCAACATCTTCAAATCCGGCGCCCGCAGCTTTGACGTCGGCTGTTTCCAGATCAACTATCGCTGGCATGGCAGCGCCTTCCGCTCGATCGAGGCGATGTTCGACCCGGACGAGAACGCCACCTATGCCGCACGCTTCCTGAACGAGCTATATGCTGAGCTCGGCTCATGGCCCGCTGCTGCCGGGGCCTATCATTCGCGCACTGAACATCTCGCTGCATCCTATTCCAACCGCTTTCAGACGATTCTCGCACAGCTGGAAGGTGCCCGCGTGGACGGCGACCCGTTCACCGCATCGGCATCCCCGTTGATCTCACGCCCATCCTCACCTGTCGCACGCACTACATTGGGGTCCCTCGTGCCTCAATCCACCGGCGCGACGGCGTTCATCCCTTTCAACTAAGAGGTCCCTGTGCCCCGGATCGATATCCGCACCCTGTTCTCTCCGACCGTCCTGCTGGCGCTGGCGCTGATGACCGTCATTGTGATGATGATCCTGCCGATGCCCGCTTGGGTGCTGGACGTTGGCCTTGCAGCTTCATTCGCGCTGGCGATCCTGATCTTTACCCTGACCCTGTTCATTGAACGGCCATTGGATTTCTCTTCCTTCCCGACCATCCTACTGGCCTCGCTGATGCTGCGGCTGTCGCTGAACGTGTCATCGACCAAACTGATCATTGGACAGGGGCATACCGGTACAAACGCCGCTGGCGATGTGATCGAGGGGTTCGCGCAATTCGTCATGAGCGGCAGCATCTTTCTGGGCCTCGTTGTGTTCGGTGTCCTGCTGATCGTGAACTTCATGGTCATCACCAAAGGCGCTGCCCGCATGGCCGAGGTCGGGGCGCGCTTTGCATTAGACGGCATGCCCGGCAAGCAGCTGGCCATCGACAGCGATATGTCCGCCGGTGCCATTGACCACCAACAGGCTAAAGAACGGCGTGAACGCGAGCAACAGGAGACCACTTTTTTCGGCTCGCTCGACGGTGCATCGAAGTTCGTCAAAGGTGATGCCATCGCTGGGCTGCTGATCACTTTGCTGAACCTCGTGATGGGTCTGGTCATGGGCGTGATCGTACATGGGATGCCAGTTTCCTCGGCGTTTGAGACATACGCGATCCTGACTGTTGGCGATGGACTGGTGTCGCAGATTCCAGCGGTGATCATCTCGATTGCTTCGGCCTTGCTGCTGGCACGCGGCGGTACGCAGGGCGCCACTGACAGCGCGATTTTCTCGCAACTCGGGCGACACCCCGCAGCCCTGGCAACCGTTGCGGTTCTGATGGTTCTTTTTGCGCTGGTGCCCGGTCTGCCGTTCCTTCCCTTCATTCTTGGCGCGGCGGCGCTGGGTTATGCCGCCTATTCCGGCCTGAAGAAACGAAAAGCTGAAGAGACCCGAGCCGAGGTTGCAACAACCGAGACCGACACCCCTGTCTCACAAGCCATCGGCGATGTGCTGGACCTGGATGACGTACATCTGGAATTCGCCCCCGATCTGGTCAGCATGGTGCTGAATCCCGGTACCGGGCTGGATGCGAGGATTGCCAATATGCGCACGTATGTGGCGTCAAGCTTCGGCCTGATCTTGCCCGAAATTCGCCTGACCGACCGCGCCGACCTACCCACCGGAACTTATGTCATCAAGGTACAAGGCGTCGAACAGGCGCGCGGTGTCCTGAACTCGGAACTGGTGTTGGCGCTGGTGCAGGAAGGCCAGGATCTGCTGCCCGACGGCACCGATGTGACTGAACCGGTTTATGGAGCACCTGCACGCTGGATCCTGCCCAAAGATCAAGAAGCCGCAGCCATGAACGGGGCCACCATCGTGACCCCGCCCGAGATTTTGGCCACCCACCTGCTTGAGATCATCAAACAGAATTTCTCGCGCCTGCTGACGCTGAAATCCCTGCGCCGCCTGCTGTCCGAGATGACCCGCCTCAGCGATCCCACGCGCGCCGAAGCCAATCGCAAGCTTCTAGACGAATTAATCCCCGACAAGGTGCCGATCGATATCCTGCACGCCGTGTTGCGTCTATTGCTCGACGAGAGGGTCTCGATCCGCAACATGGCGCTTATTCTGGAAAGCGTGGCCGAGGCGCGGATGACCACAACTCAGCCCGAGGGGATTTGCGAACTGGTTCGCCAGCGGCTGGGCTTTCAATTGGTGGCCGACATGAAACGCGAAGATGGCTCAATCCCGCTGATCCAACTGGCACCGGAATGGGAAGACACTTTCGCCAGCTATCAGATCGACGCCCCAAATACCGGCCTGGATGTCGCACTGCCGCCAAACCTGTTCAACAAGCTCGCTGATGGGGTGCATGACAGTGTTGCCAAATCCGCCGATCACGGGCTGTTTCCGGCCGTCGTCACCTCGACCCGGCGTCGGCGATTGCTGCGTACGATCATGCATGCCCGCGGCATTGCCAACCCGGTTCTGTCCTTCGAGGAAATCGGACTGGAAGCGCGCCCAGCGCTGGTTGGAACGGTGCCTGCGTGATCGCTCTGCCACCCGAGCTTTTGCCGTATCTCGGGCAGACTCTTTGGCACCTCTTTGCCATCTTGCTGCGCATCTCGACCATGGTGTCCCTGCTGCCCGCTTTTGGTGAACGCAGTATTCCCGTGCGCGTCAAGCTGGGACTCTCCGTCGCGTTTTCCCTGATTGTGGCACCTGCGGTACCAAGCGCTGACACACCGCCCGGCTTCGGTAACATGATCGGCCTGATCGGGACAGAAATCGCGACTGGTCTGGCACTTGGAATTGGCCTTCGCCTGTTTGTGTTGGCATTGCAAACAGCCGGATCCATCGCAGCACAAGCCACATCGCTGTCACAGCTTCTGGGCGGAGCGGCAGCCGAACCCGTGCCCGCGATGGGATATTTGCTGACGCTGGCGGGACTGACGCTGGCGGCCTTGCTGGGTCTTCATATCCGGGCCGCGCAATTCATGATCCACAGCTATATGCTGTTCCCCATGGGCACCCTGCCACTTGCCCCAGATCTGGCGCAATGGGGCGTAACGCAGATATCATGCAGTTTCAGATTGGCTTTTGCGCTGGCGATGCCCTTCGTCATCGCCTCGCTGATCTACAACCTGGCCCTCGGTGTCATCAATCGCGCCATGCCGCAGCTGATGGTTGCTTTCGTCGGTGCCCCCGCGATCACGTTTGCAGGTCTCTTTCTGCTGTTTGCCGGTACACCGTTGATCCTGTCTGTCTGGTCAGACGCTCTGTTCGCCTTCCTCGAAAACCCGCTCGGAGGGCCAAGATGAGCGCACAGGACGATGACAGCGACAAATCATTTGAGGCGACCCCTCAAAAGCTGGAAAAGGCGCGCAAGAAGGGTGAGGTCGCCAAATCCAATGATCTGTCGGCTGTGGCTGCGTATGCCGGACTACTCATCGCGGTTGTGTTGGCGGGGCAATACACGGCGCAACACCTCGGAACCCTGTTTATGGTTCTGATAGATCAATCTGAACGCTTGGGCGAATTGCTGACAACCGGTCCCGCCACCGCGCCGGTAACTGGGATCCTGCAATCCGCACTCGTGCCGGTGGCAGCCTTGTTCACCGTGCCCGCTGCCGCGGTGATCCTTGGCCTGATTGCACAGCGTGGTTTGGTCTTTGCACCTGAGAAACTGAAACCCAAGCCCTCGCGCGTCTCGCTTGTCACCAATGCGAAAAACAAATTTGGACGCGGCGGTTTGTTTGAGTTTGCAAAGAGCTTTGTGAAGCTACTGATCTATGGCACTTGTTTGACCCTATTTCTGCACGCAAACCTGCCAGAAATCCTGTCATCCAGCGCGGCACCCGCACGATCTTCCGTGGTGTTGATGATGAACCTGCTATTCCGCTTTATGTTCATCGTTATCACCATTGCTCTGGCAATCGGCATTATCGACTACCTCTGGCAGCACGCCGAGCATCTGCGCAAGAACCGGATGTCGCGCAAGGAAATCCAGGATGAGACAAAGGACGCTGAAGGAGACCCGCATGTCAAACAACAGCGCCGCCAGCGCGCGCAAGACATCGCCACCAATCAGATGATGGCGGACGTGCCCAAGGCCGATGTGGTGATCGTCAACCCGACGCATTACGCCGTCGCCCTTAAATGGTCGCGCGCCAGCGGAACCGCCCCGGTCTGCATTGCCAAAGGGGTAGACGAAATCGCCGCCACGATCCGGGCCACGGCAAATCAGGCCAGAGTACCCATCCACTCAGATCCGCCCACCGCGCGCGCACTGCACGCCACGGTCGAAATCGGCCATGAGATCAGCGAAGACTATTACCGTCCGGTCGCGGCCGCCATTCGCTTTGCCGAAACCATGCGCAAACGCGCAAAAGAGCAAGTGACGTGATGCGTAGACGGATGACGGACCTGCTGACAGTCACCGAAGCTGGCTACCAGCGCGAACACCAAAAGCTGCATCCATTGTTGCAGCAGGAGGCTAGAATTCTCGGTCGGCTGTCGCAGCTGGATAAACAGTTGGCAGAGGTGAATATGCAGTGCACGCAAACCGAAGGATACCGTGTCACGGGCACCGATCTACTGTGGCACAGCTGGGAATCTGCCGCACGGCGGGAGCTGAACACAGAGCTAGCACGCCTTAGGTCGCAGAAGCTTTCGGCCATGGATGATCTGCGCCAGGCATTCGGCCGCAAACAGGCCGTGACAGAACTGGCGCAACGCCTGCAACAGGGCAAGCGCCGCGCATAAGAACATTAAAACCAGCTCAGGTATCCTGCCGGCTGACGCTCATGATCAAAACCTGAGACACGTCCTGCCCCAAATCCTTCTGCGCGACCTCAAGCAGTGCTTTCCGCAGGGCAGCCAGGTTATCCGACCGCGTGAACGTCCCATTAAATCCACCGCTATTGGCGTGATCAAATAGCACCTGCAAGAATCTGTCTCTGAGCTTGGGTTCGATCTCGTAAAAGACATCCTCGATACCCGGACTTACCTCAAGGCTGAGCGACATTGTGACCAGCGCAGAAATTTCATCCTCTGCAACAACCGGAACCACAAATTGCTTGGTAAGCTTCAGATATTCCTGTGTCTTCTCGTTATCTTCCTTACTAGACTTGGAGTTCTTCTGTTTCCCTTGGTCAGCTTTGACTGGTTTGGCATCGGTCTTATCCTCGGCTTTTTCCACCTTTCCAGCGGGAGCCAGAATAACGCCAACCCCGACACCCGCTGCGAGGCCCGCCATCAGGCAGATGATTGGCAACAGTTTTCCCATCACATCACCACCTCAGAACGGCAAAACCGTATCAAGAACCTGTTGCCCATATCGCGGCTGTTGTACATCCGTGATCTGGCCGCGGCCTCCATAGGACACGCGCGCCGAGGCAATCTTGTCGTAGGTGATCTCGTTCTGGCGTGAGATGTCTTCGGGGCGAACATATCCCGCAACCAGTAACTCACGCAGTTCGAAATTCACGCGCAACTCCTGCGAACCAGTGATCGACAACACACCATTGGGCAGCACGTCGACAACCGTTGCGGCCACACGTAGTGTCAGTTTCTCTTTGCGCTTGACCGATCCTTTGCCCTTGCTGACAGAGGCCGAGTCGATCGATACAGCCTCATCCAGAGAGGCTCCTTCAGGTAAACGTTCCGCCGCGCGTTGCGGCAACCCGAAGAGGCCGGGTACAGACAGACTTTCCGAACCCGCGCGTGAGCGGTTTGTGTCGTTCGAAATTTCAGCTTTTTCATCCAGCTCAATCACGACTGTCAGAATATCACCCTTCTTCATCGCCCGTTGATCCCCGAGCAACGAATGCTGACCACCGCTCCATAGCGAGGCGCGATCGACTGTGCGCTGCGGCTGACTGTGCAATGGCAAACCAGGCCACAGCATTGCGACATGTTCGGGCGATTCAGTATTGGGTGTCAGGCTTGGAGGTTTACCCAGATGATCCAGCCGTCCACAGGCCGTAATGCCCATCACTGTGCAGAGCATGAGTTTCGATAGATTTGACATCACTTGACCTCGATTTGACCATCGGCGCGGATCACGCCCGTTACCGTTGTGCGCGATGATAAGTTCATCACCCGGATACGCTCACCCACTGCGCCACGCCCCAAGGCACGACCCTCGGCGGTAATCGAAAGCGCGACACGATCGAACACCAACGTCACCAGATCGTTCCGATCCACGATCGCGGGCGGGCCGATATCCGACAAACTGATCGGCCTGCCGGGGTAGAGCGCCACGCGCGCCTCCTGCCCGACAAGGCTGGAAATCTGTTGGGCCGCACCGGCGATCTCGATGGTTTTGATCTCCAGATCCGAGGCGACGATAATCTCTTTCGCGCGGATCGTTCGTGTCGGCACGACAATTTCTGCGAAAACCGCGAAAGGGCACAGCGCTAGGATACAAACCAGAATTCGCATCAGCGGACCTGCGTTGTGGCACCCATCATCTGGTCCACTGCCGAGATGACCTTGGCATTCATCTCATACCCGCGCTGTGCCTCGATCAGCTCGGTCACCTCGCGCACCGCGTCGACCGAGCTGTCCTCAAGATACCCCTGCCGCAACGTGCCCAGACCATCCTCGCCCGGAGTACCGACGACAGGTGCACCCGAGGCTTCAGTCTCTTTGAACAGGTTGCTGCCCACAGCCTCAAGCCCTTTGGCATTGGAGAAACTGGCCAGCGTGAACTCCCCTAATAATTGCCCTTCGGCGGTATCGTCAAAATAGGCATAAACTTCGCCCGCGGCGTTGATCGAGATGGATCTGGCGTCGTCCGGGATGGTGATTTCCGGTGCGACGGCAAAGCCGTCCGAAGTGACGATAAGACCTTCTGCGGACCGCTTCAGGCTGCCGTCTCGCGTGAAGGCAGATTGTCCGTTAGGCAGGGTCACCTCAAGATAACCGTGGCCTTCAATCGCGACGTCCAGGTCACTTCCGGTTGCCGACAATCCGCCCTGTTCCAACTGCACAGTCACGGCGGCCGGACGCACACCCAGACCCAATTGGATACCCGTTGGCAGCACCGTTCCGTCCGAGGCATTCACCGCCCCTGCCCGCGCCATTTGCTGATAGTGAAGATCGGCAAACTCAGCCCGGCGTGCGTTATAGCCTGTGGTATTCATATTCGCGAGGTTGTTCGAGATGGTCTCGACCCGCATCTGCTGCGCGGTCATACCGGTCGCGGCGATTTTCAAAGCCCGCATGTAAGTATCTCCTCTCTCAGATCAGCGCATCAGCGCCTTGAGGGCGCCGCGCACCCGTTCATCCTCGGCATCCATAAAACTCTGGCCCAACTCATAAGCACGCTGGATCTCGATCATCCGCGTGACCTGTCCAATGGCATTCACGTTCGAACTTTCGAGGAACCTGTGCAGCACAACCGGTTCGTCCACCGGATTGATCTGCCCACCGGGACGGAAATAGGTGCTGCCTTCGCGCACAAGGTTTTCCGGCTCAGCGACGGAATAGACACCAATCTGCCCCAGAAGCTGGCCATTGACACTCAACGTACCATCGCTGCCAACATCAATCGTTGCAGCATCAGGTGGGATAAAAACCGGCGCGCCATTGCCGTCCAGAACGCGATGACCTTCCATGGTGACCAGATCGCCCTCGGCACTGGGTGAGAAGCTGCCCGCGCGAGTCAGACGATTGCCTGCCGACGTTTCGATCAGGAAAAAACCGTCGCCTTCAATGGCAAAATCAAACGTCCCACCGGTTTCGGTCAACACGCCTTGCTGTAACGAGGTATTACGCACCTGTGCCCGACTGAGCGACAACGACGGATCGCCTGGCATGTCCCGAACGAACTCTGAAAACACCAATCCCTGCTGGCGGTATCCGGTGGTGTTGGCGTTGGCGATGTTATTGGCGACCAGCCGCATTTCGTTCATAAGACCCGACTGACGAGACAGGGTGACATAAGCAGTGTCCATCAGCGACCTCCTGCGATAAGCGGGATCAGCGTCCCGGTGAAAAAAGTGACGAGGGTCTGGGTCATGAAACCCATCGAGATCCAGAACACGATGACGATGGCGATCAGCTTGGGAACGAAGGTCAGCGTCATCTCTTGTACCGAGGTCAGCGCCTGGAACAGACCGACGGCAAGCCCCGAGACGAGCGCCACCGCCAGGATCGGGACCGAGGTGATGACCGCAACCCACAAAGCCTGACGTACGATGTCATAGAAGAGGCCCTCGCTGAGCATCGCGTCAGACCGGCATCCGCAGGATTTCCTGATAGGCTTCAACCACCTTATTGCGAACGATCACGGCTGTTTCCACCGCCAATTCGGTCTGCGCCAGCGCCTGAACCAACGCATGCGGGTCGGCCTGACCGATCATTGAAGACTGCGCTACCTGCTCGCTGTTCTTCAGTGTTGCCGCAAAATCCCGGAACGTGGATTGCAGCCCCTGGCCAATGCCCTGGTGATCGGGATCAGCCTGTGTAGCCGGGCGCGCGCCTGCATAGTTCTGCGCGGCGGTAAGAGATCGGATATCCATTCTGGCTTTCCTTTATTTTCGAAGTAAATCCATCAGACTCGATGACATCTGCCGAGTCTGATCGAACATTTTGAGATTGGCCTCGTAACTGCGCTGTGCCTCGCGGGCGTCCGCAATCTCGATCATCAGATCGACATTCGAGCCCTGATAATGCCCCGAGTCATCCGCCATCGGATGACCCGGATCATAGATGCGGGTCAGATCACGGCGGTCGAGTTTGACGCGCCCAGCCTGCACCGTCTGCTGACTACCCTTTTCGACGGTTTCAAACGGCACAGTCTTACGCCGATAACCCGGCGTATCCGCGTTCGAAATATTCTCGGACACATGACGTAGCCGCGCTGCCTGCGCACGCAGGGCGCTGGCCGAGGCTGTCAGAGAATGGGAAAAATCGCTCATGCTGCTTCTCCCTTACGATCGGCCAAGAGAGGTACGCAGAATGCCGATCGACGAACGATAAATCGCCAACGCCCGGTCATGCTGCCGTTTGACGTCGACCGCTTTCAACATCTCTTCTTCCAGCGAGACACCGTTGCCGTTGGGGTCACCTGACGGATCGGCCACATATTCCGCCCAGTTCCAAGCACCCGAATCGCCATTCTGATGACCGGCGCGGGTGGTGGTCATCGCAACCTCGCCTCCGGTCTTATCAAACGCTGTCCCGAAGGCCTCGATATCGCGGGGCTGATAGCCGGGCGTATCCGCATTTGCCATATTGCGTGAGATGACAGTCTGCCGTTGCCCGGCATGGGTTGCCATTGCGTACGCTGTTTTAAAGACGTTCAGGTCATAGAACATCGGGGCTTCTCCCTCGATCAATTTCAATCAAGGCTTAACCCCGATTCCTTTAGAAACCGTTTTCGAGAAAGCAATTTGGAGGGCCTGCGATGGCTGATCTCGATCCGGCACGTCTGAAAGCTGTCTTCGACAGAATGTCAGCGACTCGACATATGGGTCGCGTCACCAGCGTTGCGCGCGGAGTAATCGAAATTGACGGTTTGGCCAGACATGCCCGAATCGGAGATCATCTGACGCTGCGCCGTCGCAGCGGACCGAACCTGCGCGGAGAAGTCCTGCATGTGGAATCTGATTTGATCCACATGCTGCCCGGCGCTGCCTCTGATGGTGTTTGCCTGGGGGATCCGGTGGTTCTGGAGAAAACGCCAATTTTTGCACCAGGGCGGCATTGGCTGGGCCGGGTCGTCGATCCGTTTGGAGTGCCTTTAGACGGCAAACCGCTATTGCCCGGCGTGCAGGGGCGGGATCTGATGCACGCCCCGCCAGCCGCCGTTGCCCGTAAGCCGCTGGGAGAACGGATGGAGACGGGGATGGCCATGCTCAACACCCTTCTGCCATTCGTGCAAGGCCAGCGCGTTGGGCTCTTTGCAGGCTCTGGCGTCGGCAAATCGACGCTGCTGGCCACGCTCGCCCGCTCAATGCAGGCTGATGCGGTGGTGGTCGCACTGATCGGTGAACGCGGGCGCGAAGTGAATGAATTTGTCGAAACCGCGCTGGGCGTGGAAGGAATGAAACGATCGGTCGTGGTGACAGCAACTTCGGACCAGTCCGCGGTGGCCCGCAGACGCTGCGCCTGGTCGGCAATGGCGGTGGCCGAATCTATACGCGACGAGGGGCTGAATGTCCTGTTCCTAGCCGATTCGGTTACACGTTTCGCCGAAGCCCACCGCGAGATTGCCGTCGCCATGGGCGAAGCAGCATCACTGCGAGGGTTCCCGCCTTCGGTTACTCCGATGATCGCCAATCTATGTGAACGCGCTGGCCCTGGCACCGCCGACCAAGGCGACATCACCGCCGTGTTCAGCGTGTTGGTCGCAGGTTCTGACATGGATGAGCCGGTTGCAGATATCCTGCGCGGCGTGCTTGACGGCCATATCGTGCTGAGCCGCGAAATCGCCGAGCGCGGGCGCTTTCCCGCCATTGATCTTAGCCGCTCAGTTTCACGCAGCCTGCCCCGCGCGGCAAGCGAAAGGGAAAATCAGTTGATCGCCGAAACCCGCAAACTCGTCGGCAGCTATGAACAATCCGAAGTCATGATCAAAGCAGGGCTCTATGCCGAAGGCTCTGATCCGTTGCTGGATCAGGCCGTTCGCGTGCATGAAGAGCTTGATGCGTTTTTCGGCAAATCTGAGGCTGACAGCATTTCCAACAGCTTCGACCGCCTGCAGTTAATCCTGCGTCGCGCTGGGACCAACCTGCCGCGCTAGGGATTTCGAGACAGTTTTAAGTGTTAAGCCCGCCTTAAGACCTGCCCTGCTACGCCGATAGACGGGTGATACAAAGGTGGTGGAGATGGGTGCGCAAACCAATGCGGCGCCAATCATCATCAAGAAGAAACGTGTGTCGGGTGGCGATGGCCACCACGGCGGCGCGTGGAAGGTCGCGTATGCGGACTTCGTGACGGCCATGATGGCCTTCTTCATGTTGATGTGGCTGCTGAACGCAACGACCGAGAAACAACGCAAGGGTCTGGCGGATTACTTTTCGCCGACGATCCCCGTCAATCCAGTCTCTGGCGGCGGCGACGGAGCCTTTGGCGGCGATAACATGTTCTCGGAAAAAACACTGGTCATGGACGGTTCGGGTGCCAGCAATCGCAACCCGACCCAGTCGAAACAGGCGCGCGGATCGACCGGGGTTGATGCGAAGGGTGGCGGTAAGGGTGCGTTCGACGATTTCTCGTCACTCGAAGCGCAGCTTCTGGGTCGGAGCGGAGAAAGCCTGATTTCGGACGAGATACTCAAACACATTGTGACCCGCGTCACGGATGAAGGGCTGGTGGTGGAATTGTTCGCGACTGATGAACAGCCTCTGTTCGAATCAGGCACGGACAAGCCGACACAAATGATGCGGGCTCTGGCGCTGTTGGTGGCACGCTCATCGGATCTGGTCACGAACCCCATCGCCGTCGAGGGGCATGTCCGATCCTCACCCATCGTTCTGGCCGAGAACCCTGTCTGGGATCTCTCGACTGCAAGGGCGCAGATCACCCGCCAGTTACTGCAGGACAAGGGTGTCAGGCCATTGCGCCTGGATCGGGTGACAGGTCATGCAGATCGGCATCTGGCGGCCGAAAACCCGATGTCGGTGCGCAACAATAGGATCGAGATCATCTTTCTGCGCTCTCCCCGATCTTGAAAGGAAAGTACGCATTTTAGCTGTTAGCGCGCTGTTAAGGGCCGGTACGGTACGTGTTGCATTACGGACCGATGCAACAAAAGGGCGTGCCGATGACCATTTCCTCTTCGCTGAATGCCGGTGTGGCGGCGTTAAAGGCCAACGCCAACAGGCTGGCCACCATCTCGGACAACATCGCCAACTCCTCGACATTTGGTTACAAGCGGGTCGAGACCGATTTTCATTCCATGGTCACATCGGGTCAGGGCGGCAGCTATTCGGCGGGTGGCGTCCGGACCACCAGCCAGCGGATGATCGATCAGCGTGGTTCGCTGGTGACAACCAACAACTCGACCGATCTGGCCGTGCGTGGGCGTGGCATGTTGCCGGTGCGACCCAGCTCTCAGATCGCGTCGGGTTCGAACGAGATGTTGTTAACCACGACCGGTTCATTCCGCACCAATGACGAAGGATATCTGGTCACCGAATCCGGCCTTGTGATGCTGGGCTGGCGTGCCGCGGCGGATGGTTCGATTCCCAGCGTTCCACGGGACACACCCGCCGCATTGGAACCCATCCAATTGAGCGTCAATCAGCTGTCAGGTGCGCCGACCACATCGATGAATCTGCGCATGAATTTGCCTGCTACCGCGACCGATGCTGGCGCTCCGGGTGATACGCAACCCCTTTCGGTCGAGTATTTCGATAATCTGGGCAAATCCGAAAGCGTCGATATCGAACTGATACCCACCGTCCCAGCAACAGGGTCCAGCAATGAATGGACTCTAACGCTGCGTGATTCAGCATCTGGCGGCGCTGTGATCGGGGAATACACACTGACTTTCACCGACAGCCGCGCAGCCGGAGGAACCCTGGCCAGTGTCACAGCAGTGTCTGGCGGGGCTTATGACCCGGCAACCGGCAGCTTCGTTGTCAACGTGGCAGGCGGCCCGATGGAGATCAATATCGGCGAGATCGGTGATGCAGACGGGATTACCCAGTTGTCGGATACGTTTGCCCCGGTGTCCATCACACGCGATGGTTCGGCCGTAGGTACAATGACCAGTGTTCAGGTCGATGAGAACGGATATGTCTACGCGTTCTACGACACCGGCGTCAGCCGCCGCATGTTCCAGATCCCACTGGCTGATGTGCCAAATCCGAATGGTCTTACAGCGTTGGATAGCCAAACCTACGCGCCTTCGCGCGACAGTGGAACGTTCTTCTTGTGGAACGCCGGAGAAGGCCCAACTGGCGATCTTGTGTCTTTCGCGCGCGAGGAATCGACCACCGACGTCGCAACCGAGCTGACCTCGATGATCCAGACCCAACGGGCCTATTCCTCAAGCGCGAAGGTCATTCAGACCGTGGATGAGATGCTGCAGGAAACCACCAACATCAAACGCTGAACCAACATCTAGCCGACCAAAGGGAGTCGTCCGATGAACATGTCGACAGCACTGAACAACGCCCTTGGTGGGCTGAGCGCGGCGAGCCGCGGAGCGGCGGTAATCTCGGGAAACATCGCAAATGCGCTGACACCGGGCTATTCCCGAAGGTCGCTGGAACTGACAACCAGCGCAATCTCAGGCAACGGTGTACGCGTTGCGGGGATTACACGGCATCAGGATCCGGTTCTGCTGGCCAACCGCCGCACGACCGATGCGGAACTTGCCTCTACCAGACCGCTGTCGGCGTTCCATTCAGGCTTCGAAAATCTGGTAGGCACTGCCGACGATGCCATATCGATCGCGGCCAGATTGACGGATTTCGAAAACAGCTTGACCACGGCTGCCAGCCTCCCCGGTTCGACCCAGCGCCTGGATCAGGTGGCCCGCGCCGGGCGCGCGTTGAGCACCGCGCTCAATCAGGCATCTGAAGGGGTTCGGAAGATGCGATCCGATGCAGATCGGACAATTGGCGAACAGGTCGGCACTCTCAACCAGACATTGCAGGACATCGAACAACTGAACGCGCGCATACCCGCCATCCGGAATTCTGGCGGAGATATTGGCGCGCTGTTGGATCAACGTCAGGTGCTGGTTGACCAGATCAATGAACTGGTGCCCGTGCATGTGGTCGCCCGCGACAACGAACAGGTCTCTCTCTATGCCGACGGTGGTTTGATTCTGTTGGAAGGGACCGCCGCCACATTCTCGTTTTCGACAACTGGCGATACCATGCCTCATATGACAGTCGGCAACGGGTTGTTGTCTGGGCTTGAAGTCAACGGTCAGCCCGTTCGCATCACCGGAGATTTCGCGCAGATAAGGGGCGGGGCGCTGATGGCGCAGTTCGAGATCCGCGATAGCCTGGCAATCGAGGCGCAGACCGACCTGGATACTGTTGCCCGAGATCTGATCGAACGGTTCGAGACTGCGGGCCTTGATCCAACCACGACGGCGACCGATCCCGGCCTTTTTACCGATGCAGGCAACCGGTTTGATCCTGCCACGCAGACAGGTCTTGCCTCGCGTATTGCGCTGAACACGATCGTTGATCCCGACTCGGGAGGCGACAGCTGGAGGCTGCGCGCTGGTCTGGGTGCCGTTACACCGGGCGCACCGGGTGAAGCCCGTCAGCTGCAAGCGTTCAGTACAATTCTGACCGAAGCGCGACCAATAGCGACAGGTCTTGGCACAGGCAACATGCGCGCCACCGATTTAGCTGCAGCCCTCATTTCGCAGGCCGGGGCCAGCGCACATGCTGCTGATACACGCAACACCTTTGCCACAAACGCTCAGCAAAGAATGGAGCAACTAGTAGCCGAACAAGGCGTCGACAGCGACACCGAGTTACAAAACCTGATGCAGATCGAACAGGCCTACGCCGCGAATGCCCGCATCGTGTCGGTGGTCGATGAACTGATGGACATCTTGCTGAGGCTCTGAACATGACATTGAATTCTATTGGCGATCTGGCACGCGGCCTGACCCTGCGAACCCGCAGCACTGAGATCAAATCGCAGATCGAAACCCTTTCTTATGAAATGTCATCGGGCAAAGTGCAGGATATCTCGGGCCGACTGGCGGGCGACTATTCGCATCTGCTGGCTCTGGAACGCAACCTCGAACGGTTGCAGGCCTTTTCGGTCGCCACTGCCGAAGCTGGATTGTTCACCGATGCGATGCAACTGAGCCTGAAAACCTTCGGTGAGTCCATGTCTGAAGTCTCTGCGTCGCTGCTGTCGTTCGGGACCGCCAATCAGACGGTGACTCATGAACAGGCCTCCGTTCAGGCACGAAACGAGTTGGACACGATGATGTCGGCCCTAAACAGCCGTGCAGGAGGGCGAAGCCTGTTTTCCGGTACCTCAACCGATGTTTCGCCCCTGCCATCAGCCGATGTGCTGTTGAACGCGTTGCAGACAGAGCTGAGCGGGCTGACCACGGCAAGCGATATCCGACAAGCTGCCGAGGATTGGTTCAATGACCCCGCCGGGTTTGATGCGGTGATCTACCGGGGCAGCGCGACACCGCTTTCGTCAATGCAAATCTCCGAAAACGAACGGATTGATCTGCCGATCACGGCAACTGATCCCGCTTTGAAGGCCGCAGTTCGCGATGTCGCAGTCGCCGCGCTCGCGTCCGAGGATGCATTGAACTGGTCCCCCACGCTGCGTACAGCATTGTTTACCCAAATGGGCGTTGATCTTGCCAACGCACAAGACGCCACGATCAAGATACGCGCCGAAGTTGGTGCGGCCGAGGCGCGCATAGAGCAGGCCGCGATTCGCAACGCTGCGGCAACAACCAGCACCGAAGGTGCAAGAAACAACCTGATTTCTGCTGACCCCTACGAGACTGCAGCCCGGCTGCAAACCGTACAGTTTCAGCTGGAAAGCCTCTATTCCGTCACCGTCCGCAACGCAAACCTGTCGCTGGTGAATTTCCTGAGATGAAGGTTCTTGCCCTGATACTATGTTTGCTGCCCGGCATCGTCACCGCCGGGGCGATCCGCCTCAAGGACCTGGTGGATTTTGACGGCGTGCGTGGCAACGATCTGGTGGGTTACGGCCTGGTTGTCGGATTGAACGGAACAGGCGATGGGTTGCGCAATTCGCCCTTCACTGAAGAAATCATGTCCAACATCCTCGAACGGCTGGGCGTCAACGTGAATGGTGAGGATTTTCGCCCAAAAAACGTGGCCGCCGTACTGGTTACCGCCAGCCTGCCTCCTTTCGCGCGCGTCGGAGGGCAGATTGATATCACGGTCTCCGCCATCGGAGATTCCAAGAGCTTGTTGGGCGGAACGCTGGTGATGACGCCCCTCAACGCAGCGGATGGTCAGATTTACGCAGTAGCACAGGGCACTGTGCTGGCGGGCGGCGCGGTTGTCGAAGGTGAAGCGGCCACCGTTACGCGCGGCGTGCCGACCTCGGGAGTCATTCCCTCTGGCGCTCGGGTTGAGCGCGAGATTGATTTTGAGCTGTCCGAATTAACGCAGCTCAGACTGGCCTTGCGGGAACCGGATTTCACAACAGCGGGTCGCATCGAAGCCGCCATCAATGCTGAATTCAATCGCGCAGTGGCGCTGATGCGGGATTCCGGAACGGTCGAGTTGAGCATCACCGCGACACAGGCGGTCTCAACGGCACACGCGATTGGCCGGATCGAAAACATCCTTGTCGAACCCGAGAGCAAAGCGCGTGTGGTCGTGGATCAGAGGTCAGGGACTATTGTAATGGGTCAGGACGTCAGGATTTCGCGTGTTGCTGTGTCGCAAGGGAACCTGACGCTGACAGTCGAAGAAGCCCCCATTGCAGTGCAACCCAACCCGTTTGCCCGAGGTGAAACGGTTGTCGTCCCCCGTACTTTCGCCGGAATCGAAGAAGAAGAAGGCACCGGCCTGGCCGAAATCCCCGAGGCAACCACACTCTCCGAGGTGGTTGCAGGCCTGAACGCATTGGGGGTTTCGCCACGTGACATGATCGACGTCCTGAAAACGATCAAAGCCGCAGGTGCCCTGCACGCCGAGTTCATCGTCAGATGAGCGGGCGGCCTCGGGCCGCGTCACACACGCGCTACTTTGATTTCCAACTGTCAATCCAGCGACGGAAACCTCTGCGCTTTTCGCCGATCGCATCGCCTGCGGCATAGATACCGTCTTCCATATTCTCCAATACAGGATCAATCCGTTTCTGCCGAAACCGGCGCCACCGGACCCAGATCGCCCAGAGAACGGCTGCGAGCACGGTCAGGAAGATACTGTTGAACCAAGGGATGATCCGCACATCCGGCCCATCAACATGCCGGATGAATACAGCGTTGGGAAAGATCGACATGAATTCATTGCGCCAGCCATAGTGGGTTACAACCACCCAATCCGGATTGTCTTTGGTGGATTTGGCATCGTTCGCCTCAGTATACAGGTTCGCGGTATCGAACTTGAAGTAGGGCGGCCAACCCCAGCCGGTATCCTCGTTGCGATAGACGATTGGTTTGCCATTGGCGCGGACGGCCTGAATGAACTGCACGTCGCGATTGGACAGGCTGGTCGATTGATCCTCGGGCTCGGACCAGAAAATCCGGGTCCAATCATTCAGATCCTGTCGTTCTTCATAGGTATTCACGATCCGCACGATGTCATGCTGCGGCAGCGAGTATTGCAGGATCGCGCCAACGGTGACCCAAAAGATGATAATGAATGCCCATTTCACATAGGCCATGCCGTACCTCTCACATGTAATTCACTATATAGATCAGCGCGCCGATCGCCACCCAAGGCACGATATAGATGCCCAGGATCAGCTTGCGCCGGAACGAGTTATCATAGACATGCAGCCCCCGCGCGACAAAGGCATCCTTGTCGCCGGTCTTACCCTTTGCATCCCACCAGTCCTCAAGCTTGCGGCGACGCACACCGCGCGAATACAAGGACAAAGCGACATAAGCTATCGTCTGGAGGATCAGCAGGATCACTATCAGGCGCATCGCTCCGAACATCTCAACCCTTCCTTATCGCGCCCCAAGGACCAACCCGAGCAATGACTGCATCACTGGCACGATCATTGCCGCTCATGTCCGGCTCATGCCCGAACAGTGCGGCGCGGGCGCCTGATTTGTCCACCTGATACTCGCGCGCGAGGAAGTCGGCAACATAGGCTTTCTTGCTCTCGGGCCAGGATTTGTAGGTGTTGTAGAACAGCTCTTTGTGGCAAATGAACAGCTGCCGAGGATCCAGCGGGGCCAGTTCGGAAAGGAGCATGTTGACCAGATCCCGATGCGGCGTATCGGTTGCACGCAGCGTGTAGAAATAGGCCGGATGATCCGAGGCGATGCGCGGCCATGGCCCCCCATCGGTTGCCCAGCGCAGAAGTTGAGCAAGCCCGTGATACGCCTCAGGCAGGCGATCCGCGTGGTTTCGCGCCAGACGGCGCATATCGCTGCGATCAAGTCCCGCCAAATCGACATCCGCATCCGCAGCGGCGGAAATGGTCAGAAAATCCATTTTTTGCTGAAGGATCGCCGCCGAGTTCACGCCCCGCGCTTCGATGATCGTTTCTACCAGATTATTCAATCCAAGGAACTTGGCGATCTGATTGTGCTGCGTCTTTTGAAACACGTGCTTCAAAGGCAGATCGTCCGGCGTTTCGCCCTTGCAAATCGCCGCCGGGTGATCGAGATCGGGAAACAGATAGAGCCCACCGAAATGCGCGGTCCAGAAATTCCGCTGCTCGAACGCAGTGTGGCGCAGGCGGACGGGGTTGCGGGTGACGTCGCCGGTTTCCTTGGCCGTTTCGATCATCTTGGCGATCAGAACGTCATCGAACCAGGCGTCCTCTTCGGTTTTGAACCGTTCGACCATACCCGCCAGTTGCTCAGCCTTGCGCAGAGTGCCGCCTGCGGTATCAGCCTCGATTTCGATCTTTTTGATATTGAGTAAATCGCCCGGCGTGGTGAGTTTGATGACCGAATTCACCAGCTCTCCGGCCACCGCATCGGTGGCGGTGAGGGCGAACAACTGCGCCTCGTTCATCTCGATGAATTCACGCAGGATATCGCGCGAGGTCGAGAATTTGACGTTCAGCAAAGGCGCGCGTTTCTGCTCGGTCGTCAGCAGGATGAACTGCCGGTTGACCCCATTGGGATTGAGGTAAAGCTCGTCTTCCAGCTCAATCCCCACCTCTGGCGAATAGCCCGAGATATCGACATGGAAATCCGTCAGCGCCGTGGTCTTGCCCGCCAGATGCTGCAGCGCGCGGTTATAACGCTCGACTAAGGCCGGGCTGGAGATGTGGACGAGGTTGCCGAACATCAGGCCTTTTTCGATGAGGCGGATCATGCTTCATCTCCCCAATACCGATCATTCTCTAACACTAACTGTAGGGCTATTCGAGCCGCGCTGAACTGCGTCCCTGCTAGTTCTTCACGTTTTGCTTCTGAAAGTCTTTCTTGAAGCTCCTCGATCCGATCAGCTATTCGTTTTAGCTCAAAAATGCCCTCACTTCTGTTGGGGGTCTTCTCAATTATAAAGCTCTCCCTTTTCTCAAGTCCAAGTTCATAAAACCCATGGAGCAGTTTGCGACAGGAAATTTCAAAAGAAACAATGGGTTCATTATCTGGTAAAGTGTCGAAAAGGCCAATTACCCGCCCACCTTTCTCAGAGTGGTTGAGGGTCCAAAGATGACTTTTAAGTCGTGAGAAATGTCGATTCCAATTTTTGACCAAAGCAAGAAATTCATTTTCTGCTCGAATTTCATCTCTCTGTTTTTGCTCGTCTTTTAGAACCGCAACTTGCTCAGAAAGTGCATCCGCAGTGCGCTTCGACTCCGCCCTTGCCAATCTCAGTTCTTCTCGTTGCGCAGCCAGCTCACGCCCTTGGAGCAGTACGGTTACAATAATCCAGACGAACGCTAATGAACCAAACAAGCCTGCGAAAGTGTCACCTATTTCATTGGTTGGTGCCTTCCAAAACTCACAGAACCGGTTGGCACAAGATCCACTAGTTACGGCATCGGAAAACGCAACCGCAATCCAAAACGCCAAGAAAACGCCGGTCAAGAAGTAGCCAATTATCATCGGAGCAGAGCGCCACGATGTAAGGTCGCTTTGCCTCAATGTTTTACCCCTTCCCCTCCAGATACCGCCGCTTGGCCTCTTCCATCCGGCCCATCTCGCGCACGGCGTTCTCGATAGCGACCTCGTCACTCTTGTCGGCATAGCGGAACTCGCTGTCGGCGTAGCGGTTGATCTCTTGGATCACCATTTCCACGGTGATCGACTGGCGCAGGTCCTCGATCATCGCCTTCTTGGTGTCGTAATCGCGGAACAGGAACAGATCGGGGTTCTCCATCCACTCATCCGGCAGTTCGAAGTCCATCGCGCGGACCTTGACCGCGTCGGTGATGTTCTTGATCGCGCGGCCTGTGAAACGCTCATCCGCCTGCTGGATCGCCTTGAGGTAGGTGCCCAGTTTGGCGATCGTGTCCATCTGCCCGATCTGGTCTGAGACCCGGTCATAGACCTGCAACAAGGCGTCCTCATGCGGGCGGGCATGGCTTTCGAAACTGGCGGCGACGGCCTTTTTGATCTCCTGCGCAGCGTAAGCCTCGTGCTCGCCCAGCGGGATGTCGTGGTTGCGGCCCATCAGCAGGTGCAGGATGTCGATGTAATCCTCGCGCGTCTGCGGGCCGTCCACCAGAAACCGCGCACCCGCCCGTTGGCGCAGGGCGTCATCCACATTCTCGGGGTAGTTCGAGAACATGCCAAAGGTGCAATTGCCGCGCACAACGGTGTTGGCGCCCGCAAAGCTCTCCATCAGTACAGCGGTGATTTCCAGCTGCCCGGCTGACGACTGCCGGTCGCCGCGTTTGCCTGCAAGCTGGTCGATATCGTCGATGGTGCCGAAGCCGATGACCGAGGGATCGATGATCGTGTTGATAAACGCCTTGGCGTTCTGGCCGGATTTGCCCTGATAGCTGTCGATATTGTCGGTGCTCAGGTTCTGGTAGCGGAACGGGTAGCCCGCGTTCTGGCAATAGTCATTGATCAGCCCGGCCATCATCTGGATCAGCGTGGTCTTGCCGGTGCCCGGTTTGCCATCGCCCATGAAGGTAAAGATGAACCCACCCAGTTCAGCAAACGGGTTCAGTCGGCGGTCGAAGTCATAGGCCATGACCATCTTGGCCAGCTTCATCGCCTGATACTTGGCGATGTGGTTGCCGACCACCTCGTTCGGCTTCTTGAACGTCATGGTCAGAGTGGTGGATTTGGCTTTGGAGGCCGGTTCGAACCCCCGGATCGTCAGATCATCCGCCTCGATATGCCAGGCGGCGTTCTGGAACGGGGCCAGATGGCCTGCGGATTGGGCGCGCAAGGCGGCTTTTTCCATCAGCTGTTCGGCATAAGCGCTGGTGGCAGCGATCAGGTGCGCGTCGTCGGGCGCGTATTTGGCGAGGACTTGGTCCAGCTCCCAAAGCGCGCCGTGCAGGGCGAGTTGGCCGTTGTCAGTCAAGACCTCTTCGATTTCGCCAAGATCAACAGTGGTTTCGCCAAGATGCGAGGGTATCAGATAGGCCAATGCGTTGCCGAAGGTGTGTAAAGTGATCAGCGCCTCAGCCGTCAGCAATTCTGAGAACTCTGTCTTTCGGGCGGCTGGCAAATCGCCCGCTAGGTTCGCACGTTTCAGGTCAGCCAGGGGGGTCTGCTCGGCGTACGCCTCGGCTACGGCCAGTGCGATGGCAATAGCACGACGGATGGCCTGTTGCGTGGTCGCCTGCGGCGGAGACACCAGTGTATCGCCATCATCCGAGGCTTCGATCCGTTCGACCAGATGCACTCCGTCCTTCCGCACGGTGCTCCGTGTTACCAGCCCCGGCGTTGTCGACCGAAACCTTCGACCCGTGGTCACGCCCGGAGACCGTTCAACAGCGGTCTCAACTGCCTTTGCAATCCGCGGAGCGTGCTCGAAACCGTTCAGCAAGGCGGTCGCTGCGGGATAATGCTTGCGAATATCGTCTTCGCGCAATTCCATTTGATCTGACGTCAAACTCATTTCAAAATCGCTTTCACTGTCTTCAATATCTCAAGACCTGCCCGGCCTTGCTGACGACGAACTTGCGTACGTCGACAAAACCCGGCGGGTTGCGTTCGGCCAGCACCTGAAACGGTCGCTGGGGCAGGATGATCGAGCGTTGGGTGCGCGTGGCCCCGGTCTCGGCCCCCTGCCCGCCGAACGGGTCCAGCGCAAAGACTTCGCGCTCGACGGTCGAGAACCACCCGGCGCGTTCTTCAATCACCTCTTCGCTTTCCAGTTCTTCAGTGGTCCAGGCCAGTGCCCAGTCCTGACCTTGCGGAGACTGCGCGTCCTCCAGCACTTGCCGCAGAGGGCCGGATTGCTCGGTATAGGCCGAGGAATACATCGGCCCCACATGGATGCGGCGCATGTGTTTGGGGTGCAGGTCGTCGAAATCCTGATCGAACCCTTTGGCTATGGTCACCAGTTTCAACCCGCCCAGAGACTGCGCCATCAGATGCGCCTGCACTTCGGGCCAGCGGCGTTGGTCTTTGGGAAGGGCGGTTTTGCCGCTATCCTCCAGCTGCATCAGATAGATGACCGGCAGGTTGATCTGACTGTCATAGACCGCCCAATGGATCATGAACTTGCGCCGTTCGCCCTCATTCCCGATCCAGTGGCATTCGGGATCGTTGCGGGCCCAGAACAGCTGACCTTTCAGCAATTCCTCGTAATAGAGCCTTTGGGACAGCGCGAATTGCAGTTTGGTCGGGATTTCCTGATCGCCAATGATCGTCCGCACCATGTCGGTTTTCAGGTCGTCTTCCGAGGGCATATTCGCCAGATGCACCTGCGCCTGTTGCGCATCATTGGCCATCGTCAGCAGCTCGGCCGCCACCGGAAACCCGCTGTCGCGCTTGTCCATGGCGAGGCTGCCAAAGAACCGCCCGGTATCGCGCCCGACCAGCAGGTACTTCATGCTGAGCGCTCGGAAGGTGTAGAGCAGCCCTGAGAGGTAGCGCGATACGATTCGCACCTCTTGTTTCGAGATCGCGCCTTCGGCCTCCATCGTCGCGGCCACGCGCAGGAGGTGGACGGTGATCACCTCGAATTTGCGGAAATAGCGGCGCGAGGCAAAGGTGTCGGTCAGACCGACATGGTCTTGGGTGGGGTCAGTCATTATCCACGCGCTCTTTTCTTTGTCGGCGACCGAACAACTTCTCATCAAGCTGTTCAAGCTTGATGAGACCGTTGGCGAACAGAACGCAGAGGCAGAATGTCACCAAAAGAACACCCGCTATCAGCACAAGTTTAGTCACCAAATGGTCTGGCATCCAATTAGCTGTCAGAAGAAGCAAAGTTAGGAACCCGCCAAAGACAACAAAGAGAATCCCTATTCTGAACCTGTCGCGTATACCCTTTGGCTTGCCTTTGGAACGGAACGTCACTGAAGCGCCTCACCCGCCATACAAATTCTTATCATGCTTCTCGACAATCGAGGCGAACCGGCGGGCAAAGCGTTCATCCGCCTTGGCCTTTTTCTCCAGCACGTCGCGGGCAAAGACCATGTGGTCCTCATGCGCCTCGAGCATGTCGGCCATTTTCTGGTTGGTCGCGGTGCCGATAGCGGCCATGGCGGTTTGCGCCTCTTGGTCGGTTTGCACACCGATCTCGTTGATGCGGTGGGCCACGTCCTGCTGCTGTGCAGTTTTCAGCGATTTGGTCAGGGCGTCATACAGCACCACGCGTTGTTGCGTGTCTGTCTGCAGCTTGTTGATCAGCACCATCTGCGTCGCCGCCTGATTTTGGAGTGAATCGACCCAGGTTTTGCCCTTTTCGATATAGCGCTCCAGCGTCTGAGACTTGGCCAGCTTGACCTGCTCTTCCTGAACCTTGGCGTTGTACTGCTTGTTCAACTCGGCCAGTTCAGTTTCCAGCTGGGTCCGCGCAGCGGCGTCCTGTTCGACGCTGATTTTGTTTTCCAGCGTGATGATTGTCGGGTCCATACCCTGAATCTCGGCGCGCAGTGCTTCCAACTCGGCCACCGTCGCCTCACGGTCATCCAGCGTGACAGTTAGGTTGTCTTCGACCTTGACGCGCTGTTCCTCCAGTACCGACAACTGCCCTTCCAGCAACTTTACGATCACATCGGACTTGGCGATCAGGTCCTGCAGCTTGTCATCAATATTGGCGGTGCGCATGCGTTCCTGCCGCATGGACTCGGATTTGGCCTTGGCGAAGATGCCGACGAACGACTCCCACCCGGTTTTCGAACGCATTTCGTCGAAATCCTTGGAAAACGCGTTGGTCACGTCGTCGAGCCCCATGATCAGCTCGGCGATGTTGGCGTTCATCACCTCGGTATGGGCGTGCACATCTTCCAAAGTGGCATTTTCAATGTCGATATCCGCCTCGGCGGTTCCGATCTTGGCACGAGCTGCTTCGATCCGTGAGGTCAAGCCTTCAATCTGCGATTGGCTTTCGCGGACTTTCTGTTGCGTCTCTTGAATCAATGCTTCGAATTGCTGGTTCGACATCTGCTATCCCTATTCTTCTTATCATCCAATGACATAGAGAATGTTATGGCAATTTACATCCCCTTGGGTCTCCAAATCACCAAGACTGTGACAAACTCGACGCCAAAAAGATAGACGCAGAGACAAGGCCGAGACACATTGCCTGCTGGTTTTCAGAAGGGAAAATAGAAGCGCTTGGTTTTCTTAAGTTGATGCTGCCGATGGGCAAGCTCAGTAGTTCGAATACCGGAAATTAACCACAGAATCATCTTGAATAGCGCAATGGGCTTTTATGTGGCTCCGCGCATCATTGCTGTCCTTCGAGCGCGCGACCTCCAAATCAATCAGATCGATGCCATCAGAATTCGTCGTATAGGAAAGCGTCCGCTCAAAATCGACGGCATAGTAGCCTTGATTGCTCATGGCGGTGTGGGTCCGATGCATACAAAGCCCGATCGCATTCTCCTCGGGCGAAATATGCGGGTGCTTCTGGTATTTTGATCCGTGCTTGTGATGGTGTTTGGCGATCGACGCTCCCAGCACACCCAACGCGACCCCAGCGATAAGCGCTCCGGTATCGTTGGCACGGGTTGGTGTCGCGGTCAGTGTGGTCGATGCAACAACGGCACAGACTATAGCGGCAAAAACGGATTTCATTCGCATCTATTTCGTCTCCCTCTGAAGGCAGTGAACAAAATTCAGTTCATTGAAGTGTTCCAGAAGAGACTAGCCTGACGACCTAAACTATTGCCAGATCTTAGTGAGAACGTGCTGCCCGCCATGTCCGGGGTCACGTTGGATACAACTTCGCCCCGCGCCTGGAGGAACGCGGGGCGTGTGTTGCGATAATCCAGAGAGGAAGAGATTACCGCAAGGTGATCAAATGCCTCAGTTCACGGCCTTGGCGTCAACTACGTCCTTTTCGATGGCCTTGGCCGAAGAGATCTCAATCTTGCGCGGTTTCAGGGCCTCAGGCACCTCGCGCTTGAGGTCGATGTTCAGCATGCCGTTTTCGTGGCTCGCGCCGGTGACGCGCACGTGGTCGGCCAGAGCGAAACGGCGCTCGAATGCGCGGGTGGCGATGCCACGGTGCAGATAGCTGCGCTCTTTGTCTTCAGCGGCTTTCTTGCCAGAGACGACCAGCGAGTTCTCTTTCACTTCGACCGACAGATCGTTTTCCGAGAAGCCGGCGACAGCAACAGAAATCCGGTAGGTGTCGACGTCGGTTTTCTCGATATTGTACGGTGGATAGCTGGGCTGAGCCACGTCGTTGGTCAAAACCCGGTCCATCATATCTGCAACGCGGTCAAAACCGATGGTTGCGCGGTGCAGCGGTGCAAAATCAAATGTACGCATGTGTCATATCCTCTTCATTGAGCGATTTGCGAATGTGCCCTCCGTTTTGGACGGGCGGTGATTGCACGGGCCCCTGTTCAGGCGACCCGATACAGCTCAGATGGGAAGAGAATTGGCGCGGTTCAAGACCCGCCTGCGCTGATAAACTTGGCGCCAGAACTTGATTTGTCAGTCCCCGGCTGCAGCCTGCGGATTGTCGCAGTCGGACGCGGCGCATCGCGGCGCATCATAGCCTTCAGTTCCGAGACGATGCCTGAAAGCTCCATGCCGTAGCCGATCTTGCGACGGCCGTCAGACGCACCCGCAGATACAACCGAGAGAATCTGCCAGCGTGGCCCGTTCTTGGCCAGGATCGCGGAACCGGACGATCCGAATGTGATGTCGCAATCAAAACTGATCAACCCCTGCCCGCGCTGCAAAATCTGGCACGATCGCTGACGCGTGATCGCCTCGGCCCGACCGCGCCCGTATGAGGCGACGCTGATCTCGCTGTCGGTGACTCGCCCACTGAACAAGGCGAACGGATCGGCGATGGCATAAGGAATGGGTTCTTCCAAGCGCATTAGAGCCACATCAACGCGGATTCTAGGCACGGAAACCGGGGCGTTGGCGATGAAATCTGGATGCGCGGCGATCTGGATAACCTTGCGCTCTGCAAGAGCTTCACCATCACTTAACCCCGCGCGAAAGGTCACCTCTCCGGGGGCATAAGGTTTACCGGTTGCTTTGTTCAATGCGCAATGCGCAGCCGTCAACACCATGTCCTTCGCAATCAGGGTGCCGGTGCAGAAGCCACTGCTGCCGATATCGAGCCGACCGACGGCCTCCCAACCGTACAGGTCATCGCGATCAGTCAGACGTCGCTTGCCACTGTTCTGAGCGTTCGCGGAAGTGAAAAGAACGGAAAAGATCAATGAAAAAATAAGAAAGGATCGGGTCATGGTTTCAGAAATTTCGCTCCTAGATTCTTGGAACCGTTGACCCGTGATGCGTTCAGGCCGCGCCCTTGCGACAACTCGGCTTGCAGCAGCTCAAGCGACTGATCCAATGCTGTGCCCAGCGCCACGCTTTTGCCGTGCATCTCGGCCTTGGCGGCCACGACAGAAACAATGCGCGGACGCTCACCATCGAATGAGAAGATTGGTGCCCCAGAAGACCCAAAATCGACATCGCAGGACATCACCAGAATACCGGCCTGACGCGCCATGACCGAGCAGACCTCTTGCAGTGACGGCGCCTCGGCCCGGTCATGGGCATAAGATACTACACCTACGTCCTCGCCGTTTGACGGGCGATCTCCCGTTTCAAACGGCATGACAGCGGTATTCCGGATCGGCTGCCGCAGCTCGATCAATGCAATATCGTGACGCACCCGCGTAGCCGAGGACCCGCCATCATATTCGTACTGGGGATGTACGACAGTGCGCTGTGCTGCCCGATAGGCCAACGCGTGACCCAACCGCCAGCCAGCCAGAAACTCGATCCGTGCCGGATCAATCGGTTGCTTTGTAACCTTGTCGAACAGACAATGCGCTGCCGTCAGCACCAACGTGGGCGAGATCAACGCCCCGGTGCAAAATCCGGTTCCGTCGATATCCAGACGCCCCACAGCCATCCACGCACGTCCGGCATGCGAGGTCTCAAGGCGTTCCAGCCCGGTATCCTGTGCCTGCGTGGCCATGGGGAGCAGGCTGAGTGCAAAGGCGGTGATCCAGTTGCGCACGTGGGTCTCCGGTCATTGGGTCCGGCCCCGAGTCGTACGCGCGAGGTGCGGCAAAATTAGGGCAGCACCGCCTCAGGGCTTTGACCCCCAACAATGCCGTGTTGCTCCAATGGGATCAGCGCAGGATAGGAACCTCCGACGATTCTGCGCACATGGCGCGCGGACGTGGGCCTCCGGTTGCCCAATCCAACAGTTCTACCGTATGCACCACGGGCGTCTTGGCGCCAGAACCGATCTGCATCATGCAGCCGATATTCCCTGCCGCGATCACATCCGGTTTCTTTGCCTCAAGCGTGCGCACTTTGCGCTGCTTCAGCTTGGCTGAAATCTCGGGCTGCATCAGGTTATACGTCCCGGCACTGCCACAACACAGATGGCTGTCAACAGGCTCTAACACGGTAAATCCGGCCCGCTTTAACAGATCTTTCGGATGCGATTTGATCTGCTGGCCATGTTGGAGCGAGCATGCCGCGTGATAAGCAACAACCAAATCCTGACCCATCATTTCCGGCAGATCGAGTTGCACAAGCAGCTCGCTGATATCCATGGCAATCTCTGAGACTCGCGCGGCATCCTGCGCCAACGGATCGTTGCGGAACATATGACCATAGTCTTTCACCGTCGTACCACAACCGGATGTGTTTATGACGATGGCGTCCAGCCCATCCGTATCCATCTCACGCGCCCAGGCACGAATATTGGCCGCGGCGGCACGGTGACTTTCGGCAGTCTTTCCCATGTGATGGGTCAACGCACCGCAGCAACCTGCACCTTCGGCCACGACCACCTCACATCCCAAACGCGTCAACAGGCGGATCGTGGCGTCATTGATTTCCGTATTGAGTGCCTTCTGTGCGCAGCCCGTCATCAATGCAACCCGCTTTATCGGCGTGCCTTTGGGTGTGAAACTCTGCGGATCGTCATTGCGGCTGACCGGGGGAATATGTTTCGGCGCCATGTCGAGCATCGCCCGTAATCTGGCATCTGGCATCAGGAACCTGAACGGCCTACCCAGCTTGGCCCCGATCAGCGCCCAGCGAAATCGCATCGGATAGGGCAATATCCGCGACAGAACCCAGCGCAGCATACGATCTGTCAGAGGCCGCTTGTAATTTGCCTCGATATATTCCCGTGCGTGATCAACTAGATGCATATAGTGCACGCCCGAAGGACAGGTCGTCATGCACGCCAGGCATGAGAGGCACCGGTCAATATGTTTGACCGTTTTCTCATCCGGAACACGCTCATTCTCCAGCATGTCCTTGATCAGATAGATACGGCCGCGCGGGCTGTCCAACTCATCGCCCAGTACCTGATAGGTGGGGCAAGTCGCTGTGCAAAACCCGCAATGCACACAGCTCCGCAGAATCTCGTTCGAGCGCTGGATCGCCGGGTCCTGCAGTTGCTTTTCACTAAAGGTCGTCTGCATCGCCTACCCCATTAGCCCCGGATTGAAGATACCGCGTGGGTCAAATTTAGCCTGAATTCCTCGCGTTAGAGCCGAAATAGCCGCATCCTCTGGTTGAAATCTCCCAAGTTTTGCGAAGGTCTCATGATCCGCACGCACCAGAGTCGCATGGCCAGCAAATGCACCCAACCGGGTTCTGAGATTCGTTCCAGCCGGGACGCATACCCAGATTAACCCGCCGCCCCAGTCAAGCAGCAACTGGTCGGCCTTGGCGCGAGCGACGATCTCTGATGCATCGCCGGGTTTGACAGACAAACGCCAGACGTCCCCTTGCTTGCCCTTAAACGCATGAACATCGCGAATGGCCGTCCAGATCGACGCAGGGTCAACCTCTTCTGACACAGAACCTAACTGCCCTAACACCGATGTCAGTCTATCAACCCGATACGCAACTGAATCTGCAAAACCTTCGACCCTAACAAAGGCTTTTTGTGCACCTGGATCATACGCCGCGCCGGTGACCTCAAACGGAGATTTCAACGCCGCCGACAGCGCTTGCACCGCCGTTTCGACATTTGGTACCGCAATCGTTAAGGTCGCGACCTGTTCCGGTTTGGGTAACACTTTCAGCGAGACTTCTGTCAACACACCCAAAGTGCCCCATGACCCGCCCATCAGCTTGACCAGATCATAGCCAGTGACGTTTTTCATTACCCGGCCACCATTCTTAACCACTTGGCCAAGACCATCGACGTAACGCACGCCCAACAGAAAATCCCGACAAGCCCCCGCCTGAATGCGCCGAGGGCCCGATATATTAGCCGCGACAACCCCACCAATGGTCGGTGTGCCTTCGATCCCCAGCAACCCGCGATGATCCATCGGCTCAAAAGCCAGTTGCTGCCCTTCCGCATCCAGCGTCGCTTCAATCTCAGCCAATGGCGTCCCCGCCTGTACCACAAGGGTCAACGCTCCGGGCTCATAAAGTGCAATACCGCTCAACCCTGCTGTGCTCAGCACAGGTTCCGCCCCGGTCACCCCGCGCGTTCCGCCACCGGCAATCCGCACGGGACCATTCAGCCCCGCCACCATCTCGGCCAGTTCCGCTTCTGTCTCTGGTCCCATATCACTTCTTCTGTTCAAAAATAATCAGTAGCCTTGCACCACGTAAGGCACAGATCTGGCCCGCTATTCTGCTGCCATCCGACGCCCCTCAGACGCGTCCAGAGGGAACACCTTTGCCGGGTTCAACAACCACGCTGGATCGAACACATCCTTGACCGCCATCTGCGCCTCAAGATCAGCGGATGCGTATTGATGATGCATCAGATCGCGCTTTTCGATCCCCACGCCATGCTCGCCGGTCAGGCAGCCGCCCTCATCAACGCAGAGCTTTAGGATCTCGGCCCCGAAAGCCTCGCATTTCTCAAGATCGCCAGGCTTGTTGGCATCAAACAGGATCAGAGGGTGCATATTCCCATCCCCCGCATGAAAGACATTGCCGACGGGCAGGCCGTATTCGACGCTCAACTCGCCGATCCGGCGCAACACGGCAGGCAGTGCAGAAACAGGTATTGTTCCATCAAGGCACATATAATCGTTCATCTGCCCCATCGCCCCAAAGGCCGATTTTCGACCCAGCCAGATCTTGGCGCTTTCCTCCGCCGACTGACTCTCACGCAATTCGACCGGGTTGTGCCGTTTGGCGATCTCAACAATCTTCGACAATTGATAGTCGATCTCGGCCTCCGAGCCCTCAACCTCGACAATCAACAACGCTTCGCAATCGGGATATCCAGCCTTGGCGAAATTCTCACAGGCCTGAATACACAAACGGTCCATGAACTCGATCGCGACTGGTAGGATGCCCGATTTGATAATGTCAGAGACACATTGGCCAGCGATCTCGTTGTCATCAAACCCCATCAACACAGGCCGGGCGCCCTCTGGCTTGCGCAGAATGCGCAACGTGGCCTCAGTCACCACGCCCAGCTGCCCTTCGGAGCCGCAGATAACGCCCAGCAAGTCCAGCCCACCCGCGTCCAGATACGCGCCTCCGATCTCGACCACGGTGCCGTCCATCATCACCATGGTCACGCCCATCAGGTTATTCGTGGTCACGCCGTATTTCAGACAATGCGCGCCACCTGAGTTCATCGCGATATTGCCTGCAATCGCGCAGGCCAATTGGGATGACGGATCGGGCGCGTAAAAGAAATCTTCTTCCTCGACCGCGCCGGTGACGCTCAGATTGGTGCGGCCCGACTGAACTCTGATGAAACGGTTGTCATAGTCGACCTCCAGCACATCATTCATCCGCGCCACACCCAGAATGACGCAATCCGCTGTGGGCAAAGCACCTCCGGCCAGCGAGGTGCCCGACCCGCGCGGCACCACCGGCACGCCCTCGTCGTGGCAAATGCGCAGAATATCTGAAACCTCCTGCGTGTTCGACGGCAGAACGGCCAGCATCGGTGGGCATCGGTAAGCGGTCAGCGCATCGCATTCATAAGCACGGGTCTCAGCAGGGTCGTGAATGATCGCGTCTTCAGGCAGAACCTGCGACAATCGCGCGACGACCTGGGATTTGCGGCTGAGGACCGCGGGGCTTGGCGTGGGCATTTCCATGGCTGACCTCCATTTGGTAAAATAATATTACCAATTTATCCGTCTGGCAAGTTCGCACCTGCGGTCCTACTGTCGCAGCATGACCTGGATTGATCGTGCCGCTCTGTTTTCGTCGTTGGACTACATCGCCATCACACTGCTGCTTGGTGCTTGGCTGGGCATCGGCTGGCGCATCGAAAACCCCTCGCCCAAAAAACAATCCGTGGCAATGATGATGGACGACTTTCGTCGCGGTTGGATGCGGGAAATGGTCACCCGGCAACCTCGCATGTTCGACGCACAGGTCGTGGCAGCGATGCGGCAGGGCAGTACGTTTTTTGCATCGACCACGATGATCGCGATTGGTGGCGGCTTGGCGCTGCTGGGAAATACCGAGCGTCTGGCCGGTGTCGCCAATGATTTGGCTATTGGCAGCGCGCCAGCCGTTGTGTGGGAGATCAAGATACTGATCGTGATCCTTTTTCTCGCCAACGCCTTCCTGAAATATGTCTGGGCCCATCGCCTATTCGGCTACTGCGCGATTCTGATGGCCGCGGTGCCCAACGAGCCCGAAGACCCCGCCGCTTATCCACGCGCAGCGCAAGCAGCCGAGATTTGCGTCACCGCTGCCCGCAGCTTTAACCGTGCTTTGCGGGCGACTTATTTTGCACTGGCGTCATTGGCTTGGATCCTCGGCCCCGTGGCCCTGATGGTCGGCGCGGTAATCACCTTTGGCGTGCTCTATCGGCGGGAGTTTGCATCGCAATCCCGTTCCATCCTGATGAAACAGACGGCTAACACAAAGACGTGATCCCATTTGCGGCACCGAAACCGTACATTCACACCATGCGATATGTGATTCTTGCGACCCTTCTGGCCAGCCCCGCCTTTGCCGATGATCCCGTGATTGAAAACGTCACCGCCAAGCAAAGCGGCGATACGTGGCGATTCGACGTAACCGTCTCGCATCCTGAAACCGGCTGGGATGATTATGCCGACGGTTGGCGCGTGCTGGATATGGACGGGACAGAGCTTGGGATGCGCGTACTGCATCACCCGCATGAGAACGAACAGCCCTTTACCCGGTCATTGAGTGGCGTCGCTATCCCGGTCGGTACTGCTCAGGTACAAGTTCAGGCCCGCACCAATGTGGATGGTTGGGCAAAAGATACCTTTGTGGTTCCCCTTAACTAAAACACGCCCAGCGTCAGACCCGCGCCCAGCGCCGCGCCGATTTCGCGGCATTGCTCCAGTTGATCCTGTGGAATGGTCTTTTCGGCCAGAATGGCCTCAGACGTTTGCGCGTGGGTGCAGAGGATCAGCGGTGGCTGCACCTCTTTCAGCCGCCAGCCGGTGGCAATACGGGCGATCTGGCGGGCGGCGTTTTCCCCGTCGGACCCGGCGCAGATCATCTGGGCATAGGGGCGGCCTTCGATCTTGCCCAGCACAGGATAGTAGCTACGGTCGAAGAACTCTTTCATGAGGCCCGAAATCGCCGCCAGATTCTCGGGTGCGCAAAAGATGTAACCATCAGCGGCCAGCAGGTCGTTGGGCCCGGCTTGATCGGCGAATTTCAGCACGACCTCCGCCTCGTCCCGTGCCGCTTCGGCTGCGGCTTCGGCCATTTGCCGGGCACCGCCGGTGCGCGAATGGTAAACGATCAGAAGCTGCGCCATGTCAGACCCGGTGATAGGGACCGCCCGACAAGATGGTTGCGGCCCGATAGAGTTGCTCGGCCAGCATCACACGGACCAGCATATGAGGCCAGACCATCGATCCGAATGAGATGGAAAAATCTGCTTCAGCCCGCAGGTTAGGATCTATTCCGTCCGCTCCACCGATGATCAGCGCCAGATCCTGCCGCCCGGCATCGCGCCAGCCGCCCAGCTTCTGCGCAAAATCCGGCGACGACATCACCCGCCCGCGTTCGTCCAGCGTGCAGATCACAGCGCCTTTGGGCAGCGCCTTGCGCAGCAGGGCAGCCTCGGCCCCCATGCCCGCGTTTTTCTTGTCTTCAACCTCGATCACCCGTGCGGGACCAAGGCCCAGCGCACGGCCGGTCCGGTCAAAACGGGTCAGGTAGTCGTCAAGCAGGGATTTCTCCGGTCCGGCGCGCAATCGCCCAACCGCAACTATGCTGATACGCATATCTCTCTCGCCTCCGGCCCTTCAATACAGGCCGGGATGGCGCCTCAGTTCGCCGAGGCGCTGCCGCCCTGAGGCAGCCACATCTTTTCCAGCTGATAGAATTCACGCACTTCGGGGCGGAAGATATGGACGATCACGTCGCCCGTATCGATCAACACCCAGTCGCCGGCATCCTTGCCTTCGACCTTCGAGGTGAAACCGAACTCCTGCTTGATACGATCCATCAGCTTTTCCGCCATGGCCGAAACCTGACGGGTCGACCGACCCGAGGCAATCACCATGTGATCCGCAACAGAAGACTTACCTTGCAGGTTGATCTGCACGACGTCTTCGGCCTTGTCATCGGAAAGTGAGGAAAGGATACGTTCAAGCAGCTTATCGCTGATTGACTGAGAGCGGGCCATCATGCTGGCCCCATCTTCGGCGGGCAAACCCGCCTGTGTATGTAGAGACAGGACATAGTCCTCCTTTGCAACGCGCCGCCAAATCCCCGGCGCTGGGGTACTAATAAGGTAACAAGGGGATTGCAACATTTCAATAAACGCGCTGTTTCAGTCCGTGACATCCGCTCACTCTTTGGCGAGCTGTTGCGCCTCGGCGTCGTCGGACAGCAGGCGCACTTCGCGCTGCGGGAAAGGCAGCGAGATCTCTTCGGCCTGAAATGCGTCCCACAGCGCAAGATAGACATTGCCCCGGATATTGGTCAGCCCCTTGGTCGGATCGCTGATCCAGAACCGCAGCACATAGTCCACGCTGCTGTCGCCAAAACCGGTGATGTGGCAGACAGGCTCATGTGACCCACCGCTCAGTACCCGACCGACGGTTTTCACGGCCCGGATCGCCGTGGCACGCACCTTGTGCGGGTCATCGCCATAGCTGGTGCCAAACTCAAGATCCAGCCGAACGAACTTGTCGGAATGCGACCAGTTCACAACCTGATTGGTGATCAGGTCTTCATTCGGGATCAGGTACTCCCGTCCGTCCCGCGTCACCACCGAAACATAACGTGCGCCAAGCGCGTTGATCCAACCAAACGTGTCGCCGAGCGAGATCACGTCACCGGGTTTGATCGACCGGTCCATCAGGATGATGATGCCCGAAATCAGGTTCGAGACCACCTTTTGTAATCCGAAACCGATCCCCACACCGATTGCGCCAGATAACAGAGCTATCCCCGTCAGATCGAAGCCCAACGTGCGGATCGCCGCCATGAAAACCGCGCCATACAGCAGCACCTGAATGCCCTTGGCCAGCAGGACCTGCATCGACGGCGTGATGTCATCGTTGCTCTTAAGGCCACGCTCCGCTGCCCGAGTTCCGAGCCGAGCAAGCGTCAACAGCACGCCGATCAGCAGAACCGCTTTGATGATCCCCAAAGCCGAGATGTGCAGATCACCGATAGACAGCGCCACGCCGTCGAGAAACCCTGCGACGTCATCCGTCAGGTTCAGCGCAATCAGCGTTGCATAGACCCACGTGGACCACTTGAATATCTGCCGCAACGTCCGATTGCGCACCAGCCGCGAGACCAGCGCAATCGCAAGCCAAGCTGCAGCCAGTGTCGCAAAAACGCCAATGATATAGCTGCGCGAGGGCCATGTTGCCTGCTGCATGATCCAATACAGGCCCCACGAGAGCACCACGAAATAGACCAGAGTAAGACGGCGCATCAGCTGGATCAAAATACGCAAACGCCATTTCGGCCAACCCGTGCGGGCACGGGCCCAAGTCTCCCATCGGGTCTGGGTCAACAGCTTCAGCAGAAACGCCAGCCCCCAGAGGAACAGGATGATAACCAGTTGGTATTGCCGCCAGCCCGGCGTTACGATCAGCTCGATCAGGTTTTCCAACTGTTCTGAAAAGGCCGCCGTCATGTTGGCATAAAGCTCGGACAGCGTTTCCGGTAGCAAATCCTTATTCATGTCCCCAGCTTGGACAGCGTTGATGCGCGATGCAAGCCCACAGCCGGATTGAACCTTGATTGACGACAAACCCCGTTATATCTGGTGCGCATGAGACTCAATGTGGCCCAAGAACAGAATCTGGAAGACCGCGCGCGCCTGCGTGAACGGTTCTTTGGGGCTGCCCGCACGGTCTTGGCCTGCCTATCGGCGGCCTGAGCCAACTCGCCAGCTATTTCTCATTACATACGGGAGAGGACCGATGTCCCCCAAAACACTCTATGACAAGATCTGGGATGCCCATGTCGCGCATGAAGCCGATGATGGCACCTGCCTGCTTTATATCGATCGCCACTTGGTGCACGAAGTCACTAGTCCGCAGGCCTTTGAAGGTCTGCGCATGGCCGGTCGACCAGTACGCGCACCAGAGAAAACCATCGCTGTGCCGGATCACAACGTCCCAACCACGCCGGATCGGGTGAACGGGATCGAAAACCCCGAATCGCGTATTCAAGTCGAAGCTTTGGATAAGAACGCCAAGGATTTCGGCATCCACTATTATCCAGTGAATGATATTCGTCAGGGTATCGTACACATCGTCGGCCCCGAGCAAGGCTGGACCCTGCCCGGCATGACCGTTGTCTGTGGCGACAGCCACACCGCCACTCACGGTGCATTCGGCGCGCTGGCGCATGGTATCGGCACGTCCGAGGTTGAACACGTACTGGCCACGCAGACCCTGATCCAAAAGAAATCCAAGAACATGAAGGTCGAGATCACCGGCAAACTGCAGCCGGGCGTGACCGCCAAGGACATCACTCTGGCCGTGATCGGGGAAACCGGCACCGCGGGCGGTACCGGCTATGTCATCGAATATAGCGGCGAAGCGATCCGCGATCTATCGATGGAAGGCCGCATGACCGTCTGCAATATGGCCATCGAAGGTGGCGCACGCGCGGGTCTTATTGCACCAGACGAGACCACGTTCGAATATGTCAAAGGTCGCCCTCATGCCCCGAAAGGTGCCCAGTGGGAAGCCGCGATGGACTGGTGGAAAACCCTCTATACCGACGAAGGTGCGCATTTTGACAAGGTCATCACCCTGCGCGGCGAAGACATTGCTCCGGTCGTCACATGGGGCACCAGCCCCGAGGATGTACTGCCGATCACCGCATCCGTACCGCACCCCGAAGATTTCGAAGGCGGTAAAATCGACGCGGCCCGCCGTTCGATCGAGTACATGGGTCTGGAAGCCGGTCAGAAGCTGAGCGATGTCGAAATCGATACCGTTTTCATCGGCTCATGCACCAACGGCCGCATCGAGGACCTGCGCGCCGCGGCTGAGATCCTGAAAGGTAAGAAGATCAAGGACGGGATGCGCGCCATGGTCGTGCCCGGTTCGGGTCTGGTGCGTGCTCAGGCCGAAGAAGAAGGTCTGGCGGACATCTTCAAAGAGGCCGGATTCGAATGGCGTCTGGCCGGATGCTCGATGTGTCTGGCGATGAACCCCGACCAGCTGCAACCGGGCGAGCGCTGCGCTGCGACTTCGAACCGCAACTTCGAAGGCCGTCAGGGTCGAGGTGGACGTACCCATCTGCTGAGCCCGGCGATGGCTGCCGCAGCGGCAATCACAGGACGGCTGACAGACGTCCGCGAACTGATGTAAGGTGCCCTCATATCTAGATATTTGAGGGATTGAAGACATGAGTGACTGGATCAAATGGCTTTTGCTTGGACTGCTGTCCATCGCGTTTGGCGTCTTTGTACTGGGCGCGCCGGTGGTGGCATCCGTGGCCGTAACGGTCGTGACCGGCGTGTTGCTGCTGATTGCGGGCGCATTGCAGATTGTCGGCGGCTTCACCGTTGAAGGCGCTGGCAACAAGATCCTGTCGCTCATCATGGGTGCGGTCATGCTGTTTCTGGGCTGGTCCTTCCTGGATCACCCGCTGCAGGGCACGCTGACGCTGGCGACCGTGATGCTGATCCTGTTCATGGCAGGTGGCATCGCGCGGGTCATCCTGTCGTTCCAGATGAAGGGAACGCAGTTTTTCTGGCCCACGCTGATCTCGGGCATCTTGTCGATCGTTCTGGCCGGTATCATCTGGTCTTATGCGGCGGCGGAACCCGCGGCCCTGCTGAGCTTGCTGGGTATCCTGCTGGGCATCGAGATGCTGTTCAACGGGTTTGGATTGGTCTTCATGGCGTTCTTCGTCAAGAACGCACCCAAGGACGAAACAACAAAAGCCAAAGAGGCTTAAACGCAGGGTACAGGGCGCGGCCCTCTCCTGCAGGAGTGTAGAGATGGAAAAGTTCGAAAAAGTCCACGGGGTGGCCGCCCCAATGCCACTGATCAACATCGACACCGATATGATCATCCCCAAAGTGCATCTGAAAACCATCAAGCGGTCCGGTCTGGGCGTCGTTCTGTTTGACGAGATGCGCTATCACGATGACGGGCAGGAGAATGAAGAGTTCGTTCTGAACAAACCCGCCTATCGACAGACCGAGATTCTGGTTGCTGGCGACAATTTCGGCTGCGGCTCATCGCGCGAACATGCGCCTTGGGCGATCAAGGATTTCGGCATCAAGGTCGTGATCTCGACCAGCTTCGCCGACATCTTTTTTAACAACTGCTTCAAGAACGGCATCCTGCCGATCGTGGTCGAAGAAGAGCACCACGCGATTCTGATGGACGACGCACACAAAGGCGAAAACGCCCGCATGACTGTGCATCTGGAAGATCAGAAGATCACCACATCGGATGGTGTTGAAATTGAATTCGACATCGACCCGCACCGCAAACACTGCCTGCTGAACGGTCTGGATGACATTGGTCTGACCATGGAAAAAGACCATCACATCGACAAATTCGAGGATCACGCAAGCCAGTCCCGCCCTTGGGTATGATTCTGGGGACGAATCTGTTGATACTCAACCTTACGGGGTCGCAAGCGCGGCCCCGTTCGCATTCTTGGGGCTAAAAGTCCGCAAACCACTACATCTAGGTATCATATTGAGATACACGTCGAATTTGCGTCGAAAATGATGCAATCCCGCACCAGTTGCGCCATCATTTTGCCCGAAAGTGCGTGTTTTCTGCACTCCGGCTTGAGCGAAATACCGCTTATCGTCAATCTTGGCGATACTGAGGTAACCGTCACTAAACGAACGGTCCGCACAAGTTGGAAGAGAAGTCGACATAGAATCGGCCACTCCGGTTTGGAAAAAAGGGTTCGGATTTTGATTGCACGCACAACAGGAGCGGCGATACGTGGAATATTGGTGGCGCTTATGGTGCTCACTCCCGCGTTGTACCTGCCAGCTTCGACGTCTAATGGGACAGAGATCGTTGTTTTTCTCGCCATCCTGGCGTTCCTGTTGACGTTCTCCGAATATAACTCCGCCTTTCCCAGCTTTATCGAATTTCGTGATGCCGCACCGGTGAACCGTCTGCGTTTTGTCGGGCTTGTATCGATGGTCATCTTCCTGACGATGATCTGCAAAAACGTTTATGCGCCGACGCATATGACCAGCCTGTTCTATGCGACCGGGCTGGCGGTTTCGAATGTGGCAGATTTCCCTTATTCGCCCGTGCGTCTGGTTGTACTGATGCTGCCTGACAACGCCAGCCAACCTTTGATTGAACTGGTACGCATCTCAGCAAGCATCGCTTATGTCGCCGCGTTGGCCACGATTGGTAGCTTTGCCTACGCGGTCAAGCTGCGGGGCTGGCCCATGGGCAACGGAGCCTTCAATGTCTGGACCAATCTGCCCTTGTTCGACCCTACTAAGGGTGGTGATGTGGTGACCCGGCTGCAACGGGATGGCCGTTTGAACATCGCCATCGGGGTGCTGCTGCCATTCCTGATTCCAGCCGTGGTGAAACTGATGGCTGCCTTTGCGGCTCCAATTGCCCTCAGTAATCCTCAAACCCTGATCTGGACATTGTGCGCCTGGGCTTTCCTGCCTGCCAGCATGATCATGCGGGGTATGGCGACCTTGCGCATCGCGGGACTGATTGTCGAAAAACGCCGCGCCTACTCAACCTCCGAGGCCACTCAGATCGCATGATCCGAGCCCTTATTGTACTGCTGCTGCCCCTTTCGGCGCAGGCAGACATATTGCGAGTCGCCACTTATAACACCGAACTCAGCCGCGAGGGGCCGGGGCTCTTGCTGCGGGATATCAGACGGGGCGACCCACAAGTGAGTGCGGTGGTCGAAGTGCTGACGGAGACACGTCCCGATATCGTGACACTGCAGGGGATCGATTGGGATCTGGATGGGTTGACCCTGACCGCCCTTCAGACGAAGCTGGACGAAGCGGGTCTGACTTATCCTCACAGCTTTTCGGCACAACCCAATTCAGGGCTCGAAACCCCGATAGATCTGGACGGAGACGGCAAAACCGGCGGGCCGGGCGATGCTCAGGGCTGGGGCCGGTTCACAGGGCAAGGCGGTTTGGCCGTTCTATCACGACATCCCATCGCGGAAGATCAGGTGCAGGTCTACTCCACGATGCTATGGCAGGATCTTCCGGGTGCTACGCTGCCTGTCGCTAGGAATGCTCCATTTCCGTCGCCCCAAGCGCAAGCCATTCAACGGCTTTCTTCAACTGCCCATTGGGTCATTCCGATCGATGCGCCCGGGGGTCGTCTTGAGCTGATGACGTTCCACGCCAGCCCACCGGTGTTTGACGGGCCAGAGGACCGCAACGGTCTGCGAAACAGAGATGAGATAAGGTTCTGGTCAGTGCTCATGGAGAAAGAGATTGGCCCTGCTCCATCAAATCGGTTCGTAATAGCGGGGGATGCAAATCTCGACCCGGATGGCGGTGAAGGTCGCAAGGACGCCATCCGGGACCTGCTTGCCCACCCTTTGCTGCAAGACCCAAAACCCACGAATGCGGAAGGTTCCACCGCGACGGTTCTCTGGAAGGGCGTGGGCGAGATGCGGGTCGATTATGTCCTGCCCTCGGCCGATTGGCAGATACAGGATGCAGGTGCGTATTGGCCACCTCAACCGGATCGTGACAACGCCGAGACTGCCAGCCGTCATCGACTGGTCTGGGTCGATCTGCTCGATCAGTGATCGGTGATGCTAACGCGCTTGGGATACCTCCCATGAAGCGGCGTTCAGCATAAGAGAACAGCAATGCGCGTTATGACCAAAGAGGGGCACCGCCCGATTGTCCGCGCGGTTGTACGGCAAAACCCGGAACTGCAGCTGTCAACGCTGCAGAAAGATCAGTCTGCACAAAATCAGGCAGCAGCGCTTCAAACCGCGCACCATCCAAACGATGCGGCGTGTCCCACAGGTACCGCATTTCAAGCAGATGAGGCGCCATACGCCAGAACGGACGGGCCAATTGCAACGGCCACCAAGCCATCTTCCGCAGTTCAACCTCGCGCTCAATCACCCGCGACAACGCCCGCGCAAGGTCGTTGCCGGATAGCGTATAACCTGCAAACAGAATATCGTTGTATCGTGGCAGGTCGGCGCGCATCTCGGCCAAGCGGACAGCAGCGCGGGTCAGATCAGGCAGATATGCCCAGGCATGCGGGATGTCGGGATTACCGGGATATACGAAGCGACCACGACGCAGATGCTTGATCAGCACCTGATCAAACCAGTTCCCCGATGTAGCGGTATCGATGAAATCTCCGGCCCGCAGCAAAATGGTCTGCACGGATGAATCGCGATAGGAAGCCTCCATCTCAATGCGAATACGACCGAGCGGATTGGTGGCCAAATGTGGCGTCTCAGACGACCAAGGGGCACGAGCGTCTGCGCCAAAGACATAGACATTGCCGGGCAAGATAACGGTGGCCCCGCTGCTTTCAGCAGCCGCGATCACTCTGCGATGCAACGTCGGCACATCACGCGCCCAGTCCGGATAGGGCGGGTTCCACGCATTCACGATGACATCCACATCGCAGGCCGCAGCTTTCAGATCATCCGAGGCACGGTTGAAACGGCGCACGGACCAGCCCGCATGAGAAAACGCTGCAGCTGAGTTGCGGCCAAAACGCCCTGAGGCACCAAGGATTAGCGCTGTTTGTTGCATGTATTCCTCCTGATGCTCTCAATTTACTCATTCGCATGCATTGATGAATTGCCAATAACCGCAGATCATGTATTCGTTTTTGAATGGCAAACCCTCTGCAGCTTTCCGACTGGTCCCTGATCCAGAGCTTTCTGGCCGTGGCTGAAACCGGCTCGCTTTCAGCTGCGGCGCGGCGGTTGGGGCGCAGTCAGCCGACACTGGGGCGACAAGTGCATGCGCTTGAGGAAGAACTGGGCGTGCCCCTGTTCGACCGACATGCGCGCGGCCTGACACTCAGCGAAGTTGGGCAACAGGTGTTGCCGATGGCGCAGCAGATGCACGGCGCAGTTAACGCGCTTGGGCTGACGGCGGCGGGGCAGGCTCAACAGCTTGAGGGTTCGGTCCGGATCACCGCCTCGGTCTTTGTCTCGCACCACCTGCTGCCTCCCATCCTTGCCGCGATCCGCCAGGAGGAGCCAGCCATACAGCTTGATCTGGTCGCCTCGGATACCAGCGAGAACCTACTGTATCGAGAGGCCGACATCGCCGTGCGCATGTATCGTCCCGAGCAGGTCGACATCGTGGCCAAACATATCGGAGAGCTTCCGCTCTGCTTTTGTGCTGCGCGATCCTATCTGGAACGCGCCGGGCGTCCGACGACCCCCGAGGAATTGATGCAGCATGATCTGGTGGGGTTCGACGCCAATCAAGATATCATTACCGCCATGCGCAACAAAGGCTGGCCTGCCAGCCGTGACAGCTTTGCCACCCGCTGCGACAACCAGACCGCCTATTGGGAACTGATCCGCGCAGGCTGCGGTGTCGGCTTCAGCCAACTCAGCATCGCACAGGCGGATCCGGCGGTTGAGGTGCTGGATATCGAGGCCGAAATACCCGTTCTGCCGGTCTGGCTGGCCGCCCCGCAGGCCATGCGTCAGACCCCACGCATCCGCAGGGTCTGGGATCTGCTGGCCGAGGGGCTGAAAGCCAGATTGTGATGCAGCCCTACAGCACGCCGCTATAGGTGCCGCGCGCCGGATAATTATTGGCGAGGGTGAATTTCAACCCTCCGACAATATCCGACATCGGAGGCCGAGCGAATGGCGTCGTCTGCTGCCAAACGTAATACAGGGTTTGATCCGGTTTGATATAGAAATGCCCCGGCTCAGCGAACAGCGCAGGCTCAGCACTGCCTTCGCGTGCGACCGAGATATTCAGCCCCCAGGTGTCACGCGCATCGACCATCGACAAACCATACCCCACGCGCAGTCTTGAGACCCCGGCCTTCTCGACCGTTTCAGCAGCGCGTTCGCCTGTATCCGTGGTGATCATGATCACCTCGATACCCAGTTCGGCGAAGTCATCCAGCGCTGCTTCGACCTCGCCCATCTGGCGAATACAGATCGGGCAATGCAGACCGCGATACTGAATCACCAGCGTCCCGTTTTCACCTGTGTCACGCCCAAGATCAAAGGTACCGTGGCTCACAGTTTCGATTTTCAGCGGCGGGGCGGGATTTCCGGGTGTCAGCATGTCTGTTCCTCGTGTTTTGGCGGGTTCGTCTCATTGACCCGATGCGCCGCAAACGCTAGGGCCTGTGCAACGAAACGCAAGGAGATCCTTCATGTCCAACCCCTCGCTCCTCATCCTGCCCGGAGACGGAATTGGCCCCGAAGTCATGGCCGAAGTGCGCAAAGTCATCGATTGGTTCGGCACCAATCGCGGCCTTCACTTTGACGTGAGCGAGGACCTTGTGGGCGGCGCGGCCTATGACGCGCACGGCAAGCCTTTGTCGGATGAGACCATGGCAAAAGCGCAAGAGGTTGACGCGGTGCTGCTGGGTGCCGTGGGTGGCCCGAAATACGACGACCTGGACTTCTCGGTTAAGCCCGAGCGCGGCCTGCTGCGTCTGCGCAAGGAAATGGATCTGTTCTCGAACCTGCGCCCGGCACAGTGTTTTGACGCGCTGGCCGATTTCTCGTCGCTGAAGAAGGACATCGTGGCCGGTCTGGATATCATGATCGTGCGCGAGCTGACCTCGGGTGTGTATTTCGGCGAACCGCGCGGCATTTTTGAGGAAGGCAATGAGCGTGTGGGCATCAACACCCAACGCTACACCGAATCCGAAATCGAACGCGCCGCGCGCTCGGCCTTTGAACTGGCAATGCGTCGGAACAAAAAGCTGTGCTCGATGGAAAAGGCCAACGTCATGGAATCGGGCATCCTGTGGCGCGAAGTCGTGAATCGCGTGGCCGAAGAATATCCCGAAGTCGAAGTGACCCACATGTACGCGGATAACGGTGCCATGCAGCTGGTGCGGGCACCGAAGCAATTCGATGTCATCGTCACCGACAACCTGTTTGGCGATCTGCTGTCCGACTGCGCCGCGATGCTAACCGGCTCACTGGGTATGCTGCCATCTGCATCGCTCGGTGCTCCGATGGCGAATGGTCGCCCCAAGGCGATGTACGAGCCGGTCCACGGTTCAGCCCCGGATATCGCGGGTGAAGGCAAAGCCAACCCGATCGCCTGTATCTTGAGCTTTGCCATGGCGCTGCGGTACAGCTTTGACCAAGGTGCCGAGGCGGATCGTCTGGAAGCCGCCATCGAGAAGGTTCTGGCCGATGGCGTCCGCACTGCCGATCTGCTGGCCGAGGAAGGTGTTCAGCCAGTTTCGACCTCGGAAATGGGCGACGCGATTGTCGCCGCGCTGGACGCGAGCGCCTGAAACGTCAAAGGCGGTGCCTGAAGCACCGCCTTTTTTCTTTGCATTGTTAGTTTCCGAAAATGTTGTTCAGCAGGTTGTTGATCGCATTTTCAAAACCATTGTTCTTGCGGCGCTGCTGTCTGGGTTGTGCCGTACGCACGGGCGGATCGGGCGCCAGCATCGGCAATGGTGTGGGCGTCATGCCTTCGGTGACGCGGACCATGGTCTCTTTCCAGATCTCTGCAGGCAACCCACCGCCTGTGACACCCGCCAAGGGCGTGTTGTCATCATATCCCATCCAAACACCCGCCACATAGTCGGCGGTGAAACCGATAAACCACGCATCCCTGGCGGCCTGCGTTGTGCCGGTCTTGCCCGCCACCTGCCAGCCGGGCAGTTTCGCACGCCCCCCGGTGCCTTCCGAAACGACGCGCTCCATCATCCAGGTCAGCTGTTTCGCAGCCTTGTCATTGATCACGCGCTCACCGATCCCGGTAGTCGTCACCATCACGGGTTCGGTTTCGCCCAACAACTTCAACTCGGTCAGGCCATACGGTTCGACCGACGAACCGCCATTCAGGATACCCGCATAAGCGCCCGTCATCTCGATCAACGTGCTTTCTGATGCGCCCAGCGCCAGCGCCGGACCCTGCGCCAGATCGCTCGTGATGCCAAAACCGCTGGCCACGGTTCGGACATTTTCCAGCCCCGATATCTCAGCCACTTTAACGGCGGGGATGTTCAGCGAGTTTTTCAGGGCATCCGCCAGCGTCACCCGGCCATAGAACTTGTTGGTGTAGTTCTTGGGGCACCACTGACCCGACCCGGGGATGTCGACGCAATAGGGCTCGTCCATCACCGTATCCAGAGGCGAATAGCCCAGTTCCAGCGCGGTGGCGTAAACGAAGGGCTTAAACGACGACCCGGTCTGTCGCAGCGCTTGTGTGGCCCGGTTGAACGCCCCTGATACTCGGGTCTTGCGCCCGCCCACCATGGCGCGGACCGCGCCATCCGCCGACATCACAACAATGGCGGCCTGTGCCTTTGACCCTTCGCGCACCTTTTCCTGAAAGATGAATTGCAACGCCTCTTCCGCCGATTGCTGAATGCGTTGATCCAGCGTGGTACGGATCACAACATCCTCGGTGGTGTTGCGGGTAAAGAATTCTGGTCCGCTCGCCATGACCCAATCCGCAAAATATCCACCGGCACGCGCTGCCGCCGCCTCGGACAGCTCTGCCGGACGGCTGCGGGCCTCGCTGGCCTGCGCCTGGCTCAGATAGCCCTGATCTTCCATCAGACCGACCACCAACCGCGCCCGATCCTGTGAACGCTGCAGGTTATTCGTTGGCGCATAGCGCGTGGGTGCCACCAACAGACCGGCCAGCATGGCAGCCTCTGCCGGGCTGACCTCGGCTGCGGAGATACCGAAATAGCGCTGACTGGCCGCTTCGAACCCGCGTGCGCCCGCCCCAAGGAATGCGCGATTCAGATAGATGGTCAGGATTTCGTCTTTGGAGTATTTCACCTCCATCGCGATGGCATAAACAGCCTCTTTCGCCTTGCGCCACAGCGACCCCTGCCGACAATCCGACTCATAGGCCGCCTCGGACTCCCAATCAGCTGGGTTGTATGGAACACCCAGACACAGCAACTTCGCCGTTTGCTGCGTGATGGTCGAGCCGCCATGGCCCGACAACGGCCCGCGCCCTTCGCTGAGGTTGATCCGCACCGCACTGGCGACACCACGCGGACTGACGCCGAAATGACGGTAGAACCGCTTGTCTTCGGTCGCGATCACCGCGTTCTTGAGATGAGGCGAGACCGTATCCGCCGTGATTACTCCGCCGAACTGATCCCCGCGCCAGGCAAATACCTTGCCATCGCGGTCCAGCAACGTCACCGAACCCTTTGCGCGCCCGTCCAGCAGGGCATCGACCTCGGGCAAAGAAGAGTAGACGACGCCGACCGCCAACGCCAGTAGCAGGCCCGCGACGGCACCCACCCGCCATGTGATTCCCCAGAAAAGACGCCAAATCCAACGGAACAGACGGCGGAAGATACCGCCACCCTTGCCGCCCGAACTGCGGCGCGATTTCCGGCGCGCCGTCTTGCGTGTGGCGGTTTTGCGCGCAGCCGCTTTCTTGCCCGCCGGTTTGGCAGACCGCTTGGTTGCCGCAGGCTTGCGACCCTTCGAGGGGTATCTTTTGTCCGCGACCAATGTAGGCTTGCGGCGCTTGGACTCAGTCATGCTCAAACTCTGCCCGTTTATGCTTTTGCGTCACCATACCTTGGCAAAGCAGCCATGTAGAGGTGTGAATTTCCGGTATTTCCCCTCGTAAAACTGCCTATTTTTTCATCCTGCCTCTCTGTTTGTGCAAAAATTGTGCAACTTTTCATTCTTTTTCCCCGCGTCACCCCTCCGGAATCGTTTCCTAACGCGCGATGTCACGCTCTTTTTCTGCAGGTGCAAAATACCGGTCTGTCCGGGACGATAGAGGGGAAAGACGTGAAACTGATCATTGCGACAATCAAGCCGTTCAAGCTCGAGGAGGTGCGCGAGGCACTGACCAACGCGGGCGTGCGCGGCATGATGGTGACCGAGATCAAGGGCTTCGGCTCGCAATCTGGCCACACGGAAATTTATCGGGGCGCGGAATATGCTGTGAACTTCGTGCCCAAAATCAAACTCGAGATCGTGGTGCCCGCCACCATGGCCGACCAGATCGTCGAGACCATCACCACAACAGCCAAAACCGGCAAGATCGGTGACGGCAAGATATTCGTCCTCGATGTCGAGCAGGCCATGCGCGTGCGGACCGGGGAAACCAACGAGGACGCGCTTTAAGCGCCCCGCTTCCAAAACATTCGAGGACTGACAATGAACCTGATGAAATTCATCATTCCTGCCGCCGCACTTGTTGTGCTGCCGCAGATGGGGCTGGCGCAAGAGGCTGCCGAAGGCGAGGCTGCGCTGCATACCCAATATATCTTCACCACACTGCTGTTCCTGATGGCGGGCTTTCTGGTCTTCTTCATGGCCGCTGGCTTTGCCATGCTGGAAGGCGGTCTGGTGCGTTCGAAAAACGTCGCCATGCAGATGATCAAGAACGTTGCGCTGTTTTCCTTTGCAGCGATCATGTACTGGCTGATCGGCTTTAACCTGATGTATCCCGGCGACGGCTGGACCATCGCTGGCTGGCTGGGGCCCTTCTTCTCGACCACGCAGCTTGACGCCGTTGGCGTTGCGCCCGCTGATGCAGCGCTCGACTACGCATCGATTGGCTCGGATTTCTTCTTCCAGTTGGTGTTTGTGGCTGCAACCGCCTCGATCGTCTCAGGTGCGGTGGCAGAGCGGATCAAGCTGTGGCCCTTCCTGATCTTCGTCATCGTTCTGACTGGTGTTCTGTACCCGATCTCAGGGTCCTGGCAGTGGGGTGGCGGCTGGCTGTCCGAAGCCGGTTTCTCGGACTTTGCCGGCTCGACCGTTGTACACTCGGTTGGTGGCTGGGCCGCTCTGGCAGGCGCCATCATCCTTGGCCCGCGTATCGGCAAGTATAAAGATGGCAAGGTACATCCGATGCCCGGTTCAAACCTGGCGCTGGCCACTTTGGGTACATTCATCCTGTGGCTGGGCTGGTTCGGCTTCAACGGAGGCTCACAGCTGGCAATGGGTACTGTTGGGGACGTGTCCGACGTGTCGCGCATCTTTGCCAACACCAACATGGCCGCAGCCTCTGGCGCCGTCGCCGCTTTGATCATGACACAGGTCATGTACAAAAAGCCCGACCTCACCATGGTTCTGAACGGCGCGCTGGCCGGTCTGGTCTCGATCACGGCGGAGCCGCTGGCCCCGACCCTGTTCGGTTCGCTCTGGATCGGTGCCGTCGGCGGTATCATCGTGGTCTTCGCAGTTCCGATGCTGGACAAGTTCAAGATCGACGATGTCGTGGGTGCCATCCCGGTTCACTTGTTCGCCGGTATCTGGGGCACCATTGCCGTGATCTTCTACGGTGAAGCAAGCCTGATCACTCAGCTGACCGGCATTGTCGCCTACGGTGTGTTCACCTTTGTCAGCGCGCTGATCCTGTGGGTGATCCTGAAATCCACTCTTGGCATCCGCGTCAGCGAAGAGGACGAGATCAACGGCCTCGACATGGCGGAACTGGGTATGGAAGCCTATCCGGAGTTTTCGAAGGGCTAAACTTCCCCATCAAAGCACAATCAAAACCGGGCGTCCGCGCCCGGTTTTTTTATTTATCCCCGAGAATTGTATTTCGTCGAAGTGCCGCTTTTCAAAATGGTGCCCCTATGAAACCGTCTGGGGGGAACAATTGAATGGCGACAGCAATGCACTCTTCTCGCAATCCTCGAATTAATTTACCCCGGCTACGCGACATAGGATGGTCACTTTGGGATCCTATTGGGTTACTAGCCCCCGGAGATTGCTGGCGAGATGAGCAATCCGAACCCTTCGCGGATGAGTACGATACGTATCTTATGTCAGTAGCTGGCCAACTGCGCAACGGTAGCACCCAAACTGATGTTGCCAACTATTTGATATACATTGAGGTTGAGCATATGGGCCTTTCCTATATGCCAGGAGTTGAGCAACGTGCAAAGGCAGTTGTCTCCGCCATCGCTGGTAACAAAGAAATATGGTCATAGCCGAGCGGGTAAGATGACTTTGAGAAAACCCAATACAAATCTCACTGAACGCTGAGCTAGTTTGCGCAGCGTTCAGCAAACCATTTTCGTTGGAATCAGACCCCGACGTCTACAATCGCCTGCGCCAGAATTGGCACGGTGGTCGCGTTCAGACCGGCGATGTTCAGGCGGCTGTCGCCAACCATGTAGATCCCGTGATCGTTGCGCAGTTGCTCGACCAGTTCAGGTGCCGCACCAAGGCGCGAGAACATGCCGCGGTGCTGTGCGACAAAACCGAAACGATCCGACCCGCTGAGACGTTGCAATTCGTCAGCCAGTTGCTGACGCAGACCCAGCATGGACAAGCGGACCTCTTCCAGCTCGGCGGCCCAGTCGGCGCGCAGCGCGTCATCATTCAGGATCGTCGTTACCACGCGCGCACCATGATCTGGCGGAAACGAGTAGTTCTGACGGTTCAGGAAAGCCAGTGTCGATTGGTTCAGAGCCGTTTGCGCCGCATCGTCGCTGATCGCCATCAGCAGACCGGTCCGTTCGCGGTAGACGCCGAAGTTCTTCGAGCAGGACGCCGCGATCAGGCAACGCTTGACCGATGAGGCAACCAGACGGGTCGCCTGCGCATCCTCTTCAAGGCCGTCGCCGAAGCCCTGATAGGCGATATCGATCATCGCTACGAGGCCTCGCTCGTTGATCAGGTTCACGACCTCCTGCCACTGCACCATGTTCAGGTTGGCTCCGGTCGGGTTGTGACAGCAGCCGTGCAGCAGAACCACATCGCCCGCATTGGCGGTTTTCAGGTCCTCGATCATGCCGTCGAAATCGACGCCGCGGGTTTCACCGTCGAAATAACGATACTGGACCGTCTCGATTCCCAGATAATTCAGGATCGACAGATGGTTCGGCCAAGTCGGGTTAGACACAAAAACACGGGCCGACGGATTGGCCATGCGGATCATCTCAAACGCCTGACGGCAAGCACCGGTGCCGCCCGGCGTCGCCACGGCGGCGATGTTGGCGCGCGGGACCGATGTACCCAAAATCAGACCGATCATGGCATCGGCATAGGCTGGGTCACCGGCCAAACCGGTATAGGCCTTGGTCTCCTGCTCTTCCAGAATGCGCTTTTCAGCCGCTTTCACGGCGCGCATGACCGGGGTGATGCCCTCAGCGTTTTTATAAACGCCAACCCCCAGGTCAATTTTCTGATCGCGCGGGTCATCGCGATACATCTGCATCAGCGCCAGAATCTTGTCGGCTGGCTGTGGCTTGAGGTTCTCGAACATCAGTTCTCTCCGGTTGCGACGGGCAGGGTTGGGAAGGCACCCCATTCAGCCCAGGAGCCGTCATAAAGCGAATGATCTTTTTTACCCATGCGCTCAAGCGCAAGGCTGAGGATCGCAGCCGTGACGCCCGAGCCGCAGGATGTGATTGCGGGTTTCGACAGATCTACGCCTGCGGCCTCGAATATGGCGCGGCACTCTTCGGGCGACTTCATGGTGCCATTTGCATTCAGCAGCGTACCAAAGGGCACATTGTGAGAGCCCGGAATATGACCCGAGCGCAAACCTTCGCGTGGTTCTGGCGCTGTTCCGGCAAAGCGGTCAGTTGAGCGCGCATCGATGATCTCATGATCGTTCAGCTTGGCCGCAGCTGAAACCTGCGTCACGTCACGCACCAGATGGTTTTGTACGCGAACGGTCATATGGCGATCGCGAACGACGGGCGGCAGGTCCTCGATCTCGCGACCTTCGGCCTGCCATTTCGGCAGCCCCCCATCCAGAACGGCAATATTGTCCTGACCCATCAAACGGAACAGCCACCAGACGCGTGCGGCAGACATCAGCCCAGCCCCGTCATAGACCACGACCTGATGGCCGTCGCCCACCCCCATCGCCCGCAGGCGGGACATGAATTTCTCGACCGGAGGTGCCATATGCGGCAGGTCCGAACGGTGATCGGCAATGTCATCAATGTCAAAGAACCGCGCACCGGGGATATGGCCTGCATCATACTCGGCCTTCGCATCGCGGTTCTGCGCGGGCAGATACCAGGACCCGTCCAGAATCCGCAGATCCGGGTCCTTGAGATGCGCGGCCAGCCAGTCTGTGGATACGAGAGTTTTCGGATCGTCCTGCATCAAAGCCTCCCCTGAGCGAGCTTGGATTTTCCCTATATGGGCACGGCCAAACGTTCAAGTCACGCCGCAGCTCAGAACCCGCGCGGGGAACGTTTTTTTCCAACCACATGCTTGGCGTGCTTGACAGGCAGCATTCTGTGGCAGAAATCTGTGCGACATGGTTCCCAATGGAGTTTCCCCAGAGGGATGAAAAGGGAATCCGGTGCGACAAATCCTGTCAACTCCGGAACTGCCCCCGCAACTGTAAGCGGAGTATCGCCCCATCAGGGCCACTGACCGAAATGATCGGTTGGGAAGGCCGGGATCGATCCTAATCCGCGAGTCAGGAGACCTGCCATGCACAAACCGGGCATCCGCCCAATTTCAACACGTTTCTACCGTCGGGTGTGACGGTAAGGAGAACAAACTATGCATATCGAACCGGGCGTCGTTAACGGCGCCAAACTTGTCCTGAGCTATGCCACCGCGGCCGGGGCAGGGCTTTATAGTCTGAAGCTGGCGTGGGAGAGCGTCAAAAACAGTGGTGTTGCAAGCCTTGCAGTGCGGTCTGCCCTGACAACCGGCCTTGTTTTCACATTCTTTGAAGTTCTGCCTCATTTCCCGGTGGGAGTGTCAGAGGTGCACTTTATTCTGGGCTCGACACTGTTTCTTTTGTTCGGTGCCGCCCCGGCTGCGATTGGTCTGATCCTGGGCCTCTTTGTTCAAGGGTTTTTCTTGGCACCCTTCGATCTGCCCCAGTTCGGAATGAACATGACGACGTTGCTGGTGCCTCTGTTTGCCCTGCAGGCGTTGGCAAACCGCGTCATTGCGCCGAATACGGCCTATGTTGACCTCAAGTATTCTCAGGCACTTGCGCTGTCGACCGCCTATCAGGGTGGTGTCGTACTATGGGTGGCCTTCTGGGCGTTCTACGGTCAGGGTTTCGGTGCCGAAAACATCGCCGCCGTGGCCAGCTTTGGCGGAGCTTACATGATGGTTATCCTGATTGAGCCCCTGGCCGATCTTGCCGTTCTTGCGGCTGCGAAATCCATGAAGGGTCTGAACAAGCTCGGCCTGTTCACGCCACGTCTTCTCAGCGCAGCCTAAACATCCCGCGCCGCGCACTACTTTGCGCGGCGCAACCTGAAATGCTGAATGATCCCGATCATGCTGATCAGAATCCAGAACCCCTCGATCAGCATCGACGCCAGATTGAAATTCTCGAGCAGCGAATAGACGATCAGAACCGACCCCAAGAGGTTCACCACCGGAAACGCGAGATCGTCAGAGTTCATCATCCGCATCTGTGTCGCAAAATAGGCCGCGACCACGATCAAAGCCCCAAACGAGCCAATAGCGTCGACGATGGTGAGGCTGTCGAGAACTGCAGTCATGAATGGGCCTTGCCGTTTTCAGAATACTCGTTGTGCTGGGCGTAGTGGTGCATGTTCAGGAATGCGGCACCCTCTGCACCCGCGCGGTATCCATGGGGGATATCAGCGGCAAAGCGCAAGCCCTGTCCGGCCTGCAAAGATACCCATTCCCGATCGCGTAGAATCTCGAGCGTACCTGAAAGAACAAACACCTCCTCGGTCACACCAGCGGCATGGGCGGGGGATTCGTGGCTTTGGTTCGGATGCAAGCTGACGTGAAATGTCTCGGCCCCTAGGGCGGGGTCGAAGGGAAAGACGATCTTGACCTCTATGGTCCCGGGGAAGGTCACGGTCTGGAAAACAGACGGGTCGCCCAGCGCCGTATCGATCAGCGCGCTGAGTGGTAGCTGGAAGCCTTTGGCGATTTTCCACAAGGTCGCGATGGTGGGGCTGGATTCGCCGCGCTCTATCTGGCCCAGCATGGCTTTGCTGACCCCGGTCATTTCAGCCACCTTCGACAGGCTCAGCCCGGACGCCGTCCGCACGTCCCGTAATTTCAGCGTTATGTCGTCCGGTGCCATATCATCAACTTCCGAATCCTCTTGTACGTTATAGCGCACATGTGATACGTGCGCTATAACGCACGAACCCCAAGACATGCAACCCGAGGCAAAAGGGAAACAGCATCATGCCATTGTACCGATCCAGAACCTCTACCCATGGCCGCAACATGGCCGGTGCCCGCGGTTTGTGGCGCGCCACCGGTATGGGCGACGATGATTTCGGCAAACCGATCATCGCCATCGTAAACTCGTTCACCCAGTTTGTGCCCGGTCACGTCCACTTGAAGGACCTTGGCCAGATGGTCGCGCGCGAGGTCGAGGCAGCCGGTGGTGTCGCGAAAGAGTTCAACACCATCGCGGTCGATGACGGCATCGCCATGGGCCATGACGGGATGCTGTATTCGCTGCCCTCGCGTGAGGTGATCGCGGATTCGGTGGAATACATGGTCAACGCGCATTGCGCCGACGCGATGGTCTGTATCTCGAACTGCGACAAGATCACCCCCGGTATGCTGATGGCCGCGATGCGTCTGAACATCCCGGCGATCTTTGTCTCGGGTGGCCCGATGGAGGCTGGTAAGATCGATATCGCTGATCTGGATGCCAAAAAGATCGACCTTGTGGATGCGATGGTCGCCGCTGCTGACGACCGCTTCACCGACGAACAGGTTCAGCACATCGAAGAGAATGCCTGTCCCACCTGTGGGTCATGCTCGGGCATGTTCACCGCCAACTCGATGAACTGTCTGGCCGAGGCGCTGGGTCTGGCGCTGCCGGGCAATGGCTCGACCCTTGCCACACACGCGGACCGCAAAGAGCTGTTCCTTGAGGCCGGTCGCCGGATCGTCGAGATCACCAAGCGGCACTATGACCTGGACGAAAAAGGCTTCCTGCCACGCGAGATCGCTACGTTCGAAGCCTTTGAGAACGCCATGAGCCTCGACATCGCCATGGGCGGCTCGACCAACACGGTACTGCACCTGCTGGCCATTGCGCATGAGGGCGAGGTGCATTTCACCATGTCCGATATGGACCACCTCAGCCGCAAAGTGCCTTGTTTGTGTAAGGTCGCACCCAATACCGAGAATGTGCATATGGAAGACGTGCACCGCGCCGGTGGCATCTTCTCAATCCTTGGCGAACTGAGCCGTGCGGGATTGCTGCACGAGGATTGCGCAACCGTTCACTCGGCCACGATGGGTGAAGCGATTGCCAATTGGGACATCAAGATCGCCAACAATCCCAAAGCGCAGGAACTGTTCAAGGCTGCACCAGGCGGAGTGCGCACCACGCAGGCCTTCAGCCAGTCGAACCGGTACAAGGAGCTGGATACCGACCGCCAAGGCGGCGTGATCCGCTCGAAAGAATATGCCTTTAGCCAGGATGGCGGTCTTGCGGTACTGTTCGGAAACATTGCCCGCGACGGCTGCATTGTGAAAACCGCAGGTGTTGACGAGAACATTCTGAAATTCACCGGCTCAGCCTATGTCTGCGAAAGCCAGGACCAGGCGGTGAACGACATCCTGACCGGAAAGGTCAAAGAAGGCGACGTAGTCGTGATCCGTTACGAAGGCCCGCGCGGCGGGCCGGGCATGCAAGAGATGCTCTACCCGACCTCATACCTGAAATCCAAAGGTCTGGGCAAAGCCTGCGCTTTGTTGACCGATGGCCGCTTCTCGGGCGGCACCTCGGGTCTGTCAATCGGCCACGTCTCGCCCGAGGCGGCAGAGGGGGGTGAAATCGGGCTGGTGAAAACCGGCGACACCATCGAAATCGACATCCCGAACCGCAGCATCCATCTCGCGGTGTCCGATGAAGATCTGGCTGCCCGGCGCGAAGAACAGGATGAGAAAGGCTGGCATCCCGCGGCACCGCGCAAACGCAAGGTGTCTACGGCGCTGAAGGCCTATGCCAAGCTGACCACCAGCGCGGCGAAAGGTGCTGTTCGCCAGGTCTAGGGTCTACGAAGATGGGCGCGCTCCCGCGCCCGCTACGTGCTATCGGCAAAGCCGATACCCCTTGCGGACTTGGGCCCGGCGCCGCGCAAAGCGCGGCGCCGGGCCCAACCAGAGGAGATGTCTCATCAGAGACATTAACGATGGGCGGGAGGTCTTGCTCGTTAGTTTAAGTGACTCAGTCACCCAGCTTGGCGTGAATCTCGTCCAGATCGATCTCACCTACCGGCATCTTATTGGCCGGGTTTTCGAAATCGTATTTAAACAGTTCGAAATCTTGTTTGTAGATTTCATAGACCAGGTGCATGGATAGATCGTCAAAATAATCCTCGACCGGATGCGCGCGTTTGGGTCCGTGACCTTCGGATTCATTAAAGCGCGGAATCTCGGACAAGGTCACCGGGTGTGCGGTCTTGAGGTTGTCCAGAACACCCTGCATCCCATCATTGAACTTCTCGGTCCAGAAAATCCGGTCATAGCGCCCGCCATTTGCAATCAGGGTTGAGACATGGCCGGACATGGCGGACCAGTGAATATCCGGGTCCATCGGGCGACGCCAACGGATGGTATCCCGCGCGAAAAGAAGAAATCGACGGAAACTGGCGATCTGATCGAACTCACCCTTACCGTCTTCGCCGCCCACTTCGATCCCGTAATTGTAAATCAGCGTTGGCACCAGATTACCGCGATAGCGTTTACCGTTGCGCTGAATGCCGCAGATCTTGTCGAAGAACGAGCTCAGGATGCGGGTATATGGGTTTCGCACACAGGTAAACGTATAGGATTCATGTGATCGCACGTTGCGCGAGATCGGGTCCTGGCTGGCCCCAAAAGCCCATTTGTGCATCCCGTCCTTGGCGTCATGGATATCACCACCAAAAAACCGACCGTGATCCGAATAATACATGATCTGGCCAATGGTCGAGCAGGCGCATTTCGGCACCACGCGGTACACCATGCTCTGGCTTTCGGTCATCCATGTTCCGGGAAAACCCATCTGCTGCGCCTCCTTGGCCGGATATCGGAGTGATACTTCGGCGGTATTGGCCCAAAGAACCAAAAATATTCTGTTTATTCAATCGCTCATCCTCAGTATCACGGTCGCGAACGGTAGAAACGGGGAATAGCGAAACGCAAATGGCAAAGATTGCCTATATCTTGCTATGTCACAAAGACCCTGACGCGATCATTGATCAGGCCGGGCAGCTGACGGCGGCGGGGGATTGCATGGCGATCCATTTCGACGCCCGCGCCAGTGAGGCAGCCTATACGCGCATCCGCGACGCATTGAGGGACAACCCGAACGTTACCTTCGCCCGCAAACGGATAAAGTGCGGCTGGGGGGAGTGGTCGCTTGTCCAGGCCACGCTGAATGCGCTGCAAGCCGCAGTGGAGGCCTTCCCACGTGCCACCCATTTCTACATGCTTTCGGGCGATTGCATGGCGATCAAGACAGCGGAGTACGCGCATCGCTTTCTCGACGAGCGTGATATGGATTTCATCGAAAGCCATGACTTCTTTGAAAGCAACTGGATCAAGACCGGCATGAAAGAGGACCGGCTGATCTATCGTCATTATTTCAACGAACGCACGCAATCGCGCCTGTTCTACGCGTCATATGAAACCCAAAAGCGGTTTGGCCTGACGCGCGAAATCCCCGCTGACCTGCAGATCATGATCGGCAGCCAATGGTGGTGTCTGCGCCGCCGCACGGTTGAGATGATCCTCGGTTTACTGCGCCAGCGCCGCGATGTGATCCGGTTCTTCTCGACCACCTGGATCCCGGACGAAACCTTTTTTCAAACTCTTGTCCGCCACCTGATCCCAAGGCAAGAGATCGACAATCGGACGCTGACGTTCCTGATGTTTTCGGACTACGGGATGCCCGTGACTTTCTATAACGATCACTATGACATGCTTCTGGGCCAGGATTATCTGTTCGCGCGCAAGATCAGCGCTGAAGCGCATGAGTTGAAACAGCGGCTGGGTCAGCTCTATGCCAGTGAAGGGGTCGCATTCGATATCTCGGGCGAAGGGCGCAACCTCTATCATTTCCTCACGGGGCGTGGGCGGGTTGGGCGGCGTTTTGGCCAACGCTTCTGGGAAGCGGGAAATACGCTAGGTCCAAACCGTCAAGTGCTTCTGATCGTTTGTAAGAAATGGCACGTGGCCAAGCGCCTGGTTGATCAGATCGCGTCTGAGACCGACACGCCCTGTATTGAATACATCTTTGATGAGCAGGAAACAGCACTGCCCGACCTTGGGGGCATCGAGACCACATTGAAGAAACGTGCACGCCATCGGCGTGCGGTGCTGCGGATGTTGTTCGATCATTTTGGAGACAACAGGCTGGTGCTCTGCCTCGATCCGGCCAATCTGGATGCAATTCAGGATTTCTGCTCTGATCAGGCGGACACGCGCATACTGGAAATCGACTGCAACTACTCCGACGCATATCTGAAGGGTCACGCCCATCGTGTCGGTCTGGCCGGGCAGAATAGCTCGGACGACACCTTGGGGCGATTGCTACCAACGCTGCGCAATGCTCTGGCCTTCGAATCCGAACAGATCCGGGGCACGCAAAATAGCGGGCTGTTTTATCTGCGAGAGTCTGCAAATCGCGCCGAAAACGAGGCGGTCATTGCCAAGTTTCTTGACCTTGAACCGGGTCAGGCACATGCGGTGATGCAGTTGGATTATCTGTTTGCAGATTAGGTCCGGCGGCGCACCAAACACCGCCGGAGACCTGGCTCAGATATCGAACTTGACTCCTTGCGCCAGCGGCAGTTCAGCCGAGTAGTTCACCGTGTTGGTCTGACGCCGCATATAGGACTTCCACGCGTCCGAGCCGCTCTCGCGCCCGCCGCCAGTTTCCTTTTCACCGCCAAACGCCCCACCGATCTCGGCCCCCGACGGGCCGATATTGACGTTGGCAATGCCGCAATCCGAACCAGCAGCCGTCAGGAATTGTTCCGCCTCGCGCATATTCAGCGTGAACACGCAGGAGGACAGGCCCTGCGGCACGTCGTTCTGGAGATCGATCGCCTCGGCAAAGTCGTCATAGCCCATGACATAGAGGATCGGTGCAAAGGTTTCGGTCTTCACTGTTGCGGTCTGGCCCGGCATCTCCACGATGGCCGGTTGCATATAGACGCCACCCGGCACGCCTTCGGTCACGCGATTGCCGCCGAACACGCTTCCGCCTTCAGCCCTGGCAGCCTCAAGGGCGGCACTCATGGCATCGCCCGAGGCTTCGTCCACCAGCGGGCCAATCAACGTGCCCTCGGTCAACGGGTTGCCAATCGGCAGATCGGCATAGGCATTCTTCAGACGCGCAACCAGTTCCTCGCGGATTGAGTTGTGCACGATAAGGCGACGCAATGTAGTGCAGCGTTGACCTGCTGTCCCAACGGCCGAGAATACAATCGCACGCACAGCCATTTCCAGATCGGCCGAGGGGCCCACGATCATCGCATTGTTACCGCCCAGCTCAAGGATGCATTTACCAAAGCGCTGCGCCACAATCGGCGCAACCGCGCGACCCATACGGGTCGAACCGGTGGCTGAGATGACCGGAACGTCCTCGCTGGCAACCAGTGCCTCACCCAAATCAGCGCCGCCGATCAGGGTCTGCAGCAGACCCTCGGGTGCATCGCCAAAGCGAGCCAAAGCGCGCTCAAAGATCTTCTGGCAGGCCATAGCGGTCAATGGCGTTTTCTCGGACGGCTTCCAGATCACTGGGTCACCACAGACCAGAGCCAACGCGGCGTTCCACGACCATACGGCAACCGGGAAGTTGAAGGCAGAAATCACACCTACCGGTCCCGCCGGTTGCCATGTTTCCATCATCCGGTGGCCCGGGCGCTCAGATGCAATCGTCAAACCGTAAAGCTGCCGTGACAGACCAACTGCGAAGTCGCAGATGTCAATCATCTCCTGCACTTCGCCCAGACCTTCCGAAGTGATCTTGCCCGCCTCCCAACTGACAAGCGCGCCGAGGTCGTCTTTGGCGGCGCGCAGCTCTTCCCCAAGCAAGCGGATCAGCTCGCCCCGGCGCGGTGCAGGTACCACGCGCCATGCCTTGAACGCTGCTTTCGAACGATCAAAGATGGCCCCCATCTCGGACACCGGTGTTTCATGCACTTCAGCCAGCAGGCTGCCGTCGATCGGAGAGGTTACGCGCAATGCGCCCCCTGTCAGCTCTGCCGCGGTCAAGTCCAGTTTCGCAAGAGTAGCTTCAGCATTCATCACAACATCTTTCATATCTCAGGCCGCCTTGTTCTGTTCGGTGACGTCACCGGCGCGATAGAGCCGGCCAAATTCGGTGCTTAGGAAATCGGCAAGCTTCACCTGCTCTTGCCGGACAAAGCCTTTCGAGGGCAGCACACCCACCCGCATCAGATCGACGACACCCAGCACACCCGCCGCTGTAGTGATCTGGATCGCGCTCCAGACCTGCCCATCGATTGTGCGGGCGAAGGATTTGTTGATCAGGGATTTCTCGCGCAGCGTACCATCAACCATCCCTTTGGCGGTGCAATAGACCAGTACGACATCCTGATCGGTACGCGGTAGGGCCGTTTCGAAAATCTCTTTCAGCAGATCGCGACGACGCCCAAGCCCCAGATCGTTCAGCAAGAGACGCAGAATATCGCGATGCCCCGGATACCGGATCGAGCGATAAGACACTGCGCGCGCCTTACCTTCTAACGTCTCCGGTAATGTGCCCAGGCCACCCGAGGTGTTGAAACATTCATACTCCACACCGTCATGGCCAATCAGTTCATAATCTTCGAGCGGCGCAGTTTTCGTCCGCTCTCCATTCACGATAGCATCGCAGGGGTTGCAGTATTCGTTGATCAACCCGTCCGTTGACCAGGTGAGATTGTATTTAAGAGCATTCGTCGGATAGAGCGGCAATGCACCGACCCGCATGTGCAGGCTGTCGATCTCATCAAACTCAGATGCCAGGGCCGCGCCCGCAATTCCGACAAATCCGGGGGCCAAACCACATTGCGGCATGAATGCAGTTTCGCTGTTACGCGCCAGATCACGCACCGCATTTGTGGCGGCCACGTCCTCGGTCAGGTCGAAGTAATGCGCACCAACTGCCTTGGCCGCACCTGCAATCGCGGGGGTCAGGAAAAACGGAGCCGCTGAAATAACGGCATCAAACCCTGCAAGTGCCCGTTCGAGCGCCACGCTATCCGTTGCATCGATCTGTCGGGTGGGAATGCCGCGCTTCTTGAATGCGGACAAAGCGGACAGATCATGATCTGCGACCGTTACCGAATAATGCGCCGACGATTTCAGCAGGGTGGCGATCATCTGACCGATCTTTCCTGCCCCGACGATACAAACATTCCAGTTCAAAACGCGCCTCCATCTTTTCGTTTGCTTCAAGTATGAGGCACGGTTTGTTCGGGCTGCAGGATGTATCTTGACGAAAAGGTCGTTGATTTCGTCAATTAATCGCCACTTCCGACAATATGTCGTATGTACGAATTGCGCGCGTTTTCTGAACGTGGAAACTACGGTGCAAGCCTTTCGTGCAGCACCGACATCAGGATAGAACAGGCCAACTGCCCTTTTACGGACGCCACATACCCACCATGAGCCGAACACTTCTGGTTACGACCGTAAAGAATGAAGGTCCAAACATACTCGAGTGGGTGGCCTATCATCGTTTGATCGGCTTTACGGATATCCATGTGTATCAGAACGATTCCACTGACGAGACGCAGAAGACCCTGCGTACGTTAAATCGGCTGGGCGTAATCCAGTACTTCAGAAATGCAGCACCGAACCGGCAATGGCAGAACCGTGCTTATAGACGTTCTGCTCTATCGCCTGAATACCAGGAGTGCCAATGGTGTATGGCCCTGGATGGTGACGAATTTCTCAATATCCAGGCAGGCGACGGCACGCTTTCAGCGCTTTTTGATGCGGTCGGGGATGCGTTCGACGAAATGGCAATCAACTGGCGACTTTTTGGTGACTGCGCCGAAACCGAATTGTCGCCAGACCTTGTGATAAGCCGCTTCTTCATGGCCGAGGACGAAAATCTGATCAAAGAGCGGTGGCGTGGGGTCAAGACTCTGTTTCGCACCAGCGCTTTCGAGCGACCCGGCATTCATCGCGCCAAGACCCCTCTCATAGAAGCCCCACGCCGGATCAACGGATCAGGCTTGCAGCAAGGGCAATTCCGCGAATTGGGTTGGCGCGCACTCGACCCTCAGAAACGAGCAGTGGCGCAAGTCAATCATTATGCGGTTCGTGATCTTTCAAGCTTTCTGCTGAAATCCGCCCGCGGCAGCGCCTCGCATCCCGATCGAAAGGTCCAGATGCAATACTGGAAAAGAATGTCGTTTAATGATCAGGAAGATCGCTCTATACAGCGCTGGGTTGGCCCGGTACAGGATGAGATGCAGCGATTGAACCAACTGTCCAATGGCAGGCTGTTCCTCTTGCGAAAGAAATCTCTGAGACTGTGGCGCAGGCAGTTGAAAGAAGTCCTGAAGGCTCCGGGAATCCAGCAGCTACGGCAAGAGCTCCTCGCGCTTGGAACGCGGCAGGCCCAAACATAGAGTGAATTCGATGGTCGCCCCCGTTTCAGGTATCGGACAAAGAGAGGGCTGAAACAAAAAAGGGCCGTTCCTTTTGGAACGACCCCTTTGCTCACTGTCTCTGTATCAGAGGATCAGGCGGCCAGAGCTGCCTGAGCTTTGGCCACGATCGCGCCGAACGCTTCCGGTTCGTGCACGGCAAGGTCGGCCAGAACTTTGCGGTCCACTTCGATACCGGCCAGGTTCAGGCCGTTGATGAAGCGGGAATATGTCAGAGCCTCGTCATGCGAACGGACAGCAGCGTTGATACGCTGAATCCACAGCGCGCGGAAGTTGCGCTTGCGGTTCTTACGGTCGCGGGTTGCATACTGGTTGGCCTTGTCGACGGCCTGACGGGCAACCTTGAAGGTGCTCTTGCGGCGACCATAGTAACCTTTGGCGGCCTTGATGACCTTCTTGTGACGGGCGTGAGTTACGGTTCCACCTTTAACGCGGGACATCTTCTAATCTCCTCTTAGCGGTCGTAGGGCATGTAGCCCTTGACGATCTTGGCGTCGGGGGCGGACAGGGTGGTGTTGCCACGGGCGTCGCGGATGAATTTCTTGGTCCGCTTGATCATGCCGTGCCGTTTGCCGGCCTGGCCAGCAAGGACCTTACCGGTCGCAGTCACCTTAAAGCGCTTCTTGGCGCTCGACTTGGTCTTCATCTTAGGCATTTCCGTCTCCTTTTCCGGGTTCGGTTTCAGACGCGACTCGGCATGCCATCTCGGCCGGTCACGCGATCAGAAGCGCCATTTACGCAAGTTCGGTCATACTGGCAAGGGGGTTTGGCCCAGATTCTGCGCTTTTCGCATCGGGTCAGGCACCGGGGCCGCGCGGGGCCGCCCCGGTGGAATGGTTTAGTGGCCGAATTTGCGGATTTCTCCGGTCTTCAGCCGTTCTGCGTAAGAGGCCAGCTCCTGCCGCACCACTTTCATCAGGAAGTAGAGCGCGAAGACGTTCACAACCGCCATCGCAAAGATCGCCGCATCCGAGAAGTCGATGACCGGGCCAAGGTTGGCCGCCGCACCGATAACAACGAAGATGCAGAAGATGATCTTGAACACCAGTTCCTTGGTGTGGCCTTCGCCGAACAGGTAGGTCCAGGCCTTCAGGCCGTAGTAGGACCAGCTGATCATGGTCGAGAAGGCAAACAGGACCACGGCAATCGCCAGAATGAACGGGAACCAGCTGAATGCGCTGCCGAACGCCGCCGATGTCAGGCTGACACCAGTATTGCCGTCAACGGTTGCAATCGCGTTGCCTGCTTCGTTCAGCATGTAGTTGCCAGTTGCCGGATCGATAATCAGCTGTTGCGTGATGATGATCACCAGCGCGGTCATGGTACAAATCACAACCGTATCGATGAACGGCTCCAGCAGAGACACAAAGCCTTCGGTAATCGGTTCCTTCGTCCGCACTGCCGAGTGTGCGATGGCCGCAGAACCAACGCCCGCTTCGTTCGAGAACGCCGCACGGCGGAAGCCCTGAATCAGCGCGCCGACCATACCGCCGGCGACACCAAGCCCGGTGAAGGCACCTGCGAAGATCTGGCCGAAGGCCCAACCGATCTGGTCTGCATGCATGATAATGATGACCAACGCCGCCGCCACATACATGACACCCATGAACGGCACGACTTTTTCAGTCACCCGTGCGATGGATTTCAGGCCACCAACGATCACGGCAAAGACGATACCTGCAAAGACCAGACCGGTGATCCAGCCCGGATAATCTCCGACAATACCCGCAATCTGCTGATGCGCCTGATTGGCCTGGAACATATTGCCCCCGCCCAGCGCGCCAAGGATACAGAAGATCGAGAACAGAATGGCCAGAATCTTACCGCCCGGCAGGCCCAGTTCGTCGAACCCTTTGGACATGTAATACATCGGACCACCGGAAACGGTGCCGTCCTCGTATTCATTGCGATATTTCACGCCCAACGTACATTCGGTGAATTTCGACGCCATGCCCAGCAGACCCGCGACGATCATCCAGAAAGTCGCACCCGGACCACCAATCCCGACGGCAACCGCCACACCGGCGATATTCCCGAGACCGACCGTACCAGACAGAGCCGTGGCAAGCGCCTGAAAGTGACTAACCTCACCCGCATCATTGGGGTCAGAATAATCGCCTTTCACGAGGCTGATCGCATGCCCGAAAAAGCGCAGCTGAACAAAGGCAAAATACAGCGTGAACACGGTTGCCGCGATCACCAGCCAACCCACAATCCACGGGAACCCGGTGCCCGGGAACGGAGCAAAGATAAAGCTGACGAACGGCCCGGTGAAATCTGCAAAGGCCTGATTGATCTTGTCGTCCAACCCAACCGCTTCCTGAGCGGCGGCAGGACCTGCGGCCAGAGCGGTAAGCGCGGCCAGACCCAGTTTGTTCTGAATTTTCATCATCATCTCTCCCCTCAGTTCACGACCGTGACGGGAACGTCGGCGTGCATGACAAGGTTCTGGGTCGAACTGCCAAACAGGCGCTTCTTGAATCCATCTGCCGAGGCCCGGCCTACAACGATCTGAGTACCGCCGTTTTCAACCGTGATTGCGTTCAACGTTTCCGCCACATCTCCGTGACGGACGATGCCGCGCGCCTCGAACCCTGCAGCCTTCAGCGCTTCGACCGCTGGCTCAATGATCCGCGACGTGGCCAACGCCACCTCTTCTTCACGCCGCTTGTGGCGCAATGCGTTTTCTTCTGGTGTCTGGAATGTGAAAGGAGACCATTCGATGACATAAACCGCCAGAAGCTCGCATGATCCGATGAGCCCTGCCAGATCTTTGGCAAAGGTGATCGCGCGTTCTCCGGTTTCTGTCCCGTCCAGCCCTATGACAATTTTCGTTGTCATGCCGTTCCTCCGTTATTGTTGATTTGGCCGGGACCCTCGCTCCCGGCAGGGCAGCCGGAACCTGGAACTTGTTTGAGTAGACTGCCCTAGGGGCGAGTATCCCTAAAAAACACGGAAAAACAGAGAGATAATTGCCGAGCACAACCCGAAATCAAATATACTATTGATAAATAAGTATATTTTTTGCCTAATAGTTTGACATACACGGAAGTGTCGAACTGAAAGTTAGCCTGCGGACCCGAGCTCAACCCGGGTCCGTATTGTAGATCAGCCGCTCATCGCAAGGCGCAATGCGCAGAATATTGGTGGTGCCGGGCACGTTGAACGGGACACCGGCAGTGACCACGATCTGATCAACTTCTGATGCAAATCCCGCGGCGCGCGCGGCACGAGCAGCGCTGACCACGGCACCTTTGAAGCGCTCCAGTTCGGGCGTCATGACACAGTGGCACCCCCAGCTGAGGCACAGGCGACGCGCCGTTCCAGTGGCCGGGGTCATCGCGATGATCGGCACGCCGGGACGTTCACGCGCGGTCAGCAAGGCGGTCGTGCCGCTTTGGGTGAAACAGCAAATCGCCTTGATATCGGTCTTCTCGGCAATCTCACGTGCGGCGGCAACGATCCCGTCCGCGACCGTCGTGCCCTTCGCCGTGCGCGAGGCGGCGATAATCTGGGTGTAGGTCGGATCGGCCTCAACCTCGATCGCCACCTTGTTCATGGTCTGAACGGCCTCGATCGGATAGGAACCGGCTGCCGATTCCGCGCTGAGCATAATTGCGTCCGTGCCCTCGTAGATCGCGGTGGCGACATCCGAGACCTCGGCTCGCGTGGGCATTGGGCTTTCGATCATGCTCTCCAGCATCTGCGTGGCCACGATCACCGGCTTGGCGGCACTGCGGCATCTGCGGACCAGACGCTTCTGAATTGGCGGCACGGCAGAGACTGGAAGTTCGACCCCCAGGTCACCGCGTGCAACCATGATCCCGTCCGAGGCGTCAAGAATGTCGTCAAACGCCTCGACCGCAGCTGGTTTTTCAATCTTCGACAGGATCGACGCACGGCCATCGGCCAGCGCACGCGCCTCAAAAACGTCCTTGGCGCGTTGCACAAAACTTAGCGCCAGCCAGTCCACACCCAGCTGGCATACAAATTCCAGGTCGTCCCGATCCTTGGCCGACAACGCTGCCAAGGGCAGCACCACGTCCGGGACGTTCACACCCTTACGGTTCGAGATCGTGCCACCGACCTCAACGGTACAATTCGCAAAATTCTGACCACACTCTCGAACGATCAGGCGAATCTTGCCGTCGTTGACCAGCAGCCGCGCGCCAACCTCCAGCGCGGCAAAAATTTCGGGGTGCGGCATACAGACACGACCGGCATCACCAGGTGCCGGATCCAGATCCAGCCGAAAGGTCGCACCCTCTTCTAACTCTTCAGCATCATTGGCGAACACACCAACGCGCAGTTTGGGCCCCTGAAGATCGGCCAGAATTGCGATTGGGCTGTCCAGGTCTTTTTCCACCTGCCGAATGATGCGGTGGCGTTCGCGAATCTCATCGTGGCTGCCATGGCTCATGTTCAGTCGGAACACATCCGCCCCAGCCTCGTGCAGGGCGCGGATCATGTCATAGTCATTGGACGCTGGCCCCAGCGTCGCCACGATCTTCACGTTTCTCAGGCGTCGCATCGATCAAGTTCTCCTCAAACGTCCAAATGTTACCGCAAACAGTTCTCAGGCTGCTTATTGCGCAATTCCCTTTCCGAAGCAACTGTCCTACACCTGCGGCAAACAAGATGACAGGTTCATGACATACTCTCCGTTTTTCGTTCACGGCGCGGATCGCCCGTCGCGCTGGCTGATTACCTGCGATCACGCGACCAACATGGTGCCGCCGGATATCAATGCCGGTGACCTCGGCCTGCCACGTGAAGATATGGAACGCCATATCGCCTATGATGTAGGGGCCTACGAGGTTTCGAAGCATCTGGGGGAGATTCTGAACGCTCCTGTCATTGCAGCCAACTTCTCGCGTCTTGTGATTGACCCAAACCGAGGCGAAGACGACCCGACCCTGCTGATGAAGCTGTATGACGGCTCGATTATCCCGGGAAACCGTCACGCCGATGCGGCTGAGCGCGAACGGCGTTTGAACATGTGTTACCGGCCCTATCACGACGCACTGGCTGAACTGGCAGCCCTGCCGCATGCGGTGATCGTGTCGATGCATTCTTTCACCCGCCAATTGCGCGGCCGAGAACCGCGCCCCTGGCATATCGGCGTTCTGCACACCCCGGATGAACGCTTCTCACGCCCGTTGATCAACCGGCTTGAGGCCGAGGGCGATCTGTGCGTAGGCGTCAACGAGCCCTATACCGGCACGCTGACGGGTGACGCGATCGACAAGCACTGCACCACTTTTGGCCGCCCCAATGCACTGATCGAGTTGCGCAACGACCTGATTGCAGATCACGACGGACAGCGGCACTGGGCCGAACGGCTTGCCGTTGTTCTGCAGGACGCACTATCGGAAAGCGGGCTGTGACATAGGGACGCCTCTGATCGCTTTCACGGCTCACGACATTGTGAGCGTCGACGCCGATACACATATATTGGACGAAAGGAGGCGATCATGACGCAGGAATTCCTGACCACCGTCTTCGGCTGGATGACAGTCCTTAACATCGGCGTGTTGCTGTTCAGCACACTAATGGTTGTGGCCTTGCAGGATTGGATTGCCGGTATACACGGTAGAATGTTCCAAATGGAAAAGCACGACGTGAAGCGCGCCTATTTTCGGTATCTTGCCAATTTCAAGATCCTGACGATCACATTCAGCCTGATGCCGTGGATCGCACTTAAACTGGCGTAATATCCAGAACTATTGTCCCGGTGGGCTCATACGCCTTTCGTTTCATTGTAACATGGCCGCCGGATTGCTAGGTCAGGCTTAGCAAACAAACCTTCGGAGCCAGAACATGGACAAGCAAACCGAAATCGAACTTCAGGCGGCTGCCTTTCGTCGGCTGCAGAAACATCTGATGGAAGACCGCACCGATGTGCAGAACATCGATCTGATGAATCTGGCCGGGTTCTGCCGAAACTGCCTGTCGCGCTGGTATCAGGAAGCAGCCAATGAAAAGGGCATCGAGATCGGCAAGGATGAGGCGCGCGAGATCTTCTATGGCATGACCATGGATGAGTGGAAGGCCAATTATCAGACCGAAGCCAGCGCCGAGAAACAGGCCGCTTTCAAGGTCGCCTTTGAAGAGAATGTGGGGAAACAGGGCTGAGCCCTAACGATCAGCGGCGTAAAGCCCGCCCTGCGCCTTCGCGCCCTACTGTCGAACGAAAAAGGCCTGCCGCATTCCTTGCGGCAGGCCTTTTCCAGAACCGGTTCAAACAGCGGCTTTCAGACTCTCTTCCAGATAAATCTCGCGCAACCGCTTTGCGATGGGACCTGGCGTGCCTTCGCCGAGCGTCTCGCCATCAATTTCGACGACTGGCATCACAAATGTCGAAGCCGAAGTGACAAAGGCCTCTTCCGCCTGTTTCGCCTCATCAATGGTGAACAGACGCTCTTCGACCACCATCTGTGCCTCGGCCGCCATGCGCAAAACCGCTTTACGGGTGATGCCATGCAGAATGTCATTCGACAGCGGGCGCGTAACGATCTTGCCGTCTTTGACGAAGTAGGCGTTGTTCGAGGTGCCCTCGGTCACATAGCCGTCTTCGATCATCCAGGCATCGTCAGCCCCAGCCTTCTTTGCCATCATCTTGCCCAGTGACGGATAGAGCAGCTGGGTTGTTTTGATGTCGCGGCGACCCCAGCGGATATCGTCAATCGAAATGACACGGATCCCTTTCTGCGCCGCCGGGCTGTTGGCCAAGCCAGGCTTGTTCTGCGTAAACAGAACCAGCGTCGGTTTGGTATCATCCGAGGGGAAGACGAAATCCCGGTCACCGTCGCTGCCGCGTGTGACCTGAAGATAGATCAGGCCTTCGTCGATCTCATTGAGTTCGACCAGCTTGCGATGGATGTCCAGCAGCGCGTCTTTGCTGCAGGGCGCTGCCATATCCAGTTCGTCGAGCGAACGCTTCAGGCGCACCGCGTGGCCGTCGAAATCGATCAGCTTGCCGCCCAGAACGCTGGTCACTTCGTAAACAGCGTCAGCCATCAGAAAGCCCCGGTCAAAAATCGAGACCGTGGCCTCGGTCTCGGGCAGGTATTCGCCATTCACGTAAACGGTGCGGGTCATGTCATTTCCTCTTCGTCTCCGGGCTTCGCCCGTTTCCCGGGTGTCCGTCACCCCCAGAGCGCTGCCTTTGGCGGATGCACCCCGGCATCATCGAATGTCAGCGGGTTAGCTCGGTCTTCGGCCAACAGAAGCGGCCCGTCAAGGTCTGTTACCATCGCACCCTGCGCCAACAAGGTCGCAGGCGCCATCGCCAGAGAGCTGCCGACCATGCACCCGACCATCACGCGATACCCCTCGGCCAGCGCAGCCTTGCGCAATTCAAGCGCTTCGGTCAGGCCTCCGGTTTTGTCCAGCTTGATGTTCACGACGTCGTACTTACCCTTCAGCGCGGGCAGGCTGGCGCGGTCATGGCAGGATTCATCCGCACAAACGGGGACCGGGCGTTCCATTCCGATCAGGGCCTCGTCTTCTCCGGCTGGCAAAGGTTGCTCAACCAAGGCCACCCCCAGTCGCACCAGATGCGGCGCAAGATCGGCATAAACTGCAGCCGACCAACCTTCGTTGGCGTCCACAATGATCCGTGCCTTTGGCGCACCCGCACGCACCGCTTCAAGCCGCGGCATGTCATCAGGTGTTCCAAGCTTGATCTTCAACAAAGGACGATGCGCATTCTGCGCGGCCTGCGCCTGCATGGCTTCGGGCGTATCCAGCGACAGAGTATAGGCCGTTATCTCGGGCCCCGGCACCGGTAATCCGGCCAGATCCCATACCCGTTTGCCCGCGCGCTTGGCCTCAAGATCCCACAGCGCACAATCCACCGCATTGCGTGCGGCCCCTGCGGGCAGAAGCTCCATCAGCGCGTGCCGCGAAAACTCACCGGGCAGACCGGCAATCTCGGCCTCAACAGAATCCAAAGTCTCGTCATAACGGGCATAAGGCACGCATTCACCCCACCCTTGATAAGTCCCGTCCGTAATCCGAACGGTCAACACCTGCGCCTCGGTTCGTGAGCCACGCGAAATGGTAAACACCTGCGCCAGCCGAAACACATCGCGAGAGACTTCAACCTGCACGCGCCAGCTCCTTCATCTTTTCCCAAATATGCGACGGTTGCGAACATTGCCCGCCACCCGCGTGTCCTTCAGATCACATCTCGGCCAGTGCGTCGACCAGCTTGCCCGAGCCAAAGCGGAACGGGTCTGTTGCAGGCAGGCCCATATCCGCCTCGATCTGCGCAAGATAGGCCGATGCGTCTTCTTCGCTCATGTGCTGAGTATTCACCGAGACACCAACAACCTGACAGTCGGGGTTGGCAACACGCGCGAGGTTGAGCGCCGTATCACGCAGCGCCTCCAGTGAGGGTTGTTGGTAGCCGGGCAAACCCCGCATATGTTCACGGGTTGGTTCGTGCGATAGAATCAGCGCGTCCGGTTGCCCACCATGGATCAGGGCCATGGTCACACCCGAATAAGAGACGTGGAACAACGATCCCTGCCCCTCGATCAGATCCCAGTGATCTTCGTCATTGTCCGGCGTTAGCCATTCTACCGAACCCGCCATGAAATCAGCAACCACCGCATCCAGAGGCACACCATCGCCGGTAATCAGAATACCGGTCTGCCCCGTCGCGCGGAAGGTTGCCTTCATTCCGCGCTTGCGCATCTCGGCTTCCATCGCCATGGCCGTATACATCTTGCCGACCGAGCAATCGGTGCCCACGGCAAGACAGCGCTTGCCGGTACGTTTGACGCCATTTGCGATCGGATAGTCGACTTCGGGCACCCGCACATCATGCAGCTTGCGCCCGGTGGCCTCGGCCACAGCAACAAGATCGGGCTCATCGCGCAGAAGATTGTGCAGGCCCGAAGCCAGATCGAAACCTTCTTCCAACGCCATGACCAGAACCTTTTTCCAATCCTGGCTGATCACCCCGCCCCGGTTGGCCACACCGATGACCAGGGTCTTGGCCCCCGCTTCGCGCGCTTCAACCAGATCCATGTCTTTGAGACCAAGATCCGCCTTGCAGCCATCCATCCTGTACTGACCTACAGCGTTTTCAGGCCGCCAGTCCTTGATCCCAACGGCAACCTTGGCCGCCAGTTGGTCGGGCGCATCCCCCAAAAACAACAGATATGGTGTCTCGATCATCGCGCAGCACTCCTTTGATTCCGAGCCAAATTAGAGAACCAATTTGGCGAGCGTTTCTCGAATTCTCCTTACAACAGAGATATTCATGCAAAAATTTTGCAGATATGATCTCAACTCAGCGAGATTCTTCGAAGTTTTTAAAGTGATCAAACTTTAAGCACTCATTTCAGCACACTTCGCGACCGTTGCTGCACGCGCATTGCCGCAGATGCACAATCGCGCTTGCGCGCCGTTGCGCAATTTAATATCCCATCATAACGAGAGAACGCAATTTCATTACTCACGCGAGGTCCAGATGAGTTTCCGCATCCAACCCCCCGCCCCGGCGCGGCCCAACCGCTGCCAGCTGTTTGGCCCCGGCTCGAACACCAAACTGTTCCCCAAGATGGCGGCATCGGCTGCGGATGTCATCAATCTCGATCTCGAGGACTCGGTGGCTCCGTCAGATAAGGATACGGCCCGCGCCAATGTCATCGAGGCGCTGAACAGCGTGGACTGGGGCACTAAGTACATGTCCGTCCGTATCAACGGTCTGGACACACCCTATTGGTACCGCGATGTGGTGGATGTGCTGGAACAAGCGGGCGACCGGCTGGATCAAATCATGATCCCAAAGGTGGGCTGCGCCGCCGATGTCTATGCTGTGGACGCGTTGGTCACGGCCATCGAGCACGCCAAAGGCCGAACCAAACCAATCTCATTCGAGGTTATCATCGAATCTGCGGCGGGTCTGGCGCATGTGGAAGAAATCGCCGCATCCTCTCCACGCCTGCAGGCGATGAGCCTTGGCGCTGCGGATTTCGCCGCTTCGATGGGCATGCAAACCACCGGCATCGGTGGCACGCAGGAAAACTACTACATGCTGCGAGAGGGCGAAAAGCACTGGTCCGATCCCTGGCACTGGGCGCAAGCCGCGATCGTCGCCGCCTGCCGTACCCATGGCGTGCTTCCGGTCGATGGACCTTTTGGCGACTTTTCGGACGACGAAGGCTATATCGCTCAGGCAAAACGTTCCGCGACGCTGGGTATGGTCGGCAAATGGGCCATTCATCCCAAACAGATTGCGTTGGCCAATCAGGTGTTCACGCCTTCAGAGGAAGCCGTCACTGAGGCGCGCGAAATCCTTGCGGCCATGGAACAGGCCAAAGCCAACGGTGAAGGCGCAACCGTTTACAAAGGCCGTCTTGTCGACATTGCCTCGATCAAACAGGCCGAAGTAATCGTGGCACAGTCGGACCTGATCACAGCCGGAGGCTGACAAAAAGATCGGCGCCCGAAAGGGCGCCTCATCTGAGTTATGATCGTGGTTCAGCGCCCAAAAACGTCGTTGGGTGTCCAGGTAAAGCGTTCGCCCTGCTTGCCCCACTTCATCATCAGGCACGAGGTGCCATATTTCTGAAAATACTTTATTTTCACGGGATACCAACCTGCCTGCGGTACCTCGACCTCGGTGCGCTGGTTGGCCTCACACCCCTGGCGCCCGTTTACATAGCCGATTTGCTGACCACCGATCCAGGCATCAACACCGTCATTTGACCATGTTTCAAGTTCGTAGACCCCCGCCGCGTCAAACCTGATATAGCCTGTAATGTCCGCTGCTACATTGAAGGCTTCATTGAAGGTCAGCACCGGATCGCCCTCGTTGGTGTCCCGGTAATCAAGGCCTCGCAGCGGCTGACCTGGCTTTGCTTTCTTCAGCAACTGGTCAACTTTGCCAAAATTCTGAATCTTGCGAGGCGGGTTTCCCTCCCACGCATATTTTACGTTTAACCCAGACTTCGGGCTCGGTTGCGGATTGGCTGGCTTCAGCTTCAACGGCGCTGCAAAGCAACCACCGGCGAACACGGCCATGGTAGCGGCAAGCGCCCCGGTCCTGAGAAAGGTCATCTTTATCTCCCTGAATTCGCGCCGATCCCCCTGCCGACGACGTATTTATGATGACTCTATGGTGTGAAATTCGACCCGGCAAGGTGGTTAAACTTCACAAAATAGCCCCTAGGCGCGCCTGTCTTTGGGGGAATCCATAACCACATAAGACGTGATTGAGGTCACATGGGGCAATGTGCCCAGCACCTCGGTATGGAAGGCTTTGTAGGTCGGCAGATCGGCGCACTCCACCCGCAGCAGGTATTCGATCGTACCGGTGATATTGTGACACTCGACCACTTCCGGGGCCCGGTGAAGCGCTTTTTCAAACCCTTCCTGAGCGGCTTTTGTGTGCTCTCCCAACCCCACGCCGATATAGGCGACGAAGCCAACACCCAAGGCCGAAGGGTTGAGCACTGCGCGATAACCAGCGATCACGCCGGTCCGTTCCAGTTCCTGTACGCGTCGCAGGCACGCCGACGGGGACAGGCCGACACGCTCAGCCAGCTCCAGATTGCTGATGCGCCCATCCTCAGAAAGCTCGCGCAATATTCGATGGTTTATTTCATCTATATTCACCATTTATTGCTAAATTTGCACCCAAACGCACAAAAACGCAATTACATTTGCCCACTTTGGCGAGATTATACCAAGCATGACCTACGACATCCTGTTGGCTTTGATTGCATTTGCTTTCGTCTCGTCGATTACGCCGGGGCCTAACAATCTGATGCTTATGGCGTCAGGTGCCAATTTCGGCTTTCGCCGAACCGTCCCGCATATGCTGGGCATTGGGCTGGGCTTTACGTTCATGGTGCTGCTGGTCGGGGCCGGGCTGGTGCAGGTCTTCAATCGGTTCCCCGTCAGCTATACGCTGCTCAAGATCGCATCGGTCCTGTACCTGCTGTATCTCGCATGGAAGATCGCCCACGCCGCCCCGGCGCAAAGAGGGGCTGCTTCGGGTAGGCCGATGACCTTCTTGCAAGCGGCGGCCTTTCAGTGGGTCAATCCCAAAGCCTGGGCGATGGCGCTGACGGCGACCACAGCCTACACGCCCGGCCACACGATCACAGCCATCGTAATCGTCGCGCTCGTGTTTGGCGCGGTCAATCTGCCATCGGTCAGCGTCTGGACAGTGCTCGGCCAACAGATGGCGCGGATTCTGACCAATCCGCGCCGGTTGTTGGTGTTCAACTGGGCGATGGCGGGGCTTCTTGTGGCCTCGCTGTATCCGGTGCTGTGGCCTTGATCTATTTCAGCGGCAGGCAGATCTCGGTCAGCAAGTCCTCGGGTGCAGTTTCGCGCGGATCGTTCAGGTAAATCTCGTAACAGGGCTGATCCGCCGGTTCCTCTCCGGACTCAGGCAGCCAATTACCGAACAAACTATGGTAAGCGGCCTGAAGCCCTGAATATGGACCTTTGAAGGTCAACACTGCCGTGTTCCCGCCAGCAATGGTCAGGCTCTCCATGCCCTCGGGCGTTGTGTCACCCCTGAACTCAGCCCCGGCATAACTGCGCAGGTCCTGCTCGGGAACATCATCTGGACTGTCGAAATACATGCCAATCATCGGGCCAATCTGGGGCCACAGCTGACGGGATTCGCACAAGGCGCTGAACGCTTCAAAGCTTTCGCCGATTTCGGTATAGGCACCCTTATGCGGCAGGGCAACGATGCGACGGGTGGGTTCTATACGTGTACTAATGGGATGCATTGGATAATCTCCGATCTTGAACCGTGGGTTAGCTGGCAAAAACTGACCGGCACTGCGAAAGGCAGCGGGGCTTTTGCCGTAGGCCTCGGAAAAGGCCCGCGCAAAAGAATTCAGGTTGGGATAGCCGATGTCGGACGCGATCTTGCCCAAGGGCTCGTCGGTCTGAACCAGCCAACACGCGGCACGATGCAGCCTGATCCGACGCACCGCCTGCGCACAGGTTTCACCCGTGATGGCACGAAACACCCGGTGCCAGTGGAACCGCGACATGGCGGCCACATCGGCCAGAGTGTCCAGCGACAGATCCCCTGCAGGGTTGCCATGGATATAGGCCAATACGCGCAGAACGCGATCTTCATAGCTGGTGGCCATGGGCTTTCTTCCTACTTCCTCGCCTTCTCGGAAGTCGCATATTATCGATCCACAAATCTTGCTGAGTTGCATCCGGGCCGACCTTTAGTCATATAGCAGGGAACTTCCGCGTTGAGAGGCGTCATGACCCAGTATCTGGATTTCGAAAAACCCCTGGCCGAGATCGAAGGCAAGGCCGAGGAATTGCGCGCGCTGGCCCGTGCCAATGAAGAGATGGATGTGACCGAAGAGGCCGCAGCACTGGATGCCAAGGCCGCCAAGCTGCTGGATGAGCTTTACGCCGATCTGACCCCATGGCGGAAATGCCAGGTGGCGCGCCACCCCGAACGGCCCCATTGTCAGGACTATGTCAAAGAGCTGTTTACCGAGTTCACGCCGCTGGCCGGGGACCGGAACTTCGCCGACGATCTGGCCGTGATCGGCGGTCTGGCCCGGTTCAACGACCAGCCAGTCATGGTGATCGGCCATGAAAAGGGCAGTGACACCAAATCGCGGATCGAACGTAATTTTGGCATGGCCCGCCCCGAAGGTTATCGCAAGGCCGTGCGATTGATGGAAATGGCTGGCCGCTTTGGCCTGCCGGTGATCACTCTGATCGACACAGCCGGGGCCTATCCCGGAAAAGGGGCCGAGGAGCGTGGCCAATCTGAGGCCATCGCGCGCTCGACCGAGATGTGTCTGAAGATCGGGGTGCCTCTGGTCTCGGTCATCATCGGCGAAGGTGGCTCGGGCGGCGCGGTCGCATTCGCCACCGCGAACCGCGTGGCGATGCTGGAGCACTCGGTCTACTCGGTGATTTCACCCGAAGGCTGCGCCTCGATCCTGTGGAAAGACGCCGAGAAGATGCGCGAAGCCGCCGAGGCGCTGCGCCTGACCGCGCAAGACCTCTACAAGCTTGGTGTATGTGACCGGATCATCACCGAACCCAAAGGCGGTGCGCATCGCGATCGCCCCGCGACGGTCGAGTCGGTGCGTTCGGCCATCACCGCAATGCTGAAAGAGCTAGACGGCAAAGATGCGGCGGCCCTGATCAAGGACCGCCGACAGAAATTCCTCGATATCGGCTCTAAAGGCCTAGCGGCGTAAGCCGTCAGCCTCCCAATCGACGCAGCAGATCGACCGATGGCTTGCCGGTGACAGGCAGGCCGTTCGCACGCTGATAGCCACTGATCGCGGCTTCGGAGTTCTTACCGATCACCCCATCCGCGCCCTGCGTATCATACCCGGCGGCAGTCAGACGGCGCTGTAGCTCCTTCCGATCCTCTAACGTCAACCCGTTTTCATCCGGCCCGAACGAGGCCTGAAACGGTGCACCCCCCGCAATCCGGTCCGACAGGTGGCCTACACCAATCGCGTAGCTGTCCGAGTTGTTATAGCGCTTGATGACCTGAAAGTTGCGGAACACAGCGATGCGCGGTCCGGGCGTCTGCGGTTGCAACACCGCAACAGGTGTGCCGGACACCGTGCCGGCCTCACCTCCCCAGGGCTGCCCACGCACCCAACCCGCCCGCGCCAGATAGGCGGCTGTCGAAGCCAGAGAATCCGTGGGATCCTCAGACCAGATATCGCGCCGCCCATCGCCTGTGAAATCCACTGCATAGGCCAGATAAGAGGTCGGGATGAATTGCGTATGCCCCATGGCACCCGCCCAGCTGCCGGTCATATTGGCGGGCGATGTGTCGCCCTCCTGAATAATCCGCAGCGCGGCCACCAGTTGCTTTTCAAAGAATGCCCCGCGCCGCCCGTCATAGGCCAGAGTTGAGGTCGCCGAGATCACCGGCACGTCGCCGCGCCGCGCGCCATATCGGCTCTCCAGCCCCCAAACGGCGACAACCACCTCTTTGTCGACACCATACTTGGCTTCGATCTGTGACAGGGTTCCCGCGTGGCGCACCAACATCTGCTTGCCAGTGCTGATCCGTTCGTCCGAGGCGGCGATAGCCAGATAATCTTCAAGCGAGCGTTTGAATTCGACCTGATTGCGGTCGCGCTCGATAACGTCGGGCAGATAACCCGCGCCCTGAAAGGCACGATTGAGCGTGGTCTGCGAAATACCCTGAGAGGCGGCTCGGCCCTTGAAGCCAGCAACCCAGGCATCCCAACCTGCGTTAGGCACGGCACGCATGCGGCTCGCGGGGGCAGAGCTTGGAGCGCTGCCTCCTGAACAGGCGGCCAGAAGGCTTGCCCCAAGCCCAGCGGAGAATGTTCGACGATTGATCATGATTGAAATCTGCTCTTGTTGTGATTTGCAATCAGGATAACGCAGCCCGACCATCCAGACCAGCAGAGCTATGCCTCAAATGAGCAGGTCAGGGCGATGGGCAACAAGCCGCTCAGGTCACCAGCAGGCGTAGCCCCTGCGTCACATCCGAACGCACTGCCAGCCGAAGCCCGGGTTCATCCCCGGCCTTGAGTGCCGCAATAATCAGGCGGTGATAATGGGGAGGCTCGGTGCGTCTGAGCCGCCCATAGAGGGCGCGCATTGTTGGTCCCAGTTGCAGCCAGACGGTCTCGGCAATCGCCAGCATCGCCGGGGCCTGCGCGCGCAGATACAGGGTACGATGGAACTCGAGATTCGAGCGGATATAGCCCACTGCATCCCGCTTAGTGACCATTTCGGCCACATTCATGTTGATGCTTTGCAACCGGTCAATCAATGCCATATGGGCGCGCGGCAAGGCGCGACTGGCAAGCTCCACCTCAAGCAATGCGCGCAGCGCAGCCAGTTCTTCGATCCGGTCATTGGTCAATTCCGGTGTCGACACCCGGCCGGAGGTGGACAGGAACAGAGCACCTTCCGCCGCCAACCGTCGCACAGCCTCGCGCGCGGGGGTCATTGAGACGCCAAACTCCTTGCCGATACCGCGCAAGGTCAACGCCTGCCCGGGAGCGATTTCGCCATGCATAATGCGCGAGCGCAGGGCGCGATAAACACGATCATGAGTAGCAGTGTGAGAGTCGGCAGTACGTGTGGTCAGCATGGGTTTATGTGATCACAAATCCTTCTCAGGTCAACTGCTGGCCTCGAATCGGTATCGATGCAGATGCGTGCCATGGTCGCGCAACCACCGGCGTGGCGCTTTGTAAGGGCCATAGATCCGCTCGACCTGCGCCCAGAAGGCAGGCGAGTGGTTCATCTCGGCCAGATGCGCCACCTCATGCGCGGCCACATAATGCAGCACTTCGGGTGGCGTAAGGATCAAACGCCACGAGAACATGAGGCCCCCCGCCGATGTGCACGACCCCCAGCGCGAGCGTGTATCGCGCAGCGTGAGGCTGCTATATGGCCGCTCCAGCATCGCGGAATAGTCGTCACACGCCCCGGTCAGCCGATCCCGGGCAAGCTCTTTCAGGAAACGGGCAAGACGCCGGGCCTCGGCGCCCTTGGGAACGGCGATTTCCGTCTCTCGCAGCTGCACCCGGCGGCCCGAGGCGGGAACGATTCGTCGTACAACCCCCTCAATGGGGAGCGATTGCCCGAATTGCACAATGGCAGGCTCCGGCCGATCCTGCAGGTGCCCTCGGATCCAGCCCTCTTTTTGCTGCGCAAAGCTCAACGCCTCATCTTCGGCGACCCCGGTCGGATAGGTCAACGTAACCCGCCCATCCAGTTGGGAAATCCGCAAACTGATCCGCCGCGCACGCGCCGATTTGCGCAATGTCAGCGGTACAGGGGGCGTTCCCGGCAATGCGTGTCGCCCCATGGGCCGATCTCCTTCGCGCAAAGGCTTTGACAGTCCCTGCCGCTTGTGGCAGGTGACCTGAATCATTGATGAGATTCACCTGATATCAAGGGGATTTGATATGCCCAAGGAAGAATGGGGCGTAAAGCGTGTTTGCCCGACCACTGGCAAACGCTTTTATGACCTGAACAAGGACCCGATCGTCAGCCCCTATACAGGCGAGATCGTGGAACTGGATACCGGCAAAAGCCGGATGATCGCTGCGGATGCGGAAGATGCAGCATCGGTCAAGGCGCGCGAAGCGACATCGGATGACGATATCGTTCTGGACGATGACGCCGATGTGGATGTCGAACTGGACGATGATCTGCTGGATGATGAGGACGACGGCGATAACGTTTCGCTGGACGACATCAAGGATATGTCGTCGGACGACGAAAGCTGACAGACCTCGGGGCGGCCTATGCCGCCTCGTCCCAGTCCTAAATACCCAGCGAAACTTTTTCGCCTATTCTGTTATTAGGGCTTGAACTCACTTGCGACGTCTCATAAACGTCCGTCCACCGCCGAGGCGGTACCTGTATGGGGCCTTAGCTCAGTTGGGAGAGCGCTTGCATGGCATGCAAGAGGTCAGGGGTTCGACTCCCCTAGGCTCCACCAAAACCTAACCATACAACTAGATAGCAAGCATCAGAGCGGTGTGACACACAGGTGTGACACAAAATGAAGCTGCATGCGTATCTCTCGCTATCCAGACACGGCATCTATTAATTCCGTTGACCTCAAGCGTGTCAGGTCAGCGTCCCTTCACTCGGTGAGCCCTACTCTTCAAAACGTTACCGCAATCCACATAGCGGAAATGCTAAGTCTCTCCTGAGCCTTCGGGAGACTTTCATGATCAAATCGCTTCTCACGCTTGCAGCCATTCTTCTCGCCGCCAACGTCGCGTCGGCCGAAACGGTGCGGTTCAAGGCCTCCGACGGGATTATCGTAACCGCAGATTTCCAAAAGCCCGAAAAAGCCTATGGTACCATTCTCGTGCTTTATCACATGGCTGGAGCAAGCCGCGGCGAATACTCTGATATCGCCAAGCGGTTGAACGGGCTTGGCTACGCGACGCTTGCAGTCGACCAGCGCTCAGGCGGCAAATTCAACGGGGTGGAAAACGAAACCGCCGCCAAGGCGGGGGGCAATGTTGCCTATGACAGCGCCATCCCCGACATGCAGGCCGCAGCTACATGGGCGCGAAACAACGCTGGTGCACAAAAAGTCGGCGTGCTCGGCTCTTCTTATTCCGCCGGCCTAGTCCTCGTCTTGGCCGCGGATAACGATAATTTTGCCGACGCCGTTATGGCGTTTTCCCCCGGCGAATATTTCGGCAGCAATAATTACGTTTCAAAACGGCTCGAAAAGCTGAAGGCGCCGGTCTTTCTGACCTCGGCTAGCAATGAGACTGGTCAGTGGAGACCTTTCGAAGCAAAAATAACTGGCCCTGTCACAGGGTTTGAACCAAAGGGCCGCGGACGTCATGGTGCGTCGGCGCTCGTGAGTGGTGACGGGGCGGAATACTGGGAGGCCCTAACCGGTTTCCTGGACACGCATTTGCCTCCAGGCTGAGAAAACCCGCCCTTCACGCCGGGGCACCAAGTCGACGGCACCGGAACACAATAAAAGTGTTGTTTCAGTTCTCCTGAGAAAACAACTCCGCTTGGGGGTGCGCATCCACTTCCTTCAACATTTTCAGAACTTCAGCTCTCCAGCCCGCCATTATCTTCAGAGCCAATTGAGACGGGGGGCGATGTTCCGGTTTCAGGATCGCGTACTCATATCTGAGTGGTTTTTCAAAAGGAACGAACACAACTTTTTTGTTGGACAGATTTAGTTCCCGTTCTGTCGCGACAGTCAATGGATCGACGATGCTGCAACACTGGCCAGAACTGACAAAAGGAACAAGCGGAATGAAATACTGGCAAGTCACTGTCGGGTTGTAGTCCACGGAGATATCCTGGAATTCCTGCCGAATCTTTTGTTGAAAGGGATGGGTGGCGTATAGCCCGCCCATCGGAACCCCATCCAAATCCTCGATGGTGATGTATTCGCGCGTCGCCAACGGGTTCTCTCGGTCTACGGCAAAGAAGCAATCTGCCCGGATCAATTCGGCCTTATATTGGGGTTCCTTCCCGGCCGAGTGTTCGAAATCTGCGAACCCGAAATCGATATTCTGTGTTCCTGCAAGTTCCATGATCTGGGGCGAGCTACGAGTGGACAGCGTGATGTGTATCTCGGGGTTTTCCGCGACCGACTGGCTGATGAACCGTGGGAAGAGAAAAGCCGACGGTCCAGGCATGGTGGCAATGTTGAGGCTACCCGAATGGCCCTTGATCAGCCCTTCCATCGTGTTCGAAATCGTTGCGAGGCGGTCAAGGATACCGGTTGTTTCCGCCAAGAGGTAATGTGCTTCGGGTACCGGCACCAATCGGCGCCCGTGCCGTTCGAACAAGGTCAACCCCAATGACTTCTCCAGGTTTTTCAGCGCCAGGCTGATGGCAGGTTGGGTGCGGTTCAGTTTCTTGGCCGTTTGCGAGATGGAGCCGGTTTCCATCACCTCGCGGAACACGGCGAGTTGGGTCAGGTTCATATTCAATATATAAGATAAACTTTAGTATAGTGAAATATAACAAATTTGTATTTATGCGAATTGTCTCTACGCTTTCAGGATCAGAATTCGGGCGAACCGAATCCAACGAACCAACTACGGAGACGATGATGAAACTAGTGAAATGCCTGACTGGCCTGGCTCTGGCTGGCGCACTGGCCGCACCGGCGCTGGCGCAGGACCCGACCTTTTTCCGCATCGGCACAGGTGGTGCCGGTGGAACCTATTTCCCCATTGGCGGCACCATCGCCAACGGTATCTCAGCCCCTCCGGGCTCGCGCCCCTGCGAAGAGGGTGGCCAGTGCGGTGTGCCCGGCCTGATTGCCATCGCGCAATCCACCACGGCCTCGGTCTTCAACAATGCTGCCGTACAAAACGGCGAGCTTGAGGCCGGTCTGGCCGCAGCCGACGTCACCCGCTCGATGTATCTGGGCGAGGGCAAATTCGACGGCAAACCCCATCCCAAGCTGCGCATCGTGGCCAACCTGTTCCCGGAAGATCTGCATCTGGTGCTGCCCGCGGGCGCGACGATTGGTGATCTGGGCGACCTGGAGGGCAAACGCGTCGGCATCGCGCAGGCTGGTTCAGGTACGCAGGTTGCCGTACTGCAGATGCTCGAAGCCTGGGGCGTCAATCGCGACAACATGGATGAAGCCGAACTGAACAATAGCCAAAGCGCCGAGCGTCTGGCCGATGGTCAGCTGGACGCCTATTTCTATGCTGCAGGCTGGCCGGTCGCCGCGATGGTGCAGCTGTCCTCGACCAAGGGCATGAACCTGCACTCGTTCAGCGACGAGGATCTGGCGAAGATCAACGAGATCATTCCGGCCTATATCCCCTCGGCTATTCCGGGTGGCGTCTATGAAGGCATCGATGCCGAAACCAAGACCCCGGCGGTGAGCGCCATGCTGGTTGTCTCCTCGGATCTATCCGAAGATCTGGTCTATCAGCTGACCAAAGCCCTGTGGAACGACAACACCCGCAAGCTGCTGGATAATGGCCATGCCAAGGGTAAGCAGATCACAGCTGATACAGCGCTGGACGGTGTCGAAGCGCTGGGTGTGCCGCTGCATCCGGGGGCGGAGAAGTTCTATAAAGAAGCTGGGCTTCTTCAGTAATCGCATCTCACTGACATCTGTCGTCGGTGCCCCTGCGCGGGGCACCGCACTCTGGACTCATGCGAAATCGGGGGGCCATCATGTCCGACACCCAGAAACTTGATGACCACGAACTGACAGCCGAGGAACTGGCGGCCATCGAAGAGCAGTTCGACGAAGGTGCTGCCGTCCGGCAGGTCACTCCCACGGCGGGCAAGGTGCTGCGCGTCGTTGCCCTGATCTTTGCATTCTACGAATTCTTTACAGCTGGTTTCGGCCTGCCCGCCGACCACTGGCATATGGGTATCTATCTGGCCCTGCTGTTCATTCTGGTCTACGCCACCATCCCGATTATCGGTGCCAAAAGCCTGTATGCCCTAAAGGTCAGTCGCTTCCGCATCGGCAATGTCCCCTTCTACGATCTGGTCTTCATGGGGTTCGGCATTGTAGCAGCCCTGTATGTCGGCTTCGCCTGGCGCGGCATCCCGTTTCTGGGGATTGAGGAGCAGACCTTCCGTATGGGGAACCCAAATGGCTATGACGTGTTCCTTGGCGTGGTCATCATCCTGCTGGTGCTGGACATCGCCCGCCGCACGCTGGGCTGGGTGCTGCCGCTGATCATCTGTGTGTTCATCTCTTACGCTCTGCTCGGGCCGTATTTCCCGGGCTTGCTGCAGCATCCGGGCGTGAACTTCAAAACCTTCGTGTCGTCGATGTATTTCCCGCAGGAAGGCATCTATGGCGTCACGCTTTGGGTGGTTTCCACCATTGTCTTTCACTTTGTCCTGTTCGGCGTCATCGCGCAACGCACCGGGTTGGGGCAGCTGTTCATCGACAATGCCACCATTCTTGCGGGCCGCTATACCGGTGGCCCCGCGAAGGTATCGGTGGTGTCTTCCGCATTCTTCGGCACCATCTCAGGCTCGTCCGTCGCCAATACCGTTTCGACCGGCGCGCTGACCATTCCGAACATGAAACGTCTGGGCTACCCCGGCCATTTCGCAGGCGGGGTCGAGGCCGCGTCTTCGGCAGGCGGGCAGATCACGCCGCCGATCATGGGGGCTGCGGCCTTCATCATGGCCGAGTTCCTTGAGGTGCCATATACCACCATCGTGATCGCGGCGATCTTCCCCGCGATCCTGCACTATGTCGGAGTCTTTGCCGTGGTGCACCTGATGGCGCGCAAGCTCAACCTGCAAGGTCTGGCAAAAGAGCAACTGCCACAGCTCAAATCCGTCTGGGCTGAAGGCTGGGCCAATATCGTACCGTTGATCGGTCTGCTGGTGGTTCTGTTCACGGGCTACACGCCCTTCATGTCGGCCTTCTGCGGTATTTCACTGGCAGTCATCGCCGGTATGTCGCGCATTAAACAGCCACCAACGTTGATCTACGCGGCAGCCTTTCTGGCCTTTGTACTGTGGAAGTTCTCAGACGGCGGGTTTGATCTGACCATGACCGCGATCCTGTGCGGTCTGTCCGTCATCGCCACGCTGAACCCGCAGAAACGTATCGAAGTGCCCGAGATGCTGCAGGCGGTCGAGTTGGGCGTGAAATACTCTCTGGCCGTAGGCGCCGCAGCCGCTGCGGTTGGCATCGTCGTGGGCGTGATCAACACCACCGGCATCGGCTTCCGCATCGGCTTCATGGTGACGCAAGGCGCGGGCAATCTGGCGTCGGATCTTTATAACATGATCTCGTTCGGCAGTTTTCAGCTGTTTGCCATGGAAGACCTGCAACTTTTCATCTCGTTGGTCTTCATCGCCATCGTCTGCATCCTGATGGGGGCGGGTATCCCAACCACGGCTCTCTACATCATGCTGGTTTCGGTCGCACAACCTGCACTGGCACAGCTGGGCGTTCCACCCATCGCCAGCCACCTGTTCGTTCTCTACTATGGAGTGGTGTCCGAGATCACGCCTCCGGTCTGCACATCGGCCTATGCGGCAGCGGCGATTGCCAATTCCAACCCGTTCCGAACCGGTTTGTCCGCCTTCACACTTGGGTTGGGCAAGGTGATTGCACCCATGGCTTTCGTCTATGCTCCGGTTTTGCTGTTCGTGTCTTCGACCGGGTTCAATATGTGGGAATTCACCTACACCGCTACCAGTTGCATCGCTGGTGTCATTGCACTGTCCGCTGCTGTCGTCGGCTACTGGTTAAAACCGCTGAACATTGCGTCGCGGATTCTGATGGCCATCGCCGGTGTGATCTTTGTGGCACCATCACTGATGGCGGACCTGATCGCACTGGCCGTCGCCTCGCCGGTCATTGTCACCCAGTTGATCGGCCGTAACAGAAGCCCTTCGCCGGCCTGATACGATGACAGAACAAGTCACCATCATCGGCGCGGGGATCGTCGGAATTTGCTGCGCCCTGTCACTGCAGGAACGCGGTATCCCGGTTAGGCTCGTCGATCGAGGCGAGCCCGGACAGGAAACGTCATTCGGGAACGCGGGCGTCGTGTCCCCGTGGTCGATCATCCCACAAGCGGTTCCGGGCATCTGGAAGAAACTTCCGCAGATGTTGATGGACCCCAAAAGTGCGCTCTCAGTCCGACCTGCCTTCTGGCCTAAGATGATCCCATGGGGCATGCGGTTTCTGAGCAATTCCGGCGAAAAGACCGTGCGCGAGGTCTCGGACGCGATGGAGCTTTTATGCCGACCGTCCATCGATCTGTATCGCAGGCATCTGCGCGGCACCGGGCACGAAGACCTGATCGCTGACAGCTACTACGTTCACGCATTCCGCCGTCCCGAACAGGCCAATCTGGATGGGCTGGACTATTTGATCCGGCGGGAAAAAGGCGGTGATCTTGAGCGGATAGATGGCATTGAATTGCGAAGGCTCGAACCTGCGCTGACGGATGCGTTCAAAGCCGCGATTGTGATCAAAGGACAGGCGCGGGTGACTTCGCCGGGACGTATGGGGGCGGTTCTGGCCGACAAGGCCCGCAGGCAAGGCGCTGAAATCTTACGAACCGAGGTCACCGGGCTGACGCGCGACATAGACAGCGGCTGGCAGATCGCTACCGGGCAAGGAACATTGTACGCCCGGCATGTCATACTGGCAGCCGGAGTGTGGTCGGTCGATCTGCTGAAACCACTGGGCTTGACCGTCCCTCTCGTCGCCGAGCGCGGCTATCATGTCGAATTTCCGGCCGCCTCAGTCAGTCTGAACAACTCAATCATGGATGTGGATGCAAAAGTGGTCGCCAGTTCGATGCAAGGCGGTCTGCGGGTCGCCGGCACCGCCGAATTCGCAAGCATAGATGCCCCTGCCGATCCGCGCAAAAAGAAGATCCTGACCGATCAGGCCAAATCCATGGTTCCAGACCTTGATACCGGCCAAGCGCAATTCTGGATGGGACGACGCCCCTCCTTTCCCGACAGCTTGCCTGCGCTTGGGCAACTTGACGGCATGGACGGGCTCTTTGCAGCGTTCGGGCATTCTCATTACGGGCTGATGATGGCCCCGAAAACCGGTGAGCTTGTGGCCGATCTCGTGTCTGGTCGTAGCCCGAACGTCGATCTGGCCCCGTTTTCGGCGGCCCGGTTCTAACCTGCGATATCGAAAGGATTCGAACACCATGCCGATTTACAATGGCGGTCAGAATATCTGCGGTGCATCCATTGGTGTATTGTGCCTTGAAAGCTATTTTCCCAAGCCGCCCGGTCATATCAAAAACCCGTCCAGCCTGCCGTTTCCCGTGCTCTACGAGATGATAGACGGTATCACCGTCCCCACCCTGCTGAACAACCCAACGCCCGAGTTGCTGGCCCCACTGATCAAAGGCGTCCAACGGTTGGAGGCCGAAGGAGTGCGCGCGATCACCGGCAGCTGCGGTTTTCTGGCTCTGTTTCAAAAGGAACTCGCCGAAGCCGTTTCCGTGCCGGTCTTTGCCTCAAGTCTGATCCAGGTGCCGCTGGCTTATCATATGACAGGCGCAAGTGCTCCGGTCGGTGTGCTGACTGCAGATGCGTCCGCGCTGACACCACGCCATTTCGAAGGTGTCGGAGCAGCCAGTATCCCGGTCGCTGTGCAGGGCCTGGAGGATACAAGCGAATTCGCCGAAGTAATTCTGCGGAACACCCGCACCCGTATGGACACCGATCTGATCGAGGCCGAGGTTATGGACGCCGCCCGCCGCCTGAAACGTCAGGCACCGGATATTCGGTCTCTGGTGCTGGAATGTACCGACCTGCCCCCCTATGCGGCGCAAATTCAGGAGGAGCTTCAACTGCCTGTCTTCGACCTGACGACGCTTGCTCAGATGGCGCATTCCGTTGCGGTTCGCGGTCGCTTTTCCGGGATTATGCCCTGGTCGTGATGACGCTGCATGACGTTGGCCGATCACTCGCTTCAACAAAACGGCATGGACCATGACCTGAAACTCTGGATACATCAGCAGATGTAAGAAGTGGCTGTGACCATGGGAGTTTGAATTGACCGTAGAGTTGTACCTGCTGATGATCGCCATCTGTCTGGGCGCTATTCTGCAGGTCGGGATCGGTATCGGGTTCAGCATCGTTGCTGGCCCACCGATGATGATCCTTCTGGGTACGTCCACGGCCATTCCGGTTCTGCTGCTATTGAACACAATCGTTTCCGCAGTCGCCACGGATCGGCGCGTACTAACCCTGGAACGGCGGACAATCCTGACCGCGATCATAGGATGCCTTATCGGAATAGTCGTTGGCCTGGCGGTTTATCCGATGTTGAGCGAGGCTTTCGTGCTGGCCCTGACAGCCAGCCTTTTGCTGATCGGATTGGTCACAACGCTGATACCTCTTCACAAGGCAATCGGAACAACTGGCTTCACCTTCGTATCGGGCTTGTCCGGACTTGCGACTGTATGGGCCGCGACGCCTGGCCCTCTGATGGTGTTTGGTTTGATTGCAAAGGGACGATCGGCAAAGGACGTCGCCAAATTGGTTCAACCTATCGCACTGGTGGCTTATGGCGTCGCCTTTCTGCTGCACAGCTTACCCAGCGTGCAAGCCTTTTCAGCAGACACGCAGGTCATGGGCTTTGCCGTGATCACGCTGATTGGCAGCTTATTGGGTCGCGCCATCGGTCCTTACCTGCCACAATCCCTCGTCAAGGCAGCCATTCGCGTGGTTTCGCTGATTGCCTGCTGTGTCCTTTTTCAACGTGCCTATGTGATGGCATAGTTTCGGTGGATGGATCATGAACCATAACGACCTTCTGGCACGATTTCCGCGGGCTGATTTTATGTCCGGACCAACACCTCTGGAACGATTGGACAGGTTATCTGCCGAGCTCGGAATTGACCTCTGGCTCAAACGCGACGACCTGACTGGGCTTGGGTTCGGAGGGAACAAGACACGGCAACTTGAGTTCTATTTCGGCGATGCGCTCCGGCAAGGTGCTGACACCGTTCTGATCACCGGCGCGGTTCAGTCCAACTATGTGCGCTCGGCGGCGGCCGCCGCCGCCCGGCTGGGCATGCAAGCCGTTCTGCAACTGGAAGAACGCGTTCCGGAAATGGGGCCGGATTATTACACGTCAGGTAACGTGATGCTCGCCAAAATCCTCGGGGCGGAGCATATGAGTTACCCTGAAGGAGAGGACGAAGCCGGTGCGGATGCAGCGCTCCATGCACGTGCAGAGGAACTGGCTGCACAGGGACGCAAACCCTATGTCATACATCTGGGGCTTCATCACCCGCCTCTGGGCGCGTTGGGTTACGTTGCTGCCGGTCTGGAATTGTATGAACAGATGCGCGACTTTGATGCGGTCGTAGTCCCCTCGGGCAGCGGAGCAACGCATGGCGGTCTGTTGACAGGAGTCGCACTGACAGGAAGCCCAGCCTCGATCTTTGGCGTATGCGTCCGACGGGACAGCAATCAACAAAGCGCACGGATGGAGATCGTACTGCAAAAACTGGCCGATCTTCTGGCCATAGAGCCGGAACCGTTACTCGAAAGGATACATGTCACCGACACCGCCCTGTCTACGGGTTATGGCAAGATCAGTGACAAAACACGGTTTGCGCTGGAGAAAATGGCCAGAACCGAGGGTATATTCCTCGACCCTGTTTATACTGCAAAGACCTTCTCGGGGTTGCTGGACTTGCTAGCAACGGAACAAATCAAACCCGGCCAGAAAGTTGTCATGCTGCACACCGGCGGGTTACCTGCACTGTTCGGTTATCAAGGCGAGCTGGAATTCTGATGCCGGCCTCTGGATCCGAAGCTTCCGGCTAGTGCGTGAATAGGCTTGTTTCGCACTCTCAAAGCTCAAACCGGGCCCTGTCGTGCTGCGAAAAGATGGGGCAGCAATATAGCCAAAGGCCAAACTTGTTCAAACGCATCTGGCCCAACCAAACAGGCTGGGCCAGACAGGCTCAAGTGAGTGGCGTTTGTCAGTCGTAAAGAACGGCCGCGATCTTGGGATCGTCGATGTTTGATGCATCATAATAGTAGAAGCCCGTGTCGATCAGGTTCGGGACTTCTTCACCGTTCAGCGCAGCAACCGCAGCTTTCACGGTTTCATACCCGATACCCACGGGGTTCTGAGTGATTGCGCCGGCCATCAGGCCGCTCTTGATGGCATCTTTCTGCGCTTTACCGCTGTCATAACCGATGATGACCAACCCTTCAGTGCCCAGTTCCTGCACCCCGTTCACCACGCCGATGGCCGAGCCCTCGTTGGTGCCGAAAATGCCATTCAGATCCGGGTTCGCGGTCAGGATCGCCTTGGTCACCTCTGTGGATTTCAGGTGATCGCCTTGACCATACTGAACCGTGACAACTTCGATATCCGGGTATTTTTCGGCCATCCGATTCACAAAACCATCGCGGCGATCAATACCTGTACGGCTGGTCTGGTCATGTGCCACGACAGCAACCTTACCCTTGCCGCCGATCTTTTCAGCCATCTTGTCCGCCGCCAGTCCGGCAGCAGCCAGGTTGTCGGTGGTCGCGGTCGAAAGGGGGATATCGCTGTCGACACCGCTGTCGAAGGCGATGACCGGAATACCCTTTTCATTGGCCTGCTTCAGAAGCGGGATCGCGGCCTGGCTGTCCAATGCGGCAAAGCCGATAGCCTTGGGATTGTTGGCCAAGGCAGCAGCCAGCATGTCGATCTGGCGGTCGACCATTGTTTCGTTGTCCGGACCTTCGAAGGTGATGGTGACGTTGAATTCGTCCGCCGCCTGTTCAGCCCCGGACTTTACCGCCTGCCAGAACTGGTGCTGGAAACCTTTGGATACCAGCGGGATGTAAATGTCTTCCGCAGCCGCCATCGAGGCGGGGCCTGCCAGGGTTGCCGCACTCAGCGCCCCCAGAATGAAACGACGTGATAACATGATTTTTCCTCCAGTTGGTCGTTTTGGTCTTTCGTTATGCCTTGAGATCAACCCGTTTTCTTGCGCCGCGCCATGTCGGCATAGACGGCCAGAATAATGATCGCACCGGTGACAACGGTCTGCCATTCCTGCGCGACGGACAGCACGCGCAGACCGTTTGTCAGCACGGCCATGATCAGGGCCCCGATCAGAGTTCCCAGAATGGTGCCGCGCCCGCCGGACAGGGACGTGCCCCCGATGACAACAGCAGCGATGGCCTCCAGCTCGTAGCCCAGGCCCAGCGCGGGTTGCGCAGAATTCAGGCGCGAGGCGATGAGGATACCGGCAATGCCACAGATGGCTCCGGCCAGCGCATAGATGCGCATCTTCCACATGTCGGTGTTCACCCCCGACAGGCGCACCGCCTCTTCGTTCGATCCCAGCGCAAAGGTGTACCGCCCCAGCACCGTGCGCCCCAGAATGTACGAGGCCGCGATGGCCACCAGGAACAGGATCAGCACTCCATTGGGGATGGGCAAGGCAGGAAAAACCTCTCCGATCAGCGACCCGCGCGAAATCTGGTCAAAGCCCGGCGTGTCGTTGAAATAGATCGGCCGCGTGCCCGAGATCACCAGCGACATGCCCTTGAGGATTAGCATCATGCCCAAAGTCGCAATGAAGGGCGGGATCTTCATCTTGGCCACAAACGTGCCCGAGCACAGACCGCAAAGCGCCCCCGCCGCGATGGCCGCTGCGACACCCAACAACAAGGGCATCCCCAGATAGGTCAGAACAACGCCCGCGATCACCGCACAGAAGGTCATCAATGTGCCCAGCGACAGGTCGATCCCGCCGGTAATGATGATCAGCGTCGCGGCCACTGCCAGCACCCCATTGACCGAGGTCGCCTGCAAGATCGCAATCATGTTCGAGGTCTGCATGAAATTCGGCGACGCGATCGAGAAGCCGATCAGAAGGGCGATCAAACTCGCGAACGCCAGCAGTTTTTGATAGGCACCGCTTTCCGACAGACCCGCGAGGGGTTTCTTCTTGTCGATATCCGTAGCTGTGGTCATTGGACTGTCCCTGTTACCTGCATCGCCGCCGCGCGCTGCGTGGCCAGATGCATGATGTCTTCTTGAGTGGTGTCTTTTCCGCCGGGTAGAATGCCGGTCAGTCGGCCCTCGCACATCACAGCAATGCGGTGGCTGAGGCGCATGATTTCTGGCAATTCGGATGAGATCACGATGATCGTCTTGCCCTGCTCGGCCAGCTCTTCCAGTAGTTTATAAATCTCGGATTTCGCGCCCACGTCGATGCCGCGAGTGGGTTCATCGAAGATCAGGATGTCGCAATCGCGCAGCAGCCATTTTGCGATGACCACCTTTTGCTGATTGCCCCCGGACAGCAGCCTGACCTCCTGCACATCCGAAGGCGTCCGTATGCCCAGCTGCGCGATATAGCCCTTGGCCGTCGTGCTGACTTCACTGTCATTCAGAACGCCGCCCGTATTTGTGAACAGGTCCATCGAGGCCAGCGCGATGTTGTCCCGAACGTTCATTCCGGTGGCGAGGCCGAAATGCTTGCGATCTTCGGACAGATACCCGATCCCAGCCTTCACCGCGTCGGTCGGCGACTTGATCGAGACTACCTGACCATGCACCCGGATTTCTCCGGCATCTTTTGGATCGGCACCGAAAATCGCTCGTGCAACTTCGGTTCGACCCGCGCCCATCAGCCCGGCAAAGCCCAGTATCTCGCCTTTCTGAACCGAAAAGCTGACATCCTGAATTTCCTTGCTACGGCTCAGGCCTGTGACTTGCAGCGAAACCTCGGCATCACCCAAATCCGGCACGTCCAGAGGTTCCTCATTCACTTCACGACCCACCATCATCGCGATGATCTGGCTGATTGGGGTCTCTGCGGCACCCACCGTGCCCACATATTCCCCATCGCGCATGACGGTTACCCGGTCGGCGATTTGCTTCAGCTCATCCATTTTGTGGCTGATGTAAACGATGCCCACGCCTTCTGCCTTGAGGCGGCGGATGATCACGAACAGCTCGGCGATCTCGGCGTCATTCAACGCCGCTGTAGGTTCATCCATGATCAGCACTTTCGACCGGTAAGATAGTGCCTTGGCGATCTCGACCATCTGCTGTTTCGCGATGGTCAGACTGCCGACCAGTGTTTTGGGGTCTAGCGACAGGTTCATTGAGGCAAAGATTTCGGCGGTCTGCGCGTTCAATGCAGCCTCATCCAGACGACCGAAGCTTTTGCGCGGTTCGCGCCCGATGAAGATATTCTGCGCAACGGTGAGATCGTTCATCAGGCTCAGTTCCTGATGGATGATGCCAATACCCAGATCCTGCGCCTCACGCGGGGTAGTCGGGCTAACCGATTTGCCTTCGATCGCCAGATCACCACCATCTCGCTGATAAATCCCTGAAAGGATTTTCATCAGCGTGCTTTTTCCGGCCCCGTTCTCGCCCATCAGCGCGTGAACCTCGCCCGGAAACAGATCGAACTGCACGGTTTTCAGCGCGTGCACACCGGGGAAGTGTTTATCAATCCCCGTCATGTCGACCAGTTTTGTCATTTCTCCTCCCATAAGCCCCTCTCCCCCAGGGCTGCGCGATTACATCACCGCGCCGATTTGCCAGGGCACGAACTCAACGCCCCCAAAGCCAAGTTCCTCACTTTTGGTTTTCTCGCCCGAGGCGACACGGATGAGCATCTCGAACAGCTCTTCGCCCTTCGCCTCGATACTGACGCCGTCGGTAACGATGTCGCCGCAGTTCAGGTCCATGTCGTCTGCCATGCGGGCATACATTTCCGAGTTGGTGGATAACTTGATACAAGGCGTGGGCTGATAGCCCGAGACCGAGCCGCGCCCGGTGGTAAACACAACCAGGTTCGCGCCCGAGGCCACCTGTCCGGTAACCGAGCACGGATCAAAGCCAGGACTGTCCATGAAAACAAACCCGTGCTTGTCGACCTTCTCACCAAACTTGTAGACATCGCGCAGCGGCGCGGTGCCACCCTTGGCGACAGCGCCCAACGATTTCTCCAGAATGGTGGTCAGCCCGCCGCGTTTGTTACCGGGGCTGGGGTTGTTGTCCATCTCACCGCCGTTGCGGGCTGTGTAATCTTCCCACCAATGGATGCGTTCGATCAACTTCTCTCCAACCTCGACGGTTTCGGCCCGCCGGGTCAGAAGATGTTCAGCCCCGTAGATTTCCGAGGTTTCCGACAGGATCGTCGTACCGCCGTGACGCACCAGCAGATCCGAGGCATATCCCAACGCGGGGTTTGCCGTGATCCCCGAATACCCATCGGAACCACCGCACTGCATACCCACGGTAATGGCGCTCACCGGTGCCGGGGCGCGCTCGGCCTGATCCGCAAGTTCAGCAATGCCCCGCAACTCTTCGAGCCCACGCTCGATTGTACGGCGTGTTCCACCCTCATTCTGAATGGTCATATAGCGCAATACGCCATCAGGACGAATTGGGCGACCACCAACCAGATCGGCCACCTGCATCACCTCACAGCCCAATCCGATCAGAAGGATGCCGCCGAAATTCGGATGTTGAGCATACCCGGCCAGAGTGCGGAACAGGGTGGCGTAACCCTCGTCCTTCCCCGACATCCCACAGCCAGTGCCATGCACGATCGGGACCACGCCATCGACATTTGGAAAGTCGTCCAAAAGCCCCGATTTCTCAGCCGCTTCGGCAATGAAACGTGCCACGGAACCCGAACAATTCACGGTGGTCAGAATTCCGATGTAATTCCGTGTTCCCACTTTGCCGTCGGCACGGTGATAGCCCGCGAATGTCCGCGCCTCAGCAATAGCTGGTAGCGGAGCGTTTGCGCTTGCGTGTGCATAATCCTGCTGATGCGCGCCCATGCCAAGGTTTTGCACATGCACATGCTCGCCGGGGGCAATCCCGGTTTTGGCCTGACCGATAATCTGACCATAGCGGATGATATTCTCACCGGGCTGAATGGGTGTGACGGCAATCTTGTGGCCCCGTGCAACAGGCGCGATCAGGGGAACAGGCACAGACGCGGGGTGCTCACCTGCCTGCAGATCACGCAGCGCAATGACGACGTTGTCATGTGGGTTAAGCTTCACAACGTCGCGTACTGCGCCTTCAAGTATATTTGTGCCGCCTTGTGCTTGCATCACTCCCTCGCTTGCTTGACTCATGTTGCTAAGGTGAACTTCACCTCTTGTCAACTAACATGTTAGAATGCTAAATCACGAGATATGACCAAACTCCAAGATATTGATGCTGCTTTGCTGCCCGAGATCACGACAACCGAAGGGTCATTGACCCAGCGGGTGCATCAGTCCCTGAAACAGGCGATCCTGGCGCTGGATTTTCCGCCCGGCGCGAATCTGCGTAAGGCGCCTGTGTGCGAACGCCTCGGTGTCTCACGCGCCCCTGTCGCAGATGCGATTGCCCGCCTTGCCTCAGAAGGGCTGGTGGATGTGGTGCCGCAATCGGGCACGCGTGTGTCCTATTTCTCGATGGAAGAAATCCGCGAGGGTGTTTTTCTGCGCGAAGCGCTGGAACTTGCAACGGTTGCCAAGGTGGCGCGCGATCTGACGGATGATCAGCGCAAGCGGCTGAGCCGCAACATGCGCCTGCAAGAACTGTTGATCGAGGATGACGACATTCCCGGCTTCTATCAGGCTGATGAAGAGTTCCACGCTCTGCTGATGGAATTCACCGGTTTTCGCCGCCTCGCAGATGTGGCCCAAACCGTCTCGCTGCAGGTCAGCCGGGCCCGGATGCTGTTGCTGCCGACACCGGGGCGGATCGCTGAAACGCTGGCAGAGCATCGGGCAATCTTCGACGCGATCTCTGCCCGCGACGAACAGGGCGCGCAGGATGCGATGCGCTCTCATCTGGGTCAGTTGATGCCGCGCATCGAACAGCTGGAACAACAGCAACCACATCTGTTCAAACCCACCCAACAGCCGAACAGCGAGGCAGGATGACCGTTTCACAGACAGAATTGCTTAATAGCCGTACCGCACGACCCGTTCCCCTGACGCGGATGGGATTTGGCGGAGCGCCGTTGGGGAACCTGTATCGCAAAGTTACCGAAGAAGACGCGCAGGCGGCATTGCAGGCTGCTTTTGACGCAGGCATCCGGTTTTTCGACACCGCGCCGCAATACGGGCTTGGCCGGTCGGAGCACCGGTTCGGCGAGGCGATCACCCGCTTTGGCCGCGAGAACATCCAGCTGTCGACCAAGATCGGTCGTCTTTTGCTGGATTGCGAACCGCATGAGGTGACCCCCGAAGCTTTTGTCGACGTACCGCAGAAACGCATCGTATTTGATTACACCTACGACGGCGTCATGCGGTCATATGAGGCCAGTCGCGAGCGGATCGGCGTCGCCAATGCCGATATCCTGTTGGTTCATGATGTGTGCGTCTTTAGCCAGGGCAGTCAGGAAATGTCGGACGTCAAGGTGCGTGAACTGTTCGATGGCGGCGGTTACAAGGCTCTGGCCGAGCTGCGCCATGCCGGTGAGATTGCGGCCATCGGTGCCGGAGTGAACGAGTGGCAGGTCTGCGAGAAACTGCTGGGACTTGGTGACTTCGACGGCTTCCTGCTAGCGGGTCGCTATACGCTGCTGGAACAAGAGGCATTGGACAGCTTCCTGCCGCTTTGTGAGAAACGGGATGTGGGGATCATTCTGGGCGGGCCCTACAATTCCGGCATTCTGGCCACTGGTGCCGTTCCGGGGGCCAAATACAATTACGCCGATGCCCCCGAGGATATTCTGGACCGGGTGCGCAAAATCGAAGCGGTCTGCGCCGCGCATGACACCCCCCTGATTGCCGCCGCACTACAGTTCGTTTTGGGCCATCCTTGCGTCAAAACCGTGCTCCCCGGGGCCGTGAGCGCTGCTGAAGTGCAGGCCAATGTCGCGCTACTGAATCGTGACATCCCAGCAGCACTTTGGTCCGATCTGCGCACCGAAGGTTTGATCCGCCCCAACGCGCCATTGCCAAAAGAGGCCGCCAATGCTGCGTGACATCAACCCGATCCTGTCGCCAGAGCTGCTTTATGCCCTCAGGGCCATGGGTCATGGCGACGAGATCGTGATTGCAGACGCAAATTTCCCGGGCACGAGCATTGGGCCAGAGTGCATCCGCGCCGATGGGTCCTCGGCCAGCGAGATGCTACAGGCGGTGCTTTCCGTCATGCCACTGGATACGTTCGTGCCTGATCCGGCGCTGACGATGCAGGTGGTTGATGATCCGGAGGCAGTGCCCGCAGCCGTAGCAGATTTTCAGAACATCATCGACCAGACAGCGGACAAGCCCGCCCGAATCCAGGGGTTGGAGAGGTTTGCTTTCTACGATCGCGCCGCCAGCGCCTTCGCCATTGTGCAGACCGGAGAACGCAGGCTCTACGGCAATATTATCCTCAAAAAAGGTGTCATCGGATGAGGATCGATGCGCATCAGCATTTCTGGGCACTGACCCGAGGCGACTATGGCTGGCTGACGCCAGAGTTGAGCGCGATTTACCGGGATTTCACGCCTGAGGATCTACAGCCCTTGCTTGCTGCGGCAGGTATCGAAGGCACCGTGTTGGTCCAGGCTGCGCCGACGGTGTCCGAGACGGAATACATGCTGTCCCTGGCCGATCAGACATCGTTCATCAAAGGTGTCGTCGGATGGGTCGATTTCGAAGCCGCTGATGCGCCCGCGCAGATCGAAAACCTGTCCACGCACCCTGCTCTGGTTGGTTTGCGGCCAATGATTCAAGACATCCCTGATCCAGACTGGATGATGAAGGACGCTCTGACCCCGGCGTTTGAGGTCCTGCAGGGCCATGATCTGACCTTTGACGCCCTGACCCTGCCTCAACATCTTGGTCCGTTGCGGCAGCTTCTGGCACGCCATCCGCAGATGCGTGTCGTAATTGACCACGGATCGAAGCCATTGATCCGGGACAAGATGATTTCTGGCTGGGCCGAGGATATGGCCGCACTTGCCCGCGACACGGATGCCTGGTGCAAGCTGTCGGGCCTGGTCACCGAAGCCGAACCGGATTGGACAATTGACGACCTGCGCCCCTATGTGGATCAACTGCTGGACACGTTTGGCCCGTCACGGTTGATCTGGGGCAGCGATTGGCCGGTCTGCACACTGGCCAGCAGCTATCAACGCTGGCTGGAAACGACGGATGCGCTGCTGAGCGCGCTGAGCAATACCGAACGCAATGCAGTGTTGGGTGGGAACGCCGCCCAGGCCTATAACCTCAGGGACTGAAATGACCTTTCCAAATCTGGATTCTGACGGGCTGTGGCTTGGGCGTGTTGAACGCCCCGGAATCGGCCCTTGTGTCGTGACACTGCGCGGCGGGCAATTGATCGACATCACCGCGAAAACGGCGCCAACCGTCCGGGATATTCTCGAACGTGATGACGCGGCTGCTTATACGCGCACCGCATCGGGTGAGGTTTTGGGCCCTCTGGGTGCGAGTCACCAATGGCTCGCCCCGTGCGATCTGCAGGCGGTCAAGGCCTGTGGGGTTACTTTCGCGGGTTCGATGGTTGAACGGGTGATCGAGGAACAAGCCGCCGGTGATCCGGGTCAAGCCGATGCCATCCGGTCGCGTATCGGCGCGCGGATCGGGGACAGCCTGTCGAATATCACCCCCGGCTCGGCAGAGGCCGCCAAAGTCAAAGAAGCGCTGATCGAGGAAGGCTTGTGGAGCCAGTATCTTGAAGTTGGCATCGGTCCGGATGCCGAAGTCTTTTCCAAGGCGCAGACTCTGTCTTCGGTCGGCTTTGGTGCTGAAATCGGGCTGCATCCGATCTCGACCTGGAACAATCCCGAACCCGAAATTGTGTTGGCCGTGAATTCGCAGGGAAAGATCAAGGGTGCAACGCTTGGCAACGACGTGAACCTGCGCGATGTCGAGGGGCGCTCGGCCCTGTTGCTGAGCAAGGCCAAAGACAACAATGCCTCATGTGCGATTGGGCCGATGATCCGGTTGTTCGATGACAGTTTCACGCTTGATGATGTGCGTCAGGCCGAACTGACGTTGACCGTGGCCGGCCCGGACGGGTTTGTTCTGAACGGTAGTTCCTCAATGTCCCAGATCAGCCGCGATCCGGCAGATCTGGTGCAGCAAACGATCGGAAGACATCACCAATACCCGGACGGGTTCATGCTGTTTCTCGGAACGCTCTTTGCTCCGACACAAGATCGCGATACTCCGGGGGGCGGGTTCACTCATAAGCTGGGTGATATCGTCACGATTTCAAACGACAAGCTGGGTGCGCTGACCAACACCGTGCGCCTGTCGACCGAGTGTCCGGAATGGACGTTCGGAGTTTCACACCTGATGCGCAACCTCGCCCAACGCGGCCTGCTGTAAGAAAGCTATGAACATGCTGAACGGAAAACACCTGATTGCTGGCGAATGGGTTGGCTCGGACGCGAGTTTTACCTCGGAGCCCGCACATGGCCCAAGTCATACCTTTCCTGTGGGTACACCCGCGCAGGTGGATGCTGCTGTTGAGGCGGCAGAAGAAGCCTTCGCTAGCTTCGGCTGGTCCACCCGCGCCGAGCGCGCAGCGCTGCTGCGTAAGATCGCCGATGAGATTGATACGCGTGGCGATGCGATAACCCAGATCGGAACCCAGGAAACCGGCCTGCCCGAGGCGCGCTTGCAGGGTGAACGTGGCCGCACCGTTGGCCAGCTGCGCCTGTTCGCCGATCACATTGAGAACGGTGATTACCTGGACCTGCGCCGAGACCCTGCCCTGCCCGACCGCGCGCCGTTGCCACGCCCGGATTTGCATATGATCCAGCGCCCGCTGGGGCCAGTGGCGGTATTTGGGGCCTCGAATTTCCCGTTGGCTTTCTCGGTCGCGGGCGGGGACACTGCTGCGGCGCTGGCTGCCGGCTGTCCGGTGGTGGTCAAGGGCCATCCAGCGCATCCCGGCACCGGCGAAATCGTGGCACAGGCCATCGATGCTGCGATTAAATCCACGCACACCCATCCCGGCGTGTTTTCATTAATCCAAAGCGACGGGATAGAGGTCGGCACAGCCTTAGCAAATCACCCCATGATCCGAGCCGTTGGGTTTACCGGTTCGCTGCGCGCCGGCCGCGCCTTGTTTGACCTGTGCGCACAACGCGACGAACCCATTCCATTCTTTGGCGAGCTGGGCTCGGTCAACCCGATGTTTATCCTGCCGCAGGCCGCATCGGCACGCGGAGCCGAGATCGGTACAGGCTGGTCCGGCTCGCTGACCATGGGCGTGGGCCAGTTCTGCACCAATCCGGGCATAGCGGTCATCATCGACGGGCCGGACACGGATGTGTTCCAAGCAGCCGCTGAAGTGGGATTGTCTGCAGTAGCGGAGCAGACCATGCTGACCGATGGGATCGCGAGTGCCTATCGTGACGGTGTGGCGCGCGTGGCTTCAGGCACCGGTGTGACGCAAATCATGGGAACAGGCTGTGCGACGCGTGATGCGGCCCCCTATCTGTTCACCGTTTCCGGAGACGACTGGCTGGCCGACCACAAACTTCAGGAAGAGGTGTTTGGTCCGCTCGGCATCGTCGTACGTGCACGCGACACAGAGCAGATGCAACAAATCGCACGGGCCATTGAAGGCCAGTTAACCTGCACGCTGCATCTGGATGAAGGTGACAAGCCGGCTGCACAAGCCTTGCTGCCGTTGCTGGAGCGCAAGGCCGGCCGTCTTCTGGCCAACAGCTTCCCAACCGGCGTCGAGGTTTGCGATAGCATGGTGCATGGCGGCCCCTATCCGGCATCGACGAATTTTGGCGCAACCTCGGTCGGGACCCTGTCGATCCGGCGCTTCCTGAGGCCTGTCTGCTATCAGGATATCCCCACTGAACTGCTACCAGAACAAGTGTGAGAGAGACGATGGCTTCCCATTCCCCTTCCAACCGCCTGCCCGGTAAGACCGTCCTGATAACAGCCGCCGGTCAGGGGATCGGGCGCGCTTCGGCCGAGCTTTTTGCTGCTGAGGGCGCGCGCGTAATTGCCAGTGATATCAATGACGCTTCGCTGGCTGAGTTGGCGCTCATCAACGGGATTGAGACCCTGAAACTGGATGTGACGGATGCCGATGCAGTTCAAGCCGCGACGTCAGCTCTGCCACCTTTGGACGTGCTCTTTAACTGCGCTGGTTTCGTCGCGGCCGGATCGATTCTGGAATGCTCCGACAAAGACTGGGATTTCAGCTTCGACCTGAATGTAAAGGCGATGTACCGGCTCATCCGCCTGATACTGCCTGCGATGATCGAGAACGGAGGCGGTTCCATCATCAACATGTCATCAGTTGCGTCATCTTTGACCGGCGTTCCGAACCGATTTGCCTATTGCGCGTCCAAGGCGGCAGTGATCGGCCTGACCAAATCGGTTGCAGCCGATTTCGTGACTCAAGGCATCCGTTGCAACGCGATCTGCCCGGGAACAGTCGACAGTCCGAGCCTACATGACCGCCTGCGTGCGACGGGTGACTACAACAAGGCAATGACTGACTTTATCGCACGTCAACCTATGGGGCGGATCGGTACGGCCGAGGAAGTGGCGGAACTTGCGTTGTATCTTGCAAGCGACGCCAGCGCCTACACCACAGGCCAGCCCTTTGCCATCGATGGCGGCTGGACCACCTGATCAATAGAGGAGCGAGACATGAAGCTTTTACGCTATGGGCCGGTCGGCGCAGAGAAACCCGGAGTTCTGGACAACAACGGCGCTATCCGTGATCTTACGGGCGTTGTGGACGATATAGCCGGCGATGTCTTGGGCGATGAAGGTATAGCACGTCTCCGCGCACTCGACCCGTCCTCGTTGCCGATTGTCGAAGGCAATCCGCGCATCGGTGCCTGCGTGGGGCACGTTGGCAAGTTCATCTGCATCGGGCTGAACTATGCAGATCACGCCGCCGAAAGCGGAATGGAATTGCCCGCAGAACCAGTGATCTTTTTCAAAGCCACCTCTGCCATTATGGGGCCCTACGATACGGTAGAAATCCCGCGTGGTTCGGTCAAAACGGATTGGGAGGTCGAACTGGGTGTGGTGATCGGAAAGCCCACCAAATACGTATCCGAGGCCGAGGCACTGGATCACGTGGCCGGTTATTGTGTGGTGAACGATTTGTCGGAGCGCGACTTTCAGCTGCATCGCTCTGGCCAGTGGGTCAAAGGCAAATCCGCAGACACATTCGGCCCAATCGGCCCCTGGCTGGTGACACGGGATGAGGTTCCGGATCCTCAGAATTTGTCTATGTATTTGGACGTGAATGGTCGGCGTTATCAGGATGGATCGACCAGAACCATGCACTTTAGTGTGGCGACAGTGGTTTCTCACTTGTCACAATTCATGTCGTTGCAACCGGGAGACGTAATCTCGACCGGGACCCCTCCGGGTGTTGGCATGGGTCAGAATCCGCAGGTTTATCTCAAACCCAACGACCAGATGGAGCTGGGTATTGAAGGGTTAGGTGTGCAGCGGCAATCGGTCGTTCAGGGGTAAGATTGCGGATTCAAACTGGTGTCTTAGGGGATTGACTGGTCTTTATGATCAATCGTTCCGAACCAGAATCTTAGACAAACATCACCACATAATTGGTTAGTGTTTATTGGCTCTTGGTACAAATCAGAACGCCCGCAGCGTTGGTACTACGGGCGGTTCTGCGACGCTGGTTGCGGAACGCAATTGAAATGTCAGATATAGGCGCGAACCCAACATACACAACTCGTCACTAAATTTCTGCTATGCGGGACGAAGCGGGCATTGGAGTTACTCATTTGAATGGTAGCTTTCGAGGCCCGCTCCTTTCTGGAAGCTTAGTCTGCCTCTGCGAAGTACGACAGTTCAGGAACCGTCTGATTCACATCAATTTGGAGAACTTCGGCAGACACAACATTATGTTCTACAAATGAGTCCGCTGCAATGCGTTGGCGCAAGTCTGCGTCGCATTGCGACACCCGTATTTCATCACTAAACTTCGGCTTCGCGGACATCACATCCCTGCCCTGCCTACATCAAAGTTGGCGGAACAGGCTCCCCAAAAAAGGCGCCAATAACGGCTTAGTGGACAAAGTAAACTTTCGCCGCATCAGAACCAATAGCCACTTTCGATCAAAGAGAAGCGTCACTAAAATTGGGCTGGCTATTCAAGACAGATCACAAGATGAGTTGATCAATTGTCTTTGGATGATTGGTCACTGGCTCATGGCCGTCTTGCGTTATGATAAAGCTGTCACCGATCTGGGCACGGAAGGTATCTACTGACACAGATCCATCCACTGCAAAAACCATGCCTGGTTGGAGTATTGTTGTGTCGCCGGTGACCAATTGTGGAGCTTCCAGAAAACTGAAACCTGTCGCACGGCCACAACGAAAAGGATACTCGTATCCTGCACCTTGAATAACTTCTGCATATGCAGCGTGAACGCTTTCTGCTGTCACACCGGGGCGCAACGCATTAAGCGCAGCTTGCTGACTGGCCAGTGCGACCTCATAGACCGCGGCCTGAGACGGGTCATTAATCTCGCCAATCCAAAAGGTTCGGTCAAAGCCCAGCTTGAAGCGGTGAAAATTGGTCATGCCGCAGAAACAGAGGAACACCGGCTCGCCGCGCCGCATGATACGTGTGGTGGCGCGGTGATGGGTCTTTGTGATTGCCTCACCTGAAGCCATGATTTGCAGGAAGTGCGTATTCGGTGACATATCGGCGTCATCGTAATAGGCGCTCAGAAGTTCTGCCGCTTTGCGCGTTCCTGCTTGCGATGTGGCAAGGGCTACTTCGTATTCCGGCACACCATCCCCGATGGCAGCGCGACCGGCGTTCATCATGGCGTTTGCGACCTGACCTGCATGGCGGGCAAGCAGTAGTTCTCGGTCGGATTTGATCATCCGCATCTCGGACAGGATCGGTGTGATCGAGGTGAGATTTTGCGCACCAACCAGTTCATCAACATATGCGCGCACAAGGGCTGGCATGTGATTGCACTCTATTCCAATTCGCCTGGCACCTTTGACGGCGGCAGGCAATTCAGCGCGCCATTCCGCCCCCATTCCGTCATTCCAGGCCGCAATCCTGTCTACACGCGCCGCAGATTGAGCCGTGTTGAGGTCAATCGTGGGTGTGATCAACAGGCTGGAGCCGTCGCGCGGCACCACCAGTATGGTCGGGCGGCCAAATTCCATATGCAAATAGTCGTAGTACCCTGTCAGGTAATAGACATTGTCGTCATCGGTGATGAAAGCGACATCAAGACCTTTTTTGCCCATTTCAACGCGAAGCGTATTCATACGGGAATCGAACATGGTTAATCGCATCCGTTTCCGGCTACCGGCAGGCGGTCACGCACCAGTTGCGCCCAAAACGCGACCCCAATTGGCAACAGATCATCGTTGAAATCATAATCGTCCGAATGGAGGGGCTGGCCACACGGCCCCTCTTGCCCGTTGCCGAGCAGCAAGAAGCACCCTGGAACAGCAGCCGAGAAATGTGCGAAATCCTCCGAGAAACTCATAGGTTCGCGATTGCCTTCAGTCTCCAGCCCCAAGGCGAGAGCCGCGTCTACGACTGCGCGAGTTTGTTCCGGGGCATTGATCGTCTCGATGAATTCTGTGTTGAATGTCATAGATACTTCTACGCCGTGGGCGGCTCCGATACCGTCCACAAGCTGGCGCATAAGGCGCGCGACCTCCTCGCGATCTTCGGGCATCCGTGCGCGCACATCCCCCTTGAGGGTTGCGACACCAGGTAGGACATTGCGCTGACCATCGGTCAGGAATTCCGTCACCGAAACGACAACACCCGCGCCCGGAGCAAGCTTTCGCGAGACGATAGTTTGCAAGGCCTGCACAATCTCTGCCCCGATCGTAATCGCATCCCGCCCAACCTGCGGCATGGAGGCGTGACCTCCTTGTCCTTCGATCAGTATCTCAAACAGGCTTTCGCTCGAACAGATCTGACCGGGCCGCGTTGAAATCTGCCCCACCGGCGCGGCAGGAAGATTGTGAATGGCATAGACTTCCTCAACTGGAAAACGCTCCAACACACCCTCGGCGATCATGGCTTGCGCGCCTAATCCGTGCTCTTCGTTAGGTTGGAAAATGAACAGCACCGTGCCATCGAAATCGGGCTCTTCAGCAAGGGCTGCCGCCGCGCCCAAGAGAATGGTCATATGGCCGTCATGCCCACACGCATGCATCACACCAGCCGTCTGTGAGACATAGTCATGGCTGCTTGCCTCATGTATCGGCAGTGCGTCCATGTCAGCTCTTATACCGATGGCGCGATTGCCTGTCCCACGTTTCAGGACACCAACAACACCCGCGCCGACATGGGTCTCGATTCCGAGATCTTCTAGGATGCCTGCAACCCGTGCTTTCGTGCTTTCTTCAGCAAACCCGAGTTCGGGCATTCTGTGAAATTCATGGCGTAGGGCAATCAGGTCTATTGGTGGCATTCGTTTTTCTCACTGGATGGTCTCCAACGAGGTTAACTTGAAAATTCGGCAATGCAGGCAGGAAAACGACCTATGGCAGGAAATCTAACAAATACCTGAAACACCAGCGTATGATCAAAGCAGACATTCGCGCCGGTCGCAGCATCATCCATTTGGGCTCTTACTTCCAGTCGGAGTACACCGCAGAGAATGATGGCAGCGAGCCCAACCTGTGAGTTCACTTTTTTCGCTGCGCGCGCAAGTAACACAGTTTTTGCTGTATGCGCATCATAGTTGGCTCGGCGACGCGGCGTGAAAACCAGCCATTCGTGCCACACGCAACGAGAGTTTGTCGGGTAAAGTGCAAGGAGTGGACAAAGCGGGCACTAGAGTAGCCTAGGGTTAGGAGCTAGATCATCCAAGCTCAACTGCATAACCACTCGGTTTTTCGCCGCTTTTGGCTGTTAGGCGAGGTCGATCTTGGTGGCTTTTCCAAACGCTCAAGATTTGGTTTTATCTATTATGATAGAAAACGAGCGGCTTGCTGGCGGCTAATATTAGCGTTTGCAACCCTGCAATCAATGACGGAGTTTATCCGCCTTGAACGGTGCCAGGCTCTCTCGAAACTGCTCGATAAACTCAAGCGTCACCAGTGATGGTTGCTTCAAAATCGGGCGCACAAGGGAAAGTGTATGTGACAGGAGCGGTTTGAACGGTCGGTAGCTCAATCCGTTGTCTGCATATTGAACGGCGTCCAGCTCGCTCACCACGGAAACCCCGACACCTTTTACCGCCAATTCACAAGCCGCCGTGAACTGCCTGACTTCGATGTGGGAATTCAGTTTGACGCTGGCGTTTTGAAACGCTTTTGAAAGTTGTCCAAAAAAAACGCTGTCGCGCCGTGTGTGAATAATCTTGGCATTTGCAAGATCCGTAGGTGTCACCTCGGAGAGTTTTTCCAGTTCATGTCCGGTAGGAAACACGCAAACCGTACGGACATCGATGTCTCTGCTTTCGACGGCCGGATGCCCGTTAAAGCTGTCTGTGATTCCGAAATCATATTGCTCACCGATCATCCACTCGAGAATGCGTTCCGGTCTGTCAGGCTCGATCGTCATAGTTACACCTGGCCGATCTTCTAAAAACGTGGCGATGACGTTAGGAAGGTGACTGGTGGCGAACCCAGGCAAACATGCGATGCGGATGTGTCCCGCTTTGCGTTGCGTTATGTCCTGACTGACATCCGAGATCTGCTTCATCAATTCCAAAACACGCTCTACGCTGGGTTGCAGATAACGCACTTCCTGCGAAGGCACTAAGCGACCTTCACGGCGATCGAAAAGTTGAAAGCCAAGCGATTTTTCCAGATCAGAAAGCAGTCTGCTGACCGCAGGCTGGCTTATCCCAAGATCCGTAGCTGCAGCAGTGACCGACCCATTTGTAGAAACTGCCATGAGCGCTTCCAATTGGCGGATCCTCAAAGTTTGACTCATGCTTTGAACCTGGTTCGTTGTTTGCTTTGCAAGTTTATAACGTGATGTTATGTTTTTCTCAAAAATTAAATGCTTGAATTATAAAATTGTGACGTTAACGTCGTGAAATCGTCATGTGTGCCGATTACGCGTTGCGGTCGGTATTCAACGAAGCATCAACACTGATGCATGGGAGGAATCATGAATAAGCAATTTCTCGGCGCTCTCGCCGTAACTACTGCGTTGTCCCCCGTGGCGGCGATGGCGCAAACTGAAGTTCAGTTCTGGCACGCCTTCACCGGCCGACTGGGTGAGCTTGTTAAAGCGCAGGTTGAAGAGTTCAACGCCAGCCAGGACGAGTTCGTCGTGGTCGAAAGCCACAAGGGTAACTACTCGGAAACTCTGAACGCAGGTATTGCGGCTTTCCGTGCCGGTGAGCAGCCCCACATTTTGATGGTCTTCGAGGTGGGCACGGCAACGATGATGTCGGCTGAGGGTGCGATCAAACCCGTTTATGAAGTGATGGCAGAAAGCGGCGCATCCTTTGATCCGGATGCATATATCGGGGCTGTCAAAGGATACTATACGACCACAGACGGTCAGATGCTGTCTCTGCCTTTCAACTCGTCCACGCCTGTTCTGTGGGTCAATCGCGATGCCTTCGAAGCGGCGGGCGTTGATCCGGACACGGATTTGTCGACCTGGGAAAAGGTTGGTGATGTATTAGAGCAGCTGAAGGCCGGCGGCGAGGACTGCCCGCTGGTGACCGCATGGCAGAGCTGGATTCACCTCGAGAACCTGTCGGCCTATCACGACGTTCCGTTCGCATCGCAGGACAACGGTTTTGCCGGTCTGGACACTGAACTGATGCTGAACGGTCCTGCGCAGGTCGCTCATCTGACGGCAATGGGTGACTGGGCCAAGGATGGCAAGTTCATCTACACCGGGCGTAGAAACGAAGGTGGTGCAAACTTCCGGGCTGGAGAATGCGCGTTGTTTACGGAAAGCTCAGCCGGTTACGCCGGTATCAGCTCCGAGGCTGAGTTCAAGTTCGACGTGCGCCCGCTGCCCTATTGGGAAGCCTTGGTGAGTGAGCCGCAGAACACCATTATCGGTGGCGCTTCGCTTTGGGTGATGGAAGGTCACGAGCCCGAAGCATACAAGGGCGTGGGTGAATTCCTCAGCTTCCTGTCGTCGTCAGGCGTGCAGGCTTCGTGGCACCAGAACACTGGCTATCTTCCAATCACGGCGGACGCAGGCGATGTTACGCGCGCTGCAGGTTTCTATGAGCAAAACCCCGGTACGGATATCGCAGTGATCCAGATGACTGCGAAAGAACCAACCGCAAACTCGAAAGGTCTGCGTCTGGGATCGTTCGACCAGATCCGCGGCATCATCGACGAAGAGCTTGAGGCCGTCTGGTCCGGTGAAAAAACCGCTCAGGAAGCGATGGACAGCGCAAAAGAGCGCGGTGATGCACTGCTGCGCCGGTTCGAATCCGCCAATCAATAAGTGTTAATTTGATGCGGGCCTACTAAAGGCCCGCATTTTCTTTCTTCAGTGGATTATCAGGATGGAAAAACGCGTCACCTTCCGCGGCTGGCTTTTGCCATTGGCGCTGATCGCCCCTCAGGTCATCATTTCCGCTGTTTTCTTTTTCTATCCGGCTGGGCAGGCTGTTTGGCAATCTCTGTTCATACCTGACCCTTTTGGGCTGTCGTCCCAATTCGTGGGGCTCGGCAACTTTGAGTTCCTGCTGAGCGATAAGTTTTACCGCGCATCGTTTGTGACAACAGCAGTGTTTTCAACGCTCGTAACGCTGTGCTCAATGATACCGGCTTTGTTTCTGGCGGTCATTGCGGATCGCCTGATCAAGGGGTCGGGCGTTTATCGGACATTACTGATCTGGCCCTACGCCGTTGCCCCCGCCGTGGCAGGTGTGCTGTGGCTGTTCATGTTCAACACGCGCGTTGGTGTCGTGTCGTGGTACCTCGGCCAACTCGGCTATGACTGGAACCACGTCCTGAATGGCACCGAGGCCATGGGACTGGTGGTTGTAGCCTCGGCCTGGGGGCGCATCAGCTATAACTTCCTGTTCTTCTTTGCGGCGTTGCAATCGGTCCCAAGGTCGGTGATCGAGGCTGCCGCGATAGACGGAGCGCGATTCTGGCGCCGGTTCTTTACGATCGTGTTGCCGTTGCTGTCTCCAACGGCGTTTTTCCTGCTGGTGGTAAATGTGGTCTATGCTTTCTTTGAAACCTTCGGCGTAATCCACACTATCACCGGGGGAGGGCCGCAGCAGGCGACAACCATTCTGGTCTACAAAGTTTTCTCAGATGGGTTCGTAGGACAGGATCTTGGGTCGTCCTCGGCACAGTCGGTCATTCTGCTAATCGTGGTCGGCTTGCTAACCGTCATCCAATTCAAATACGTGGAAAAAAGGGTGCACTACTGATGGCAGCCCAACAACACGGAATGGTCGAAAAACGCGGTATGGGGATCTGGTTGACCCATGCCATGATGATCCTCGGAGTGCTGATCATCTTTTTCCCGATCTGGCTGGCCTTTGTCGCTTCGACCGTAACCCAGCCGGAAATCGTTACGCCGCCCATGCCGTTGGTACCGGGTGATCAGTTCTGGGAAAACTACAAGGCCGCGTTGTTTTCCGGCGTGAATGTCCCGGTTGCAACGATGCTGTTCAACAGTTTGGTGATGGCCATCGGGATTGCGGTGGGCAAGATCGTCATTTCACTGCTATCAGCCTTTGCGATTGTCTATTTCCGCTTTCCCGGACGGACGACGTTCTTTTGGCTGATCTTCCTAACGCTCATGTTGCCGGTTGAGGTCCGTATCGTTCCGACGTTCGAAGTTGTCGCTGGGTTCGGTATGCTCAACAGTTATTATGGTTTGATCTTCCCTCTAATTGCGTCGGCCACGGCAACGTTCCTGTTCCGGCAGTTCTTTCTAACGATCCCGGACGAACTGGCCGAAGCGGCTCGAGTCGATGGTGCCCGCCCGATGCGGTTCTTCATTGATATTGTTGTGCCCATGAGCCGGACCAACATCGCGGCGCTGTTCGTGATCCTTTTCATCTATGGATGGAACCAATATCTCTGGCCGCTTTTGATTACCACCGACCCCGAAATGAATACCATCGTGATGGGTATCAAACAGATGTTCCCTTCCGGCGATGATGTGGCCGAATGGCCGGTCATCATGGCCACATCCATTCTGGCGATGATCCCACCGGTCATCGTGGTGGTTTCGATGCAAAAGCTCTTTGTCCGCGGCCTTGTCGATAGCGAGAAGTAAGAAATGGCAACAGTAACCCTAGAGAACGTCAAAAAGAGCTTTGGCCCGACGGACGTCATCCATGGCATCGATATCGATATTGCGGATGGTGAGTTCATCGTGATCGTTGGCCCCTCGGGCTGCGGCAAGTCCACGCTGTTGCGGATGGTTGCGGGGCTTGAAACCGTGACTGCGGGTGAAATCCGAATTGGGGATGAACGAGCCAACGACAAGGAGCCGATGGATCGTGACATCGCGATGGTGTTCCAGAACTATGCACTCTATCCACATATGTCTGTGCGACAGAATATGGGCTACGGCCTTAAGATCGCCGGCCTTCCAAAGAACCAGATCGACCAGAAGGTGACTGAGGCCGCCAAACTGTTGCAACTGGAACCCTTATTGGATCGCAAACCAAGACAACTTTCCGGCGGCCAACGTCAGAGGGTGGCGATGGGTAGGGCAATTGTTCGCGAGCCCGCTGTCTTCTTGTTTGATGAACCGCTGTCGAACCTGGACGCTAAACTGCGTGTTCAGATGCGTCTGGAAATTCGTGAACTTCAGGAGAAGTTGGGCATCACTTCGCTTTACGTAACCCATGATCAGGTCGAAGCGATGACGATGGCAGACAGGATGATCGTCATGAACGGCGGTATCGCAGAGCAGATTGGAACTCCGCTCGAGGTTTACGAAACGCCGAGAACCCTGTTTGCAGCGCAGTTCATTGGCAGCCCTGCGATGAATGTGTTAGATGCCCGACGTGAAAACGGGGCAATCAAGATCGGTGAAATAGAGGTCGGTCCGTCTGCAGGACCGGATACCGAGCTAAAACTGGGGATCCGCCCAGAGCATCTGCTGTTGGCCGACAACGGCCCGCTGGAAGCGGCAATTCAGATGGCAGAACCATTGGGCGCAAACACTCTGTTGCACGGCCAACTCGCGGGGATTGGCGGAGCGATCACAATAAGCCTTCCGGGCGTCCATCCGATCGAGGGCCGACATCCGAATATGCGGTTTTCGGTCGCCTCCGAACACATGCATCTGTTTGACCATTCAACCGGGGAAAGGCTGGAAAGCTAATGGGGTTTCCGCAGGTCGAAGCATTTCGTGGCGGTAACAACCTAATCCGTGTTGTGGGCCATCGGGGTGCGAGGGGCGTTTTACCTGAAAACAGCATGATTGGCTTTGATTTCTCACTGTCCATCGGCGTACCGCTTCTTGAATTTGATGTTGTCCTGACGGCCGATGACGTTCCGGTCATAACCCACAACCATCGTCTGCACGCATCTAACTTTCGCGACACCAATGGCCTGTTTCTTTCCGGAGAAGAGCCAAAAGTCTCTTCTCTGACTTTCGAGCAGATCCAGCAATTCGATATTGGACGGTTAGACGGACACTCTGCCTATGGCCGACGCTTCCCGGATCAGGCGCAACTGGACGGCGTTCGTGTCCCAAGGCTGATAGACTTGCTCGAGTTGGTAACCGAACCAAAATACGGCGATGCGTATCTGATGCTCGAACTGAAGTCGGATCCTGACCTGGCTCACGATGCGCATTATCGAGAGAGCTTTGTTGGGCGAGTTCTTCAGGAAGTTCGCGCCAAAGGTCTATCTTCGCGCGCGGTTTTGCACAGTTTTGACTGGAACCTTTTAGAGGAATGCCAGCGACAGGCTCCGGATATGCCGTCTTCTTACCTTACGCAGCTTCCGGAAAACGAGGACGATGTAGGCGAGGATTCCTCGAAAGCGGTTTGCCCAGACTTTCGCGGTCGCTGCGACGAAATCCCACTTCTGGTCAAGCAAGCCGGTGGTTCGCTTTGGTGCCCATACTATGCGGATGTGACAGCAGAAAACGTGGCCCTCGCAAAAGAGCTAAGCCTATGTGTCGCCGTTTGGACCGTCAATGAGCACGAAGAAATAAGCAGGATGATCGACCTGCGCGTGGATGCAATCGTATCTGATTACCCTGGGCGGGTTCAAAGGCATCTGTCGGATTTAGGCATGGGGTGGTATGTCAGCAACCAGTGAATTCTGCGCCGCATATCCGTGACGTTTCTTGTGCTTCTTCCAGTCACAGTCGGAAAGGATCATTCACATCATAACTTCAACCTGCTGTGTAAGACGTAAAGCATAATGGCTATATCTGGAAAGACCAAGCCTCGATGGAAGCTTTCCTGAATAGTGATCTCTTCAAGGGTATCCCGGCAGCCTACGGCATCGTGGGAGCTCCCAACGTTCAGATCGCACGAGGCCTCTATCCTCTTCGGTAAGACATTGCCTAAAGAGGGAAACCAGTCCAAAAGTCCAAGAGGTCAAACACCGATCTGCGAGACCGGGTCGGCGCTTTAACGCACGCCGATCTATCGCCATACTGACAGGTTAGCTGCCGGATATTGCTGAGGGTTCCAATTAGCCGTTCGCCGCGAAGTGTTCCGCTGATCGCATTGGGCCATATGCATCAGCTCCGTTCGACCCAAATGGTTGCGGGAGTAGGATTTGAACCTACGACCTTCAGGTTATGAGCCTGACGAGCTACCGGGCTGCTCCATCCCGCGACACTTTGCGTTGG